>CAZXYZ010000038.1:0-19692 GCA_964645045.1 uncultured Pirellulaceae bacterium | reverse complement strand
GCCTATGGCTGGGTCGCATCCGCGCGTACGAAGAGATTCTCCAACGCACGCCCAGACCGGATGCCGAGCTAGCCACGATGTCCGTGGACCAACTTCGCGGGCTGGCCGAAGAGCTACGAAGCGAACTGTCGAAACGTTAACGCTCGTCGCCGCTCAAGGCCGCAGGCAACGAACCTCTTTTTTTTCGGAATCCGAGCGAACGCAGCCGCACAGTGGTTCTCGCTCTTGCCGTTACATCTGCCGCGGCTGGCCGGTGGCAGCCAGCACGGAGTTCCAGAGGCGGCCGTCGGGATGGATCTGTTTGCGCTGCGAGACGGCGGCGGCGATGGGGACGTGGGTGAATTCGCCGCGCCAGTCGCCGACCAGCATGGCGGTGCGGCCGGACATGCCGGCGTGGACGGCATGGTGGCCCAGCATCAAGCAGAACGCGGCGTCGTGCGAATCGGTGCGCATGCTGCGGATCGTGTAGCTGGGGTCGATGTACTTCAGGTTTGCCTCGAACCCTGACGCTTTGAAATACTGGCTGATCTGGTCTTTGAGGAACAAACCGATATCGGCCAGCTTCAGATTGCCCGATGCATCGCACGCCTGGCCGGCCTGCAGCAACTCTTGCCCGGCGCCTTCGGCGACGACTACGACGGCGTGGCCGCGACGGTCCAGCCGCCGTTGCAGCACGTCCAGGAATCCCGGTAGCGTGAAGGGCACTTCGGGCACCAAGCAGAAATTGACGTCGCTGTTGGCCAGCGTGGCATAGGCGGCGATAAACCCGCTGTAACGGCCCATCAGTTTGACCAACCCTACACCGTTGCGGACGCCTTTGGCCTCCCAGTGCGCACCGATAATCGGCGTCCGCGTTTGGCTGATCGCCGTGTGGAAGCCAAAGGACTGCTGAACGAACGAAACGTCGTTGTCCACGGTCTTGGGGATGCCGATGACGCTGATCGGGAGGTTGCGGCGGCGGGTCTCTTCGGCGATGGCCAGCGCCCCGCGCTGGGTGCCGTCGCCGCCCAACGCAAACAGGATGCCGATGCCCATCCGCTGCAGGGTGTCGACCATCTCGCCGACATCCTGCGGGCCGCGGGACGAACCTAGGATGGTGCCACCGTCCTCGTGGATTGCGTCGACCACGTCGGGCGTCAGCAACAGGGGTCGTTGGCCGAGGCGTTCGACGAGACCCGCGTAACCAAAGCGGAAGCCCCAGACGGTTTGCACGCCGTAGTGGTGGTACAGCCCGAACACCACGGATCGGATCACGTCGTTCAAGCCGGGACACAGCCCGCCGCACGTGACGATGCCGCAGGATAACTTGGAAGGCTCAAAGAAGATCTTCCGTCGCGGGCCGGCCAACTCGAAGCAAACGGGCTGCTTGCCGGCCGCCCATGCGGCTTGGACGGTCATCGGGTCGGAATCGTACAGCACGTACTCGTCGTCGGAGACGAACCGCAGTGAGACGGGGGAAGCGAAACGCGGTTCGCCCAGGCGGGGGATTTCAAAACTCAAGTCGCAGGTATTCATTTCAGTATGATATCGAAACCCTGTCGGCCGATACAGGGGCGGTCCGCGGCGAACGGCGATGTCGACTCGGACGCAGCCTGCCGACGGTTGGAGTCCAGCCTTGAGGCTGCCGGGACAGGCTAAAGCCTGGACTCCAACAGCAACCGCGTCAGGAATGACCATCCCCAGCAAGCTCGGTGAGCGTCTGCAGCGCCTCGAACGGCTCTTTGCCACGCCACAACGCCAAACCGCGGACGGCATGGGACAGGAACGAGAAATTGGCCCGCAGTTCCTCCTCGGAAACGGTGTCGATCGTCCGCACAATCCAATTTGCGGTAGCGACGACGACGGACCGCTTGGGCTGAAGTTCCTTTGGCGCCAGGGCCCAGTATTCGAGGGCATGCCCGGTGACGACAATCCGAAAGTACAGTTGATCGCCGGGACGCTTCGTCGGCTCGCTGGTGGCCGGCGGAGCAAAGGGCCAGTCGCCGTTCCAGAAGCCGTCGGCGTGCTGGTTGGCCACCAGTCGCCGGTTGGCGTCCTTCAAGAATCGGCGGATCCGTTCGCGCATGCCTGGCGACAGGATCGGGGTCTGTTCGTCCAGCCGGAGGTAGGCCATCAAACCGTACAGCCGATGCATGCCGTAGCACACACCGCGCGGAAGCCTTTCTCGCATGACCCGGTCGGCCAGCAGGTCGAAGGACAGCGTCTGCCCTTCGGTGCTGTGCCAGCGGGTCGTGGGCGGCAAAAAAAGTGCAAATGTCTTGGCCGACCACTCGTATTCGATTTGGCCGAGGTCGAAATCGTGCAGCGACTGCTCGATCATCGCCCGATAGTCCGTTTCCCGCGACGGGGTGAATATCGGGAAGGACAGAGGCGTGCCGACTTCGGCCAGGCAGGCCAGGGTGTGGTCCGTGTGCGACGTGCTGGCGATGCCCTCCTTGACGCGGCAACAGACGCCGAACGGAGTGTCATACATGGCCGACGGCTGGTCGGGTCCGTACAACTCGGCAAACCGGCGGGTGTCGGTCAGCAGCGCCCGCAGGTCCGCTCCGGAAGCGAACTCGGAATCATCAAATTTGGCGTGCGGACCCCAGCAACGCAGGGCATGGTCCACGTCAGCCAGCAGCGTGTTCTTCCCCGCCAACCGCGGACGCAGCCGCAGCAAGGCGCGGTGCAGTTGCTCGTCCGACACGACATCCGGACAATCCTGCAGCGGCCGGATGCTCAGCGGATGCTCCTGCATCGGCGGAACTTGCCAAGCCTGCTGAAATTCGCGCGAACCGGAGATTGCCGTGTACGTGACCACCGCCAGCACCAGCGGCTGGCCTGCCAAGAACAGCCAGACGGCCCAACTGCGTTTCGCCGGGGACGGGGGTGTGCTATTCATCTAAACTCACTCCTTGTTCCGCATCCTCGAGGGATTTTTGCGTAGACGCCTTGCCCTCGGCTTGGGCGAAGACCACGCTCAACTCGTCCTCGTACTGCAGATCCCATTCGTCCGACCCGCGCAGGAAACGCAGCAGGGTCGTTTGTCGGTGCCTGTCCAGGACGACGGTCCGGGCCCCATAACGCAGCAGCACATCGGACCAGCCGGATCGCGTTTCGCGGATAATCCGGTAATCGGTCCACACCTTCGGCGGCGCCAGGTTCAAGTTCGTCATCAAGAAGGGCCGCAACCCCGTTGGACCGTCCCAGATCAACCAATCGCCCCACCAGTGCGGATGAAACACTTGGCCTTGCGGCGGGTTCTCGCGCAGGTACTGACTCAGCTTCCAGGGGGTGCCGCCGCCATACATTCGCTCCGGCGGCCGCGGCTGACCGCGGAGCAAGGAGTCCCAAGCAGGCGAAAGGGCGAAGCAAATCCAGACCACCCCCACCGCCATGACCGTGTAGCTCAAGGCTCGTCTGCCGTCAGCGCAAAACCAGCGGCGGCTCGGCTCGCCCTCGTCAATTTGCCGTCCGCGCATTGGCCTGTTCAACCAACATGTCCCGATCTCGGCCAATTGCGACGTCACGGCAAGTCCGAACACGGCGGCGTACCACCAAGCCATCCTGACACCGCCCGCGAAGACAAAGCTGAAGGCGGCCAGCAACAAGATATCGGCAACCGGCAGCGTCTTGCGGCTGAAGCGGAACACCAAAATCGCAAGTAGTAGCGACGCAACCAGTTCCCGCCCGCCCGGCTGGAGCAGCACCAACGGCTCCCAGGCCGGCAACTCGCGCAAATGCCGGAAGTCCGCAAACCAAGTATTGTACAGCACCAACTGGACGCCATAGGGATTCAGGCATGTGGCGGCCAGGGCCAGTTCGCACAGCCATGCCCAGCGCCGCACCGCCGGATCCCCGACGACGCCGCGAACGGTCCGCTCGCGCCAAACTGCCTCGACCAAAGCACCCATGAACCAACCGACCAGGACGAGCAACCCACAGATGAACGAGCCGTGCAGATTTGCCCAGAGGGCCAACAGCAGAGGAACTCCCAGCCACAACGCCCAGCGGATCCGCGTCGTCCGTAAGTCGCCGCCCGCCGCGTCCGCGTCAGCAACCCGATCCCGCACCAGCAGCCACAGCAGTCCGGCAAAACACAACATTCCAAACATGTCAACGTTCGCTTCCGGAAGCCGGCTCAGACTAACCGCTGCGACCAACAGCACGCCGAGATGTGTAACCAGAAGATTGCGGGTCTGCAGATAGAAGGCTCGAGCCAAGACCAAATGCGCCGCGACCACCGTCAAGGCGAACAGGGCCGACAGCGCTTCCGCCCCGCCCCACGCGTTGACCGAGGCGTAGATGACTTGGCTGAGCCAAGCCGTATCGAACAGCCGCATGCCGGCGGCCAGCGGACAGAAAGGGTCTTCGGCCGGCAGGGCCCGGTTGGCCAGGATCCACTTGCCGTAGCAAGCCTGCCCCCAGAACTCGTTCGACTGGAGCGGCAAACGATTGAGCCAGCAGAAGAAACTGCCCCAAAAGGCGGCGACCAAAAGATGCTTCGGCGCCACGTACCATCGGCGTGGAAAATGCGGCGGATTTTGGTTCGGCGGTGGCGTGTGCATGAATATATGGTAATCGGATCTGCCGGGGTGTGAACCCCCGGCCGCCCACACTACTGCCGCCCACACTACGCCAGCAGCCGGTGTAAGGCCGAACGGTGCTTGATTTCCTCCGCGCCGCGAGCCATAACACGCTTCCGCCCGTTCGAGATCGCTCCGACGCTGGATTTTACGCTTCATAAATCGGGCAGTCCATGTACAGGATGAGCCAAAAGTGGGATCTGCTGATCCGTGACGCCCTGATTCCCGGCTCGCCGTAAGCAGGTCGCCAATGGTGTGGTTCTTTGTGTCGGGAGGAGGCAAGGAATGGATCTAAGCACCGTTCGAGAAGTAAGTGTCCGATTTCTCCGTGGCGTAAGCTTCCAGCTTGCGGGAGATCATGGCATCGCAAGCTGGAAGCTTACGCCACTTGTTTCTCGAACGGTGCTAAGACGTTCTTGTTGTGCCGGGCTGATATGCTTGGCGGTCTGCTCGCCCAGTCGCCTTACCGCCGGGGATTTTGCCACGCCGGACCCGGTGCCGGGCACGAAGCCGCTCGACTGGCCCGACGAAGATCTTTCCTCGCGGATGATGGACGGAGCACACCAGTTTGTGGACCGCAAGATCACCGAAGCGGCTTGCGGACGGAGCCGGTACTGGAAAAACGACGCAGTTTTCCGCGAGGCTTACGAAGCGTCGATCGCCGAGAACCGTCAGAAATTGCGCGAGATTATCGGCGCGGTCGATCCAAGATCCGCACCGAGGATGGAACGTTACGGCGACGACAACCAGGCGGCGCTGGTCGCGGAGACATCCCGGTACCGGGTTTTTCAAGTGCGCTGGCCCGTGTTGGAAGGTGTGCAGGCCGAGGGACTGCTGGTCCAACCCAAGCAGTCCGCCGTCGCCTGTGTGGTTGCCCTGTCCGATGCCGATCAGACCCCGGAACAGCTACTCGGGCTGGCGCCGGGAATCGAGACCGCCAACCAGTTTGCGCGGCGACTGGCCGAGCAAGGCTGCGAAGTGGTCATCCCGGTGCTGGTGCAACGCAGTCCGTTGGACACACCGGACAAGCAGATTCAGAGCACTCGGCAGACTTGGCGGGAGTGGATCTACCGCCAAGCCTTTCACATGGGCCGGCACGTCATCGGATACGAGGTACAAAAGGTCCTGGCCGCCGTCGACTGGTTCCATCAGCAGCACGGCGATTCGGTCCCGGTCGGAGTGGCGGGCTATGCGGAAGGCGGGTTGCTCGCCTTTTACGCGGCCGCCCTCGATCCTCGGATCGATGCGGTGTTGGTCAGCGGGTACTTCGACACGCGCGAGCGCGTTTGGGCGGAACCGATCTATCGCAATGTCTGGAGCCTCTTGCGGCGGTTCGGCGATGCGGAAATTGCGTCTTTGGTGTTGCCACGGCAGGTCGTGATCGAGCACAGTCCCGTGGCCGCAATTACGGATCACAAGGGCGACTGGAAGACGCCCGAGGCCGAAACCGTGCAGGCGGAATTCCGGCGGATTCCGGAGTTGGCTGGATTTCCCCGTCCGGCGCTAATCCACGGAGACCACGGCCAACCGGCCGGTCCCGGCTCGGTGGAGGCTCTGCGCGAGTTCCTCCAACGTCTCGGTTCGGAATGGAGCGTGGGCAAGGTCCAGGACATGCCGGTCGATCTCCGGCGCGGGTTCGAGCCCGCAGAACGGCATCGCCAGACCGTGCGGCAACTTGAACAGCACGTGCAGTCGTTGGTACGGGCGTCCGAACAGATCCGGGACCGGTTTTTCTTGCACGCCGCGATGCCCGAATTGGCCGACCTGCGTTGGAGTACGCAGAAGTCGCACCCGGTGCATCCCGCCGCTCAATTTGCCGACGCGGCCCGCGCGTTTCGCGAACGGTTCTATGCGGACGGGATGGGACGTTTTGACGAACCGTTGCAGCCGCCCAATCCGCGCACTCGCAAGGTTGCGGAAACGGACCGCTGGACGGCGTATGATGTCGTGCTGGATGTGTGGCCGGAGGTCTTCGCCTGGGGCGTCCTGGTCGTGCCCAAGGACCTGAAGCCCGGCGAGCGGCGGCCCGTGGTGGTCTGCCAGCATGGCCGAAACGGCGTGCCCCGCGACACGCTCGACCGGGACCTGTCGGCCTACAATAATTTTGCCGCGCGCCTCGCGGAACGCGGGTTTATTACCTTCGCGCCGCACAATCTGTACCGCGGCGAAGACCGCTACCGCTGGCTCTGCCGCAAGGCCAATACGATCCAGGCGACGTTGTTCTCGTTCATCATCGCCCAACACGATCAGATCCTGCGGTGGCTGGACACGCTGCCCTTTGTCGATGGCCGGCGGATCGCCTTCTATGGCCTGAGCTACGGCGGCGAAACGGCGGTGCGCGTGCCGCCCATCCTGGAGAAATACTGTCTGTCGATCTGTTCGGGCGACTTCAATCAGTGGACCACCAAAGTCGCCTCGACCGACCAACCCTTCAGCTTCATGCGGACCATCGAGTGGGAAATGCCATACTGGAACCTCGGGCAGACGTATGACTATGCGGAGATGGCCTACCTGATGGTCCCACGGCCCTTCATGGTCGAACGGGGGCACCTGGACCTTGTCGGCCGGGATGCCTGGGTGGCTCACGAGTACGCGAAAGTCAGCTGGCTATACGCCCAACTCGGCCTGGCGGACCGCACGGAAATCGAGTTCTTTCAGGGCGGACACAGCATTCAAGGCGAAGGCACGTTCGCGTTCCTGCACCGGCACCTGAACTGGCCGGCTCCCTGACGGGGAGATGCTGGTACTTTCGCGGAAGAAGGGCGAGCGGATCACCATCGGAGACGCCATCATCGTGACGGTCCTCAGATCGAGCGGTGGGCGAGTGACGCTGGGCATTTCCGCGCCGGATGCCGTTTCGGTGCAACGGACCGCGTTGGGCGAACGTGAAGAGAGTCGCCCGCTACCACTGAAAACCTAACCGGCAGTCCGATCAAGACCTGCCGCGTCCGCCTTGTTCTCGCCCTCCAGAGGCGGACGACTTTCCGTGAACAAGATCGGCGAAAAAATCTCCGGTTTGTCCCTGGAAAGTTGGCAGAGCGAGCAATACGATGCGCTAGGAAGTGAACTCGTCGCACTGCCTCGTTGCGCCCTCGGCCAATGGAGAGCAGTCAAGAAATCTTATCTCGGGCATCCCTGTTCAATGGTCCCGAATTCCCCGTCGAAGGAATTTGGGAGGGTACACGCTTTCACCAAAGAAGGAGGGAGTCAGTCATGCGCCGGACCATGATCCTTGCCTGGGGAATCTTTGCGTATCTGGCCTTTCTGGTATCGTTCCTGTACCTGTTCGCATTCATGGCCGGGATCGTTGTCCCGAAGACCATGGACTCCGGTGCAGCCGGACCGCTCGTTCCGGCGATCGCCGTCAACACCCTGTTATTGGCGATGTTCGCGCTACAACACGGCGTAATGGCTCGTGACAGCTTCAAATCCTGGTTGACGAAGTGGGTGCCGGAGCCGCTGGAAAGAAGCCTCTTCGTGATTGCCGCCAGTTTGGTTTTGGGGCTCCTGTATTGGCTCTGGCAACCGATCCCGGCCGTTGTCTGGGATGTCCAACTGCCGTGGCTGCGCGGCGTGATGTGGTCCGTTTTTGCCGCCGGCATCCTGCTGGTCTTGTACACCAGTTTCCTAATCGACCACTTCGACCTCTTCGGCCTGCGGCAGGTCTGGCTGTATTACCGCGGCCGGCCTTACGCGCCAGTTCCCTTCAGCGCACATTCGTTGTACACGTACGTGCGTCATCCCATGATGCTGGGCTTGTTGCTGGTTTTCTGGTCGGTGCCCACGATGACTTGGGGACATGTCCTCTTTTCCGCTCTGATGACGGGCTATGTAGTCGTAGGAATCCACATGGAAGAACGCAGCCTCGTGAGAAAACTGGGCGAGGAATACCGTTGCTACCGCGAACGTACCTCGATGCTCATTCCATGGTTTCCGGAACGCCGCCAAGGGAACGTTGACGGCCAGACGGCAAAAGTGTCCACAGACGGCAGCACGACGTAAGGATCCTGCCCCCATTCCCCCCCCTTCGAATTGCTGGAAACTGTCCCTTGTCCCGCAACGGGTCGGACCTAGGCTTTGTCCAACAGCAATTACGAAGACGGCTACGTCCACGTGGTGAAAAACAATGGCCATCGGAACTTCAGTGAAGGCACGCGATGGTACCTGTTCGACGATTATGCGAACTGCACGGCCTTTAGTTTTCCCGTCGCTGTCGACCTCAACACCGACGGTAAGAGCGACCTCGTTCTCGCGGTGAACGGCCCATCCAACGGCAACGGGAATTCTGTCTTCGAACTCTTCTCCAACGGAACGGACTTTACCACGCCCGGCCACATCTCCCAGGTGAGTTGGGGAGGTTCGTTGGCCGTAGGCGACATCGACGGGGACTCGGCCCTCGACATCGCCTACATGCATCTGAATTCGACGCGGGATAACCAACCCCAACCGGCCATCGCCTTCGGCCAAGTGAATAACAATGATTGGACGGTGGCCGAATACGTGTACACGGACAAACAATTCGACAAGGATTCGGCTTCGGGCGGTTGGACCCTGCTGGACATCGATAACAACGGCAGCCTGGACCTGGTTCTCGAGTCCAGCAACAACTCGAACATCCTGGGCTACTATCTCAACCCGGGCAGCCGAAGCGACTTCGCCGGCCTGAGCGGTTCGCCCCAACCGATCACGGACCCCGACGTTCCATTCAGTCAATGGCAATTGGTCGTCGCCGACTTTGACGGCGACGGTGCGATGGACCTGGCCGACCTCGGGCACGGGAGCTACGCACACCTCTACATCTACAAGAACCAGAAGACATCCCCATGGATCGGCGACGCGAACAAGACGGATATTTTACCCGTTGACCGACGCTCCGGCGGGTGTCAGTATTGACCCGGCCACCAAACGGCTGTCCTGGCAGGTGCCGGACCAGTACGACGATCTCACGGCCCTCGTGGTGACCGTCGAAGTCTTTGATCCCTTCGCTCCGTTGATCCGGGAATCGATGTCGTTCACCGTCCTGGTCAATCCCCATCCGTGGCAAAATCCGTTCCAGGCGGTGGATGTCGACGGCAACGGCATCGTCGAGTCGCTGGACGTGCTGCTGACGATCAACCTGACCAACGTCCAGGGTGTCGGCTATCGCCACGTCGGCACCTGACGGCCGCCAAACCGGCAAATGCGTTGCAGGAAGATCTGAGCGATTTTTCCCGCGAACTGGAGGCCACGCTGGGTGAGCTTGTCACCTACCAACTCTCAGGCACCAGGAACATTGCTTAGGACCGTTCGAGAAACAAGCTGACCTTGAGCAACGTGCAGGCCGGAGGCGGCTGTTTTCAGCCAGTCCCGTGATGCCCCGTTGAATTGAATCCCGCTTGCGCTTAAAGTTTCCCAAAGCCTTGTCCTTACCTCGACTTGGATGCGAGACAAACGATGAACTACCTGGAAACGCAAGACCCTGAAGTTTGGGCCGTGGTGGACGCCGAACGGAAGCGCCAGCAGGACGGCCTGGAAATGATCGCCAGCGAAAACTACACCAGCCCCGCCGTGATGCAAGCGGTGGGCAGCGTGCTGACCAACAAATACGCGGAAGGCTATCCGGGCCGACGATACTACGGCGGTTGCGAGCACGTCGACGTGATCGAGGATCTGGCACGCGAACGGGCGAAATCGTTGTTTGGAGCGGATTTTGCCAACGTCCAGCCGCATTCCGGTTCCCAAGCGAACATGGCGGTCTACTTTACGGTCCTCCAGCCCGGTGACACGGTCTTGGGGCTGGACTTGGCTCATGGCGGTCACTTGACCCACGGCATGAAGCTGAACATTTCCGGACGGCTGTATAATTTCATCAACTACGGCGTCACCCGTGACACGCACCGCATCGATTTCGACCAGGTCGCGTCCCAAGCTCGCCAACACAAGCCCAAGCTGATCGTGGCCGGAGCCAGCGCGTATCCGCGCGAGATCCCTCACGGCAAATTCGCCGAAATCGCCGCGGAGGTGGGCGCCAAGCTGTTCGTGGACATGGCCCACTATGCCGGTCTGGTGGCCGCCGGACTGCACGATAATCCGGTTCCCGTCGCGGACTTTGTGACCACGACGACGCACAAGACGCTGCGCGGCCCCCGGGCCGGGCTGATCTTGTGCAAGAAGGAGTACAGTCCAGAGGTGAACAAGAGCGTGTTTCCGGGCCTGCAGGGCGGGCCGCTGATGCACGTCATCGCCGGCAAGGCCGTCTGTTTTGGCGAGGCCTTGCGGCCCGAGTTCAAGGTCTATTCGCAGACTATCATCCAGAACGCCAAGACCTTGGCGGACGTGCTTGCCGCAGGCGGCCTGACGCTGGTCAGCGGCGGCACCGACAACCATCTGATGCTGGTCGACGTCACGCCGCTGGGGATCACCGGCAAGATCGCCGAGGAAACGTTGGGCAAGTGCGGGATCACGGTTAACAAGAACATGATTCCGTTTGACCAGCGCAAGCCGCTGGATCCCTCCGGCATCCGCATCGGGACGCCGGCGCTGACCACCCGCGGCATGGGACCCGCAGAGATGCGGACCATCGGCGGCTGGTTCCTAGAAGCTTTGCAGCACGCCGACGATGGCGCGGTTCACAGCCGCATTCGAGGGCAGGTGTCTGAACTGTGTACGCACTTCCCGGCGCCGGCGGTTTAGCCTGGATGATTCACGAACCGGCAAAGTCTTCAACGTTCTTCTGCCGTTTTATCCGTCTCTGCCAGCTGGTCCAGGAATTCGGCGACGGCGGTTTGGAATTCGGATTCGGCGACAGCCAAGATGTCGTTGTGGTCGGCCGTCGGTAGTTCGACAAATCGTTTGGGGATTCCGTTGCCGGACTGCGGCGGAGCGGCGGCGAACAGTTTTCGGCCGAGTTCGATGGGAATGATCGAGTCGCGTAGCCCGTGAATATGCAGGATCGGACACGTCACCTGGGGTATCCGTTGAATTGACGGGTAGCGATCGGCCAGCAGCCAGCGCACGGGCAGCCTGGGATAGTGGCAGGCGGCTGCGTCAGGCAAGGAACTGAACGTCGCCCGGAGCACGAGTCCGCCCGGCGGCGTGCCGGCGGCACACTGCTCCGCCGCCAGCCTGACGGCCACTCCGCCGCCCAGGGATTCGCCGAACAGGATCAGGCGGCGCGGTTCGGTCCGCCGGGTTTGGGTGGCGTAACGCCACGCCGCGGTGGCGTCGGCCGCCAAATGCTGTTCGCTGGGCGAGCCCGGATTCTCGCCGTAGCCACGGTAGTCGAACACGAATACGTCGCAGCCCCGTTGCGCGAATAACTCGAATTCCGGAATCCGCCACGCGCGGTTTCCGGCGTTGCCGGAAAAGTATAGCACCACGGGCCGGCCGAGCGCCAGTTGCCGGTCGCACTGGTTCCGATCCGTTGCCGACTGGCCGGGGGGCAGGAGGTGCCAACCGCGCAGTTCCAGGCCGTCGCCGGTTGTCAGCGTGATCGTGTGTACTCGTCCGGGCGACAAGCCGGCATCCTGCGGGTCAATCTGCGACTCGCGGGCGGGCAGGTAAATGAGCGATCGTTGCAGGACGGCTAACATGACGACGATTGCCAGGTACGCGGACAACCCAAACAAGAGCAGCCGTCCCAGGGCCTTCGGCCGCGGCGATTGCTTCTGTGGGGTGGATGGTTGGGACATGGTTGACCTCGCAGATATTGTACCGAGGTTACTGACGATTTGGCAGATGGCGCCGGGTGCGGTACACTGATGGCCGAAGACCTGACGTGGGCGACCGATACGCGCGACGGTGTCGCGCGAATCGCCCACACATCCTTCTTCGCAACAGGAGGCAAAACGATGCGATCTTGGTATTTGGTGTCCAGCGGTATGGTGCTCGCGTTGCTGCTCGCCGCAGCCTTGAATTCCGCAGGTGCGGGAGAATCGCCCTCCAACAATTCCCAGGCGAGCGCGCCTCCGCCGGCCGCGTCCGGCACGGCGCTGACGTTCGCCGGCCAGCCGGTGCGGCCGGATGACGGCAAGCTGGGGATTATCGTTTTCGGAGCGCATCCGGACGATTGCGAGATCCGCGCCGGAGGAGTCGCAGCTTTGTGGTCGCAACTTGGCCACGCCGTCAAGCTGGTCTCGATGACCAACGGCGACATCGGTCACTGGGGCATGGCCGGCGGGCCGCTGGCGTTGCGGCGTTTTAATGAAGTGCAGGCCGCCGCCAAGGTCCTGGGCGTGACCAGCGAAGTGCTGGACATCCACGACGGCGAACTGATGCCGACGCTGGAGAACCGCAAGATCATGACGCGGCTGATCCGGCAGTGGAACGCGGACATTGTGATCGCCCACCGGCCCAACGATTATCATCCGGATCATCGTTACACGGGCGTGCTGATGCAGGACAGTGCGTACATGGTCGCGGTGCCGTTCCTGTGTCCAGACACGCCGCCGCTGAAGAAGAATCCGGTCTATCTGTATTCGTTTGACAATTTCAAGACGCCCAATCCCTTCCGGCCCGATGTGGTCGTGGCCATCGACACGGTGATCGAGAAAAAGATCGACGCCCTGGCGACGCTCGAATCGCAGTTCATCGAAGGCGGGGCCACGGGCCGAGCCGAACAGGTGCCGAAGAACGAGGACGAGCGGAAGGCCGCCTTCGAACGTCTGCGCACCAACTTCCGGCGGCGATACGCGCAGATCGCCGACCAGTGCCGCACGAAACTGGTCGAACTGTACGGCGACGAGCAAGGCCAGCAGGTCAAGTACGCCGAAGCATTCGAGATCTGCGAATATGGCCGCCAGCCGAACAAAGAGGAACTGCGGAAACTGTTTCCGTTTTTCCCGTAGAAGGTTTCAGGAGAAAGAACCCACGCCGGCAAAGGGGCTGGCCTCGCTGGAGTTCACGCTTCAGCGTGTCTTTTGCGGCGGGCATGGCCCGACCGCACGCTAAAGCGTGAACTCCAACCGGAGTGGCGCAGGTACGTCTTACACCCGTTCTTTCTTGCGACGGGGTTTGGTCTTGGGTTTGGCTGCCGGCGCATCATGGGGGCCGACGTTGTTGGGTCCGGGACCTTTGTATTGCTTCCAGTACAATTCCCTGAACGGGTTCACCTGCGGCGCCGTCGCCGCGGCGTCTTCGTTCTCTAGGCACGGCACAACCGCTGCCCACCACTGGTCATAATAGGCTTCCAGTTTGGCCACCACGTCGGCTTGCTGGCCCGCGAGGTCAGTCTGCTGGCCCGGATCGCTTGTCAGATTGTACAGTTCCCAGTTCTTGCCGCCGCGGCCGCGCGACACCAGCAGATAGGGCCCCTGCCGGACGCTCATCTGCGAGTACTTGTTCTGCTCGGCGGTGCCTTGCGGCCAGCGGCCAACGTGGGTGACCAGGTAGCGATCGGGCCAAGGGGCCTTCGGGTTCTCCAGCAGGGGCAACAGGCTGTAGCCGTCGAGTTCGACGCCGGCGGGGATTTTCGCGCCGGCCAGGGCCGTGAACGTTGGGTACAAGTCCAGGTGCGCCGTCAGTTGGTCCCGGTCGCCCGGCGGGAGCGTGCCCGGCCAGCGGAAGAAGCCGGCCGCCCGTGTGCCGCCGTTGTCCGGGCCGCCTTTCTGGCCTCGCATTCCGACGTTCCAGACGCTGCAACCGGCGGTGCCGCCATTGTCGTTCATGAACACGACCAGCGTATTTCGTTCGATATCGAGTTCCTTCAACTTGGCCAGCAAGCGGCCCACGTTATCGTCGATGTTGGTGACCATGCCCAGGAACTTGGCCGCGTCCGGTTTGACCTTGTCCCGGTACATCGCTTCGTAGTTCTCGGGGCAGATCAGCGGGCCGTGCGGCGCATTGGGGGTGATGTAGGCAAAGAACGGCTGCGTATCCTTCGTCGCCTCGATCCAGCGGGCCGCTTGTCCGAAGAACACGTCAGTGCAGTACCCCGAGGTTTTCTCGAACGTGCCGTTGTGCAAGATTACCGGGTCGAAGTAACCGTTCCCCGGTGCGTCGCCGCAGGTGCCCGGATACGACTGGCCAATTCCCCCGGCGCCGTGAATGAACATTTCGTCGAACCCGCGCCGGCTGGGCCAACGGTCAGGTTCGTCACCCAGGTGCCATTTGCCGAAGATGCCCGTCTTGTAGCCCGCCGACTGCAGCACTTGAGCGATCGTGGTCGCCCGGAGACTCATCCGCTCCCGTTCCATGATCGTGTGCGTGACGCCCGATTTGAACTCGTGCCGCCCCGTCATGATCGAACAACGCGTGGGCGAACACGTGGGACTGACATGGTAATCGGTCAGCCGCACGCTTTCGTCGTACATTCGATCGAGGTTCGGTGTCTGGATGACCGGGTTTCCGTGGCGGGCCACATCGCCGTAGCCCTGATCGTCGGTCAGGACCAGGATGATATTGGGCCGGCGGCCGGTCAGGGAGGCAGGCTCGCCCGCCGACGTTGCTGCGGTGAAGAGTCCCAGGCAGAGCGAGAAGAAAGTCAAGGTCACGAAAATTCGCATGCCGGTTTCTCCGATATTGCGTGTTTCGGCCATTCGTGTTTTGGGTTTCTTTCGGATTTCGATCTTCGGATTTGGGATTTCAAGAGCGCAGCCCTGGCTAGTACCTTGGTAAGCTCGTGTCGACCAGCAGCGCCCAAGTGTCAATGCCGCCGGACATGTTCTGCGTCTTGGCAAAACCCTGGCTGCGCAGCCAAGTCGTGACTTTCAAACTGCGGCCGCCGTGATGGCAATGCACCACGATCCGTTCATGGCGATGCGACTCCAGTTCAGCCAGGCGGCTGGCAAGTTCCTGCATGGGAATCCGCGTCGCCCCGTCGATGCGCACCAGCGCATGCTCATGCGGTTCGCGGCAATCCAGCAGCAGGAATGGCTCGCCGGAATCCAAGAGATTCTTCACCGAGTTGACATCAATGTGCAGCGGTAGATCATTCATGTCGCAACTCAAATGGCACTTGAAGAACCATCGCCCCCCGCGGCCAAACGGCGATTACCCCTCCCGGGCAGCTGACCGCTGACTGCTTCCCGCTAAATACTGCCACCTACCCCGGCGGCCAACTCAGCGGCCGCCCGCCGAGAATGTGGATGTGCAAGTGGTTGACCGCTTGCCCCGCATCCGGGCCACAGTTGATGACCAATCGGTAGCCGTTGTTCAACTCTAATTGCTGGGCCACACGCCCCGCCACCAACAGCAGGTGTCCGGCCAGTTGTTGGTCCTCCGCAGTCAGGTCGTCGACCGCGGGAATCTCCTTCTTGGGGATCAACAACACGTGCGCCGGGGCCTTGGGCGAGATGTCCCGGAAAGCCAGGCACAACTCGTCTTCGTACACGATATCCGCGGGGATTTCGCGGTCGATGATGCGTTTGAAAATGGTTTTGTCCGCCATCGCAGTGCTCCCTTACCACTTCAGGCCAAACTGATCTCCTCCGGCCTCTTGGCTGGTGCCCCCTTTCAACGGCTTGCCGCTGGGACGCACGGCCGGTCTGCGCAGCGGTTCGTCCACGGCTTCTTCCGCGGCGGGGCCGGACACTTCGGGTTCGGGCAGCGGATGTGCGTCCTTGAGCGACAAACTGATCCGTTGCGATTCGGCATCCACCGACAGGACCTTGACTTCGACCTCTTCGCCTTCGTGGACCACGTTCGTCACTTGGAGCACGCGGTGGTGGGCCAGTTCCGAGATGTGGATCAGGCCTTCGATACCCGGCGCCAATTTGACAAAGGCGCCGAACTTGGCCGTCCGCGTGACGGTGCCTTTCACCATGGAATCCACCGGAAACCGCGCTTCGACATTCGTCCAAGGGTGATCCAACAGGTCGCGGTAGTTGAGGCCGATCTTGCCCGTCTCGCGGTTGACCTTTTCAACTTTGACCCGAATCTTCTGACCGGCCTGCAGGACCTCACTGGGGTGCGCAATCCGGTCCCAACTGAGTTGGCTGATGTGAACCAGGCCATCCAGTCCGCCGATATCGACAAACGCACCAAAATCACGGACACTGGTCACGGTCCCTTCGCGGACGTCGCCCACCTGCAGTTCTTCCAGCAGCTTCGTCCGCTGTTCTTCCTTCTCGCGTTCCAGCAACGCCCGGTGACTCAGGACCAGGTTGCGCCGGCGTTCGTTGGCCTCCGTGACCACGCACAGCAACTTCTTTTCGTAGTACTCCGGATAGTGCTCGACGCGGAACATCTCGATCTGGCTGGCCGGGATGAAGCCCCGAATGTGCCCCACCATGCATTCGAGGCCGCCGACATTCGAGCCCGTCACGCGGGCTTCGACGATCGCGCCTTCGGCCAGATCCGACCAGTCCTCGACATCGATCGACGAACCGGGCACACGCAACTCGTACAAGCCGTCTTCGGCATGGTACCGGCTGACGACGACATTCAGCTCCATCCCCAGTTGCGGCGGATCGGTAAACTGCCGTAGCGAGGCGACACCTTCGTTGTGGCCATCCAGGGCAAAAAACACGTTGTCGCCGTGGATCTTGACGACGATCCCACGGAGATTCGAATCGACCTCGATCTCGGTGCCCACGGCGGCAGCTCCCGGCGCGCCGGACACGAGTTGCTCCAGCGAAGCGCCTGCGAACGCGGCTTCCATCTCCTGTTCCAAGTCCGCTGACAACGGCTGCCGGCGCGACGGCGGCGTGATTTTCGTCCGCGGCACCTCGGCGGCGTCCAACAAGGGATCGCGCGGCCCGTCTTCGTCATGGTCGCGGCGCGGCCGGGGACTGCCGCCGCGATTTCGGAAACCGCCGCGTTGCGGAGGCCCGGCGCGGTCGCCTCCGCTCGGCCTGCGCGGCCCGTCCTTGACCACGCGGCGCAACGGTGGTTCCGTCGGTCCTTGAGCGGCAGGCATGTCCGCCTGGCCAGGATCTGCGGCGGCACCCGCGGCGGTCGCAACCGCAGAGGGACCGGTCGCCGACGGGAACGTAGGCGCCGCGGCAGCGGAACCGGGCCCTGCCGCGCCGAGATTCGCGGCAGCCGGCTGGTTCGCGACGGCGGCGGGCGACGAGGGGGAAGGGGACGTAACCGACAGCGCGTCGGCGGGCGTTGGGTTGGGATCGATGTTCATCAGGAAACCGAACTGTCCGGGGAACGGAGAACACGACATTGCAAGCTTGGGTTGCACGCTGGCCTTCAGCGCGCGTTCAGTGTACCATGCCCAGGGAAGCAAAGGTAGAGACCCAAGCCAGCGTCTGGCGAGTTCTTTGTCGGCGGCAGGACGATGAGTCAAATTGATAGCGATGCAGTGGAGTTTAACGTCTGCGGGTACGGTGCCGCGTGCGCCCGGCTGTTGACCGGCGACCGGCTGTGCGAGTTGGGGCCCGCCGCCCCCAAAGCCGACTGGCGGCCCGCCTTGGCTGCTTTGGACGATACGGCGTTGTTCGAATCCCGCCACATCGTGGACCGGAACATGGCCGCGGCGTGTCATGCCGGGTTGTGGCTATTGCACGATTTTCTGGACCAGTCGCACACGATCAGCCAGGGCATCCACACCCCCACCGGCAGTTACTGGCATGGCATCATGCATCGGCGCGAGCCCGATTTTTCCAACGCCAAGTACTGGTTTCGCCGGGTCGGCCAGCATCCTGTCTTCGAGCCTTTGTGCGCGGCCGCCCGGCGGCTGGCGAATTCATTTCCTGCCGACCGGGCGACCTCGTTTCTAACGCGTCAGACCATGTGGGATCCGCTTGCGTTCGTCGATTTGTGCGAGTCTGCCGGACGCGGTCCTGGGAGCCACGAGATGTTATGCCGGCAGATCGCACAGGCGGAATGGGAATTGCTGTTTGACTACAGCTATCGAATGGCCGTCGGCGATCCCGTACGCGGCTGAGCAGGAACAAACCAATCGGCGAAGGAGCCTTGACGCCATGGCGTTTCAGTTTCAATGCCCTCAATGTGCCAACATACTACAGGCCGAGGAATTCCAAGCGGGTCAGCAGAGCTATTGCCCAATGTGCGGGGCCATGTTCTTGATTCCGACGCCCTTCGTCGCACCCGCGACGCCGCCCGCCCCGGCTGCACCCTACGGCCCCGCGGCGTATCCGATGGGTCCCGGGCCGACGCCGGGTTACCCGCAAGCCGGCCCCGCACCGGCCGCGCCCGGATTTCCTGCGGTGGGGCCCGGCGCCGGCGGTCATACTGGAGCGCCGCCGACCCAGCCTCCGGCGCCGGCGTTTGAACTCCGCGAACCGGAAGTGCTGCATATTCCCTGCCCACAGTGCAAGAAGATCCTGGAAACCCCCGTCGAAATGCTCGATCAGGACGTCCTGTGCCCCCATTGCCAAGCGCAGTTTCAACTCCGCCGCCGCGACAGCGTCGAGTTCAAGCGGAAAAAGGAGCAGGAGGCCCAGATCAAAGAGTTCAAAGCCGGCAAGACTTGGCTGAATCTAGCCATCGTGGCGGTAATCCTGGTCGTGCTGTTCCTGGGGGGCTTGATCGTTTGGGATATTTTCGGAAAAGCGTGAGAAGCGGTGCGGCCCACAAGCCGCGGCTTCAAGCGGACTCAAATCGTGGATTCCTCCTGCGGCCATTCGGGGGGTCCGAAGCGGCGCGCCAGGGCGGGCTGTTGATTTATTCGTGGGATAGGCTTCCAGCCTGTCGAATGGGAAAACGGCGCAGAATAGTCACCTGTAACCGGGCAATCCCGACAGGCTGGAAGCCAGCGTTTTCGAGCGCACGAACAGCGTCAAGATGATTGACGCCTGGAAGTTTCCGAATTGGACTCGATACCGGCGGCTAGCGCCGTGCCGCTCACGGAAGATCGGGCAGTTATTTCTCGAACGGTGCCAAGCCGCATCGCCGCTCGTCTCGCCGAACTCAATTTTGACGGCGTGCTGTTGTGACAAGAACGCCGCAATCAGGGCCAAAGGGGGCTCGATAAACTCCATTCGGCTTTCGCCGCCCAGGGGGTCACGCGGCGACACCGCGAGAAGCGACGAACACGGCAGAATCAGCAGGGCAAAGGCGACAGGAATCGGAAAGTGACTGCCATCTGCGCTCTCCGATTTGACGCGCGACCAACAACAACTCGCCGAACGTTACGGGTGACCGAGCGGCTACAGGACAGGCCACTCATCTCGCTGGACGCAAACGCCGCTTCGGGCGAGTAGGGTTGGGGCTCTGCGATTTAGGACGAAGTTTG
>CAZXYZ010000037.1:54998-92232 GCA_964645045.1 uncultured Pirellulaceae bacterium | reverse complement strand
TTTCGGGAAATGCCGTTCGGGCACCTCGTGGCTGCGGCTGGGGTCCAGCCGGAACTGGACTTGATCTAGGGAAAAGCCCGTGAACGGTTACGAATCGCCGTATGCCCGAAGCGAAGTTGCTCCTGCCCGACACAACCCACAATCCGACGATTTCTCTGGCGTTCGCCAACGACCGGGACGTCACGGTCGGCTATCTGCGGAATCTGCCCGGCGAAGCGCGGCGGTTGCGGGATGTGCTGGAACCGGCGGAACAGGCTGTTTGTGCGAGGTGGTCGTGCGCAGCAACAGCACGGTCGGTGACATCTTCGCGGTGCTCCAGACTTCTACGTGGGTGGCCGCAGACTCTGCTTCCGGTTTGCCGCGTCACATGGAACGTCGCGCGATCTACGTGGGCTCGTGTTCGTGCCGCTTACTCGACAGGAGCCACCGGATGACTCGCCTCAAGGATCTGCCCCTTGAGCATGGGGCGTCTTCCTTCCAAAGCCGTTCATTCGATGCCAAGGTGCCGCTGCATTTGTTCCAGCGGCACGCCCTTGGTTTCGGGAACCAGCAGTTTCACCCAGAGCAACTGCAAGACCATCATGCCGCAGAAGAACAGGAACACGTAGCCAGGGGCCAGGGCCGTGACCATCTTGGGAAAGAAGGTGGTGAGCAACGCGGCGAAGATCCAATGCGTAAAGCTGCCCAGCGCCTGGCCCTCGGCGCGATGCCGGTTGGGGAAGATCTCGGAGATGAACACCCAGATTACGGCGCCCTGGCCGACGGCGTGGGCTGCGATGAACGCAAAGATACAGGCGGGCACAATGGAAAACGTTTCCGTGAAAAACGCCCAGGCACACAGCCCCAGCGAAGCGATGTAGCCGAACGAGCCGATGTAGAGCAAGGTCCGCCGGCCCAAGCGGTCGATCAGCCACAAACCGACAAAGGTGAAGATGAGATTGGTCACGCCAATGCCCACGGATTGCAGCATCGCGGACTTGGCGCCCAGCCCGGTCATCTCAAAAATGCGCGGGGCGAAGTAGAGGACGGCGTTGATGCCGGACAGTTGGTTGAAAAAGGCGATCAGAAAGGCCAGCAGGATCGGCACGCGCAGTTTGGCCGTCCAGAAATGGGAGGGCACGACGCGTGCGGACGAGGCGGCCTGGATTTCATCCGCATCGGCTTCGATTTGAGCCTGACTGGCACCGGGTTCGATGAGCGTCAGCACCCGCAGTCCCGCAGCCCGGTCGCCCTTGCGCGTGAGCAGCCAGCGCGGACTCTCCGGGATGCTGAAGCACATCAGCGTGTAGGCGATCGCGGGAATCGCTTCGACACCCAGCATCCAGCGCCAGTCGTTTTCGCTCACGCCCGCCAGCAGCCAGTTGGAGAGGAAGGCAATGAGGATGCCAAAGACGATATTGAACTGAAACATCCCGGCCAGCCGCCCGCGCCGGCCGGGAGGTGAGATTTCCGATATGTACAGCGGTGCGGCCACGGTGGAAATGCCCACCCCCAGCCCGCCGATGAAGCGAGCGACGCTGAACGCCCAGACGTCGCCCGCCAGCCCCGACCAGACGGCCGAGACCGAGTACAGCACGCCCACCCACAGCAGCGTGGCTTTCCGCCCGAAGCGGTCGGTCGGCCAGCCGCCCAGCAGCGAACCGAGCACCGTGCCGTACAGCGCGGCGGCCATCGCCACGCCATGCACCCCGGCCCCCAGGTCCCACAGGGCCTGGATTTTCTTCTCCGCTCCGGAAATGACCACGGTGTCGAAGCCGAAGAGAAAGCCCGCCAGAGCGGAAACGAGGGACCAGAAAAAGATGCGGTTGTTCATGGGATACCTGTGGTGGATGGATGGGGCCAGGGGCCAATGCCACTTACTTTGGGAACATTTGGGGGGCGTTCTTGTTAGCGGAGCGGCGCAAGCCGCCCGGTTTTCCGACTGTAATACCGGACGGCTCGCGCCGTGCCGCTACAAAGTAAGTGGCATTGGGCCAGGGGCGTCAGCCCAACGTCACTTACTTTGCACTCGGAGATCGTGAGCCGCAAGGCACTAGCCGCGGGTTTTGGCGGAAACGCGACGCATGGCTTTACCGGCGGCCAGCAGCGTGGTGACGCTCATGGACAGATGCGGCCTGCGGCGTTAGAATGGTCCGAAATTGTCGTGGAGATCCCCGCCTTCACGCTTGGCGGATCTCGGCACGCCCTCCCCGTTGCGTTTTGCCCTACTCTCCGAATTCCACCGGATCAGAGCACCATGAAAACCAGCGTTCATTTTGTCGGGTTCTTGCTCGTTTTAGTCTCTCTCGTCGTTCCCGCCCAAGCCGAGACCATTGCCCGTTGCGGCGCGGGGTGGCTGGAGCGGATCGACGGCTATCCGGTCCTGCATTTGAAAGGCACGCCCTACGAAATGGGTTACCAGCATGGGGTATTGTTCAAGGACCACGTGCGCGAAAATGCCAAGTACTTACTCGAGGTCAAAGGCGACCAGGAGGCGCTGGAGTGGGGCCCGGTGCGGGTCAAGCCTCGGGCGCTGATCGAAACGATCGTCGAAACTCAGAAGCGTTTCGTGCCGGATCGTTACCTGGAAGAAATTCGGGGCGTGGCGGAGGGATCCGGCCTGCCGGTGGCGGACGCCCGGCTGGCTAATTTCATCCCGGAGATGTTCCATTGCAGCGGTTTCGCCCTGATGAACTCGGCCACCAAGGACGGCACGCTGTACCACGGCCGCGTGCTGGACTATGCCATCGATTGGCGGCTGCAAGAGCACGCAGTGCTGATCGTCGCCGAGCCGCAGGGCGGGATTCCGTTTGTCAACGTGACCTACGCGGGGTTCATCGGCTCGGTGACCGGCATGAATGCCCGGCACGTGTCGATCGGCGAGATGGGCGGAAGCGGCATCGGCCACTGGGAAGGCGTGCCGATGGCCTGGCTGGTCCGCGAGGCCCTCGAACGCGCGGAAACGCTGGACGACGCGATCCGCATCTTCCGCGACAGCCCGCGCACGTGCCAGTATTTCTACGTGATCGCCGACGCCAAGACGAACCGCGCGGTGGGGATGGAAGCATCCTGGAACGCGTTCTTCACCATCGAACCCGGACAGCATCACCCGATGCTGCCCAAGCCCGTCAAGGATACCGTGCTGTTGTCGGCCGGCGACCGTTACGACGAATTGGCGCGCCGCGCCGGGGCCGGCCACGGCACGTTCACGGCCGAGACGGCCATCCGCCTGATGGATCGGCCGGTGGCTATGAAGTCGAACTTGCACAACGTGTTGTTTGAGCCCAAGAGTACGCGGCTCTGGGTCGCCAATGCCGGGGCGGACCGCCAGCCTGCGGCGGAACGGGAATACCGCACGTTCCAGCTGACGGAATTGCTCGCCCGTAAACCGGATCCCGCCGCTCCCAAATTGCCCTTGATCCTGATGAAGCGGAACTAGTCAGGATGAAGTAGAGAACCTTCAAAACGCGGAGCCACGGTCACAAGATGGCGGCTTTCACAGGTAGACACAATTGGTTGTGGGTCTCCAAACGGTGGAAACCCTTGGGAAGCAAATCCGCTAAATTCCGATGAATTCATGGCAAGACGAGTCGGTAGACTAGCTCTTCTCCAATCTTTTCTGATAGCATATCGTTGGAGCAACCCTTGTTCTAAATACTTCATTTCATTCGCGGTTTGAGGTGTTGCCGTGACCCGAAGAGCATTCACCCTGGTCGAGCTACTCGTCGTCATTGCCATTATCGGGATCCTGGTGGCGTTATTGTTACCGGCCATTCAAGCGGCTCGCGAGGCCGCCCGCCGGTCGGAGTGCGGCAATAACTTGAAGCAGTTGGGACTCGCGCTGCAGAACTATCACGACACCTACAAGACGCTTCCTTGTGGTGGCTGGCAGGATACTCAGCTGAGCTGGCATGTTTCGATCTTGCCGTTCGTCGAACAACAAGCCCTGTTCGATCAATTTGCTTTTACCACCACGGGGACCTATATCGGACCAGACAAGAATGGCCTTGCCGCGAACCCAATTCCGGGATACCTGTGCCCCAGCGGGGTGATCAAAATGGCTCCGCCGCCATTCAACACCCTATATACGACCCACTATTACGGGAATATGGGGCCGAAAGGGATTAACCCCGCAACCGGCACCCCCTATCCAGGGAATGTCGCAGGGTTGCCCGGCGCTAGCTGTAGCAATCTCTACGGTGGGCTGTCCGATGCGGGCGTGCTCAGAACAAATCAGGTTCGGGTGTTTGCCGACATTTTGGATGGGACCTCAAACACGTTAATGGTCGGCGAAAGGTCGTGGGCCTTTAGGAGCGGCGCGGTAGGCGCTGAACGCTATATGGAATGGGTGCGCGGGTCGGGTGGCCTTCCTCTCTGCTGGAGTTACGGAGCGAAAAACATCGTGTCGCCCATCAATTCCCAGTCCACGAATTCCTTGGGTCCAATCCCAATTAATGACCTCCCTTTCGGCAGCGAACATCCTGCAGGTGCGCAGTTTGTCAAGGTGGATGGTTCGACGAGTTTTATTTCGCAATCGATCGATTTCAACTTGTACCTGTCCCTGGCCAGCCGCGACGGGGGCGAGACGCTGGGGTCGTACTAGCACCGAATGGAATGGTCGACGCTTCTTATTTGGAATGGGATGTCACGGTTTGACGTCGGAATCACCCCAACGAATGAAGGGATCAACGAATGTGGAAATCCGTGAATAGTTCAACCTCCGCCATTCGTTGACTCCTTCATTCGTTGGGATCCGATCGCTTGAAACCAAGACATGTCAAAGCGAACGTTAGACCGCCAGTTTCCCATTTGGTGCTAGTTTTGACTTTGAGATGAAGGACAGATCGTTATGTCGGTTCGTTGTGTTGTGTTGTTGTCGGTGGTCGCCGCCGCCTGCGTGGGATGTTCGAGTTCCGACGTTACGCGGTACGATGTCTCGGGAAGGGTGACTTTCGACGGTCAACCGGTTCCGAGCGGCTCGATCACCTTTCAGCCCGCTGCCGGAAACACAGGCCCCGGTGGTTACGCAACCATCAAGGATGGCAAGTT
The DNA here is from genome assembly GCA_964645045.1 of uncultured Pirellulaceae bacterium. GTDB lineage: Bacteria > Planctomycetota > Planctomycetia > Pirellulales > Pirellulaceae > Anammoximicrobium. The sequence continues at coordinate 87,204 of CAZXYZ010000037.1, read as the reverse complement.
CGACACGGCGATCGATGGCAACGGGACCACGGGTGGCCCGCATTATGCGAGCGTGTCCGGCTACGACGGAATGCCTGACCCGGGGAACGAAAAGCCGTTCGGCATGCCGCTGTTCGACACCTACCGAACGGAGGTCGACCTGCCCAAAGGCCCGGCGACTCAGAACTTCGAAGTCCCTGCAACCGCGAAGCCCAAGCCGCAAGTCGTCAACCCGAATCAACAGGCGTAACGTCAGCGTGTCGCGTTCTGTGCGGACGTCCGATGATCGCCGGGACGCTCGCTCTGCTGCAGGCAGTCGATGTTTCGCTGGCTGCCGCCGCGCCGTCGCTGGTCGATCGTAAATTGTCGTTAGCGTCTTTGCGTGAGTGCTTTCTTCGGCCGTTTCCCTGGTCAGGGTCTTCCTCCGCCGTTGCCGCCGCCCCGGCCTCCGCCTCCGCCCGCCTGCCCATGCTGGGCACGCTGCTGCTTGCCGGCGCCCAGGCCTTGGCCGCCGGCTTGCATACCGGCCTGGTTGGCAAATCCCTGGCCCCCGCCCCCTTGCACGCCGCCCCCTTGCACGCCGCCCCCTTGCACGCCGCCCCCTTGCATCCCGCCGGCTTGGGCCATCCTGGCCATCACCAGCTGTTGAAACGCGGCGGCGACCTGCACCAACTCGTCTCCTTCCAACACATTATTGCGGTTCGCGTCGAACTGCTGCAGCAGTTGCTGGACGGCCGGGTTCACCGCATTTCCGTTGGGCGCAGCCGGATTGGGCTGGTTGCCGTTTTGTCCCTTTTGCCGGCCTTGGCGTGCCTGTTGTGCAGCTCCTTCGGCAATTTGCCCCCCTGCCCAGAGAATTAGCCCCAGGCACACGATGATGACGGTTCGACGCATGGTTCTCTCCTCGTTTCGATGTCTTTGATCCTGACTTCGCGCCTCTTGTGGCTCCCTGCGCTTCACTATAGCGACTCGAAAACGATTCCTGCAAGGAAAACGTCGGCACAACAACTCGGCGGCGGTTGTGGTAGAATGAACCGCCTACAGTAAGAATGAATCCAATTCGTTGAACAGGAGGAAACAGAGAAAACGGAGTGCAGGATCTTTCTCTGTTGTCTCTGTTTCCTCCTGTTCTAAATGCTCGCCGGAAAACAAGACATCTGGCAATAGCAGTACGATCTCGGTGTGACGACTCAACACCAGGAGAATTGACAATGAAACACGCACATCCACCTCTCTGCTTCATCTTCGCAAGCCTCGTCTTCCTGCTCGTCCTGGCGGCAACGGTGCCGGCCGCGGAATCACCCGCCCAGCCGCAACACATCCGGCAGATTGACTTGATCCACTTCTCGCACACCGATTACGGCTTCACGGACCACCCGGCGGTTTGCCGCGACATGCAGCGGCGTTACCTGGACATCGCGCTCGACGCGGCGCTGGCCAGCCGGGAGGCCCCGGAAGATGCGCGGTTCCGCTGGACGGCCGAAACGACGATCGCCGTGGACGATTGGTGGCAGGCGGCCGGCCCGGATCGCCGGCAGCAGTTTCTGGCAGCCGTCCACGCCGGGCAGATCGAAGTCACCGCCTTGCCGCTGAACAACACGCCTTGTCTGAGTCGCGAGCAATGGCACACGATGACGCACTGGCTGCCGGACGCGTTGTGGGACGAGTTGCGTCCGCAAACCGCCGTCCAGAACGATGTCAACGGGTTTCCCCGCGCGGGCGCGATGGCGTTGTTGGACCGCGGCGTGCGTTACTTGTTCTCCGGCATCAACAGCGATTCCGGCGGGCCGCCGTTTGCCCGGCCGGCGGCGTTCTGGTGGAAGATGCCCGACGGGCGGCGGTTGTTTGTCTGGTTGAGTTTGACCTACGGCGAAGGCTTCTTCTTTTTCGAGACCACCGAATGGCGGCGCGGCCCGCTTCCTTTGGCGGCCGACGGGCGCTACCGTCCACCTCGGGCGGGCGACATTCTCGGTGCGGACGAAGCCTCGCTGCGCGGGGCCCAGCAACGTTGCCTGCAGCGTTTGGTCCAGCTGGAGCAGGGCGGCTATCGGCTGCCCGTGCTGGCTCTCTCGATGACCAACATGTGGCGTTACGACAACGATCCGCCGTTCCCGCCGCTGGCGGATTTTGTCGCCGGCTGGAACCGGCTGGGCCTGAAGCCGGCGCTGCGGCTGGTGACCGTCAGCCAGGCGATGCGCGACTTGGAGCAAGCGGCTGGATCGGCCGCGCCCGAATACAAGGGCGAGTGGACCGACTGGTGGGCCAACGGGACGGCCAGTGCGCCGCGCGAAGTGGCCGCCAGCCGCGCTGCCAAACGCTGCCTGGCCGCCGCCCGTTCGCCGATCTGGGGTCCGCTGGATCCGGCGGCGGCGCACACGGTACAACAATTGACCAAGGACCTGTGCCTGTTCGACGAACACACTTGGGGATCGGGGATGAGCGTGGCCTTGCCCTACAGCTTGGACACGCAGGGCCAGTTCAACGAAAAGGCGCGGCTGGCCTGGCGGCCGATGGCGTTGGCCGAATGGCTGCTGGGACAGCGGGCCCGTACGCGGCTGGTCCCCGAGGGGGAAGGACTGTATCTAGCCAATCCCGCGCCGCAGGCGTACAGCGGTTGGGCCAGCATGATCGCCACGTGCCTGCGCGACGATTACCGCTCACTGGCCGATCCCCCAACGGGCCGGCGGTTCCACTTGTATTTTGAACCCGGAGTTCAGCCGTGGGGCCGGCCGCAGAAGCCGGAGGACCTGAGCCGCGAGGACGTCTCGGCCGTCTTTCCCGACCGGTCGCCCAATCGCTACGCCCGTTTCTGGGTCGAACGTCTGGACGGCGGGACGATCCAGCGGCTGGAACTGAGCAAGGACGCCGTCGAGGACCAGCCGCCGCAACCCGAGGCAGCACCGACAATCGAGACGGACGAGCATGGCTGGCCGGTCTCGGCAACCTGGCCCGGTATGACGAAGCCATTGTTCGCCGCCGGTTTGGGCGAGTTCGTGGCCGTCAAGGTCAAGGCGTTTGCTCCGCGTTGGGCCCTGCAGGACATCTGGACCTGCGGCGATGCGGCGCGGCGCGAGCAGATGCGGCGGGACACGTTGGAGTCGAGGACATCGCAACCGGCCGGCCCGGCCGGCGTCGAAACCACGCCGCACACGATCCGCTACACCCAAGCGTTGGAGCATCCCCGGCTGGCCTGGGCGACCCGGCAGTTGGAAGTCTGGAAACGCGAGCCGCGAGCCCGGCTGGTCTTCCGCCTGAACCGCAGATCGTCGTTCGATCCGGAGATTCTGTACATCGCCACGCCGCTGCCCTGCGACGGCGTGTTGCCGCGGATGAGCAGCGGCGGCGAGCCGTTTGTGCCGTTTGCCGACCAGTTGACCGGCACGTGCCGCGACTACTTCGGCATCGACGGCTGGGCGCACTACGCCGCGCCGGAAGGCCATTGGTTGTGGGTCAGCCGCGACACGCCGCTGGTGTCGCTCGACGGCCCGCATCCGCTGGCCCGGCTGACTTCACCTCCGCCGCGCACCGGCCGGCTGCTGGCGATGGTCTACAACAACTTCTGGTACACGAATTTCGTGGCCGACAGCCCGGGCGTGATGGAGTTCCAATTCGACCTGGTCTGGCGAGAGCAAATCGCCGGCGATGCGGCGGCCGAAGCCGTCGCCCAGACGCTGGTCACCGACCCTGTGATGGTGATCAATCCCGCTCAGGCGGAGCACCCGCTGTTCCTGGAACACCTGTATCGTCCTTGACGCGGCTGCTACCTGCAGCCTAGAGTAAGGCAGCAATCAGCACCGTTTGAGAAGCAAGTGTCGTCTTTCGCTCCGCGAAAGAGCGTCCTTTCGCGGAGCGAAAGGCGATGATGTGACAGTTATTTCCCCGTGGCGTAAGCTTCCAGCTTGCGATGCCATGATCTCCCGCAAGCTGGAAGCTTACGCCACTTGTTTCTCGAACGGTGCTAAGCTGTCAGCGGTCGGCCGGCCAAAGGCGACTGCTAACCGCTCTCTCAACCCGAAAGGATTTGCGTGGCCAACAACCTGTTCATCCCCGCCGTGTACCAGCCGACGCTCAGCCTGCGGGCCATCGAGTCGGCGATCAAGGACATCAAGGACTATTTCGAGCGGTGCCTGGCCGAATCGCTCAATCTGCAGCGTGTCACCGCGCCCTTGTTTGTCCGCAGCGGCACCGGCATCAACGACGACCTGAACGGCGTGGAGAGGCCCGTCCGGTTCTGCGTCAAAGAGGACGGCGAGACGCCGGTCGAGATCGTCCAGTCGCTGGCCAAGTGGAAACGGTTGGCCCTGGCCCGTTACGGCTTCCGCCCCGGCGAAGGCCTGTACACGGACATGAACGCCGTCCGGCCCGACGAAACCCTGGACCACACCCACTCGATCTACGTCGACCAATGGGACTGGGAGAAGGTCCTCCGGCCCAACGAGCGGAACCTGGCGATGCTAAAGGCCACGGTCACAGCCATCTACGACGCGATCTGCCGGACGGAATTCCACCTGGCCTCGGAGCATTCGAGCATCCGGCCGATCCTGCCGGAACGGATCACGTTCATCACGGCGGAAGAACTGTGTGCCCGTTATCCGGACCTGCCCCCGCGGCAGCGCGAACACCGGATCTGCGCCGAACACCAGGCGGTGTTCGTGATTGGGATCGGCGGCATGCTGCCGGATGGACAGCCGCACGACGGGAGGGCACCGGATTACGATGACTGGACCACGCCCAACAGCGACGGCGGTTGCGGCCTGAATGGCGACATCCTGCTCTGGCACCCCGTGCTCGAAACATCGTTCGAGGTCTCGTCGATGGGCATCCGCGTCGATCCGCCGACGCTGTTGGCTCAGCTGGAAATCCGCCAACTGACCGCCCGCCGCGATCTGCCGTTCCACCGCCAATTGTTGGCCGGCGAATTGCCGCAAACGATGGGCGGCGGCATCGGCCAGTCGCGGCTGTGCATGTTCCTGCTCCGCTGTGCGCATGTGGGCGAAGTCGCCTGCGGCATCTGGCCGGACGACATGATCCGCCGCTGCCAGGAAGCCAACATCACGCTGCTGTGAGCTACCGCTTCAAGGCCCCCACGTAGCGGCTCAAGACCCCCAGGTTCTTGATGAACGTGCTGCTGTCGATGACCCGGCGCGTGTCGTCGGCGTCGCCGTGGTAGCGCAGACGGCCGTCCTCGACCCATGCGCCGCGTTCATCCAGCGCGGCGACCAGTTGGCGGGTCTGAGCCTCCAACTGGGACGTCATGGCGAGCTTGTCCGGCGCAGGGGTGCGGAGTTTCGCCAGTTGCTCGCCGGTCAGCTGGGACAGGCGTTCGTATTGCTGGCTCAAGCCGGCCAGGCCGTTGCCGACTTTGAAGGAATAGTGCGTGGGCATGTCGCTGTCATCGTACGTCAGTTCGTACTGGCGGGTGAAGTACAGCGGCTTGTTGGTCTGCAGTTCGTAAAAGCGGGCCAACTGGCCGTCGGGCAACGCGGAACGCTGCAAATACCCGATGGCCCGCGGTACCGGCTCCAGGAACTTGCGGTCCCCCGTCTGGACGTACAGCTTCAGGAGCGTCTTCAAGATCTCCTGCGATTCACTCCCGGAAATAGCGGGCGGTTCAAACTTGCGCGCCCACACGGGGTGCATGTCAAAGTCATATTGCTGAGCCCACGCGGGTTGCGGTTCGGGCATTTGAGCCAGCAGGATGAACTCGCCGGCCCGCAGTGCCGCCTGGCGGTAGCGCGGTTCCTGATACACGTCGGCCGCCAGCAGCAGCGTGTCGACCGTATCGCCGATCGCGTTGTCGTTGAAGGTGTAGTACACCCAATAGTCGCCGCCGGGGTACTTGCGCGGCCAGGTTTCCGGGTAACTGGCCCGCACGATGGGATACTTGGCCGGATCCGGAAACTCTTGAAATCCCTGCGGCCAAGCCCCGTTGGGGAACTGCGACTTCAGCACCGCATCCAGGGCGAACGTGATCGCTTCGTGGACGCGGGCGTCCTGGAAATCCAACGCCTTGTCCAAGCGGGACAGAAACCGGATCGCGGATTGCGACTTGTCGTCGTCGAACGTGGACCAGTTGCGGCCCGGTTTCTTCGTCGGCGGATCGACGCGATAGGCGTGTTTCTTCCGGACATCCGCGGCGAATTCGATCGACGCATTCCACGCCCCGCTGCGCAGCTGGCCCTGGATCAGGCACTCGCCGGCCGCTTTGGCGGCATCCAACAAATACGCCTCGCCGGTCCGCTCGAAGGCATCCAGGTAGGCCATACCGACCGCCGGAGTGCCGGGAGGCTGGACCCAAACCGTGTCCGGTCCCGTTTTGCCCTCGCCTTCGCGTTTTGCCAGATCGGCGCTATAGCGGTAGACGTAGCCGCCGTGCGACGCAACCTGCCGGCTGTAGAACTCCACGGCTTGGCGTAAGGCCCCTGTGGCGCGGCCGGGCAGCGAATCGTCCGCCGCGGAGGCGACACTCGAAACAAGGGCGGCAAATCCAAGGCAAAACTGCATGACTTTGGTCATTTGTGCCAGTCTCCCATCGATCGTTCGTAAGGACTGTTTCCACGCGGATGCGGACTAGTCTACCCGACAAGACGCCACGTGTTCGAGTATCTCGGACGCTTTCTTACCGTTTCACCGCGCGGGCGTACTGGACCGGCAGAATCGTCTCGGCCTTTTCCGAGCCGAGTCTCACCGCGGCGTGGTACGGCCAATACGGATCGCGCAGCAACTCCCTCGCCAGCAAGACAAGGTCGGTGTGCTCCTCCTGCACGGCTTCGTCCGCCTCGTCCGGATCGGTAATCATCCATCCCACGGCAGCCGGGATGCCCGTTTCTCGACGAATGCGGCTGGCGACCGGAACCATGAACCCCGGCCCCCACGGAACCTTGGAAATGTCCGGGGTGACGAACCCCTGGCTCACGTCCAGCAGGTCAAGCCCCGCTGCTTTCAAGCGGCGCACCAGTTCGATGGACTCCTCGACCGTCACGCCTCCGTCGATCCAGTCCGTGACGGACAGACGGGCGGTCAGCGGCAGACGTTCCGGCCAGACCTTGCGGACGGCGGCAAACGTCTCCAGCAGAAATCGAATCCGCTTGTCAAAGCTGCCGCCGTAAGCGTCGGTTCGGTGGTTGGCCAGCGGCGAGTAGAATTGGTGAGCGAGGTAGCCGTGGGCGAAGTGCAGTTCCAGCCACTCGAAGCCCGCTGCCAAAGAACGCTTGGCCGCGGCCACGAAGGCGGCCTGAATCCGTGCGATGTCCTCCACCGTCATCTCCTGGGGAACCTTCGGGAGATTTGCGCCGAAGGAAACCGCCGACGGAGCGATGGTGTCCCAGCCACCGTCGCCGGTCTCGATGTGGCCGTCCCCCTCCCAGGGCTTATTGGCGCTGGCTTTGCGCCCGGCGTGAGCAAGTTGGATTCCGGGGACCGCTCCGTGCTGCTTCAGGAAGTGGTTGATGTGGGCGAAGGGCGGTACGTGGTCATCCAGCCAAATGCCGCTGTCGGCAGGGCTGATGCGTCCCTCGGGCGAAACGGCGGTGGCCTCGACCACGACCAGCCCGGCACCACCCACGGCGCGCGAGCCGAGGTGTACGAAATGCCAATCATTCGGTAACCCGTTGTCCGACGAGTATTGGCACATCGGGGAGACGCCGATGCGATTCCTCAGCACGACATCCTTCAGTCGGAATTCGTCAAACAGACCTGCCATGCAAAACCGCTCCGTTCCACTCGGCCCGTTCCACTCGGCCGTCTTCACCGATAACACTTGGCCGCCGATTTCGCACCGTCTATTTGTCATCCGGATGGGCCAACTTGAACACCACGGCCGCCAAAGCGCCGCCGGCGAAGTTGCCGACCAGGAAGATCCAGATGTTGGCGAATTTCGACAGGCCCATCGCCGTGATGCCCACGGCCACGGCCGGGTTGAACGCCCCGCCGGAAACCCCGCCTACCGCGCAGGCCCCGACGACGACGGTGAAGCCAATCGCGAGCCCAAAATACGAATTGCCTTCGGTCGCCTTGGCGGTGGCTACGTTCAGGACCACGTAACACAGGGCAAACGTGAACAACAGTTCGGCGATTACCGCGCGAACCACGTCGGGACTCGAGGCCGTGGCCGCGCCCGTGCCTTTGATGAACATCACCAGGAAGGCGGCAATCAGGCCCCCAGCGACCTGGGCGATCATGTACCCGGGCACGTCCGACGTGGGACACCGGCCTCGCAGCCAAACGGCCAGTGTGACGGCCGGGTTGTAGTGGCCGCCGGAAACGTGGCCGCCCGCATAGACCATGATCATCAAGGCCGACCCGATCGCCAGCGGAGCCAGCGCGCTTGCCCCCGGCTCCATGACCGTGAAGCCGACAGTGGCCACCAGAAAGAACGTCCCGATCAACTCGACCAAGTACTTCATCATCGCTTTCGAACTCCTTGTAGAAGAGGACTGCATGACGCAGCCTTCGGTTCCCTTGTCACTGCAGACATCATCGCGACCGCCACCCGATTTGTCGATAGGTTGGGCTCGTCGAACGGCAGAAAACACCAATCGAGTTGGGGAACTCCGGGCCCTTCACCTTCCGTCAGCTGTTTTCACCCAAGGTGATCTGGCCAACCTCTCGCGCAAGCGTGCCAGCACGCGGAAAACCGGCGGGCTTACGCCAGCCGTTGGCCACCCAGGATGCAAACGGGTCGAGCCAGAAAGCGGAATGTGGTAGGATGACGCAAGTCTGAACCCTTCCGTGAGAGCGATCGCGTGAACGAATTCACTTTCCTGGCCAACCACGAGTCCGATACACACCGCCTGGGCGCGGCCCTGGCGCAGGTGCTCCCACCCGGCACGACGGTGGCCTTGATTGGGACACTGGGCGCCGGCAAGACGCGGCTGGTTCAAGCCCTGGCTGCCGGCTGCGGCGTGCCGCCGGAAACGGTGGTCAGCCCAACCTTCGTGTTATGCCAGGAGTACCACGGCCGGCGCACCTTGTACCACCTGGACGCCTACCGCCTGAAGGACGACGACGAATTCCTGGAACTGGGACCCGAGGAGTATTTTGCTTCCGACGGAATCACGCTGATCGAATGGGCAGACCGCGTCATCGACTGCCTGCCGCCGCAGCGGCTGGAGATCCACATCGAAGTCGTCGGCGACACGGTGCGCCAGTTCCGGCTGGTTGCCGTCGGCGGAGAATCCTCCGCGATGCTGAACGGATTGGCGGCGGCGTTGTCCCCGTAGTTGCATCCCGACAGGCGAACGGCGGGCGTGAGCCCGTCCGGTGGGAATTCGCGAACGGCGGGCGTGAGCCCGCCGGTTTTCCGCAGGCCCGCACATTTGTACGAGGAGTTCGTAGTTTTCGCCTTCGGGGGAATTCGTAGGCGGCGGGAGAAGTCCTCCCGGAGACGATGCACCGATGGGCTGACGCCCACCGTTCGCCGGGCCTGCGGGCCTCCGCGCTGGACGAACCCCCCGTCGCGTGCCTAGAATACAGCAACACGCGATTTGGCGAGGAATTACGCATGAGAAAGACCGCTGTCCTGCTGTTGGTACTGGCGCTGATGGCAAGCTGGCAAGTCCGGCTGGCTGGCGGCCAGGATCAGCAGGGCGATGCCGAAGCGGCTCGGCTCGTCCAGCAGTTGGGCGCCGAGGAGTTTTCGCTACGCGAGCGGGCCACGACGCAGCTGATCGAAATGGGCGTGGCAGCTAAGAACGCGGTCGAGGCGGGGCGGACGCATCCGGATCGTGAGATCCGCTACCGATGCGAGCGGATATTTCAAATTGTCGGCGAATTGGATTTTCAGCGGCGTTTGACCGCCTTCGCAGCCGGCCGCAGCGACGGCCTGGATCTGCCGGGTTGGCGCCGGTTTCGCGATCTGTACGGCGACGAGGCGGAAACCCGCGGCCTGTTTGCCGAAATGCAGAAGGCGGAATCCGAGTTGATGCAGGCCGTCGAAAAAGGCCCGCAAGGGGTCGCCCGCGTGGCTGAATCGCGAACCGCTCAGCTGCAGCAATTGCAGCGCCGCGAGGGCGAGACGACTTCGCTGGGCAGCGTCACCGCCCTCTTGTTCGCAGCCATCGGCGACAACGTGAACATGGGGCTGCCCACCAGCTTTGCGGTAATGAACTTGTGCAGCCAGCCGTCGTTTGCCGAGGCGATGAGCGATCCGGCGAAAAGCAAGATCCTGCGCAAGATGATCAGCCAGTGGATCACGCGCAGCAAGGGCGCGGTGGCTCAGCAGAGCATGTACTTGGCCATGCGTTACGACATGAAAGAGGGCTTGGTCCCGGCCACGCAAATCCTGCGCAACGCAGGCGAGCAGCCGTTCGTCCGGCAGACGGCCCTGATGACCGTGGCCCGGCTGGGCGACGCCTCGCACGTCGGCCTGTTGGAACCGGCGCTGGAGGACGCCACGCGGATCAACTCGCATCGCATCGACAACGTCCAGTACGAAATTCAGATCCGCGACGTCGCACTGGCGGCAATCCTGCTCCTGAAGAAACAAGACCCCAAGCGATTCGGTTTCGACCGGATTCAACTCAATGACAGCAACGTTTTTAACTTTGGCACCGTAGGATTTGAAAATGAAGACAAGAGAAAACAGGCGTTCGCCAGGTACGAAGAGTTCAAAGCACACGAGAACGATCCCCGGTAGCCTTGGGGGACCGTCCTGGACCGGGGCGACGGCGGGGCTCGGCTGGCGGTGGGCGGCAACCTTGTCCATCGCGGCCTGCATGATCCCGCTACGGACCACGATCGGTTTGGCGGCCGACGACTATCGCGGCCGGTACGAAGCCCGCCAGTACGCCGATGCCGATGGCGCGAAGCTGTTGTATCGGTTGCTGAAGCCGCAGGACTACGACCCGCAGACCAAGTACCCGCTGGTGCTGTTCCTGCACGGCGCGGGCGAACGGGGCGACGATAACATCCGGCAGTTGGTCCACGGAATGAGCAACTTTGCCAGCGACGAAATCATGGCCAAGTATCCCTGCTTCGTGGTCGCACCCCAGTGTCCCAAAGAGCAGAAATGGGTGGATGTGAACTGGTCGGCGCCATCCCACGAAACACCGGCTCAGCCCGCCGCCCCGTTGCGGCTGTCGATGGAAGCCATCGCCGCCTTGGAGAAGGAGTTCGCAATCGATCCCGCGCGGATCTACGTGACCGGTCTGTCGATGGGGGGATATGGAACCTGGGATGCGATCGCCCGTTATCCCGGCCGCTTTGCCGCCGCCGTGCCGATTTGTGGAGGCGGTGATCCGGCGCAAGCCAAAACGATTGCGAGCACGCCGATCTGGGCCTTTCACGGCGGCAAGGACGGCGTGGTCAAACCGCAACGGTCGCGCGACATGATCGAAGCGATCAAGGCGGCCGGCGGGACACCCAAGTACACCGAATACCCGGACGCCGGCCACGATTCGTGGACGGCCACGTACAAAGACCCCGAATTTTTCGCCTGGCTGTTTGCTCAACGGCGGGCCAGCGAGTAAGATTGGCTGCGGTCAGGTTGGAGTCCAGGCTTATGCTTACCCCAAGCGCCTTAGCGCTGGAAAGATGACCAATCCGAAACTTCGCCGTCAGATTGCTTACGAAGCCGCTCGTTTGATGTACAGTCGCCAGGAGTCCGAGTACTACCAGGCGAAACAAAAGGCTTCCCGCCGCATTTGCCAGGGCTGGGTCAAACCGGCCGATCTGCCCAGCAACGCGGAAATCCGCGACGAAATCCAGGCCATGGCCCGCCTATACGAGGGCGAACGCCGCAACGAAAGCTTGAAGGACATGCGGCTGGAAGCCTTGCGGATGATGCAAATCCTCCGCCGTTTCCGCCCGCGGCTGATCGGCAGCGTCTTGACCGGTCACATCCGCCAAGGTTCCGACATCGACCTCCACGTTTTCTCGGACAGCGTCGACACGGTGACGCTGCTGCTGGACGACGAAGGCTTTGTGTACGACGTCGAGCGGAAGCGGGTCCGCAAGCACGGCGAGGAGCGGGTGTTTACGCACGTTCACGTCCGCGACCGCTTCCCCTTCGAGTTGACCGTGTATGCTGCGGACCTGGCGCATTACGTCTTCAAGAGTTCGATCACCGGCAAGGCGATGGAACGGGCCAGTGTGGCCGAGTTGGAGCAATTCCTGCAGCGCGAGTACCCGAACTTGGACTTGAACGCAGAACTGCGTGCGGCCGCCGAACAGGTGGACCGTTTTCAGGTCTACGAAGCCCTGCTGCTGCCGCTGGAGAACGTCAAACAAAGTCCCAAATACCATCCTGAAGGCGACGCCCTGTACCATAGTCTACAGGTCTTCGACTTGGCCCGCGACGAACTGCCCTATGACGAGGAATTCCTGCTAGCGGCCCTGCTGCACGACGTGGGCAAAGCCATCGACTCGGAGAACCACACGAGTGCGGCGTTGGAAGCGCTGGAGGATATGATCACCGAGCGCACCGCGTGGTTGATCGAGCATCACATGGCGGCGCAACAGTTGCTGGATGGCCAACTGGGCGCCCGTGCTCGCCGCCGTTTGCAGCAGAACGAGAGCTACGAAGAACTGTTGCTGCTGGCCCGCTGCGATCGCGGTGGCCGCCAGTCGGGCGTGCAAGCTCCGGAACTGGAGGAAGCCCTCGACTATATCCGCGAATTGGCCGTCACGTTTGGCTGATCGCGCCGGTTGGAGTCCAGCCTTTAGGCTGTCCGGACAGCCTAAAGGCTGGACTCCAACTTGCGATGCAACGCACGGAGCGCCGGCAAAACCCTGGCCCGCCACTGTTGCCAACGGGTGGACAGCGGTATAATTCAAGAGCGTCCCGTTGGCGGGACGATGAATAGGGAGTGATACAGCGAGTCGCCGGAAGCCGCGGCCCACCCGCGTGCTGACGCGAGCCGACGGCCTCCGGCGACGGAAATTTGCGATTCGGGGGCGAACTGGATTCGACCGGATAGCTTGAAGTGTCAGTGGCGTGTCGTGGTTGGTCAGTTGGCCACGTAAATAGCTGACCAAAATTTTAAGTGCCGAGGAAAACCTCGTCCTGGCTGCCTAGTAACAGGTAGTCCCGACTGCGGGCCTTAACCGGAGAGTCCCAAAAGTCGGTAGCCAAATCCGGATCGCGACTGGTCATGCCGGGAACGCCGGTCGCTAAACTACGTACTCGGCTGGCTCGTCCAAGACCGTGTCGGTTGGGGCTTGGCGAGCGAGACTTAAAGAACCGACTACACACGTAGAAGCTGCCGCGGAAATGTCTCGGGACGCGGGTTCGATTCCCGCCGCCTCCACTAGTGGCCAGTTTGCGAGAGATCGCGAACTGGCTTTTTTATTGGACCTTTGAAAAGCCTTGCTGTTAAACAACTTGCGACGAGTGGCATGTGGCCAATTAGGCGGTCAATTGGGACTGCAATGGTGTCCTCCCTTTCCAGCAGGCATTATCCCGCGACTGTCGGCGACGGAAGGTGCAGTTCCAGAAACGTGGCCTTGTTGACGGCGGGGGGCGTCCCGGCCTTCGCGGCGGCTTCTCTCTCCGCAATCCCAGATGCAGTTTGCTCTACGCTTTTTATTCGCGCATCTATGTACCCAACAGTTTCCCCGGGTACCAGGTATCTCTGTGTCGTCAAGACGAATGGGAATGGTGTGCCCATCCTTGGTCAAAGCACGCTCGAGCGCAGCTCTCTTCTTTAGGCGTCTCCACTCAGTTTCAATGTAATTGGCTTTGGGTTGCGATGCGCGGCAGTCAGAGTGCGTCTCACGGCACCCCAGACTTGATCGCAAAGGACGCGAATCGCCGGCTCGAAGCGGCCGATGTAGTGCAGGTCCAGGTCCGGATTGAACAGCGCGACCGCGGTGGCGACGTTGCTGGTCACATGGATCAGGCGGTCGCAAGCGGCCAACAGCAGGCCGTCGGACAGCACGTCCTGGCCGAAGCGAACGTCTCCCTGGCGAAAGAAGTGCAGCTGCTCGTCGTCGCCGGCCGGAGTCCGCAGGACATCCGTCTGGTAAACGACGGCCTGGCCGAATTCGTCGCGCATCGCCTGAATCACGTCGTCACTATCGGTCGCCAAGAAAATGGTGGGCAGTTCTCCGCCGTACAGTCGCCGGATGGCCTGGGCAAAGTGCGGGACTCCGTAAGCCTCCTGGCCGACCTGTTCTAGGCTGTGGCGCACGTTGCGGATGTGGACGCCCACGGTGTGCCGGCCCGTCAGGTAGGTCCGGCGAAACCGGGCAGCCCGTTCGAGGATCTCCGGCCGGGGCCGAACATATCGGCGATAGACGTCGTGAAAGGTACGTCGCCATCCCTGGCGGCCGGGGACATACAGACGGCAGGCACGCCGTGCCGCTGCGTGATAACTGCCGAAACACCAACCTTGATGCTCCAAATCCCAGATCTCGCGGACCTCGCGGGTGGCTGCGTTCCCGGCGGCGAGGGGCAGCGGCTCGAAGAACTTGGTCCACAGATTCCCGTCCTCGACGGTGCCATAGGGAAACTGCGTCTGAGCAACCATGTGCGGCCCTTCGTGCAGCTGGTCCACCCGCCAGCTGACTTCACAGGTATCCTGAGGTTTCAGCGTGTAGTACAGCCGGTTGATCACTCCGTTCAAGTTCGAAAAAAAGCCGGCGTTGCGGGCGTGGATGACGTAATGAATCATGGCGTCCTATTCTATCGGGCCGAATCGCGTCGCGGTAGAATACGGAACTGATCGACGACCTGCTGATCGAGAACAGCCAATGCTACGAGCAAGCCCTGATCTACTCGAACATTCTCGCCAGCATGATGGATGCCCGCGTGTCGATCGTGAGCAACAACTTGGACTGGCTGATGAAAACGCTGACCATTATCACCATCGCGATTCAGTTGCCGACGCTGGTGGTCAGCATTTTTTCGATGAACGTGAGCTTTCCCGGCAAAGACCGGCCGTGGATGTTTTGGGGGATCCTGGCCATCGCGGCGGTGTCCGTCGCGTCTCTGCGGATCGTCTGGTTGTGGAAGAAGTGGTGATTGGCCGCCCGGGGCACGTTCCCCGGACAGCAGCAAGCATGACGTTGACCCCTGGTGGTTGGCTGGAGGGCTTGGCCATGTTCGACAAAACCGCGACTCGTCAAGTGTTCGTTCAGCGTCCTGCGGGATTGCACGCGCGTCCGTCGCTGGCCGTCGCCGAAACGGTGCGGCGTTTCCGATCCCAAGTCAGCATCCGCTCGGGCCAGGACCAAGCGGATGCCGGCAGCGTGCTGCAGCTGCTTTCTTTAGGAGCCGGTCAGGGCCGCCAACTGGAGCTGACCGCCAAGGGCCCCGATGCCGAACAGGTGCTGGACGAGTTGGTGCGGCTGTTTGCGAACGATTTTGGCCTGGACGAATAAGGCTCCTTGCCCGTTTGTCATCTCGTTCACGCGGTGAGCGAATGGGCAGCAGTTGCGAAATCGAGGGACTAGGCTTCAGTTCTGATCGCAGCTGGAGTAGCATGTCCGGGACTGGGTGCCCGTCGAGGTCGCTCCTCGGCGGGCTGAAATCGAGCCGGGAGCGACTGCCTTTCACCTGCCTTCGGCGGTTGCCCCCGACTCGGACCCGGTTCGTGAAGGTGGGAATCATGGCTCGTTCTGCACATGGCGAATCGGAACGCGAGACTCGGCGGACTCGGATTGATCCGAAGCTGATCGAGCAGGGCTGGGAAGTCGTCCCCTACGATCCCAATCGGCCGCTCATCGCGTACACGAATCACGCCGTCACGGTATGAAAGGCGCCCGGAACACCCCGTTCGACTTTCGCGGCTTCCGCGTGCCGTTCTTGTACTCGACCTACGGGGAAGTGTTCTGGTTCCACGATGTCCGCGATCCGCTGAACCGCTCCCGGCGCGTGGCTACGTTTCACACCCCAGCCGCCTTGCAGGAAATGCTGGGACGCGACTTCAGCGGTGCTTGTGAGTGGTTCGGGGATAACATCAACGCCCATCCGCGCCGCCGACAGGGCCGCGGCACCCAAGGACGCAACATACGTGACCCGCCTGCACCAAAAAGGATGCGACCCACCAAGAAGGACGGATAGCTCGAGACCCAGCTGCCATTCTCCACCCCCCGGAAAGATGGCAGATGAGGTGCAGTCGAGCAGAATAACGGCACGTGATGCTAGCTGGACTCGATTACAATTTGGAATATAATTTAGGCATATCGACGGAACGAGCTACAGAAACTATTCCAGGACGGTATATTTCTATATGGTCAGTAGCACCCAGTGACGATTATCTCCGAAGGCACAAGCGGTACGAAAAGAAGCACTCGCGGGAACTGGCCGCCGTCTTGGACAACCTCGATACGTTTCTGACCGCGTTGCGCGAGGGGGCCAAGGTCCAGCAGGTCAAGGCAGGGTTCTTGCATCCGGAGCCGCTGGGCGTGCTGGCCATCGACCAGAAGGGTGGCGGCAAGGCGCTGGCGGAGCCTCGGTTGTACGTGTATCCGGATGAAGACGGGGAAGTTCTGCACATCATCACGCTCGGCGACAAGCGGTCCCAGGCGGACGACCTTGGGCTGTGCCGGGAGTTCGTCGCCGAGTTGCGAAAAACGAAAGGGGAGGGTTCCGACAATGGCTGATCCCAAAAAACAATATGCCAGCGTGGCGGAGATGGTCCGCAGTGTTTCCGATGATCCGCAGTTCGCCGACGAGTTCGACCGGCGTGTGAACAACCGGCGGGTGGTCAAGCATCTGTTTGCGATGCGCAACGCGGAAGGCTTGTCCCAGAAGGACATCGCCGACCGGATCGGGTGCAGCCAGAGCCGCATCTCGAAGTTGGAAAGTGGGAATGACGACGACTTGCGGCTGGCCGACCTGGCGGCGTACCTGCGCGCCCTCGACCTGGATCTGTGCCTGGTCTTCGGCCAGAAGGATTCGACGATCGTCAACAAGATCAAGTATCACGCGGTGGCCATCAAGCGGCTGCTGGCCGAGTTGGTCAAGCTGGCCCGGATGGACAAGCAAATCGCCGAAGGTGTGGCAGGCTTTCACGGCGAGGCATTCTTCAACCTCATCAAGATCCTGCGGGATTCGGTGAAGGACCTTCCCCGACGCGAGGACGGCACGGCGTTCGTCGATATCGAAATTGAGACGGCCCAAGCGGTCGCCGGGCATCTGGAGGAACCGGAGGAAAGCGAGGCATCGGATGCCAATTCACGGGCCCATGCCAAGATGGCGGCAACGGATTGACCGATATCGCAGTACGCAGTGACCGGACCTCGAATCCACGCAAGCCGACGCGATCCCCTGCGACGGCCGTGGGAACAGGGAGGGAGAAAGGCGGTTCGCCTAACGTCTTTTCGACTGGGAGCTTTGACGCGATGCAGCCGGATGCGAACCACAGCGAAGGCACGCCCAGCAGGATTCGAACCTGCGACCTGCGGATTAGAAGTCCGCTGCTCTATCCAGCTGAGCTATGGGCGCAAAATTTTGATTCAAACGAACTTACAATTCAATCAGAACTCCAGACGATTGCCCCGCGACACACGATACGATCCACGATACCATCAGATATCGAAGTGCCCGCCGCTGGCGCGGCGGGCGGCCGATTCCTTCGCCGTTTGGCTGAAGGAAATTGGCACGGCTAGTATCGCATCGGGAATCGCTTCCAACAAGGCCACGATTCCCTAATCCGGCCTGCAGCGCCGATGCTGTGGACGCTGATAACTGCGAGGTGTGAAGATGCAAGTCCTGCTCCCAATCTGTTGGCTGGCCGCGGTGGCGTCGGAAACGGCGTTCGCCGACCCGGCGGCCGTGACTGTCACGCTGGCCCAAGCTGGCAAACCCGCAGCCACCCTTGTGATCGCCAAGCAGCCGACGCGGGTGGCACAGTTCGCGGCCTACGAACTGCAGTGGCACCTCAAGCAGATCACGGGCGGGGACTTTTCCATTGTCCACGATAACCAGGCGGTCCAGGGATTGGCCATCCTGGTCGGTGACAGCCAACCGGTGCGGGCGTTGGGAATCCAGCCGGACCAGTTGGAGAAGCAGGAGTACCTGATCCGCATCACGCCCGAGGCCCTGGTGCTGGTCGGGCGCGACAAAGACGACCGCGGCAGCGTGCAATACGACCAGACACCCAACCCGCAGACGCTCGACACTTGGCCGGGCATTTGGGACGAGCGGGGCACGATGTACGCCGTGTACGACTTCCTGGAACGCTACTGCAACGTCCGCTGGTTCACGCCGACGGAGTTCGGAACCGACTGCCCCCGGCAGGCGACGCTGACGGTCACCGGCAGCCGGGTGCAGCGCGCGCCGTTTATGAAGTACCGTTATGCCGCCTATCCGGCGAGCGAAAATTACGATCAGTACACCGGGCTGTGGCCGGCCGGCAGCTCGGGTTTTCAGAAGTGGGAGGCAGCGGCCTATCCCGAACTGCACCGGCGTTTCGCCGGCGGCGGCTACGCGCTCGCCAAACGCGGGTGGAATCTGCTGTTCCGCCTGCGGCATCGCGAAGGCGGCGAGCCATGCCCCGGCAACCACTCGCTGTACGGCTACTACCGCCGCTTCTGGGCGGCGGAGAAGGGGCAGGAGCCGCTGTTTGAGGGCCGGCATGCCGACTGGTTCGCCCGGGGATACGAAGGCCAGCCGCCACAGATGTGCTACACGAGCCGCGGATTGGTCGAGCAGGTCGCCAAGGATGCATGCGAGTTCTTCGAGACCGGCACGAACTATCCCGGGGCCCAGGCCGGCGGCGACTGTTTCTGCGTCGAGCCGATGGACAATGACCAGTTCTGCAAGTGCGCCAACTGCCAGAGCTGGCTCACCGGCCGCGACGCCGACAGCCCATTCTTCACCAACGGCCGCCACAGCGACTATTTCTTTCAGTTCGTCAACGCCGTCGCCAAGCTCGTCGGCCCGAAACACCCCGACAAACACATCGTCTGCCTGGCGTACATGACTCACGGCGCGCCGCCGCAAAAACTCAAGCTGGAACCGAACGTGCTCGTCCAGTACTGCTTCGCCTGCAATCGCTTGAATTTCGGCCGCGCCTCGTACGAACACGAAGTGGATTTGCTCCAACAGTGGCGGCAGGAATATCCCGGCCGCACATTGTACCTGTGGCTCTATTACACATTTCCCGTCGAGGTCGCGAACAACGGAAAATTTCACTGCTTCCCCGGCTTCTTTGCCCGCGCCGTCGGCGAGCAATTCGCGCTGTTCCGGCAATACGACTATCGCGGGGCGTTCCACTGCGGCTACGGACAGGAGGTCGAGGCGTACATCACCTACCGCCTGATGGACGACCCAAGCCTGAACGTGGACACGCTGCTGGACGAGTACTTCACACGGCAGTACGGCCCGGCGGCGGGCCCGATGCGCAAGTTCTACGACGCCGTCGAGCAAGCCTACGGCAATCCGGCGAATTACGCCGAGGCGATCGCCTCGGGAAAGATCGAGGGCCACCATCACCAGACCGAGGAAGTGGCGTGGGGTTACCTGGGCAACGCGAAACGCATGGAGACGCTCGGCAGGCTGATGGACCAGGCACAGGCGGCCGCGCAGACGCCTGAGCAACAGCAGCGGGTGACGCTGTTCAAATTGGGCGTCTGGGATTACATGACGGCCGGGCGGAGGCAGTACGTCGAGCACGTCAAGGCAAGGTACGGCGAAAGGGCCGCGATGCTACGGGTTCCCTTCTGCTCCAAAGGACCGTTAAAGGGAGACCTGACGAAGATCGATGCCGCCGAATCGCTGGCCTTGACGGGTTGGCGCTCGCGGATCGCGGAACCGACTCGGCTGAAGCCGGCAGCGTGGCTGGTCCATGATGGAGAGTATTTGTACGTGATGCTCCGCGAACTTCGCGACCCGATGCAACTGGGCGACCCAAGATTGCGCATGATCGCCGTCGACTGGCAGGTGTTGTTTGCGAGCCAGCGTGACGGCCAGGTGCATAACCTGCTGGTGAATTCCGTGGGCCGATCATTGCTGGATGGAAAACCGACGAACGTCGCATGGTCGGCCGGACGAGACTTGGCGACCGTAGCGCTCCCTCTGGAGCAGATGGGCGTGAAACCCGGCGGACGTTTTTACCTGAACCTGGTCCGCAGATCGGGCTCGTCGGACGATCAGCCGATGTGGTCGCCCAGCTTTGGGGAGTTCGAGTCTCCGGCGGCGCTGCGCGAACTGACGCTGGACGCTGCCGATACGATCCCCACCGACCTGCCCACCCGCGAGGAGTTTCAGCGGCTCGACGTCCACGGACTCGTGGCGCGGTGGAAGTTGGATGAGCGGCAGGGTGAGACGTTGTACTCGACCGACGTAGACCTGACCGGCAGATTGGTCAACGGCGCCTCGCGAGAAAGGCTAGGAACCCGGTTCGTGGTGCGGCTGCAAGACCACCGGCAACAATATCTGGACTTCGGCAGCGCAGATGCCTTCGATCTGACCGGCCCGTTGACGTTGCAGGTCTGGGCAAAGTACGAACCGACCGAGACCTGGTACCCGGCGCTGTTGGGCAAGGGCTACGAAGCAACCGGCACTTATGGGCTGCACCTCCGGCCTGGCGGCACCGTGTGGTTTGAACTGGACGCCCCCGACGGCACGCGGCACGTCCACAACCCCACGGACCGCTGCCTGTCGCCGGGCCAGTGGTGCCATGTGGCCGCCACGTACGACGGCGCGACGATGCGGGTGTACCTCAACGGCCGCGAGGCGGGTGCGGGAAAACCCGTGACGACGGCCATCCGAACCAACTCGGAACCGCTGCGGTTCGGCTGGCTGGGGTCGTATGGGTATTTCAACGGGAGTGTCCGGGATGCGCGCGTGTACAACCGGGCCCTGACCCATGCGGAGGTCTTCGCGCAGTACTTGGCTGGAAGGTAACTGAAATGGAGGAGCCATGTCATGGTCACGCTTTCCTGTCTGTTGTGGTGCAGTGTCGTCATTGGTTCGGCGGGAGCCGTGACCGGGCAGGAGACGCCCCACGTTCTCGACGCGCACACCAGTCTGTTGCTGCACCTGGACGGAGACGTCCGCGATGCGAGCGGCGCGGAGAACGACGGCCGGGTGCAAGGGGCCGTTGCCTGGGCGGACGGGCGGTTCGGAAAGTCGCTCGGCTTGGACGGCCGCTCCGGGGTGGTGATCGGGGACAGCGGGGTGACGTACGTGGGCCGCCGCAGTTGGACCGTCGAATGCTGGTTCCGTCCGCTGCGGGAACAGCCGCTGAACGCGGTTCTGGTGGCCAGCGGCTGGGGCTACGAACGGATCTGGTATCTGCAGATCAGCGAAGGCCGCCGACTGGTGGCGTGTTTTTCGGGCGGCCACTTCTCGGGCGCGGTCAGCAGTGACGACGTCTCGGCGACGCTGTACGACGGCGGTTGGCATCACGCCGCGGCAGTCCTGGACCGCGATCGCGGCGGCGAAGTGCGGCTATACCTGGACGGCAATCGAGTGGCGTCGAAAGCTCCCGTCTATTGCCCCCCGATCATGTTCGACGAGGAGCAGATGGGGATCGTGATCGGCCACATCGCGCCCTGGTACCTCGGCAAGGACGGCTACCGCGGCTCGATTGACGAAGTGCGTATCTCGCCGATGGTCCGGCCGGCCTACGCGGTCGCTGCGGACTGCCTGCCGCCGCCGAGCCCCCCGTGGGTCCATCGCGCGGTCCCCGCACTCGACCCGTCGTTATCCGGCACGCCCTTGAAGCTGCGGCCACAGCAGACGCGGATCGTGCTGCCGGCCCTGCACCCGGGGCAAGGCAACTTTGCCGCGGCGGAAGAACTGCAACGCTGGCTACGGCAGGGGTGCGGCACGGATCGAGGCTTTGAAATCGTCAACGAGGCGGATGTACCGTCGATTCAAGGACAGGTCATCCTGGCGCTGGGCCGGACCGGCTGGATGGACGCGGCGGAACTCGACGGCTTGTCACCGGACGGTTTCCTCTTGCGGCGGCAGGCCAATGTCGTCGGCATCGCCGGCTCGACTTCGCAGGGGACCTACCACGGTGCGATGCGGTTTTTGGATGATCTCGGCGGCGTGCGGTTCTATCTGCCCACCGATCTGTTTACCAGCAGTCCCCAGCGCGAGCCGGAAGTCCCGGCCGCACTGGACCTGCGAGTGGAACCGTTCGTACGTTCCGGCATGATCTCCGGTTTGGCCGCGATCCCCGGCGACGGCGGCTGGCCGCGCCGGAACGCCGCCATGCGGCGGCGCGGAGGGACGCACCAGCACAACATGTTTACGATGTTCGATCCGGCTCGGTATGCGGCGTCACATCCCGAGATTTATCCGATGATCGCCGGCCGCCGGCACATTCCGGCCGATGGACGGGATCAAGCCTGGCAGCCGTGCCTGTCGGCGGCCAGCCTGGTGGACGTGGCCGAGGATTCGGCGGTACGTTACTTCCGCCGGCAACCCAATGCGGCCTATATTGCGTGCAGCGTGCAAGACGGCCACACCGTCTGCCAGTGCGAAGCCTGCCGCAGCGTGTATGCCAAGTACCAGACGGGCAGCATGCCACCGCAGGAAGCCGAGACACGCGGCTTCTCCGAACTGTACTACGCGTTCATCCGCGGGCTGGCTTTGCGGCTGCAGGACCAGGTGCCGGGCAAGCAACTAGTCGCGCTCGTGTACGGTCCGGCCCGGATTCCACCTGCGGAAAAGATGCCCGCGAATGTCGTCTTGTTCACGAACTTTCACATCGCCGAACTGGCCGCAGACCGGATTCTGGCGGCCGATCCGGCAACGGGCCTATCGCCGCTGGATGCCGTGCTCCGCCACTGCGATTCGTTCGGCAATCACGACTGGTACCACGGCAACGGATTCTTGATCCCGCGCAGCTACAGCGGTTATTGGTCGCAGTTCCTGCGGCACCTGGCGGACCGCGTCGAAACGGCGCACATGTACGCCGAGGCTTATCCCCATTGGGGCCTGGACGGACCGAAGCTGTACATCCTGACGCGGTTGTGGTGGGATCCGCGGCAGGATGCGGGCCGCCTGCTCCAGCAGTTTTGCCAGGACATGTTCGGCCCTGCGGCCGAGCCGATGAACGAATACTTTACAACGCTCGAGCAGTTGTGGGTCACGCTGGACAACGTCAAGGGACCCGAACGCAAGCTGTTCCAGTGGAGCCGGCAGTTCACCGCGGATGCCGAGGATCTGGCCGTCGTGCGGCGCTGCCGCGGCTTGTTGCAGCAAGCCGCGGGGCTCGCGGCCAGCGAGCCGCAGAAACAGCGGATCGCGCTGTTTGCCAAGACCTTCGATGTGCCTGCCACGCTGTACGAATTCGCGGCCGCCGCGAGCATCCCGCGCGCGGACCTGACCGCGTTTTGGCAACGCGTCGAATCGCAAGTCCTGTCCGACCCCCTGACGTTCTACGGCGCCGGACAGCAGCACGAGGACTTGCGGAAGCAAATTCAAGCTGCCTGCGACGTCGCCACGGCAGGCGGAAAACGGATCACCGATGACAAAGGCGCTGTCCGAGAATACGCCCCCCGGTTTGTGTATAGGACAGATTACCAATCCACTAGCGGCGGGTGAACCTGCTTAGGGGCGCGGAACGGCGGTTAATAACCGTTCGGAGAATAACTGTCCGGATTCTCCGTGGCGTAAGCTTCCAGCTTGCGGTGGATCATCGCCTCGCAAGCTGGAAGCATACGCCACTTATTTCTCGAAGGATGCTAAGGCGGCAAATCCGATACGAAATTTGGCCCGTACGCGTACCACGCTCGTGTCGTCGAGCGTCGGGGAGGATCAGAGAGTCGCCTGTGGCCTGCTCGCCGGACGACCCGGCCGGCGATTCCGCCGCAGCGGTTTCGGCCTATTTGATCTGCAATTTGCCGAATTTTTCCGGGACGTGCCAGCCGGCGCCGGTGGGCGAGAAGGCCTGCATCTCCGGCCGGGGGAGGTCGAGGACGCGTTGCCGTCCCACGTTGAAAAACCATGGCTCCCGGGCCGTCGGCTTCGAGCCCGCTACGCGATGGCGCGGATCGGCTTCGGCCTCTGCCGGTCCGACGACGGGAATCCGCACTTGGACCCGCCAAGAATCGCCCCCGCGCTCGGTCTTGACCTCCGCGAGGGACTTCCAGTTCGGGTTGGGGTTGCCCTCCGCCAGCAGCCCGTCGGGATTGATCTCCAGGTGGTAGTACGAGTGCAGCGGCGTGGCCAAGGAGACCACCACGTTGTCCCCGCTGTACACGTCCCGGCTGGCCCGCAGACGCTTCATCTCCGGCTCCTGGCAGACGATGTCGAACCAGACGGCATTCGTGTCCCAGCCGACGCGGAAGGTCGTCGGAGCGGCCGGTTCCGCCCGCGTCGTGTTGTTCTTCAAAACGTAGACTTGGGCCTTCTCCAAGTCCGAGCCGGCCGCGCCGATCGCCACCGGTGCCCGGGCGCGGGCCTGGGCCAGGGCCTGTTCCTTCTCCCGATACTGGGCCGTCAGTTCCTCGCCGGGCTGAAGCTCCGCGAGGATCGCCTGGATGCGCCGCCCGTGCAACGTGTGGCCGGCGGTTTGCCGCGCCGTGCCCAGCAACTCGCGCAAACGAAGGCTGACCGCCAGCGGGACATTGCTCGGATTTCCCCGGCCCCGGCTTCGGCTCTGGTCCTTGTAGGCGAGATTCCGCTCGGCGAAATCGATGGCTTCTTTCATCGGCTCGGCCGCCGATCCGTAAAACAGCGTGCAATACTCGTCGAGTACCTGGCCGACATCCTGATCGGCATCCCAGAGGAAGCGGGACTGGACGTATAGCGTGATGTGCTCCAGCGCCGGGGCCCGCCATTTCCCGCCGACCTGGCTCTGCTCGCCGCTGTCCCCCAGCGAGATCCCTTGCAGGGCTTTCAAGTCCCGCGCCACGGCCCGCGGATGAAGGACCGGGTAGGCGATCGGTTCGCCTGCGCCCCAGATGTGATAGCGGTTGTTTTCCAGACGCAGGATACTTCCGGGCGCCAGCTTGCTCTGCCATCTCCGGATCCGCTCCCAGTATTGGGCCCAGTGCTCCGGGTCCTCCATCAACGGGCGCCCGCAGTTGCTGATCCACACCGACAGGTTCGGGCTGAACTTGTCGATCGTGTCCGGAGGTTCAACGTAGCTGGTGTAGGCCCCGCACGTAATCCGTTTTGCCGGATGCGTTTGGCAGACTTCGCGAGCCACCCGGTCTGCGAACCCCCAGACCAGTTCCGAAGCCGACTGGCCTGCGCAGCCCTCGCACTCGCACAGCCGCAACCCGTCGACGGGCCACAGATCGACGCTGGGCAGATCGTACCGGTCGAACAGGAAGCGGGCGTACTTGACCGTTTCCCGGACCAAGCCGGCCGAGGTGAAGCAGGGAGTACCATGGTCACGATGCTCGGTGTCCCGTTTTCCGCCAATCAGGGCGTAATACTCCGGGTGGGCCTGTTTCATCGACGGGTGGCTGTGTACGAACACCAGTCCGTGAGGGCCGGAGTTGGGCCCGACCTGCTCGTCGCCCGAATTCATGCCGATCCGCTTAGCCCAGATGACGTCGTCGAAGCCGAACCCGGCGTAGTTGTACCACTGCCATTTGCGGATCGCGAAATCGGGACGGACCGTTTCGTCGCGGGGTCCGACGGCGATGGTTTCCCGTTCGGGGACAACCTGGCCGATCTCGCCGGGCATAAACCAGCGGACCCCCAGGCTGCGCAGCAGACCGCACACCGCGTTCAGCGAACCACCTTCATCCTGGTTCCAGAGCCCGGCAGGCGTGCCGTCTTGCGTCCCCCAGAGCGCCGCGAAATCTTGCCCGTAATAGGCACTCATGCTCTGGACGAAATCCTTGGGGTTCCAGAAGCCTTTGAAGCCGGATACGAAAGGGAACGCCCAGGCTGCGTCCGTTTGCCCCGCGCTGGCCTGTTCCCATTCGGCCCGGGCCCGCGGGACGTCCTTGCGGTCGATCGGCCACGGCAACTTCGTCCGATCGAAATCCGCGTCTCGGCCGATCAGGACGAGCCAATCCGGGCCGGAAACGATCCGATAGGCACCGTCGCGGAGCCCGTCGGCCGTGATACCCAGCCGGTCGGTGTGAGCGCTTTGCCCGACGTAAATCTTCAGCGGCGCGGCCGCCGACGGCGCGGTGACGATGGGCAGTCGAACGCCGCTCATCCGGGCCAGAAAGGTCCGCAGTTCGAGGGCCGCCAGCGTGGCCATGCGCGGCCGCAGGCCGGCCACGACGATTTCCGCCCGCGGCTGTCCGCGTTCGACCAGGACCAGCGGCGGACCGGACGCGGCCGCGTGTTCCGCCGCTTCCGCGGCCACGGAGGAACTGAGCGCAACTGAACCTGCCCAAGCAAGTGTGAGAACGAAGATTCTCATGGCGGACGTAAACTCCCGTGAGGCAGCATTTCTTGACGCCCGCGGCCGTCAACACGCCGCGGTTCCGAGAACGGTCTACCAGAAGAACAACCACTACGCCGGCGCAGAGGAAATAGAGCTGAGCTAATGAACATGAAGCTGTCCCGTATTGCGGGACTTTGGCGGGCGCCGCTGCTGGCGGTGACCTCACCGGCCCACGCTGCCGATCCCACGACCAACGTCGAAGCCGGGCCGCCATTTCTCGCTGCGCTCGAAGACGCCCGCCCGTACTACCGCCCGGAGGTCCAACTCAACGGCATGTTCCACTGGCCAGCCGATCGGCTTGGCTGGACGATTCGCCACGCGTTTGCTTGCCGCTGTCGGCTATTTCGCGGCGGCTTCGCGGATTTCGATATCCTTGAACATCACATGCATGACACAGCCGGCATGCATCTGCAGGGCGAAATGGCCTTCGGGCCGGCTGGGGTCGTCCTTCAGTTCGGCGCTCTTGACGCCGTTGACCGTCACCACGATGTTGCCACCTTGGGCGTCGATGACCATTTCGTTCCATTGATCATCTTTCGTGTAGGACGCTTCCAACTCGTCGGACGGCTTACTGACCCAGGCCCGGCCATAGCTTTCGTAGATCCCGCCGACGCCGCTCTTGGTGCGTCCGACTTGCACCTGCAGCCCGTTCGCTTTTTCCGGTTCCTTGATGAGCGTGCGGATGTAGAAGCCGCTGTCGCCCGACAGGCACTTGAACTTGAACCGCACCGTACAGTCGCGGAACGCCTTGTCGCTGACCAGCAGTCCGTACAGTTTTTCGTTGTTGGCCCGGCCCACGAACGCGCCGTCTTCGACCGTCCACTGTCCGTCGCCCACGGGGTGCCAGCCCGTCAGCGTCTTGCCGTCCATCAGCGGCTTCCAGCCCTCTTTGCCCTCCTCGGCGGCGGCCAGACCGGCCAACAGGCAACTTGCCACAGCGCACAAAACCAGCGATGCAATGCTCAAGCGTCTCATCGGAAGCTCCTTCACTTGGGAAACCAGGGGGAAGTCAGAACCGTGTGGGCCATCATCTTACCCATTTCGCATCGTTCGAGGAATAAGTGGCGTAAGCTTCCAGCTTGCGGTGCCACCACCGACCGCAAGCTGGAAGCTTACGCCACGGCGCAATCGGACAGTTATTTCTCGAACGGTGCCCAGGGCAACTTCGGTGCCGTTTGTCGCCTGCCCCGGGACGTCAATCCACTTTTCGCGGCGCGGTAAACCAACGGATGACGTAATAGAAGATCGGGGTGAAGAAGATCCCGAAGATCGTCACTCCCAGCATCCCGC
Source organism: uncultured Pirellulaceae bacterium (assembly GCA_964645045.1). Taxonomy (GTDB): domain Bacteria; phylum Planctomycetota; class Planctomycetia; order Pirellulales; family Pirellulaceae; genus Anammoximicrobium. Next base: position 59,674 of record CAZXYZ010000037.1, on the reverse strand, counting down.
TGAAGACGGCCAAGCCGAGCGTAAAACGCATCTCGGCGCCAGCGCCCTTGGCCAAGACCAGCGGAACGACGCCCAGGATGAACGCGAACGAGGTCATCAAGATCGGCCGCAGCCGCTGTCGGCAAGCGTCGATGGTGGCCTCGAACAGAGGCTGGCCTGTATCCTGCAATTGCTTGGCGAATTCGACAATCAAAATCGCATTCTTGGCGGCCAAGCCGATCAATACGATCAAGCCGATCTGGACGAAGATATTGACATCCAATTTCGCCATCGAGATGCCGACCAACGCGGCCAGCAGGCACATCGGCACAATCAGGATGATGGCCATCGGCAGCGACCAGCTCTCGTACTGCGCGGCGAGCACCAGAAACACGAACAACACGCCCAGCGGGAATGCCAGCTTGGTGAGGATGTCCTTCGACGCCAGGATCTGCTGGAAAGTCAACTCGGTCCATTCGAAGCCCATCGTCGAAGGCAGGCTCGCTTTGCCGGTCGATTCCATCATGGCGATCGCCTGGCCGGAGCTGACACCCGGGGCGGACGCGCCATTCAATTCGGCCGATGGGTAAAGGTTGTAATGGTTGACGATCGACGGACCGCTGACGTTCTTGACCTGGACCAGCGTGCGGAGCGGCACGATCCGGCCCGCGTTGTTCCGAAGTTCCAGATTGCCGATGTCCTCGACCTTGGCGCGGTACCGCGGGTCGGCTTGGATATTCACCTGCCAACTGCGGTTCTGAAACGAGAAATCGTTGACGTACGCGGCGCCGAGGTAAGCCTGGAGCGTCGTATGGACTTCGTCCAGCGAGACGTTCTGAGCCTTGACTTTCTCGCGGTCGATCTCCACATACAGCTGCGGCTGAGTGACGCTGAACGTCGAAAACACGCCGAGCAGGCCCGGTTGTTTGCGGGTCTCGTCGGCGAAATTCTGCACGGCTCCCTGCAGCGACCGCAGGCCCGCGCCGCGCAGGTCCTGGACCTGCAGCTTGAAGCCGCCGGTGCTCCCCAGGCCCTCGACGGGCGGGGCCCCGAAGACGGCGATCTGAGCCTCCGTGAAGTCCGCGAATTGCTGACGCAGTCTGGCCATGATAACCGGTGCGCTCAGCTCAGGCCTTCCTGCCCGTTCTTCAAACGGCTTCAGAATGACGAATAAGCCGCCGACATTCGAGATACTCGTGCTGAGGATCGTCGAGTAGCCGGCCAGGTCGATCGTGTGCGCAACGCCTTCATCCTTGCGGACAACCTCGCTGAGCTTGCGGACCAGCTGGTCGCTGCGGTCCAGGCTGGCCCCGTCGGGCAGCTGGGCGTTGACGACCAGGTAGCCTTTGTCCTGTTCCGGAATGAACCCGATCGGCGCGGCCCGGAAGCCAAGGAAGGTCAGAAACATCAGCCCGCCGTAAACCGCCAAGCCGATGACGCACGTCCGCAACAACATCGCGACGGCGGTCCCGTAGCCCTTGATCGCCACGTCGAAAACCCAGTTGAAACCGTCAAAGAATTTGCTCAACAGCAGGTTGACCGGCTTGCTCGCGAACCAGCCGGCCACCGCACCGACGGCGAATACCACCACGCGAATCCACAGCGGGGCGGCCGGACCGTGACCGTGTCCCTCGGCGGCGTGGCTCTCGATTCCCGCCAGACTCGCGGCGAAACCGGTCAGGTAGACAAACGCAATCAGTCCGCCGATGATGGCGATGCCCAGCGGCGGCAGGACCTCGCGAACCGCGTGGCCGTGTCCTTCTTCGGAGTGGCGATGCGGCTTGAGCAGCAGGGCGCACAGAGCCGGGCTGAGCGTCAGCGAGTTGAACGCGGAGATCACCGTCGAAGCGGCGATCGTCAACGCGAACTGCTTGTAAAACTCGCCGCTGATGCCCGCCATAAAGGCGGTCGGCACGAACACGGCACACAGCACCAGCGCGATGGCAATCACCGGGCCCGTGACTTCGTCCATCGCCTTGCGACTCGCCTCGCGCGGCGCCATTCCCGTGGCCATCAGCCGTTCGACGTTTTCGACGACCACGATCGCGTCATCCACAACGATGCCGATCGCCAGCACCAGCCCGAACAGCGACAGATTGTTCAGCGAAAATCCGAACGCCGCCATGCAGGCCATCGTGCCGATCAGCGACACGGGGACGGCGACCATGGGGATGATCGTCGCCCGCCAGTTCTGCAAGAACACCAGCACGACGATGAACACCAGGACAAACGCCTCGATCAGTGTATGATAGACACTGGTGATCGACTCCTGGACAAAGACCGTCGTGTCGTATTCGATCCGGTACTCGACTCCCTCGGGAAACCGCGATTTGAGATCTTCCATCCGGGCGCGGATCGCGGCGGCCGTGGCAATGGCGTTCGAGCCGGGCATCTGAAACGTCGCCAGCGTCACCGACGGTTGGCCGTTCAGATAGCTGTTGACATCGTAGTTCTTGGCTCCCAGCTCGACGCCCTTTTCGAGCACCCGGCCCCGGGCGTCGTACTTCTTCTCGCGCGTCACGTCGCGGAGGTACACGACCTGGCCTTTCTCCCCGCGCTTCACGATGATTTCCTCGAACTGCTTTTCGTTGGTCAGCCGGCCCTGCACGCTGATCGGCAGCTGGAAGGGTACGTTGGCGTCCTCCGGCACGGGCGGCTGACCGATGCGGCCGGCGGCGACCTGGATGTTCTGCTCCTTGATCGCACGCATCACGTCGCTGGCGGTCATCTGCAGCGCCGCCAGTTTGTTCGGGTCGAGCCAGACGCGCATGCTGTAATCGCGCGGCCCGAGGAAGGCCACGTCGCCGACGCCTTTGACGCGGGCAATATCATCTTTGACGTTCAGCAGGGCAAAGTTGCTGAGGTACAGCTGGTCGTAGCGTCCGTCCGGCGAGATCAGATTGACGCACAGCAGAATGCTCGGCGACTTCTTCTTCGTCGTCACGCCGATGCGTTTGACTTCCTCCGGCAGCTTGGCCGAGGCCACCGACACCCGGTTCTGCACCAACACTTGCGCCATGTCGATGTTCGTGCCCAACTCGAACGTGACGTCCATGATCATCTGGCCGTCGTTCGTACACTTCGATGCCATGTACAGCATCCGCTCGACGCCGTTCACCTCCGCCTCGATCGGCGTGGCCACGGTCTCGGCCACGGTCACGGCGTTGGCGCCCGGATACGTGGCCGTCACACTCACGGTCGGCGGCGCGACGTCCGGATACTGGGCGATCGGCAACTGGGACATCGCCACCAGGCCGAGGATGACGATGACGATCGACAGGACGGTCGCAAAAATGGGACGGTCGATGAAGAAGTGGGAGATCATATTCCTGGTTTCTCAAGAGTGCCACAGAGTCCCCGCGCCGGCGAACCGGCCGAGCGGCCGAACACAACCCGATCGATTACGACGGCGGACTGGCAGACGGCTTGACGGGTTCCACCGGGTAATTGATCCGCGCCCGCTGCAGTCCATCCACGACGATCCACTCCTCCGGAGCGACCGCCGCTTTGCCACTGGCGTCCGGGAGAATGACACGCATGCCGTCGTCCAGCAGTTTGCCGGGCATCACGTCGCGCCGCGAGACCACGTTCTTGTCATCGACGACCAGCACGTAGCGTTTGTCTTGGTCGCTCAGGATGGCCGTGTCGGGCACCAGAACCGCCGCGTACGGGCCGCTGACGGGCACGCGGATCCGGACTCGCGAGCCAGGCACAAACACGCGCTGCTGATTGTCCACCACGCCGCGCATCTGAATCGTGCCGGTGTCGGGGTCGACCCGGTTGTCGGCAAAGTCGATGAGTCCCGCATGCGGGTAGCCTTCGTCAGAATCCAGTCCGAAGCGGAACGGCAGCTTGCGGTCGCGGAGCGGGCTCTGAGTTTCCTTGCCCTCCGCCCGATTCGCCTTCATGTACCGCTGCAAGGATCGTTCGTCGACCGAGAAGTAGACCTGAATCGGGTCATAGGCGACGATCGTCGTCAGCAGCGGATCGCTACCGCCCGCGTTGACCAGGTTGCCTTCGGTCAGTTCGGCGCGGCTGATGGTGCCCGCGATCGCCGCGGTGATCTTGGAGAATTCCAAGTCCAACTGATACTGCTTGACCTCCTCCGCCTTGGCCGCGATCTGGGCGTCATACGATTCGGCGTCCGCTTGGACTTTCTCGTAGTCCGATTTGCTGACCGACCCCGTCTTGATCAGTTCCGCGTAGCGTGCCAATTCCTTGACGGCGGCGACCTTCTGGGCTTCCATCGCCTTGCTCCGTGCGATGGCCTGGTCGATCTGGACCTGAAACGGCCGCGGGTCCAGTTCGAACAACAGTTGCCCCGCCTGGACCTGGTCGCCGTCCTGGAAATGGATCTTCTGGATGTGGCCGCGGACCCGCGCGCGGACTTCGACGACCGCCGAGGCTTGCAACCAGCCGTTATAGTCGTCCTCGTCAGTCAGTTCGCGGGCGACCGGATGGCCGACATTCACCTTGGGCGGCGGCGGAGCCTCCGTCGACGCGGGCGCTCCCGCGCAGCCCGTGAAAGCCAATCCCAAGAGCAAGCCAATGAAAAGATGGGTAAGAGCGGATTTCGCAACCATAAATCGTTTCCCGAACGAGGACCGGAATCGCCTCAAGATTCGCGCACCAAAACGCCGCTCCAGTTATACGACAATTGGCCCTCTTGGAATAGGCGAGCAGCACGCCTTGCGGAC
>CAZXYZ010000037.1:0-54898 GCA_964645045.1 uncultured Pirellulaceae bacterium | reverse complement strand
CGAGCAGCACGCCTTGCGGACAAATCGCAAGCGGGTGGAGGAAGGGCCGTACTTTCGCGTAGAATCTACCCGACCGGTCAAGTCCATTCCCGCCGCTGTCCCCAGAGGCTCCCATGAAACCATCGCCGGAATCTGCCGCCAAAACGCTGCGGGTCGCCGCCGTGCAATTGAAATTCGCCGACTCGATCGATGACAATCTGGGCAAGATCGAACACGCCGCCGCTCAAGCGGCCCGGGCAGGCGCGGACGCCGTGCTGTTTCCCGAATGTGCGACGACCGGTTACGCGTACGATTTCGGCTCGCTACGGCCGGCGGACGTTCGCCGCTGCTTGACCGCCGTCGGGGTAATCGCAGCCCGGCTGAAGACGTGTCTGCTAGTCGGCTCGCCCGTGTTTGCCGGACGGCGGCTGTTCAACGGCTTGACCGTATTCAACCGCGCCGGGCAGCTGGTTCACGTCTATGCCAAGTGCCAGTTGACCGATTCGGACCGTCAGTGGTTTTCTCCGGGCAACAGCCTGTCCCTGTTCTCGATCGAAGGCGTCTGTGCCACGGCGATCATCTGCCACGAACGCCGTTATCCGGAACTGGTGCGGCTGGCCGTCATGGCGGGCGCCCAAGTGCTGTTCCATCCGAATGCCGGCATGGATGTGTTGGCTGTCTCGAAACCTAAACGCGGCGGCCGGGACGGGATTCCCGTGCGGGCCTTCGAGAATGCGATCTACTACGTGTTCGCCAACACCGTGGGGCCTCAAGGCGGCGGCAAGTGGTCCGCTGGGGATTCCAAGATCGTCGCTCCCGACGGCTCGCTCCTGCAACTGGCGGACAACCAGCACGAAGCGATTATCAGCGCGGAACTGGACCTAACTCTGGCCACCCGCAAGTATGCCCGCGACAGCCTGGAACACCCCAAATTCCTGGCAGCCCATTGGCGCCGCCTGCTGCGCGAGGTGCCACAGCGCGTCGCGGAAACCGACCGCCGGTTCCTGGACTGGTACGGCCAGGAATGCACTCGGAAGTAAGGGCCGTTCGAGAAACACGTGAGCGGCAACGCCCCGGGTGGGTGAAATCCAGGGCTCAGAACTCCATTTTGTACTTCTTCGTCATCGTACGGCGGACAGCCGACGTGGCCTGGTCGATGCCTTGCATGATGAAATGGGCATTGGCGTTGCCGGAGATCCGCTCCTGGGTCCGGACTTGGGCTTCGGCCTGCCCCTTGGCCGCCAGATCTTCTTGGGTCGACCAGCGGTACGCCCCAGACACGTTCCCCCAGCGGTTGACACCTGCCACCCCATAGGATTGTGTGGTGTAGTAGTTCCCCAACTGCGACTTGCGCATGCCGGATTTGGCTCCGATCCCCTTCATGGCGGTTTCCGATTGGCGGAGCGAGTCCGATACGAAGGCGCCGTAATCCAGCAGTTGGTCGTCCACGTTCAGGATCGGCAGGTTGTCGATCTTCTTGGCGTAGCGTTCGAACCACATGCCGACCTGGCCCCAGGTCACGAACTCCGTACTCTTGCGTTTGCCTTGCAGGTCCTCCAACATCGTCTCGATGGTCTTGAAATACTCTTGGGACGCCAACGCCACCGTCAGTTCCTCCGGCTGGGTGCCCGACGAGGCCTTAGCCGGCGTGTAGTCGGGCGAGTGCGGTGGTTCGAGCAGGCTGAGGATCCGCCGCATGCCGCTGGGCTCGAGAACTCCCTTGAGCGAGATTTGCTTGCCCGTGACGTTCACGGTCCAATCGTTGAACTCGTCGATCATGGCGCCTTGGTTGGCCAAGACTTCCAGCAGTAACGGCTTGGCAAAGTCCGCGGTCATCGACACGTCCTCCGCGAAGTCAATCTTGAGTCCCCCGTACCGCTTTTCGACGAGCGTAATGCCCAGCGTGACTCCCCGCACCGAAGCCAGGGCCTGGCTCAACTTGTCCAGGTCCACCGATTTGCCCGCGAGGCATTCCATTTCACCCAGTCGCGCGCGAATCCGGGCAGGCGCCAGAGCGTGCTCCAGATCCAACGCGATAATGATCGGCGTGCCGATGTCTTGGACATACCCGACGGCTTCCTCCAAGTACGGCGTCAGCGGCCGGCGATTTGCGTCCCGGCTGGATTCGATCCAGCGCGCCACGGATTGCCGGTTCGCCGGTTTCATCGCGCCCACCACGGTCGGGCCGAACTTGATCACGTAGGTGTCGTCCGGGAGCGCGGCCGCCGACTCGCCCGATACGACGTCCACCGCTCCACCTCGCCGCTGGGCAAATTCCGGTATGGACATTTCTTCGCTGACGTTTAACAACGCAACTTCCCAAATCGGCTGCATCGCGTCCAAATCCAGTTGCGACGCCAACACAAATCGCGAGGCCGTCGGCGGGACCAAGATCATCCCGGACTCGAAGGCGTTTAGCAGCTTTTTCCCCCATTGCTCCTTTTCGGCCATGGGACTTGTGAAAACTTTCTCGACGTCCAGCACGATCACGGTGTTGGGGCGGTCGGGCACTCGCCGCACCAGGTCATTCAACTGGGCTGCTGCCGGCTGGACCGAAGTCACGGCCAAGCAAGCGAGAAGACAGGTTGCGATTGCAAGTATCGAACGAGCCATGAGCGAGTCCTTTGAGCGAAGTAGAAACGTGTGGACGGAAGATCCGAAGCCGGACGGACAAAGCGAAGCCCAACAGCCAGCAACAAGTATACCAAAGGGACGGTTTGAATGCCAAGCATGCAGAACTCGCCTTACGGCAAAATGTTGCGCAGCAGAAAACCCAGCATGGCGGCGACGCGGCTTACCCTGCTGCTTCAGTATTTTGGAGACGCGACGAGACGCCAGCCCCACGGACGGCTATAATCTCGATCCGAATCCACGGACGCACTTCGCGAACAGATGCGCTTCGAGATGCCGATCAGCCCAACGATTTGAGCGGCTTGACCGTCCAGTGGATAGGATGAGCACGGGAAGGGGAAAAAACCCACAATCGACAACCGCCGGGAGGGTCTTGACATCGCCGAGCCTCGTTTCAACCGGGACGAGCCGGGTGGCGTCCAGGGGCAACTGGAAGCGCGCCTGCGCTTCGAGACGCTCGTCGCGGACTACCCGTAGAGATCCCACATGCAACCAACCTTGCTGTACGAGCCTCACGCATCGCCATCTTCCAGCGGCCAGGGATCGCTGGACGTTTCCAGGGCCCACGTCGGCTTCGTCGTCGGCGACCGGCCGCGTTTCGCCGACGAAACAACCGCCTTGCTGCGCAACCGGCTGACGGCTGCGACCTTGGTGATCGTCGTCGTGCTCGCCGCGGCCTTTGCGGGCAATCTGTTGGCGGGCGTCGCCAGCCTGGGGTGGCTGCGCGGCCTGATCCTTGTCATCGCCGGTGGTTGCCTGGTGGTTCTCCGCCGGGACTTGGCGCTTTCCTTGTCCCAGCTGCGCGCGATCGAACTGGTTGTCTTCGGTTCGGTCGTCGTTCAGATGTCGATGATGCAAGCGACGCGCATGGTGGAGTTCCTTCAGGTGAAGGACGCCACCTCGCTGGCCGCCGTTCGTCACCAGTTTGTCGTCGCGTGGTGCATGCTGATCTTCATTTACGGGATCTTCATGCCGAATAACTGGAGACGCGGTGGGGCCGTCACCATCACGATTGCGATCGTGCCGTACGTCGTCGTGGCGGTTCAGCAGTGGCTGTCTCCCGGTCTGGCCGCCCTGCTGGAAGCGGACAAGGTGATCGCCGTCGTTCCGTTCCCGCTGATGACCGCTCTGATCGCCACGTATGCCGCCCAGATTATCAGTTCCGCCCGGCGCGAAGCATTCCAAGCCAGGCAGTTCGGTCAGTACCGGCTGATGGAGCGGCTCGGCGGCGGCGGCATGGGCGAGGTCTTCCGGGCCGAACACGTTTTGCTAAAGCGGCCTTGTGCCATCAAGCTCATCAAGGCCGCCAAGGAAACGAACGCCACGGCGGTGGCTCGCTTCGAGAAAGAAGTCAAGGCGACGGCCAAGCTCACGCACTGGAACACGGTGGAAATCTATGATTACGGACGCACCGACGACGGCACCTTTTACTACGTGATGGAATTGTTGCCCGGCATGAGTCTCGACGACCTGGTCGAAAAGCACGGCCCGCTGCCACCCGCGCGTGTCGTGTACCTGCTGGGGCAGGTTTGCGGGGCTCTGCAGGAAGCCCACCTGGCGGGACTGATCCACCGCGACATCAAGCCCGCCAATATCTTTGCCGCCCAGCGAGGCGGTGTGTACGACGTCGCCAAGCTGCTTGATTTCGGCCTGGTCAAGCAAGACGCTGACGAACCGGATGAGGAGACGGCCGGTCGCAGGGCGGTCAGCGGGACGCCGCTGTACATGTCGCCCGAGCAAGCTTCGGCCTACGACGAAGTGGATCCCAGGGCCGACATCTACTCGCTGGGCGCCGTCGCCTATCACCTGCTGACGGGTCAGCCGCCATTCCCCGGCAAGAACGTGCTGGCGATCCTTGTCGCCCACAGGAAAAGCGAGGTTCCCCGGCCAAGCCTCGTGAATCCTGCGATTCCCGCGGACTTGGAACAGGTCATTCTCAAGTGCCTGGCGAAAAAGCCGTCCGATCGCTATCCCGATGCGGCCAGTCTGCGGCTGGCCTTGGCCACTTGCTCCGCCGCAACCGGCTGGGGGCCGGAGCAGGCGGCGAACTGGTGGCGGTCCATCGAGAAAACGCCGCCACCGGAGCCGCCCGCGGCCGCGAAGCCCGAAATTGACGCCACGCTTGACAGCGTGAGCAATCAGTAAGAGCGCCCGCCACGGAGGCTGGCGCCGCGTCGGTCTTCGATGGATGCGTTGGAGTCCACGCTTCAGCGTGTCCGGACATCCTGACATACCCTTGTATCTTTTTGGTGGAAGCGGCCAAGGAAGATGGAAATTTCGCCCATCGCCTGCAGCAGCTCGCCGACAGGGTGTCAAGAGTTGACCCCATGCCATAACCAGCCCCCTGGTGTTTTCCAAGAACAGTCGCTTTATGCACCAGCATCTTCGCGACGGCGATGACACGCTTCGTCACGAGTAATAGAATTGCATGTGATTTGGCGTCTGTCCGGTGCAAACCGAAGGCCCAACCGAGCCTGCCAACCCACGAGAATGCAGAATGATCCAACGAATTTGGCTGATGATCTTGGCGCCGGTTCTGACCACAAGTCTGGCACTTGGGCAGGACCGTACCCAAACCGACGTTCAGGACCAGCAGGCCCGTCGTTTGGTCGTTGGCACCTGGCAAGACGAGTACCAGGGAAAGCGGACGATGACGCTCCAGGAGGACGGCACGGGGAAGATGGTCGTGGAGCTGGACGGCTTGAAGGCGAAGTTGTTTGCTCCACGTCTGGAGTTCGAGATGATCTGGGCCGTGGAAAAGGGGCGGCTCAAGAAGCGGACGCTCCAGGGCGAGCCAGCCGTCACGGTGCAACTGATCCTGAAAACGATGGGCGACCGAGTGGACGAGGCCATCCTCGAACTGACGCAGGACCGCTTGCTCTTGCTGGACAAGGACGGCAAGACCAAGTATGACTGGCGGCGAGTGCGACAGCCTTGATTCGGACCAATCAACACGGCTGGACGTCCACCGAGTTCTGGGAAAACTACATGCAACTGACGGTGGTGGAAAACGCTTTTCGCGTGCTCAAGAGCCATCTGCGGTTGCGTCCCGTCTGTGATCCCGAACAAACCCGCATCCTCGAAGCTCTGAATCTGGAGTTACCCGAGCGATTAACTCCAGATTCGATTTGTAGTGAAGACTTGGAGCCCAAAAACTGAAATCTCTCGGGAAACACCGCGGTCTTGTCGACCAACTGCGCAACCACGGTTAGGCAAGTGCTTTGTCAAAGCTTAATTTTCGGGTAGTGGGATTCGCCAGAATTCCTTTCGCTCGGGGAATTCTGGCGAATTCCACTACAAGCCAACCCGAACATTTAGTGTTGACGGGGCACTCGGTGGCCGTGTGCGCATGGGTGACCCCTGCAACCGTCCCAGCCAGCTAACCTGACCACTGTCGCCGACAAGCGGCGAGGATCGTGGAAGACCATCGCGGAAAGGCACGGCGTGTCACGCGAACCCACGTCGCCACAGCGAGAGAACCCGCGGTGAATAGCCGCATCATTTCGTTCGACCGTTGGACGCCGAACTACCGTGAAGGCTTTCGGTTCACCGTCATATCTTGCCACTTGCCGTCCTTCAGACTGCTCATCCCAATCTGCTCGGTGATCTCCGGTTTGAGAATGCGGGGCGGCAGGTTCAGTCGAGCAAAAAAAGCGGCGTCCGGCTTCTCGTAACGGCGGACTGCGTCCTGGACGGTTTCGCCTTCCTCCAGGTGCAGTATGGGCGGGATGCGATTCTCGGTCTTGCGCGACCATAGCACGTCGGCCCCACGGCGAATCTGCAGCTCGGCCGTAAAGGGAGTCAGACTGGCTGTGCTCTCCTTGCGCGGCCCCGGCCCCATGCTGCGAAACCGAAGCTCCCGTGTCTCGCCGCGGCCGATCTTGGCAACCAAAGCCACCGCGCCGCGGTCGCTGACCGTCCAGCCGGCCTTCCTGGCCGCGTCGGCTAGCGAGGCTTTGATTTCGCCCTGATCGACCTGGACGGCAGCGTCGACGGCGATCGCCACCGCGGAGCCGGGACGTATCAACGTGGCCGCATCTCCTGCACGCATCAATCTCGCGATTGAGTTCTTTGCCGATGCGTGAGGGATCTCCGCGCTGATCAGCGTACAGTTCTGGGAAGTCGTTGCGGTTACGATCTTGTTGCCTAGCACGATCGGCGCAGTGCTGACCGCGAGGTAGTATTTCCATACCGACAATCCCAGGTCCATGTCGACGGTGTCGCCCATGGCGCCGCGGAACAGCTTGGGTCCGACCCAGTGGATCGGGTGTGAACTCAGGTGGTCCGTCGTCGTCGCCTCGCTGACGATGCTATCTGTCACGCAGTCCCACACCTGATACTGATTCGAGAAGCAGACCGCCAGCCAGCGGCCATCGGGGTGAAAGGCGGCCCCTGGCGTCAGCGTGCTGCCGGTGGAGAACGACTTACGAACCTCGCCGCTGGCCGTCTCGACGACGACCACTGTGCCGCCTTGCGGCACCGCCATGTAGACCTGGTTGCCGCTGAAGACGGGCGGTTCGCTGGCGCTGGCCGTTTCGATCAAGTAAACCAACTTCGCCGCGGGCAGGTCCCAGACATGAAGCTTTCGATCCACGATGGCCGCCACATGCGTTCCGGACAGCAATTGAGCCCACTCCACCTGCGGGGCAAAACCGGGCTTGCCGGCGCCTGGCAACGTTCTGCGGTACAGCGTCCGCGGCGTCCCCGTCCCCAACCCCTCGACCATCACCAATTCACCACCGCGCTGAAACTGGTCCAACTTGTCGACAATCAAGGTTCGCCCACTGGAGACGTCGTGATCCAGGACACGGACGCAGTTCGGAAAATCCCAGACCAATTGGGCTTTCTGGGCGGCCAAGTCCACGGCATAGATCCGGCCTCGCGTCTCCTCCGGCTTGCCCGACATGTGTCGCCCGATCGATATCAGGAAGCGGCCCCTTTCAATGTCGTTAACGACGGGAAAGGAAATCTTATCGTAGGCGTCCACCGCACTGACCGATACCACGCCGGCCGGGATCGAAAACGCAGTGGGTCGCGCATCGGGCGCGAACGGTTTGTCCGAGGGGCTGGCCGTCAAGTCCAGCGTGGTGCCCGTCCCGGGCAACGCCATTTCCTCACCCAACGAGGTTGATTCCGGCCGCGAGCGCAGTGTCCCCGGCACGACAGCCGATGTCGCTGGCGCCGGTGCAGCAGGCTTCGCACCTTCGGCCATCGGCGTGCCGCCGGCGAAGGGATTGTCCTGCGGAGCCGCCTGGGATTTCAGGTAATCCTGATCTGCCTGGCTCAACCGATTCGTCGGAACCGTGATCTCGCGCCCGTCGGTTGTACGAACGCGCACGGCTGAGTCGGTTTGTTCGACGAGCGTAGCCTGGACTTGAAAACGGCCGGTGCTGTCCGTCCACAAACGCGATTCGGCTTGCTCGCCGAGAGCATCGTGGGCCGCGCAGCACAACACGATCGCCATGACGGATGTGCTCAGATGGGAACGGTACATTAGCTTCTCCAAACGTAGAGTGCCAACCCCAGCGCGGCGTCGCCGTCGGTATTCACGCTCCGTAGCGCTCACTGACGAACCTCTGAAGCGTGAACTCGAGCGAATTCTTCAGTGCTCGGAAATGAGTGTCGCACGCAATGAATCCGCGACGTTCCAATGCCCCCAATATTAAGGCCCTTGAATCGAGCCCAACGTAGAATTTACACGGCCGCAAGCGATTTGCAAGTGTACTCGAATGGGACACCGTAAGAATCGGTGACTTGACTTGCTTCCCGACCTGCCAACCCAGGCCAAGCCACATCGTTGTCCGTCCTTTTTCGGCTATCGAACGGCGCTGAAATCGTCAAACCGGACCCACTGGTTCGCGTCTTTCGACGCACCGGCGGCGACGAGGCAGAAGCCTCGACGTTTCGGCTTTGGATTGACTGCGCCGCGAAAGAAGTTCAGGACCTTATCGTCGGCGCGCGGAATACATACGGTTCCACTCCTGAGTTATAAATCGGGCACTACTTCCCAGCGCCGCACGCCACCAGCGCTCGGATGGCGTAGGCCGTTCCCTGCCGGCTCAGGTAGTGCCGGCTGTCTTTCCACTGGCTCCGCGTGAACCAGCGTCCGCTGGCCCTCTGGTTGGCCTTCAGCCAGGCGATGCCGGCTTGGATCTTCGGGGCGTCGGCCGGCACTCCGGCTTGGCGCAGCACGTAGATTGTGAGGCCGGTCCCGTAGCCGTCGCTGGATTGCGTATCATCCGGTTTCCCGTCGTGGCGTTTCCAGTTGCCCAGCGACTGGAGGCCCCAGCCGCCGTCCTGTTTCTGGACTGCGAACAAGTCGGCGACCACGGCCTTGCGTTCCGCCTCGGTCAGGATGCCGTCCACGTGCAGCGAGCCGAGCACGAGCAGCGCCCGCTGATGCAAGTTGACCGGCGGCGTGTTCTTCAGGTATTGGCGGACCTTGTCCAAGCCGGCCTTGGCCGCGGGCGTTGCCGCGTAGCCGTCCGGGGCCACGCCGGCGCCGATCAGGGCCATGGTCGCGCCGAAGTGGTCGTCGATCTCCGAAGGCGGCTGTTGGCTCTTCTCCCAGTCGAAGCCGCCGTCGGCGCGCTGCAGCGTCCACATGGTGTCGAGTGCCTGCCGGGTGACCGGGTGCAGCTTGCCCGTGGTCAGCGCATCGTTCTGGGCCAACACGCATGCCGCCATCACGCCCTCCATCACGCGGAATCGCACCTGTCGCGGCTTGGCGGCCAACTCCTCCAGCCTGGTCCGCAGTTCATCATGGACCGGCGTCTTCCACGAGAGCAGGGGTCGGCTTTCAAGGTAGGCGTAATCGGAGTGGCATGCGAAGCACTTGCGGTCTCGTTGCCAGCTTAACGCCATCTGATCGAGATAAGCGACGGCCGCATCCAGGGAGAACTCACCTCGCATCGGCTCGTCCGGACGGGCCTCGCCGTCCGGTACGGCGGCGGCCCCGGCTGAAGTCGCCAGCGGCCCGTACGCGAAAGCACACAGCGTAGCGACCAGGACCACGAACAACGGGATCTTCGTCATGATGGATTTCTTCTTTTCGCTTGCGTGGGATGGGCTTTCCGCTTGGCATCCGATGGATTTGACAGGCCGGACGCGTTCCCACCGGGGCCTGGCAGGCTGGAAGCCTATCCCACGAGGTCGCGACTATCCTACAGCCTCGATCGGCGCGGGGGAACCGGCCACTACAGCCGACCGTCGGTTTCCGCGACCGCTCGCCGCATGCTACAATCTGGGCCGGCACCACCGTCTGAGGATGGAGAGAACGCCCGTGATCCGAAAGCCGACCGTCGTCTCGGCCTTGTGCCTCGCGTGGTTTCTGGCCGGTAACAAAGCCGCACCGCTGCGAGCCGGCAGCGGCGTTTGCGGCAGCCTGCAGCTGGCGAACGACGGGAAGACAGAGTACGTGATCGTCACAGCAACCGCCGCGTCCCGGGCCGAGGCTTTCGCGGCCCGGGAATTGGCCGAGTATCTCGGACGCGGCACGAAGACGTCCTGGCCGGTGGTCAAGGAGTGGGATTTTCGAGGTGACAAACCGGCCCTGTTCGTGGGTCCGGCGGAATTTGCCCGCCAACAAGTAATCGACGTCGGCAAACTGGGCTCCGAGGAATGGATCATCCGGAGTGTCGACAGCAACGTGGTCATCAGCGGTGGGCGGCCACGTGGCACGCTGTACGGCGCGTACGAGTTCCTCGAACGCTGCGTCGGGGTCCGGTTCCTGGACGCTCCGAAACCTGCCGCCCGTCCCGCCGCAATTCGCCGACAAGAAGATCCTCGATCTGTGCGGGCCGCAGTTGGATTTGCGTCAGGCGGGCGGCGGCATTGCGCAACGCGTGGACGACCCGGACGCCACGTGCGGCCAAGCGTGGCGACTCGACGCGACCCTCTCGGGGCCGCCCGGCCAACACGACAAGCCGCTCGAGTTCGGCCTGTATGACGACCGTTCCAAGGAACTGATCAAGAAGACCATGACGCCGGCCGAGATTCCCCATGACGAGAAGTACCACTTCTATTCAGCAGGCCGGATCAAAGGCTCGCCGAACCTGCACTTCTGGGCGCACCATAGTTGGCGGCTGGCTCAGAGATTGAACGTGACCCACAATTCCACTCGGCCGGAACAAGCGACGTACGAGGTCTACCTGTCGCTGAAATTCGAAGGCCCCGCGTATGTGCCGAGATCGACGAAACCCAATGCCTGTTCGATTGACCGCCTGATCCTGGTGGAGGTCCCGGGTCCATGAGCCGTACGGAATGACAAGTTCACAGCCATGAGGTGAGGCGATGCTGAAACACACGCTCTTGTCCACCGCCGCCGTCCTGTGGGCCGGTGCTGCCTTTTGCATCCCGAGCGTTGTCGTGGCCCGACATCCGCTGGCCGCTCCAGGCGTCACCAGCTTGACCGATTCCAGCATGCGGTTCCAGGTGGCCGAAGACCATTACGTTGTGCTACAGCGCGGTGACGTACGGGCCGTCGTCGTCGACAACGCGGGGTTGGATCTGGCGGAGTTGCCCGGCCACCGGGCGGGCTACAACGGCGTGGCCTCGCTGACCCACGGGCGCCGGGACGCCAATCTGTTCGTGCCGGCGGTGGCCGGCCTGAACTTTGAACACATCCACGACGGCACAGCGGTCGGGTTGAAAGAGAAGTTTGAACCCCGCAAGTCTCCCATGCAGCTGCGAGTCGTAGATCGCCTTACGGTCGAGGTCTACCAGCCGCCAACGGCCAACTGGAAGCTGGAAAGCTGCGGCCGGTATCAGCTGCTGGAAGATGGAACGATCGAGTACACGTTCGAGTGTATTCCCAGAGCCGGCGGCTACCGGAACGGATACATCGGGCTGTTCTGGGCCAGTTACATCCATCAACCGGAATCGGGAGCCATCTTCTTCCGGGGACACGGACGCCACGAAAACGGGCCGGCGCGATGGGTCGAAGCCGTGTCGCCGGCGCACGGAACCGACAGCACGCATGGGCCCGCCGGGCGGGCATCGCTGCCGCAGGTGGACGCAGATTTCCCTTTGACGCTGGTGAACCATCCGTCCCGTTACGTGTACACTGAGCCGTGGTACTTCGGCGTCAGTCACTCCATGGCTTATGTGCAGATGTTCCGAGAGCGCGATTGCATCTGGCTGGCCCAATCGCCTTCCGGAGGCGGCTCGGGGAATCCGGCCTGGGACTTCCAATGGTTCATCCCGGATTACCGCGTCGGCGAAGCCTACGGTTTCGTGATGCGTGCGGCGTACTTGCCGTACCAGAGTCGGGAACAAATTGAGCGAGAAACACGACGTCACCGCGAGACGCTGAATCGATAGCGCAATTGGGAGGGAACAACGATGATGCAACGGGCATGGCTCGTGTTCGGGCTGACGGCATCTTGCGCCTGGGGCGCAGAATCGCCACCGCACGACGGTTCGCCGCGGGTGATCTTGCACTGTGATTTCGACACCGACGCTTGGCTTCAGCAGTGGGGCTTGGCGAAGGCACCGGAGCGAGCGCAACGGGTGGAAACCGATCCGGAACGGAAGTTCCAGCCGTTGCACGGCCGAGCACTTCGCGTCCACGTCGAGCAGGGCGGACACTACGGACTCAGCCTGGGTTTCCTTTCAAGAAACGTCTCGGCTGCGAGCCGGAGGAGGTCTATTTCCGCTATTACTTGCGATTCGCTGACGACTGGACACCGCGGCGCGGTGGCAAGCTGCCCGGATTCGGCGGGACCTACGGTCGAGCCGGCTGGGGCGGCCGGCCCGTGGACGGGACCAACGGCTGGTCAGCCCGCGGATTGTTCGAAGGCCAAAAGGACGGCCGTACGCCGATCGGGTTCTACTGCTACCACATGGACATGAAGGGCATCTACGGCTCGAACTGGGTCTGGGACCGCGACAGGCTGGGTTTTCTGGAGAACAATCGCTGGTACCGCATCGAGCAGTACGTACGGCTGAATACGCCCGGCCAGCCAGACGGTGTCCTGCGCGGGTGGGTGGACGGTCGGCTGGCCTTTGAGAAGACGGACGTGCGGTTCCGCGCCGTCGACAAGCTGAAGATCGAAGCGGTGTGGATCAACGCTCCGATTGTGGAGCGAGCCAGCAACCTTCCTTCGGGTCAAAGACCTGGGGATGAATCGCCGGAGTCGCGGGCGCTTTCAGCACTGCACGGCGCCGAACACCTGATCTGCAAGTTGACGGGCATCGTACCGGGTCTCTGGGCCGACGATCTTTCCGGCCTGTCCATCGACAAACACGATGCCTTCACAGGGGGGCCTGGGATGTTTCTCCACGAAAACGTTCCCGGTGGCACGGGGCTGATCGATCGCCTCACGGAGGGCGACAACCTGGGCAACGTGATCGCGGCTGCGCTAAAGCAGGTCAATCCGTGCCCCAATCCCCACTGCCGCGAAGGTTGCCCTAAGTGCGTTCTCGACCGGCTTTGCGGGAACAAGAACTCCTATCTCGACAAGGAAGGCAGTCGATTGCTGTTGCAGGGTTTGGTGGCAGCAATCCGATGACGCCTCCAGACGAGACTTCGGGCGCAGGATGTTCAAGATCTGACCGTCTGCTCTGGAATTTCTGGGCGAACGACGCGTTTCGACGTTCTTTCGGACCTCGACGTTTTGCGGCTAGTCGCTGGTCCCCATTTTCTTCGCCTTTCTTCCTCGTTGATGTTTACCTCAATGACTTCGCGATTTTACGACATTCGCCCGGGTGTGTTGCGTGGCGACCCCAGAACGCACATGTTGGAGCCTTACCACGCCGCGATGGTAGATGAGGTCGCGCGCTGTGATGTGCCGTTTCCCTCAAAGCAAGTATGCATGGTGACATCAAAATCGTGTCGCGCGTACAAGCGGGCGGTCGAGAGGATGGCGAGTTTCTTCCAACGCGAGTTGAACTACGACTTCCCGCAGTACGCAGCCACGGAGTATTCACGCAGCTATCGTTACCGAAAACATGTGGCGACTGATTCTGAGTTGCGGGGGTTCTTCTGGTTTGAAAACAACGACGGCAATCGCATCGAGAACGAATGGCCAACTTTGGGCGGCGCCTGTTTTCGTTTGAGGGAGTTTTCCGATGGCACGCGATGGCTCTTGGACTGGGTTTGGATTCACCCGTATGCCCGGCGACGCCACCTATTGACACAGGCATGGCCATTTTTCCGATCGATGTTTGGTGATTTTGACTGTAGTCCGCCCTTGACTTCAGCTATGGCCAGTTTCCTTGAGAAAGCTGAGAACAGTAGCAAGGCCCGCCCGCGTGGGTTCTCCAAGAAGAAATAGGACACCGAAACCACCTTAGGCGCGTGCCAATCACGATGTTCGTCGTAGAAACAGGGACGCAGTGTAGGCAAAGGTCCCGAAAACCGATTCGGACGAAAAGCGTTGACATTCCTTCGCGGGATCTGTTCGTTGCCTCTTTTTTGTGGCGGGCAGCACACTGGCATCTGCGGGGATGTCGCGGAAGCGGTGTTGCCGCAGGCGGTTGAGGAGGATGGTTCATGAGGTTTCGCCCGCTTGGCGAAGGACCAACGCGCGAACCTCCGGGCGGAGATAAAAGCCCGCCTTGTCCAGTTGGTCCAGGTCAGGGACATCAATCCCTTGCAACTCGCCCTGACGCAGTTCGTCCGCAACGGCCTGCGGCACGATCACCCGCTGATACATCCGCGTCAGAAGATCGAGGCGGCCGACTTGGTGCAAATACTGCAGCGGCGTCGTATTGGAGACCACGTCAGGCATTGCTTATCTCGTCGAGAAGTTCCTCTTCGGTTTGCTGAAAAGTGGCCACACCGTAGTTCCCCAGCCGCTCCAAGAATTGGACGTGCGAAATACCCGCCAGTCGGGCGGCGGCGCCGGACGAAAGCTTCTTCAACTCAAACAGTTTGACTGCCGCCAGCATCCGCAGTTCGGCACTCGCTTCCTCGGATGTTGCCGCAAGGCTTGCCAGGGATTCGTCGGGAAACGTGATCGTGATTTGGGACATCGTTTGCCTCCGTCGATCGCGGTTTCTTATCTCGGTTGATTGTACCACCATCCAGCACGGTGGCGAAGCCCGCGCACTGATCGAATAAAAGGCATCTAGTCTTCCATGAAGACCAATCTGATGCAAATCCAGACTCGCCGCAGGACCAATTTGAACCGTTGCGCGACGAAACGAAACGCCCTGCTGGGACTCGGCTTCGTCACGGTTCCGAACACGCCACCTGCACTTCGCCGACTTCCGAGCTGGCGACCGTGGCTCGACGTCCGTCGAACGTGAAGCTCACGCGAGGGGGCTCGGAGCCCTGATACGGGAACAGCAGCGTGGCGGCCCGCCAGGGAAGGATGGTCCGTAGCGAGAACGCCAGGGCCGGCGCCGGCTCGATCTTGTTGTAGCTGTCCGAGTACCAGCCGCCGCGAGGGTGTTCCTGCCCGCGCTCAACGCGGATGTCCGCAAAGGGAACCGTGGGCGAAGCCATCAGCAGCAAGTTCGCATCGTCGAATCCAGTTCGAGCCGTCGTGCCGCTGGTGTGCAGTTCGCCCGGCGCAAACTGAAACCGGGATTCGACCAGGTGCTCGCCGTCTCCTTCGACCACGTCGAACACGACCCAGCAGCGCTCTTTCACGAACACGATCTCCCGGCGATGAACGACGGCGATCGCGTTACCCGGGCCGTAGCCGAGATCGTACACGCCAGCAGCCCGCACCTCGCCGTCCGCCACATGCCAGCCCAGGTCCAAAGGCTGTTTCGCAATCCACGTGGCGCGCCGCCCGGCGCTGTGCTGGTCTTGTCCGTCGATCCGGATCGTCGAATGGGCCGCGGTGCTCCGCAGGTAGGGATAGTAGGAACGCGCCGACCAGTCGTACAGATGGCGGCCCGGATCCACCAGCAGGTTCCGCCCGTAGGCGAACAGCCAGAAGCCGAGTTTGTCCTCGTGCTGGTGCGATCTTCCAAAGGGCCCAACGTCGAAAGCCAGGTACAAGTCCCCTCGATCCTGCCGCTGGCGCAGGAAGGCGACGCCCGCGTACGGAAACACCTCGGGGCCGAGCCGAGACGGTGGCGAGATCAGGTCTTGCAGGCCCAGGTCGGCGAGCGTCTGGGCATAATTGCCGGCGGAGCCCGGATCGGAATCGTTGAACGCCACCTGCTTGCTGCCGTCCGGAACGGTCGTCTGTTGGACGTAGTGCAGCATCCGGCCCAGGGTCTGGCGCGTCTGCGGATCCAAATCGCGGTGCAGGACGCGCAGCCAGCGGAGGGCGTTCAGCAGGTTACTGACCACGACGCGGTGGTAATGGGGAGTCAGCTCGTCCTGCACGCCGTCGGGCAGCACCTGGTCCGCGATCTGGCCCTGCAGAGCGCCGGCGCAGTAGTCGGCGAATCGGTCGCTGTCTCGGAGCACCGGAAAGGTCCCCAGGCACTGCACCATCGCCTGGATGCCGATGGTGGGCCAGTTGCCCGAGTGCCCGTTGGTCACGATCTCCAGATACGCGAGCTGGTCGTGTACCGACTTCAGCACGCGCAACAGTTCGCTCGGCGTGACCTGCTCGCAGGCGACCAGCGTCGCCAGGTTGGCGCACCAGGCTTGGCAGTGGATCGCGTTGTTCAGATACGATCCCCAGACGTAGGGCGAGCCCGCAAAGCAGCGGCTGGCGTCGCACTTGGCGATCCAATCCAGGATCAGTTCCACCGCCTTGCGGCTGTAGTGTTCGTCGCCCGTCGCCAGGTAGGTTTGCGTGAGGGGACCGAGGAACGAGAAGCGGTTGAGGTCGTGTCCCCAGTGCGCCGTGCCGGGGTTGGAATCCCAGTCGATGCTGGGCGGCAGGGCGTGCTGCTCGCCGTAGAAACTGAAGCGGTGTTCCAGCACTTCGTTAGCACCGTTCGAGAAATGACTGTCCGATTTGTCCGTGGCGTAAGCTTCCAGCTTGCGGTAGATAGCGGGATCGCAAGCTGGAAGCTTACGCCACTTGGCGTCGGAAACGCTGGCCTTGCCAAGCGGCGCGCGGCCACCGCGGCAGACGCGCAGCACCGCGTCGAGCGCCTGGGCCGGGTCTCCGGCCTGACGGGCTTCGGCCAGGCCGGGAATACGTTTCGGGTCGAGCAAATCCAGGGCCCGCGCGACAAACTCGGGTTCCGCCAGCCCGCGGTCATCGAACGACCCCAGCGCCGCGAACACGCCGGCGCGGTCGAGTTTTCTCAGTCTCGGCAGATCGGCACGCGACAACCGGGGCCGCGTCGCCGCTTCCCTCGCTACGACGTTTTTTTCCTTGGTTCCGGGAACCTCGCCGCCGCTAGGCGTAACGGACACCTCGGCAGCGGACGCCGACATCGCACAGATCACGGCCAGCACGCCTGCGGTTCGGTAGATCGTCATTGACTCTCCAAGGTTACGCCTGCTGGCGGGTTTGTTCGACCAGTTGCCATATTGGACGCCGCCTGTATCGACCAGGCGTAACGTCGCAGCTTTTGTTCCGGGTGGGTCTCGACGCGCAGTTCAAGGTCCATCGGGCTGCTCCGTTGAAGTCGGGGACCAGCGGATTATCGCCCACCCCGCACCCCGCCGCAACGGCCCGTCCTTGCGGGTTGTCGCTGTTGGCATGAAACGTCGGCTCAAGCGACGAGTGTTTCAAGCTCATCGAAGGCCAATGTGAAGGACGCAGACGTTGGATCGAAGGGTGACGGCCCATCATCTGGCGACTGGCCGTTTCGCCTGGCTCGTCGGTGTCGAAGCCGCAGCAGATCCGGTACTACCAAGACCTGCCCGAGAAACTGGCGGCGGAAGGCGTCCGCCCAGAGATCCCCTGGCTCTACGGCTATAAACTCGACTTCCGATTTCGATGACCACCGGCTGGAGTGTCCAAAAAACATGGCTCAAAAAATCGCTGGCTGAAGCTGGCGGCAAACGGGGAGTCGGCGGAAGTCGACTAACATACGATCGCGGCAGCAATTTGAACGTGAATGATTTCCCAATCCGATCTATTTTCTCCCACGGCTCAACAGACTTCTGCTTCGGTACTTACTTGCGGCCGAAATCGGCGGGGTTTTCACCCCATTGCTCGGTTTCCCACTTTAGCAGCGGATTGGACCACGTGTGAGTGGCGAGCCAGTTCCGGGCGCGGTCCAGGAGGTCGAACAGCGGCCGGTTGGCGGCCGTGGGCGGCAGTTTGGTGTTGACCCGTTTCTCGCGCACCCAGGACAGCGCGGTCCGCGAATCCGAGTAGATCGGACAGTCGCGACCTTTGCGGACCAGCACCGACAAGGCGTGGACGATGGCCAGAAACTCGCCGATATTCACGGTGCCCTCCGGGAACGGCCCCTGATGGAACAGTTGCACGCCGTCCCTGGTGTCCACGCCCCGATACTCGAGATCGCCCGGATTGCCGCTGCACGCAGCATCCACGCACACGCTGTCCAGGATCACGCCTTGTTGGGCCAGTTCAGCCGGACGCAAACGATGCGTTTTGGTATCCAGCCCCTCGAACTGCGCGTAGTCCCGGCCAAACGCCTCCAGCGCGGCCTCGCGAGTGGTGAACGCTTTGAACTTCGCCCCGGAAAAACCGGAGATCTGCGCCTGGCATTCGGCCCACGTGTCGAACACGCCGGACTTCAAGCCCTTCCAAACCACGTAGAACTTTGTTGGCTTCGCCATACTGGCACGAAATTGAAACGGCTGGCAAGTGTGTTGAGTTCGGACCTTTTCCGGAACCGGTGCCTGGACATGAACCACGGCGCTGTCAGAGAATACCCTTCCGGTTTGGCTGTAGGACGAATTGCCGATCCGTCTGCGCTTTCCCGGACGGAGTGCCAATTCGTCCTCCAGAAATCCAAGCAACTTAATTCTCGATAGATCCCAGCGCCATCGGGGCGATTTGGTTCCGGAATTACGATCCGACGCATAGTGTACGCGGTTGCTCTCAACCTAGACAAGCCATAGCCGCTTTCGGGAGGAGATAGGTACACAAAAATGTCCAGGCTCCCGCGTTACGGGCATTGCGACGGTGGGGTGACCGGCGTTCGGCAGTGTCCTGGAATCCGCTTGCGGGTGCTGAGCCCCGGCGTGATCCCGGTCACTTCGTCGCCTTTGCCGCTGTCACGTCCCAAATCCTGATGGTCTTGTCTTCACTTGCCGAGGCCAGGGCCGTGCCGTCCGGGTTGAACGCCACGGACTCGACGGAACCAGAATGCTCCTTCAGAGTGGCGACGTTTTTGGTCCACGGACACGGTGTGGGACGTGCCGTACCGTTCCTTCGACAGCTTCTTCTTCCGCTTCTTCACGTTGCCGCTCAGCCGGATCACGATGTCGTGTTCGTAGCTTTCGCCGTCCACCGTGATGCTGCCGAACTCCGTCCCGTCGATGTGCGGCTTCATGTTGGCACCTTTCCCAATCAGCAAATCGTCATGCCAAAGGTGACTGCGGCCAGGACAACTGCCAGCACCACGCCCAGGCACCCGCCCCGCTGTGTCTTCAGTCCGTGCCTTGCCGCCAGCAATTCGACCGCCTGCTTGGCTTCGAGCAACGAGACGCCCTTCTGGTCCTTGTACAACTTGACGGCTTCCAGCTTGTCGCCTCGGCCCAGCAGCCGCAGCAACTCGGCTTCCAGGTCGCCGCCAATGTCTGACGTTGACGGTGAGCCAGCCCCAGCCTGCATGGATTCGACCGCCTGCTTGGCTTCGGCCAAACCCGCGCCGGTCTGGTCCTTGTACAACTTCACCGCTGCAATCTTTTGGCCGTCGTCCAACAAAGCCCGGACCTGTTGTTCCAGATCGGCCATGGGCTTGTCCACCGACGCACCGCAGTGCGGACATTGACCGAGGCCGGGATGAACGTCGTAGTTGCAGTTGCGGCACTTGGGCATGGGAGTGGTTCCTTGGGCGTCGTCAAACTCCGGCAGGCAGCTTTGCCCGCATCACATCGAACATCACCACGGGCACCGTCATCGTCGCCACGGGCGGATCGCCGACCGTCAATATGGGCACTTTTTGCCAGTATAGCGTTGCTTGACCAACGGCCTTGAATTCGGCCCACGGAATCAGAACCGTTTTTCGCCAGATGGAAACGTACAGGCCCTCGTCGGCCACGCCCAAGGTGACGCACCGCTTGTACGTCACGGCTCCGACCTGGATCGTTTCCCCTTTGGTGATCTGGCCTGTAGGCGGCTTGTTGCTGCCGTAGACTTCGGCCAGTTTTCCCCAGCCGCCCCTGGTCCCGCCAAGTGACTTGACCAAAAACAGGATGAAGAACACCAAGCCGACGACGAAACCGGCCAGCAGCAGAACACCGGCGATGATCAGCAGCATCCGATTCATGATGGCACCTCAATCGAAAGCGATAATCCCCTCGTCCTTGTCCACCTGGAATGTCTGTTTGCCGCACTTCGGGCAGTGGTCGAACCCTGGGCCGTCCGCATCGTTTGCCTTCCGTCGCAGCGGGATGAACGGCTGGGGGCAGTCGGGACACTTGTAGATTTCGATCATTTTGCCGGTGGCGGAGTCCCACACCTTGGCCATCGGTTCGGGCTTCTTTTCACCCCGTTTCCATTGCAGGTATACGAACTTCCCGGACTCCACGCAAAAGCCTGTAATCTGCTCGAAGCCCATACCGCCGCCGATCTGCACCCGGCAGGTGAAGCCGCAGTTCTTGCACTTCATCGGGTAGTCCATACCGGCGAAGGCGGTCAAGGCGGGAACGAGCAGGAATGCCAACGCCAGTAATGAAGTCCTTGGGGTCATGTTGTTCTCCTTATTGCTTTGGTGGACGGAGGCTTGCCTCGGCCCTTGCGTGTAGCCGCCGCTCGAACCTGTCGAAGCAGGCTTTTGACCGTTGCGTGGTACGCTTCGAGCGTTTCGGACCACTTCACCAGGCACGCTTCGCCTTCCGCAGTGATCTGAAACAGCCTCCGGGCATGGCCCTTTTCCGGCGTGTCCCAGGACGACACCACCAGACGCCTGGTTTCCATCGCTTTCAGAAAGCGATACACGCCGGACAAGTCGGGCTTCCCGGCACAACAACCGGTCATTTCGCTCATTCGTTCCGCCAGCTTGTAGCCATGGAGCGGCCCATGCGATAGGGCCGCCAAGATGGCGGGTTGGATCAGTTTGTCGAGTGTGCCACCCAAGCACGGACAATCGGGGATTTTAGACATGCGACCTATTCCAATACTGGACATACACTACTATCTTGGACTGGCGAAGTACAAGCTCTGCCGACGTTCACTTGCCACGCCGTAGCCGTCCGTCACAGCACTTGCAGCCGGAACCCAATCCATGTTCGCTCAAATGAGTGACACTGCCAAGAGGTCAGCCGCAGAGGTCATCGGCACGTTCTGCCTTGTCTTTGCGGGAACTGGGGCCATCGTGATCAATGATGTCTCTGGCGGAAAGGTCACCCATGTGGGCGTGGCCCTGACATTCGGCCTCGTCGTCATGTCCATGATCTACGCCATTGGCGACGTATCTGGGGCTCACCTCAATCCCGCTGTGACCGTGGGTTTCTGGATTGCCAAACGGTTTCCTGGGAGGGCTGTCGTCCCGTACATCCTGAGCCAGCTTGTGGGTGCGTTTGCTGCCAGCGGCGTGCTGCGGGCCGTGTTCCTTACGCACGAAAACCTTGGAGCCACGATACCGTCCGGTGCCGCTTGGCAGTCCTTCGTGCTGGAGGTAATCCTGACGGGTATGTTGATGTTCGTGGTCTTGGCTGTGTCCAGCGGAGCAAAAGAAAAGGGGCTGATGGCGGGGATTGCGGTCGGAGGGGTGATTGGGTTCGAGGCCCTGTTCGCTGGTCCGATTTGCGGTGCCTCGATGAACCCCGCCCGCTCGTTGGCCCCTGCGGTGGTCTCCGGCAACCTGACGGCCCTATGGGTCTACCTTGTCGCTCCGGTGGTCGGTGCAGCGATGGGTGTCGAGGCCTGCAAGCTCGTTCATCAGCCCGGCTGCTGCCAGGGCGGCGGCCAAGATCCCTTGTGACAGCGACCATTACTTGACCTGCCACACTCCCCGCACCTTCGCCGCAATCAGCGGCGACAACATCAGGACCAGCATCCCAAACGGCAGCAGCCCGCCCTCCAGCACGTCGTAGTCGGCCGCCAGTCGCTCCCACGAGGCCCCCACCACAAAGCGGCCGAAGGCAACTTCAAAGGCCCGCGTCAATCCGAGCCACAGCAGGCCAACGGCCAGCAGGTCCGTGGTTCGGGATGCACCAATCCACCGGACAAAAACCAAGGCAATGACCAGGATGATGACCGAGCCGGTGAAGACGCCGATCTGATTGGACCTGAACTCGCCGACATGCGGCACCAGGAAAACGCCACGGGCAATGCCGTGCAGGATCTCGGCAACGATCAGGACCAGCCAGACGGCAAAGGCCCTGGCGAGTCGAGTTGTCTGAGGTGCGGATGTCATGCTGTTGTCACCAGGGGCCGATGATCTTGTCGAGAACTGCCAGCGTCAATGTCGCCAGCAGGTCCACCAAAAGGGCAAATGCCAGAGTGAGGCGAAACGTCTTCTTGCCATCCGGTGAAGTCCAACTGATCGGCCCTCGGACGGATGTGTACGCCTTGGGCGTGGTGCTTTACGAACTTTTGACTGGACGGGTGCCGTATCAAGGGCGGACGCCTACGGCCATGAAGGAGCAGATCCTCTTCCGGCCGCCGGTGTCACCAAGGACGATTGACGGGACGATCCCACCCGACCTTGAAGCCATCTGCCTGCGTTGCTTGGCGAAGCATCCGGCCAACCGCTTCGGCTCCGCAGAGGAACTTGACAAGGCCCTGTGAACCCGTCCCAAGTTTCGAGTCCGTTGGCGACGGATGGTTGCCGCCGTCCTGGCAGTCGCCGTCATGATTTTCCCAGGGCGGATTTTGCCAACCCAATGGCCGGCGCCAGTCAAGTCGCCTCCAACGCTTCCGTCGATCAGGTTGAGCGTCAGCGACCTGGCCGCATGGCAGGTTCATGACTCCAAGAAGCCCATCGGCGAACTGGTTGAGTACGATAAGGTCGATGAATGCGTCAGGATTTTGGGTGCCGTCATTTCCAACGCCCGGTTATCCAAGTACGACAGATACACCGTGACATTCCAGTATCGTCGAAGGACCGAAGCGGCTTGGTGCAACTTTGTCTTGCAGCCTGACTGTGCGATCATGTTTGGAAGCCCATCCGGGACGGGGCTTCTTGGAGCCAAAGGCCACCAGTTCGTGCCGCTAGAGGGACAGGCGGTGATCAAAGAAGGCGAGACAACGCTGCTTAGCCCCATGAAGGAAGCAGAAAAGCCGCTTGGGGAATGGAATGACGTGCAAGTTAGGATTGACCGCAGACATTGGCTGGCGACTTTGAACGGGCGGACTATCCACGAGGCCGAATGCAGCGTCTTTACCCCATCTCCGATCTGGGTTCAAGGCGGTGCAGGCTTCGAGTTCAGAAGTATTGAGGTCGTGCCGCTTTCTGGGTCACCAAGCGAACCCTGAAGCACCTCCAATCGCAGGCCAGGATGCAAGGTCACGGCGTCCCCGTGACGCTACCCACGGAGGGAAAATGGGGTGGCATTGATTTGACTCCTGGTGGCCGGGTCTGTCCCCGATCTGCTCGTCGAAAACAAGGGCGATGTGCGGGTGCTGTTCATCGAGGGTGAAGAACTGGTCGGAGCCAAGCAGAACCGCATCCTGAACACGTCCGTCTTGATCGCCGCCCACAGCAAGATCAAGATCCCGGTGAGTTGCGTCGAGCAGGGCCGGTGGCGATACCGGTCCCGGCAGTTCGGCTCCAGCGGCAGCCACTCCCCGTCAACGTTGCGGTACTTCTTGAAGTCGTCTGTCAGCCATTCCGTAAGTGCCAAGCGTGGTCACCGCCCGGACCAGGGCAAGGTCTGGGAGGAAGTGGCCCGGCAGCAGACTGCTTTGGGTACGTCGTCAGCCAGCGGTGCCATGTCCGACACCTTCCAGGCGTATGAAGGGAAGATGACCGAGTTCAAGGAGAAGATGAGTTACGTGGACGGGGCCAGCGGCATGGCCGTGGCGGTCGGCAAAAAGATCGTCGCCGTGGACCTATTCGACAAGGTGACTACGTGCCGGAAGGTCTGGGATCGGCTGCTGACCGGGTACGTGCTGGACGCCCTGGAGGCCGAGGCCGAGCAAGGTCAAGCTGAAACGGCCGACGTGGAGCGGCTGCTGGGCACGGCCAACGCATTGCCGTGGCAGCAGGCTGACCCGGTTGGCGAAGGTGAAGAGGTCCGGGCAAATCAGGGTGAAGAGGTCCACGCTTCGGCATTGACGCTGCACGATGCCCCGGTGCATGTCAGCGTGGTGGTTGCGGGGTAGGATCGTTCGTTGACTTCGTTCAAAGCCGCTACGGGCCGATCAATGGGCTGTGGCGGCTTCTTCTGTTTAGCGTTCGACACGTCCCGGATGGAATCCAAGACCGGCGTGGCCGGTCCCAGGGACTTAGCCGCTGCCCCACAGCGTCACGCAGAAATCCCCACCAAGTCGAGCCGAAACATTGCTCTCGTCCGACCCTGGACAACGGTTCCGGCAAGTGGGACCATGGACCCTGTGGCAGTCAGCGAGGCGGCGTCATGGGACTGGAACTGGTCGAACTCGTGATGGAGGTGGAGGAGACGTTTGGCATCATCGTCTCAGACGAAGCCGCTCCCCAGCTACAAACCGTTGGGCAACTCCACGGCTACATCCTTGAGTGTCGTCGCCAAACGCAGCAGCACCGATGCCCGACAGGCCATGTCTGCCGTGACGTTCGGCGTGTGCTGACGGAAACCACGTCGGTGCCCAGACAGGCCATTCGGCCGTCCACGGAACTGAAGACGATCCTTCCGCCACGAATACGCCGCCGTGTCTGGAAGCGTCTGCAACAGGAAGTACCGGGGCGACTGAGGGGACTCTGCTTGCCATTCCGACTTGGGCCGGTGCTGGCCGGTTGCTGCCTCCTTGCCGGAGTCGTCACTGCGGCCATGATTGTGCCGCTCGTCGGCTTGGTTCACGCAATGGTGTTGGGCGGTACGGCGACGGTCGCCATGCTCCTGTTGGCATTCTTCGTTACCCGTCCGTTTGCCCTTGCATTTCCGCACGGTGTGGTCACGGTCGGTGATGTGGCACGTGCGACGTTGCCGCCGGGCTTCGAGGTGGCCATCAAGCAGCAGATGACGGACGAAGAGATCTGGGTGAAGTTGCAGAAGATCGTGGCGGACACCCTCGGCGTGAAAGTCGAAAAAGTCACTCCATCAGCCCGATTCGTGGAGGATTTGGAGGCAGGCTGAACGAGAATCTGGGGAGCCAACGCATGACCGAAACGAACAGAAGCCGTCCAGGAGTTTTGATCGGAGTCGCATCCAGCGGCGTCTTGCTGGGGGCAATCCTCGGTGCGATCACGAACAGCGTCAACGGCTGGGTGAGTCCGCTCTACTTCCGCAACATCATGCGGTGGGACGACGTGCAAGACATCTGGCGGGCCAGCATTGCCCGGGGAATCCTCGAAGGCATCCTGTTCGGGCTGGCCTTCGCCGTGATCTTCACCGCCGTCGTGGGCATCGTGTCCAAGGCCCGGTCGCCCTACGGTCTCGCTGCCGTTCATCTGGTCTTGATCGGCGTTGCTGCCTTGGTGTGTTGGGCACTTGGCGGCGTGGTGGCGATGGGATTGGCGACACTCAGCCCCGAATTCTATCGGCACGCCTTCCGTGGCGTCCCGGAGGACTTCAGCCAAATGCTCCGCTATGCTTGGGTGGGCGGCTCAATTTGGGGCGTCCAGTTCGGCGGACTGGCTTCGGTGATCGTTGGCTCCGTGCTGTTCCGGGCGAAGTGGCGGCACCTTCAAGACGACACGCACAATCCGACATGACAGCGTGACTCGGACTACTCGTCGCCCAGCCATCGCCAGAGCAGCAGCACGGGAGCCAACGCTCCGACTCCAAACGTCGCTGCCACGATCACCGTGCCCTTGGAGCCGCTGGACAAAAGCTCGTAGTTGTCTTCAAGCCAAAGGCCGATCCCCATCAGCAAGAAAACGACCAGGATCACCGCCACGATTCCGCAGATCGGCATCAGGGTGAGCAGGACGACGAGTTTCACCGGCGTGGAAAGCTTCCGTCGCATGTCGCCTACCCAGCATCAATCGGCCATTGGACCAATCCGTGTCAGTATACCGGAGATTTCCGCCAGCAGACCCGGCGACACATCATGTGGCTGCCCGGCAGTCAGCTTTTCCAGAACGTCTGCCAGTGCGATTCGTTTCGTCGTCGCCATCGCCGCTGCGACGATGGCCGGTGACCGGCTCATTCCGGCACCACAGGCCACAAGCGTCGGCGTTCTCGAAGCGATGAAGTAGGCAACGGTGCCGATGGCAACACGCAGGACGGCAGGCTGGTTGCCTGCGCCGTCGATCAAGGGGAAGCGGCAATACACAACGTCCCTGGGGAATTGGATCGGAGGTTCCTCGACGGCCAAATCGACGACGGCCGCAATTCCGAGACCAAGCACTCCGGTGACGTTTCGGGCGTCCGTGGCGTTGCCGATCCAGAGTCTTGTGGGGATGATTTCACGCATCGAGTTGCTCGCCTCCGAATTCAAAATATCGCCGCCGTTTGCCACCTCATGAATACCTGGAACCAGAGTCCCGTTTGCCATCCGCCCACTTCAACGCCAGGCTCGGCACGCCCCGGATGTTTTCCAGCACTTTTACGGCTCCGCTGAAATCGGCATCCCGGCTCCAGTCGCTCAGCACAATCAGGCAGGGCAACCCTGCGGCCGTGGCCGCCGCCAATCCCCGTTCCGAATCTTCCACCACGATGCACTCTTCCGGCCGCAGGTCATGCCGGGCCATGGCGGTAAGGTACGGCTCCGGGTGCGGCTTGGTGTGCTGGTAGTCTTCACGGGTGAGGACGAAATCGAGGTACTGACGCAGGCCGGTGCTGGCGTGGGCGGTCTCGAAGTGGACCCTCCGGGCACTCGTCACCACGCCCATGCGGACTTGCCCGTGCAGTGACCGCAGGACTTCTTCTGCTCCGTCGATGGCCCACGACTGCGACCCGAGCAATTCGGCGTAACGCCGGTCCCGCTCGGCCCGAAGTCGGGCAATCTCGTCGTCGGTGATTCCACGTTCGACGGCCAACACGAACGTACTTTCTCCACGACGCAGGGAAATCTCCTTGAATTGCTCGGCGGTCAGTGGAACGTCGGCCGTCCGCAGGACTTCCTGCGTGGCCCGGAAGTAAAGTCCCTCCGTGTCCACCAGCACGCCGTCATTGTCCCAGAGGATCGTCAGCATTGGCGGTAACCTCGAAATGCAGCCTTCTAACGGCAATCTGAACAGCGTACCATGACCGCAGTGCCAATCGAAGAGCAGAACTCTGCCTGCGAGCCCCTGGAGGCGAAGGAAAAATGATTCGTCCTTGTGGCGACACCGATTTCGACACGATCCACGCCATCATCAACGACGGAGCGGAAGCGTACCGTGGCATCATCCCCGCTGACCACTGGCATGAACCCTACATGTCGCAGGACGAACTGCGTCACGAGATCGAAAATGGGGTCCGCTTTTGGGGCTACAAAGACGGCGGCGAACTGCTCGGCGTGATGGGCATCCAGGATGTGCAGGACGTGACCCTGATCCGTCACGCCTACGTGCGAACAACAAATCGCAGCCAGGGAATCGGCGGGAAGCTGCTGGCAGAACTTCGGACGTTGACGGCCCGACCGGTGTTGATCGGCACCTGGGGGGCTGCCACCTGGGCAGTCCGTTTTTA
The DNA here is from genome assembly GCA_964645045.1 of uncultured Pirellulaceae bacterium. Taxonomy (GTDB): domain Bacteria; phylum Planctomycetota; class Planctomycetia; order Pirellulales; family Pirellulaceae; genus Anammoximicrobium. Next base: position 27,579 of record CAZXYZ010000037.1, on the reverse strand, counting down.
CGAGAAGCACGGGTTTCGGCCGGTCACGCCGGAAGAGAAGAACCGGCTGTTGAAGAAGTATTGGTCGATCCCCGACCGGCAGGTGGAGACTTCGGTGGTGCTGGGTGATGAGCGGTGGTTCAATTACCGGCAGCCCCTCGTCCACCACCGTGACGAAACCCAGCCCCTCGACTGCCCGTTCGGCCACGTCCAGCGGATCGTGACTGGCGGTGCCGGTGGTGTGGCCAATGTCCATGTGGTCAAGATCAGGAAGGGCACGCCGCATTTGCACCTGGGCTACGACGAGGTGTACTACGTCCTGGCAGGCACCGGCACGATCACGCTGGGCCAGGAGACGCATCCCCTGCGGCCCGGCAGCGTGGCCGTGATCCCGGCCGGAGTGCTGCATTCGTTGGAGGCCGAGCCGGGACAACAACTGGAGTTCGTGATCTTCGGCACGCCTCCGATGAGCATGGACGATGAACGGGCCAAGCCGGTGAAGCCGGTAGGGTGATTGGGATTGGAGTGGGCGTCATGCAAGCCGAACTCGAAGACGCAATGCGTTACCGGGTCTACCCGATCACGAAACGCATCGGTATCGGCCAGTTCGTCACTCACGGTCGGGCCGAATACCTTCTTCACCACGGCTACACGCACGTGCTCAACGTGGGTGAAGCGGCCAGTGTCGTGGTGCCGGGGCCGGGCGGATTTCAAGAAGTGGTCGATCAGAGCGTGGAGGACTTGACTCGGATTCCCAACGACATGGCCGTGCGGTGCTTGGATGCCCTGAACCGGATGTTGCAGGTGGCTGGGAGCAAGGTGTATGTTCACGGCGTGGCCTGCCAGAACCGCTCGCCAACGATTGTGTGGCTCTACTTCCTGGCGTGCGGCATGGGCGACACAGCGGCAGAAGAACGGATTACCGTCCGTTGTCCCGATGCCGTGCCGGGACACACTTCCCTGGTTGACGGTCGGCTCCTGCAACTTGTGCGTGAACATGGGCGACGACATTTCTTGCCGTTACACGACGCAAACATCTTGGAGCCAGCGTACTGACAAGCGGTGGCTGGCACGGACACCTGCGATCGCATCAACTTCCGTCGTCCACATCTCCACCGCAGACCAGACCGACAATGAACCGCCCGTAGTCGTCCTTCATCGGCAAGTCGAAATCCCGCTTGATCCGACGCCGCTGAGCAACCACGGCTTGGCCGGTGACCGGATTGGTGCCGGTCTTTTCGGCCTGTTCCCAGTACAAGCCCACGCCTCGCTTCTGCCAGTTCGGCAAGTCGTTGAAGTTGATTCCGTGGCCGAAGAGCAACTCGTTTTTGCCGGAGGACGGCATGCCCACCAGTTGTTCCGTCGCCGCCTTTACATCGAGGCCCTGCTTGCGAAGCAACCAGTAGCAGTGGCCGTTCAGTGCGTTGCGGGTTGCATCGGCACTACGCCAGCGGAAGTAATCGCAGACCAACTCGACGTTGGGAAGCTGCGAGATCCGGCAGTCGAAACACGCCACGTCCCCCAACAACAACGAGAACTTCGCACTGGCCTCGCCTGCCAGCACCGAGTTGAGCTTACGCAGCTTGCGTTGGAACTGCTGCTCGTCCCGGTGAAACAGCAGAGAAATCTCGTCGCTCTCGGTGTAGCCGTAGACCATCCTGAATCCGCAGTCCATCAGGTGTTCGGCCGTGGCGACCATCAGATCACGGAATCGTTCGTCGAAGGGAGCCTCGAAGTTCTGTTTTTCTTTTGTCAGCCGGGTGAAGCTGCGGCCATCCAATCGGGCCACCATGTGCATTTCCGGCAGCACGCAGAAGTCCAGGGCCGTTTCGAACACCCGCATTTTGGCATCGAGATCATCAAACTTCATCACGCCACTCCTCAACCACGAATTCACCTGTGGTCGTCCGCACGTAGTACAACTGGTCGAAGCCCTCGGCCGGTGAAGGCAGTTGCAGCCGTTTGTAGGTTCCCAGGATCGCCGTTTTCGGCACTTGCTCCGCTTCTGGCCGTGCTGCGTTGCGAGCCAGACAGTCATCCAGCTTCGACTGGAAGTAGTAGCCCACGACGTGAAATCCAGCCACCTTGGCAAGGTTGATGTACCTGGCCCTGTCCGCCGCAGCGGCATTCACCTTGTCGATGACAAACGGTTGCTTCCCCGCAAGACAAGCGTCCAGCAACAGCCGTTCCCGGTGCTTGGTCCCCACCATGTCCATGTTGATGCGGACGTGGGTGCGAAAGAATCGCCGCAGGTAGAACGTCGATTTCCCGGCCGCTTGCAGGCCGATGAAGATCACGGCTTCCATCACTCGGATACCGCTTCCAACTTCTGAACACAGTCCAACAGTTCCGCCTTCAAGTCTGGATCGGCGTCACCGATTACGTCGGCCAACAGCCGAGATTCCTCGCAGTACCTCCTGCGAAAGTTGCTGGGGGCGTCCACCATTTCCTGGAGGTTGTCGATGCGGTCCAGCAACTTGATGACCTTGGCATCCACGCTGACGACCGCCAGATGGTCCCGGTCAAGTTGCTCTCGATCACGCCTCGGTGCTTTGCTGCCCTTGGACGGGTTGGTGAGTTCCGCTACCAGCCGAGCTACGTCAGGGCCGAATTCTGCCAAGATCTCGTCCAGTGTGTGCGGCGTGTCTTCCACCACATCATGCAGGAACGCCGCCACCACCATGCCTTCGGTGGCCTGCGGACGTGCAGCCACTCGCCCAGCAACACGTGCCGGATGATGGATGTACGGTCGGTCGTTGTATTTTCGCCGCTGCCCGTCGTGGGCCTGCCGGGCGAAGGCTGCGGCTTTCCAAATTAGGTTCATGTGAAGCACCGTACCAGGAACGTGCGGTGCCGGTCAAGAACGCAAACACCCCGCCGCCCCGTGCAGGGCGGTGGGGTGCTGTCCCACCGGACTCCCACCTGCTTCAGTCCAAGAACGCCACGGAAGCCATCGCCCTGGAGCGGTTCTCCGTGTTCATTTCGACCCGATGCCAACCGTCCAGCCGGATGGTGGCGTGGTCGGGGTGGGTAATCTTGCCTCGGACGTAGACCACCGGGTTACGTGCCATCGTCCGCCAGCCCCACTTGGCAGCGTCGGAGTTCTGCTTCAGCAACTTCCGGTATTCGTCCCCCGTCAGCCCGTTGGGATGGCGGCTGCACACGTAGACGGTGGTTCCGCCGTCCCGATACAACTGCTCGGACATGTGCGGCTTGCCGCCGCCACGCCGGATCGGCTCGTGGGGCAGAATCAACTTTTCGTTGACTCGCACTTCCGGGGCCGGGATGAAGAACCACTCGCCCTGGCGAATGAACACATCAGTCTTCCGACGCAGCCGCTTGGACCGCTTGCCCCTCTTCCCCTGTTCACGGCTCCGCACGAGATCGGGCTTCAACGCTTCCTTGGCGGTCACCACGGTGCTGACCGGGGCCTTTTCAGGAACGCCCGCCACGAACCAGTGTCGCTCGTCGTGGCCGCACAGCAGCTTGTCCTTGATGTCCGGCAGACCGGGACGCTGATTGGGTCGGCGTACCATCAAGAGCAGGTGGCGGTCCCTGGGCTGCACGTCCAGCACTTCGGCATCGGCATCGTCGGCGGCCTGGATGTCGAAGAACTCGCCATGACGGTCGTGGCCGATGTCGATGACCAGGGGATTTGCAGTCAACCGACGCAACTGGCCGATTTTGGCCCTGGCTCCGAGCTTCTCGAACTTGGTTTTGATGTGGGTGGCGTCCATGTGCTTGTAGACACCATCGACGGCGAGTTGGTTCGCAGGGCCAAGTGGCTTTTGATTGGGCGGTCGCAGTACAAAAACGCCGGTGGTTTTGGGTGTTTTCTCGCCCGCCGCCGTCGTCGCCTCTACAATGCCGAAAGAAGGGAGCGACTTGGCATGTCCACGAAAACCGACTGGCCGGAGGTGGAACCGAAGCAGATTCAGGTGCGGCGGGCTGCCGAGCGGGGCCACGCCAACCACGACTGGCTCGATACTTGGCACACCTTTTCCTTCGACACGTATTACGATCCGGCTCACATGGGCTTTCGGGCCTTGCGGGTCATCAATGAAGACCGGGTAGAGCCAGGCACGGGCTTCGGGTTGCACGGCCACCGGGACATGGAAATCATCACCTACATCCTGGAAGGAGCCTTGGAACATCGGGACAGCCTCGGCACCGGTTCCGTGCTGCGGCCCGGCGAGTTCCAACGGATGTCGGCGGGGACAGGAATTCGGCACAGCGAGTTCAACCCGTCCGCCACCGATCCCGTCCATCTGTACCAGATCTGGCTCTTGCCGAATCGACAGGGGCTTCCGCCCAGCTACGAACAGAAAAGGTTCCCGGAAGTCGAACGGCAAGGGCGATTGCGGCTGGTGGCCTCGCCTGATGCTCAGAACGGATCACTTCTGATCCATCAGGACGCCCATGTCTACCTTTCGACACTGGCGGCCGATCAGGAGGTCAGACACGAGTTGCAGCCCGGTCGTCATGCGTGGCTCCAGGTTCTCCGGGGAGCGGTCGAACTGAACGGCCTTGTGTTGGCGACGAGCGACGGGGCTGCCGTGAGCGACGAGACGAGATTGTCGATCCGGGCCAAGGAACCTTCGGAAGTGATGCTCTTCGATTTGCCGTAGTCAGTTGAGGACATAAACGCAACCGTGCTTGCCAACGCACAGGAAAGAGGGCCGAGAAATGACAACACACAAGCAAGCCACACCTGACCACCCAATTCATGAACTAATCGCAAGGCGATGGAGTCCCTACGCCTTTGCCGACCAGCCTGTTTCTGACGACGATATCGGCTCCCTGTTCGAGGCCGCTCGCTGGGCGGCGTCTTCCTACAACGAGCAGCCGTGGAGCTACATCGTGGCGACCACGGCGAATCCCGCAGAGTTCGAGCGACTGCTCTCGTGCCTAGTCGAGGGTAATCAGGCGTGGGCCAAGGCGGCTCCTGTGCTGGCGATTGGCTGCACCAATCTGCACTTCGTTCGCAATGGCAAGCTCAATGCCGCTGCCGTTCACGATCTCGGTCTGGCCAGTGCCACCCTGACCCTGGAGGCAACCGCCCGTGGGTTGTTTGTCCACCAGATGATTGGCATTCTCCCGGACAGGGCTCGTGAACTGTACCGTGTCCCCGAAGGCGTGCAGCCGTTGACTGGCTTGGCGATTGGCTATGCCGCCGACCCGAACACCCTGGCTGAAGTCTACAGGCAACGTGACCTTGCACCCAGACAGCGGAAGCCCCTCGCCGAATTCATGTTTGGCGGCCAGTGGGGCACACCTTCCCCGATCCTCCAGTAAATGACGGACAGGAGCGAGGATTTTTTACCAAGCGGAGGCAAGATGAACAACGCCGCAGTCCCACAGATCGAAGCTGTTGTCGAGACGGCCATCTATGCGGACGATCTGGAAGAGATCGAACGCTTTTACACGGGCGTTCTCGGTTTGACCGTGATCGGACGGGAGCCAGGGCGGCATGTCTTCTTTCGAGTTGGAAAAGGCAACGTCTTGCTGGCATTCCACCCGCAGGCGCCCCTTGTCGGCGGTGTCTTTCCGGCCCACGGGGCACGAGGACCAGGCCATTTCGCTCTTGGCATTCAGGCCGAATCGCTTGATACTTGGCGACGACTGCTGACCGAGAAAAGGGTCGCTATCGAGAAAGACATGTCGTGGCCTAGCGGAGCAACGTCGATTTACCTCCGTGATCCGGCAGGGAACTCCGTCGAACTGGTGACCCCTGGCCTTTGGGGCACCCCCGCCGGTTGGTCGCGTGAAGTCAGCCCGATGCAAATCATTTCGCCCACGCAGGAACCAACATGAAATACGACTTCATTGCCATCCCCGACGAGCAGGTGCCGCAGGCCGCCAACCCGCTGTTTCAGCACGTCGTCACGACCTACGCCAGCGAGACCAACAAGACCGTCAGCATGTGGCGTGCAGTGCCGGACGATTGCCTGGACTTCAAGCCCCACGAGAAATCGAACACCATCAGGACGATTATGGTCCACCAGATCCTCTCGGAGCGGCGATTCTTCGCCCAGTTCGTCGGCACCCAGGAACCGCCCGTCGAGGAACTGCTGCCTGCCGGAGACAAGCCGGTGGCCCAAGCCTACATCGACAAGTACGTCTGGTTGGCCAAGCTGCGTTTGCCTCAGTTGGCCGCAGCGACTCAGGAATGGTGGCTGACGCCGAGGCCGTTCTTCGGCGGCCTGCAACGGCAACGGATCTGGACGTTTTGGCGGCGGGTGCTGCACACCTGCCATCACCGGACGCAAGTGCAGACGTGGCTCCGGCTGGCCGGTCAGCACGTTCCAGCGATCTACGGGCCGTCCGGTGATGTGAAGTGGAGCGAGGCCGACCCGACGTACTCCGTGGAAGCTGCCAAGCGTGGAGCCTGACGCTGAGGCCGAACTTCCGAGCCTATTCACCCAACGGAAACGCCTTCCACGTTCGGACCCGCTCCTCGTGTTCCCTCCGCAATTGTTCGCAGCTTGGGTCAACGGGTCGGTACTCGGCTTGGACTTCCCGGCGAATCACGACCGTTTCTTCGACGTACCGCTGGGGTGCGTCGTGGACGTGGATGTGCGTTTCGTTGTACGTGTCGCCGCCCTTGATGACCACGATGTTGTTCGTGACCGTAGTCGGCTGGGGCTCCGGGCTCACCGTCAGTGGTGGTGGCTCCGGTTGGGAAACCGGCTGGGGTGAACGGGGCTGAAAGTCCACTTCGACCGTGGTCCGAGTGATCTGGGTGCTGCTGGTTTCCGCCGCCGTGGCATCGGTGCCGCTCCCCCGTTCGACTCCGACCCGTGCGGAACAGCCAGCGGCAACCCACGGCCAACATGAGCAGCACGGCCGGGACTTTGAGCAGGCTCTCCAGGAGCCGGATGGCCTGGGCCTTTTTCAAGGCGATGTTGTGCGGATGAAAACGGTTCGGCTGGGGCCGGACGGTGATGATCACCACTTCCTCCGTGCTTGGCGGCCAAGCCGTCGCCTGGGAGATGCCGAGCAGTTCGACCAATTGCGTGATGAGCGGTTCGTGGGCTGACATGGTGCGGGACTCCACAGGTTGCGGCTTCGGCCAACCGTTGTTGGCGACTGCCGGTGTGTGGTGTCCGATTTGGCTTGGGCGGGGGCCGTCGCCCGTTCGGCCACGCAGCGTGTTGGCAGGCGATTCGGCGGAAATGACAAGCGAATTGCCGGGCGGGATCGTGCAGCACGCCGGTCCAGCCTTCAGAAGCTTCGACCATCACGGCGGCAACACCGGGGAAATACTGCTACCAGTTTGCTACCAAGCGCAGGTGGTCCAACAAAAAGGACTTGCAACTGCTCGCCGCAAGTCCTTATCAGCAAAGAAGTACCAGAGGAGGGACTTGAACCCACACTCCCTTAACGGGAACTGGATTTTGAATCCAGCGCGTCTGCCAATTCCGCCACTCTGGCTTTTTTGCCTGTTTCGTTTCCGTATTATCTGCAAAACGGCGTGGACTGCAAGTCCTAACGGGGGCGGAAAACTACAAACAACAGCCGAAATGACGTCTCCACTTCCGTCCGCCGGGAGGTCAGCGGACACGGTGAAATCCAAGTACCGCCGGCAGGTACTCGCGGATATCCCACTGGCCCAACTCGGCCAACAGGGAAAAGTCGAAACGCTGGTCGGCTTCGACGACAAATTCGCTTTCTGGGGGGGCTCGCCGGCAGAGGCCGCTGATCAACCCCACCATGTCGGCCGTCCGATCCGCGTAGAAGGCAAACGGCGGCGAGCACAGCACGAGCCACGGCGGCTGGGCAGAATCCGCCCATTCGCGATGCTGCTTCGGCCACAGGAACGCGTCGCCCGCGTAGACCGTTGCCCGGTCGCCGACACCCAGCAACGCGATATTCTGTTCGATCAATCTCGCGGTTGGAAAATGCCGTTCGATCAGTGTCGCCCGTGTGGCGCCGCGGCTGATCGCCTCCAGGGCCAACGCTCCCGTGCCTGCGAACAAGTCGATGGCGTGCTTGCCCACGACGGCCGTAGCCAGAACATCGAAGACCGCCTCCCGGAGCCGGTCTTTCATCGGCCGCGTGCGCGAATCGCCGCTGTACAGGATGGTCCGGCCGCGCATCGTGCCGCCGATTATCCTAAGCGGTTTAACCAGTGGCGGCGTCTCGTGCTGGCCACGCAAAGCCTGTTGGCGCGAACCTTTTCGCTTCGACATCGTATATCCGTTCATCGAGGTAGCGGCACGCCGCCGTGAAAAAATGCAGCCGGCAACCCGCCTGGCGACGAGCAGGGCGTCTTTTCACTGCGGCGGACTGTGGTAACCTTTTGCTTTCCAAACTTTGGTTGTAAGCATCTGGAGGTCCGTTCGATGTTGCGACATTGGCTTCGCTTTGTACAGCCCCTTGCCCTCAGTTTCGTGGTTTTTGCGGTTGCGGCAACCGTTGTCGGCCAGGAGACTCCGAGTGCCCCCAACCCGCCAGCCGACCCGGCCGCCACGGCGAAACCCGAATCTACACCGCCCGCCGAGGCGGCGAAGCCGGCCGAAGCAGCCGCCGCGGCCGAAGCCAAGCCGGCGTCTGCGCCCGCCGAGGCCGCTTCACCCGAAGCCAAACAGCCCGCAGAACCTAGCAAAACTGAGGCCAAGGAGTCTCCCCAGGCCGAGCCAGCGGCGGCACCCAAGCCGGCTCAGTCTGCTGAAGCGAAGCCCACGGCAGTCCCCGATACGGCCGCGGCAGCCGCCGATTTCGCCGCCAAGCTGGCCGAATGGAAAGACGTACTGAAGGAACTCCAGAAGCTACGTGCGGACTACCGGACGGCCACTCCCGATCAGTTGGGCGATATCCAACTGAAATGGAACGAGGCCACCGCCAAGGCCGAAGCGCTGATCGAACCGCTCCGCGACGCCGGCAAGGCGGCGTTTATCGCGGCTCCAAACGCGGATGCGGCATTGACGGAGTTCCTGATCAAAATTTTGGCCGATGATGTCGCGCGGGACAACTATGAACCGGCCGCCGACTTGGCAAAGGCCCTGCTGGACAGCGGCTGCGAAAAGAGCGAACTGTACGATCCGGCCGGCATCGCGGCCTTTGCCACCAGCGACTTTGACGCCGCCGAACGGCGGGCCAAGCAAGCCCGGGACGCGGGCAAGCTGAGCGAAAATGGAAAGAAGAACCTCGACGAAATCTCCAACTACAAGAAGTACTGGCAGGAAGAACAGGAAATCCGCAAGAAGGAGGCAGAACAAAACGACCTGCCGCGAGTCCGCCTCAGCACGACCAAGGGCGATATGGTTATCGAGCTGTTCGAGAACGAAGCGCCGGAAGCGGTCGGCAACTTCATCAGCCTGGTGGAGCAGAAGTTCTACGATGGCTTGATGTTCCACCGCGTCCTACCGGCGTTCATGGCCCAGGGCGGATGTCCGCGAGGCGACGGCACCGGGGATCCGGGGTACAAGATTTACTGCGAATGCTACAAAGACAATTACCGCAAGCACTTCCGCGGTACGCTGAGCATGGCGCACGCGGGCAAGGACACCGGCGGATCCCAGTTCTTCATCACGTTCTTGCCCACACCGCATTTGAACGGCAAGCATACGGCCTTCGGACGGATTATCGAAGGGATGGATGTGCTGGCCAAACTGCAACGAATCGATCCTGAGGCCAAAGGCAGCAAACCAGAACCGGACAAGATCATCAAAGCCGAGGTCATCCGCAAACGGGAGCACGAGTACCAACCGCACAAAGTGCAGTAACTTCGGCGCGGGCGCTTGGCACCGTTCGAGAAATAACTGTCCGGTTTCTCCGTGGCGTAGGCTTCCAGCTTGCGTGAGATCATGGCATCGCAAGCTGGAAGCTTCCGCCACTTATTTCTCGAACGATCCTTAGTCGTTATCCCCAATATACAAGTTGCTCCACAGGCTACTGCCCAAGGCGCCGCCGATGGGGTTCTTCAGAGTCAGCCCCAGCCATTCGGTGCCTTCGGCCAACGCGTCGTCGATCAGATTTACGGGCAGCGTCTTCGACGACTCGCCGTCGGCAAAAGAGACGGTCAGGTTCGGGATCGCGAAATCGTTGCCGGGGCTGGCCGAGTAGCCGGTCAGGGCCGCATCGACCGAAGCGGTTCCCGCCGTGCTGCCTTTGCGCACGATGGTGATATAGGCCACGCCGGCGCCCTCGTTCACGGTGATGCTGCCGGCGGCGAATTCGAAGGCGGTGTCGTCTTCGCGGATCGTCACGACGGCTTGGGTGACCGCGCCCAGTGTGGAGCCACCGGTCGCCCTCTTCAGTCTTAGCGTGAATACCTCGTCGCGTTCGGTCCGCGTGTCGTTGGCGATCGGAATGCTGAAGGTCTTTACCGTTTCGCCGGGTCCGAAGGTCAACGTGCCCTTGGTCGACGTAAAGTCGGCGCCGGCCCAGGCGGTCAAGTTCGACGCATAGCCGGCCGCACCGTCGCTGGTCTCGTAGTCGACCGTCACCGTGCCATCGCTGCCGCCTGTGCGTTGGACCGTGACCAGGAGCGTGCCGGCCCCTTCGCTGACCTGGAACGACGGCGCAGCCAGCGACAATTGGCCGGGTGCAGCGGCCACGTCGTCGTTGACGATCGCCACGCTGCCCCAGACGTAGCTGCCCAGGGTGGCGCCGCCGGTCGGACTGGCCAACTGGATGCCGAACGACTCGTTCGGTTCGACCAACGGGTCGTTGGTGATTGGGATTGAAATCGTCTTGGTCGACTCGCCGGGCGCGAATTCCAGCGTGCCCTGAACCGGCGTGTAATCGGACCCGGCTTGCGCCGCTTGGTCATAGGTGCTGTAGCTCACCGACCCGGCCGCCGCAGTGCTGCCCTTGCGGACGATCGTCGCGGTCGCCGTCCCGGTGTTTTCCTGCACCGAGAAACTGCCGCCGCTGCCCCATTCGAAAGCCGATTCGTTGTCGACAATCTCGACGGTGATCTGGGACTGCGCGCCCAACACAGCCTCGTTGGTGGGGCTGTACAGGGACAGCGTAAACGCTTCCGCGCTTTCAACCTGCGCGTCATCGACAATTGGGATGGAGATGGTCTTGGACATCTCGCCGGCGGCAAAGGTCACCATTGCGGGAACCGAGCCAAAATCGTTCGGCTGCCAGGCGGCCGGGTAGACGTTGTACACGGCGCCGCCGCCGGAGACGTGTAACCGCACGCTCGATTCGACATTGCCGCCCCCGATCCGATGGAGGACGACCTGCACGAGCCCGTCGCCTTCATTCACGCCGATCAGCTCCGCAGCGAATTGGAACTGGCCGGGTTGCTTCAAATCCTCGCTTTCGATGCGGACCTTGATCTGGGATTGCGGGCCGAGTGTGGCTTCTCCGAGCGGGTCGGCGAGTTTCACGACGAAGGCTTCGCCACCCTCGTACCAATCGTCATTGACCAGCGGGATGGCGACCGTCCGCGAGGTCTCGCCGGCGGCGAAGGTAACTGTGCCGTGCTGCACGGCGTAATCGGCGCCGGCGGTCGCCGACGAGTCGCGATCCGTCGGGTAGAGCAGGTCCGTATGCCGTTTGACCCACGTGGCTTGCCTGGGCGGCGCGAACACATCGGTCGCAAAGTGTACGCTCACCTCGCCATCGCTGCCGCCCACGCGTTGGACCGTGATCGTCGCAGTGTTGGCGGTCTCGTCGAAGGTTACGCTGGACGCGTTGAATTGGATTATGCCGGGGCTCCATACATCGTCGCTGACGATGTGCAGCGTCGCCTGGTCGGTCGGCAGCAAGCCGGTGGGATCGCCAACCCCGGTTGGGTCGCCGACTTGATCGGTTGGAATCAGGCCCGTCGGGTCGCCGACCTGGCCGGTTGGAATCAGGCCGGTTGGATCGCCGACCACACGCAGGTCAAGTTGGATCGTCTCGTGGTCTTCGATGGTCGAATCGTCGTGGACAAACACGCGGAACGTCTTGCGCGTCTCGCCGGGCTGGAAGACCAGATAGCCTTCGGCGGGGCCGTAGTCGTCGCTGCCGGCCGTGCCGCTGGCCGAAGTCACGTAGACGGCCAGCCGTCCTTCGGTATCGCCGGTGCGCGTGACCGCGACCTCGGCCATGCCGATGAACTCGTAGCCGATCACGTCCCGCCACTCGAACTGCACGGCTGGCAGGAATGTGCCGGCTTCGTAGGCTCCGATGTCCACGCCGGCGCCCGTCGGCCGGGCGTGCTGAAAGATGTCCACCGCCGGCGCGTGGAACGGATCGCCGACGTCGATGGCCGGGCTGCCGGATTTCAAGTGATAGTCGCCGGCGGCCGGGTTCACAAACAAGGCTTCCAGCGCGGCCGGCACATCGGCTGGAGCGAACACGACCGAATTGGCATCTGGCCCGCCCGCGAAGCTCTGCCACTGGACGAACGTGCCGCCGTAGCCATCCAATTGAAACTGGTCCTGCAGCACGTTGTGGTCGGACAGCGCCGGCAGGCTGTTGTGTTCGACGGTGATGCTGCCTCGATTGGGATTCCGGTTCAGCAGGATGTTGTTCGTGACCGTATTGCCCGAGCTGCCGTTCCACAGCAGCAGCGCCCAGCGGGCGTCCTCGGCCATGACCACGGTGTTGTTCGTGACCAGGTTGTTGGTGGATGGTTCCGCGGCGAAACCACCGTACAACACGATCCCGGTGGCGTGATTGTCGTACAGCAGGTTGTTGCGGATCACGCTGTCTTGGACCCCGTCCAAGTTGATAGCCGCGCCGCCGCCCCGGCCGTTGTCGTAGATCACGTTGCCTTCGATCAGGTTGTTGGAATGGACGCCGTCGCCCGGCAGGAAGCCGTCGGCGTTGAACTGGATGCCGCTGTCGCGGTTGCCCCAGACGACGTTGTTCCGGACCACCGCGCCGTCGGCCGAGTTGCTGATGTAGATCCCATGCTCGACCTGCGACCGTGAAGCGACATTGTCTTCGACGACGATATCTTCCGACCAGCCGGTGAGGATTCCCCACATGGTGTTGTGGTCGGTCAGATTCCCGCGCAGGATCACTCCGCTGTTGTTGACCGAGCGCAAGCCGGCCCGCGGCATGTCGCGGACTTCAAAGCCTTCGACCGTGACGAAGTCGGCGCCCTCGAGGTTGATCCCGTCCAGCCCGTTCTCCGGATTCGGTTCGTCGATCAGCACGCCGGGCAGGGCATGGAAGGTGATTCGTGCGTCGGGCTTGCCGTCGGCCGTCACCTGCATGCCCCAGTAACGTCCGGGCTGGACGATCACATAATCGCCGGGAACGGCGTGATCCGCGGCGTGCTGCAGCGATTTCCACGGTTTCGCGGCCGAGCCGTCACCGGTGATGTCGCTGCCGTCGTTGCTGACCCACTTCGTCATGTAGTTCAGCGTGACCGGCGTCTGGGCATCGTCGATCGTCAGCGAGGCCGAACTCTGATGACCAAGCCGGACGGGATACAGGCCGTCGGTCGCCGGCTGGCCGAGGGTGAACAGAAAATGCTCGTCCCCTTCCGCCAGGGCGTCGCCGAGCAGCGCGACCGGAACGATCCGCTCGGTCTCGCCCGGTGTGAATGTCAGCGCGCCGGCGACGGCGGTAAAGTCCTGTCCCGACTTGGCGCTGCCGTCGAGTGTGGCGTACGAAACGGTGATCGTATCGTCCGTCGCGCCGTGGCGCACGACGCGCACGTGGATTGTCTGCGATTCCGCGGCGTGGTAGCCGCCCTGCCCCATCTCGATGGACGGCGCTCCGAACGGACTGGGTGGCGTGAGCCGATGCGTACCAGTCTTGAACTCGTCCGCCCCAAGGTCGATCCGATCCGGGCCCAGCGGATCGCCCGGCCGCAGCTGGCCGTCGTAGTCGGTCATCGCCCCACTCACCACCACGCCGGCGTCGATCGTCGGGCTGGTGGCCGGCAGATGCCAATCGGATGCGAGCTGCGGATCGGCCAGCAGGCTGTGGCCGTCGTATCCGTAGTTCGTCTGCCACTGCGAGAGAGTCTGCTCGGGCGTGCCGTCGCCGGTTGCGTTGCGATCGATGAACAGGATGCCGCGCGTGCTCGTGCCGTGGTACAGGTTATGGTCCAACGTGAGCGAGCCGGTATAGCTGGCCTCGCGGATATCGACCATCCGCGTGTCGTTGCTCGGGTTGGTCGTGATGATATTATTCACAACCAGGGGATCGGCCGAAGCCACGTGATGGAACGGGTCCGAGTCCGACAGCCAGATCTCAACGCCGCCGAACTGAAGCGGGGCCTGCGCGTCCTCGGCCGCGTTGACGATGGTGTTGTTATAGACCTGCGGATTCCGCGACGCGTAGATGCCGACACCGGCCTGGCCCGCATCGACGATGATGTTGTTCCGGGCCACCGTGTCCAGGCTGGTGAAGTAGCCGGGATTCGAGTCCGGCTCCATCCACTCGGCCTCGGAATAGAATCCGACGACGATCCCCGCGCCGACGGTGTCTTGCACCAGATTTCCCTCGATCAGCGAATCCTCGGTTCCGCCCGACGTCAGGATGCCGATGCCCGGGATGTCGTGGATGCAGTTGTTGCGGGCGATCATCCGGTCGCCGTTGTTGTTATCGATGCCATCCGCGCTGGCCGTCGACCGCCGCCCCGCGTTGTAGATCTCGGAATTGAGAATCGAAATGTCGTTTGCGCCCGGTGTGATCTTGATGGCGTCCACACCCGTGTCATGGACCTTGACGCCGTCGAGCGTAATGCCGCTTGCGCCCAGGTGAACGGAGCCCTCCTGCCAGTTCGAATCCCACCAGTCCCAGAACATCACGCCGTACCAGTAGCCGCCGGTGATCTCGAGGTTCTCCAACCGGCCGCCCTCGACGTCGAAGCCGTAGCGGATCACCGAGTTTGCGTGCCCGTCGGTCTGCTGCGTCAGCGGCGCTTCGATGACCGCCCATTCGCCGGGCATCGAGCGGATCGTCAGATTGTCGACGTCAATGTTGATCCCGCCCTCGTAGACGCCGTTGCGGAGCGTGATCGTGTCGCCGGACTGGGCCGCATCCAAGGCCCGGCGGATCGTCTGAAACGGCTGCTGTACCGTGCCCCCGTTCCAGTCGTCGCCGTCCATGGCGACGAAGAAATCCGCCGCCATCAGCTGGCGGGTTTCTAGGCTTTCGAGGCCGACCCGAGCCTGCGTGCCACGGCGTCGATCCCGTTTCTTCCCATGCTGTCGCCGAGGCGATGTCGAGCCACCCAGCCAACGAGACAGTAGATTCGCTGCCATGATTTTTCTCCGTTTTCGTTCCCAGTTGCCGAAGTATCCGCAGATACGGTGAAGTGCGAAGCGGGTCTGCACGTCCGTGCGTGTACGCCTTGTCCGTCAAGACCAGGACGCGCCGGGTGCGCCGCTGTGACTGGGAACGGCGAAAAATTCTCGTGGATGCGTCGAAAAGACGGGCGGGCAGGACAACGGAGGCAGGACGACGGGATGGGGTGGCAGGGCCTTGATCGGATTGCGGCGCAAAAAGCGATCATCGGATCCTCGTAACCCGAAGCGTCAGCGAGGAAATCATGCTCTTCCTCGCTGACGCTTCGGGTTACGATGCGCAACATCTCGATCAAGGCCGGGTGGCGATCCAGCCGGGCGGATCTTCAGTCGATCTCGCCTCGCTGCCTCCAGTCCGCGGGCAGATAGGAACTCACGTACTTCATAAGATTCAAGTCGTTTAGTTCATCTTCGACGCCGTCAGCGTTCGGCCTTTCCAGGGTCTGGCGGATTTCATACACGATCAACCGAGCGAACATCTGGCGGGCGCGGCTGACCTGTTTGCGGTAGGCGGCGGCCAGGTAGGGACGGCCCAGCCGTTGACTGAGACGCTCGGCAGCCTGTTCGGAGTTGAGTTCCGGATGGTCGGCCTCCATGCGCAGCACCGTGTAGAAGAGGCTCTCCGGCATCTGGCTTTCGCTGCTCTCCAGCGTTTGCCAGACCCGTTCCAGCAGACAGGCTCGCCACTGGCTGTTCCAAATCTGATCCGCTTCGGGCAACGGCGAATTCGGCGCGGCGAGATCGGCCAGCAGGTCGACATCTTGCACGGCCGCCCGGGGCTTCCGCAGATGCGTCAGCGCCGCATTGCGCACCGCCGCCTTGAGATAATCGCGAAACCGGCCGCGCGTGACGGCGTTCGGGTCGAAGCCTTGTTGGAAGACCTTGGCCAGAAAATCCTGGCAGACCTCCTCCGCGTCGTGCGGATTGCGCACAATCGCGGCGATGTAACGCTGGATCGCGGGCGCGTAGCGCATGACAAACTGCGTCGGATTGTTGATCTGCGGCCAATGCGTGGAGATATGTTCCAGAAACTCGCTCCGACCCATTGGACCTCCATCGTTGGCGCTCATGTTCTTTCTCCTAGTGCATCAGCATCGCAACCGGGGCGATGTAAAAACCGGGGGGCTTATGCCCCGCCGTTCGCCTGGTGCAGCATCATCGCAATATCGGGGCGATGTAAAAACCGGGGGGCTTATGCCCCGCCGTTCGCCTTGGGCAGCATCATCGCAATGCAGGGGCTCCGCACAAGGCCCGCGGTTCCTTCGAATTTGAACGCCGCCTCGTTCAACGGCCCGGAGGAAGCGGTGCCGCCGAGGCCGGCACGACGCGCCAGAGTTTGACGAAGCCCGTCGTCTCGCTGCCGCCGCCCGAAGCCATCCGCCGGGCGTCGTGCGAGAACGCCAGGCAATAACTGGCCGCGTTCGAGTTGTCCGGGATTTCGCGGACCGAGCCGGCGGTCTGCAGATCGCACAACCTCAGCGGTCCGCCCCATTGGCCGGCGACCACCAGGGTCCGCCGATCGGGAGCCAATACCAGCGCGCGGACGTCGGCAGGCACGGACTTCAAGTTTTCCGGTGGACGTTTGGTCTGCGGCTGCCAGCGTTTGATCTCGCCCGTGCGATAGCCCAACACCAAGCCGTGCCCCGAGTCCGAGAACACCGCCGCCGTGGGCTCGTGTTCCCGCTGCGGCAGGGCGTCGAGCAGTTTTTGCGTCGCCACCTCCCACACGGCCAGGGACGTCTCGCCCCAGGTGACGGCCGCCAGCCGCGCGCTGTCCGGCGAAAACGTCACGCCGGATACGATGTACCCGTTCACCGGCCGCGTCGCGCTGTTGGCCAATTCCCGCTGCAATTCCAGCTTCCCGTCCGTCACGCGATACAGCCGCAGCACCGCGTGCGTGCCGACGGCCAGCCAACGATCGTCGGGACTGAACGCCAGCGCGATGAGATCGCCGCCGCCCAGCGTTTCGTGATGAATGGTCTGGCCGTCATCCGTCGTCCAGACGTCCAGCGTTTGGGCGCCCCCGCCCGCGGCCAGCACTCGACCGTCGGCGGACAGCGCCAGGGCTTTGACCTGCCCCTGTTGGCCGCGATACTCCTGAGTGGCCGTACGCGACGCCAAGTTCCACTTCTGGACGCTGCCGCCGGCGCCGGCAACATAGACGAATGCATCGTCGGGCGAGAACGCCAATCCGCGGACTTCGCCCTGCGCGACCGGCAAATCGAATTCAGCCTCGATCATGATGAGCCCGGTGGGGCTCGCCCGCATGGTCTGCGGCGCTGCCGTGCCGCCCGGCTGCCGTTGGTCCCACACGATCATCAGCACGACCAGCAACAGCAGGAGCACCGCGGCCGCGATACTGACAACGAACCGAGTTCCGGGCGACCTGAGCTGCGAGGACCGGCGCAAGTTCCACGTGCTCCGCGGCCCGGCCTGGACTGCGGCGGCCACCGCACCGTTGACGGCGCTATCGCCGCCCCAGGCCGCCTGGTTCGCCAAGGGCGGCGGAGTCACCGGAGCCAGCGCGGCCGGCTCGCTCGGCGCGGGTTCCAGCCCCGCCGCCACGTGATCCGAGGTTGTGTTGCCGCCCTGGCCCAGTTGGCTGTTCCGATGTTCCGGCGGCAAGGACCGCGCGGGAGAACGCGCCGAACTTGTCGCGATGTCCAGAAACGGCGGTGGCGGAATCGTGGCGGGAATCGCCAAACCGTGGTGTTCGGCGGGTTCCGCCTGCAGCGCTGCCGCCAGCGCCGTCAGCATTTGCCCGGCACTGGCAAACCGTTCGCTGCGATTCTTGGCCATCGCCCGCTGCACTACGGCCGCACAGACGCGCGGAATCTCCGGGTCCGTTTCGTGCGGGTCGGGAACCGGCAGGGAGCAGTGGGCGAACATGGTCTGCACCGTTCCCGCCGTGGCGTAGGGAGTCCGCCCGGTCAGCAATGCGAAATACGTGGCGCCCAGGGAGTATAGATCGCTGCGTTCGTCAAGCGTTTCGGCGCGGCATTGCTCGGGGCTCATGTAATGCGGCGTCCCCAGGATGCTGCCTTGCTCGGTCAGCGACGAGGCATCCTGGTTGACGGACTTGGCCAGTCCGAAATCGGCCAGCTTCACCGCCCCGTCCGCCGCGCGCATGATGTTCGCCGGCTTGATGTCCCGATGAATCAGTCCCAGGGCATGTGCCGCCGCCAGGCCTCGGCAGGCATCGGCCGCGATCTGCGTGGCTTCACGCCATGTCAGCCGCCGCGAGTTCAGCAGATCCTGGACGCTGCCGCCGGTGAGCAACTCCATGACCATAAAACAATAGCCGTCCTGCTCGTCGGCGTCGTAGACCGTCACCACGTGGGGATGGTTCAACGCCGCCGCCGCCCGCGCTTCGCGCAAGAACCGCTGCACGACGTCCGGCTTGGCGGCGAGCGGTTTGGGCAGGATTTTAATGGCGACGCGGCGCCGGAGTTTGGTGTCCAATCCCTCCAAGACCACGCCCATGCCCCCTTGGCCCAGTCGCCGGACGAGCTGGTATTTGCCTAAGCGTTTTTCCTTGCCTTCGGCCATCGGCGTCCTCGGACCAAGAATCTTCACTTCTTGGGCAACCGTTCCGGCCGCAATGTTCTCCTGACGGATTCGGGTTAGGGCTTGGCTGGTTCCGCCTCGGTCTTTTCCTGTTCGGCATCCGGCTGCTTGGCCTGGGGCTCGGATTCGGGCGACTTGGCAACTGGCTTGGGTTCTTCCGGCGCCGGCTTAGGCTCGTCCGCCTTCGGCTTGGCCTCCTCCGCCTTCGGTTTAGCCTCTTCCGCCGCCGGCTTGGGCGTTTCGGATGCCGGGACCTCTTTGGCCGGCTCGGCCGCGGGCTTGGCCTGGGTAGCGTCGGGCTTGGCGGCAGCACCGTCCGGCTGGGCGGGTTTCGCATCGCCGGGTTTCGGTTGTTCCGGCGTCCCTTTCGCCTCCGGCTCCTCGGCGCCCGTCAACGGAGTGCCGAGCTGCTTGTACATCTGCTTGATTCCCTCGTCGCGGTCCTGCATTTTCTTGAGGAGATCGATCAAGGGGAAATCGGCCGGCACTTCCTCGTCCAGCTGTTGCAGCAAGCGTTGGTACTGTTTGATCCCGCTCGTCAACTCTTCTGCGGAAATGTCATCCATCAAACGCGGATACTCGTCGTAAATCTTCCGCCAGTCGCGCCACGACGCTTCGTACAGCTTGCGGGCGTTTTCCAATTCGACCGCGTCGTAGGCCCGTTTGGCTTTGTACAACAACTCGCGTGCCGCGACCGCGGTTGCTGTCTGTTCCGCCTTACAACGGAGATCCCAGTAATCGTAATTGACGATGCTGCGGTAGTGCGCGACCCGGGACGACATCAGTTCCTGTTCGCTCAGCCGTTCGGCCGCCCTCTCCGCCGCGTCGCGGTCCTGTTCCGGCGCGCGCTGAGCCACCTCGCTATGGGTAACTGCCGTCTTGGCCGCCGCCTCGCCGTGCTGGCGGTAATTCTGCTCCGTCAGCTGTTCTTCGGGGATGTCGAGCGCCGCGCGAAGTTCGGGGCTCAACGCGGCGATCTTCTCTTGCCGGATCTGCTCGCGGACGCCGGGCGCCAACTGCTCCAACCGCTGTCTAGCCCGCTCGATTTCCTCGTTGACCTGGTCGTATTCGCCCAAACGGACATTATGACCCCACGAGGTGGGAATGGGGCGTCGTCCGTATTGCGTCCAGCCTTTTCCCGCCTCGTACCAGGCCAACTGGGCCGTCTCGCCGAGTACGCCTTCCTCCTCGATCGTCGACGAGTAGTTAATCCGCGACATGGGGTTGTCCGCGTGGAAGATCAGCGGGCTCTTGCCTTTGAGCGGCAAGCCGGCATCCACGGCCCGCTCGGCCCGCTGGTACCACAACTGTCCCACCAGCCAATTGTCCGGACGGGTGTCCCAGCCCTTGGCATCGTCGATGGGAACTCCATTCTGGTACAAGGACTCGTGGAAATCCTTGTCCTTGCGGAACAATTCGCGGAATTGGACGTGCTCGTCGGCACGGCCGAATTTCTGGCCCGTGATCCAGCCGGTATTGTGCAGCAACCGAGGGTTCTCGCGATTCTTGTGGATGCCCTCGACCAGGAAGTCGATCCCCTTCTTGACCCAGTGGTAGCGCATCCGGTAGTCGTCGAATTCGACCGACACGTTGTACGACAAGTTGTGGGCCTGATGCTCCCAAACCGTGATGAAGTTGGGCTGCAGCTTGGTGATCTGGTTCAAGGTGGCCGAGAGTCCGTCCCAGTCTTCTTTCTTCTTGTACTCGAAGCTCTTTTCCCACAGCAGGTTGGCCGCCACGTTGCGCAGCCCCAACGTCGCGAGCTTCATGGACTCGCCCGCCGGATCGATTTCACCCAGTTCCGCCTGCGACAGGTCGTTGTCGGCGCGCAAGCGGGCCAGCACGCCGCCGGCACTGGTCCGCGTCGCGGGCTGGCCGATCCAAAATAGCGGGAACAGCAGCAGCACGATGACGCCGATGTAAACCACCTTGCGCCAAAAGGACAGATCCTGGCTCATGCCGCGATCTCCCGTGATTTCAAGAAGAAGTTGCCGAACACGGACAGCACCACAAAATACGCCAGAGCGATCAAGCAGTGCTGGGCCAAGAGGTTCCCGTCAATGTTGAATCCGTACGCCACGAAACGCGATGTATCAAGCGCCCGATAATCGGGAAACACGTTGGCGGCGATCCACATCAAGAACATCAGCGCCGCATCGATACCCCTGATGATCCACTCGACCGGTTTGCCCAGATCGAGTTCGATGGTCTGGTTCATTTGCGTAATAATGCGGACGAACGACTCGACCGGTCCCCCGCCGACCTGCTCGCCCGTCGCCACACTGATGATGAACCCGCGGAACAGGCCGACGACCAGCGTTGCTCCCGTCGCAAAGAGCGCGACGGGAGCGCTGAGGAACGTGCTGAGCATCACGCCGAAGCACGTGATGATGACCATCTGCAGCCAGAGGCCGGTATACGCCTTGCCGAAGTTCAAAGCAAACGGAGCGTCGCCGCTCCGGACGTAGACGTCCGCCTGGGCCATGCCGAAATACTGGGACCGCTCGGAACATTGAATCGCAATTTCGACGTTGCCGTCTTCGTCCACCAGGCTCTCGAACAGGTCGATGTCCTTCAACGTCCCGTTGGCCTCGACGGCTTTCAACTTGCGCGGGATCTCGTGCCGGTAGACCGTGAACTCCCTGGCAGTGAACGGAATCGGCTCGCTGCTGAGCCCCGTCCGCGGGTGCTTGACGGTGATCGTGCCCAAAATGCCGGAGACGATGTCGCCCTTGTACGTGCGAAAAACGCTGATATTCATCTCCAGCGGCAGGTTCTCCGGGAAATCGCCCGGCGCGAGCCGGGAAAACGTCCACACCGCCGAGGCCAGCGAACCACCCTCGATGTACTTGCGGTACGACCACTCCTTGCCCACGCTGATGCCTTCACTCGGGCGCCCGGTCCGGTCCACGAAACGCAGCTTGCCGTACCTGGGCACGCGCGCTACCAGAGCTCCTTGCTGCGGGCCGACGACGAACTTCTGCTCGCTGCCTGTGCCCGTCGTCCAGACCTCGTGATCGTGATCCCGGACGAAATCCGTGCGCCCACGGCCCTCGGCGTCCAGTGTGACCTGGTGACGATGGTGCGACGTGCGATTGGTGACCCCCTGCCAGCCCGCCGGAGGATTGGTCCGCTCGATGTCCTCGGCCCCGATTTCGTGCTGATGGGCCATGCCGCGGAGCACAAACACGTAGCTGATGACGGCCATCAGCACCAGGATCGCCGTGTTGACGAGGACCACCCCCAAGACCCGGCCCAACACGATTTCGCCGGGCCGCACAGGCTTGGTGACCACCGTGTAAATGGTCTTGGATTTGATATCCGCCGGCAGACTGAACGTGCTCAGCAGGATCGCCAGCACCAGGATCATGAACTGCGTCGCGGTCAGCATAAAGCTGAGATACAGCCGCGCCGGGTGATCGCTGTCGGTGTCCAGGAACCAGCCGGCAAACAGCAGCACGACGGCAAAGATGCCAAAGCCGATCAACACCCGCCGCCGCACGGCCTCCTGGATCGACAGCCGCGTCATGGCCCAGATCCGCCGCAAACTGGTCCCCGGCAGATCGGACGAGACGGCGGTGGCAATCGCCTTGGCTACCGCATAGAAGCCTTCGCCGGGCCCCAGACGGATCGCCATCCGCAAGTAGGCGACGAAGACGGCGACGACGGACAACCCCGCGACGATGGCGACAAATAGCACCACCGCGCCGGGACCACGCAGGCTGGGAAACAGCCAATCGACCAACGGAACAATTTCTTTTTCCAGTTCCATGCACCTACTCTCCCTCGCGAGCGCGGCGTCCGGGATGAGCCTCGCTGTCCTGCACGATCTTCAAGAACAGGTCTTCCAAGGTGGTCGTCGGATTGTCCATGCTCAACAATTCGCCGCCGCTGCGCTCGATGACCTGGCGGATTTCCCGCTTGGCCTGCTCCGGCAACCCACGGACCTGGATCTGGGTGACGTTTTGCACCGTCAACAGCCGGTCCACGCGTCCCAGTTCCTTGAGTTCACCCTGATACAGAATGGCAATCCGGTCGCACACGTCCTGGACGTCCGCCAGCAGATGGCTGCACATCAACACGGTCTTGCCCTGCTCCCGCAACTCCAAGATCGTGTCCTTCATCTCCCGCGTGCCGATCGGATCCAAGCCCGTCGTGGGCTCGTCCAACACGACCAGTTCCGGATCGTTGATCAAGGCTTGCGCCAAGCCGATGCGGCGAGTCATCCCTTTCGAGTATTCCTTCAGTTGCCGCCGCCGCGCCCAGTTCAGGCCCACGCGTTCGATCAATTGATCGACCCGCTGTTTGCGCAACGAAGCGGGCATGTCGAACAGCCGGCCGTAGAAATCGAGCGTTTCTTCGGCGTTCAGGAATTTGTACAAATAGGATTCTTCGGGCAGATATCCGATCCGTTCGTTCTTGGCGACGTCGCTGGCGTCCTTGCCGAAGACCAGAGCCCGGCCGCCGGTGGGAAACAGCAGTCCCAGGATCAGCTTGATCGTGGTCGTTTTTCCCGAGCCGTTGGGGCCGAGCAGCCCGAAAATCTCGCCGCGGCGGATTTCCAGGTCCAAAGCCTTGAGCGCCCGCACTTTCTGACGGCCCCAGAAATCGCGATAAGTCTTAGAAAGATTGCGCGTTTCGATGACGACATCGGAATCCGGACCAGACGACCCATCCCCAGCCACAAGGGACGCGGTTCCCGCTGCGGCGACTGGCTTGTCCATGTAGTTTCTCCGTGGTTGAACGAGTTGTAGCCGTAAGTACGCTACAGTGACCAAGTTGGTTCGCCAAAGGGGCAAGAAACAGCATCCGGCCAGCACCGCTGCCTGCCATCCAGCCCAGGTTTTGGAAACTGTAACTATAAACGGGAACCCGTTCCTTGCAAGGTAACCGGCTTGCCGCCCGGCTTGGTTGTTGTCACTTCTGGAAATCGTTAGACTGTACGGCTCTTCGCCAGTTTCCGCCAAATCTAAAGGAGTCACTCGTATGATCCGCGTCGGTCTTGCCGGAATTGGATTCATGGGCTGGATTCACTACTTGGGATACCAGAAAGTGAGCGGCGTGCAGTTGGTCGCCGTCTCGGAACCGATCGAGAAACGACTGAACGGCGACTGGCGGGACATCAAGGGCAATTTCGGCCCGCCCGGCGAAATGGTCGATCTGTCGAGGGTCGCCAAGTACAAGGATTTCCACGACATGCTGGCCGATCCCAACGTGGATGTGGTCGATTGCTGTCTGCCGCCGTCGATGCATGCCCAGGCTGCGATTGCCGCGTCCCGAGCGGGCAAGCACGTGTTTTGCGAGAAGCCGATGGCGCTCACCACGAACGACTGTCGCGAGATGGTGCAGGCCGCCTCAGCAGCTGGAAAACAGCTGTTTATCGGCCACGTCTTGCCATTCTTCCCCGAATACGCCCATGCGGTCCAGTTGATCCGCAGCGGACAATACGGCAAGCTGCTGGGCGGAACGTTCAAACGCGTGATCTCGGATCCCACGTGGCTCAAGGATTTCTGGGATCCGAAACGGTGCGGCGGGCCACTTATCGACCTGCACGTCCACGACGCCCATCTGATCCGCTTGCTGTTCGGCATGCCCGAGTCGCTGGTCACCGTCGGGCGGATGCGGGGTGAGGTCGTCGAATACTGCAACACGATGTTCCATTTCCACGACCCGTCGCTGGTGGTTAGTGCCGTCAGCGGCGTCATCAACCAGCAAGGCCGCTCGTTTACCCACGGATTCGAGATCCACCTGGAAAAAGCCACCCTGCACTACGAGTTCGCAGGTTTTGCCGACAAAGGCGAATTGATGCCGCTGAAGATTCTGACCGCGGACGGACAAGTCGTCCGGCCCGAAATCGGCGGCGGTGACCCGTCCGAAGCGTTCGTGGGTGAAATCGCCGAAGTCGTCAAGTGCGCGGAAGCCAATCAGCCTTCGCCTATCCTGTCCGGCGACTTGGCACGCGATGCAATCATCCTGTGCCACAAGCAGACCGAGTCCGTCAAAACGGGCGGATTGGTGAAGATCTAGTGCATGAAACCGGGCAAACGCAGCCGCGCTCGGACAATTGCAAATCGTAACCCGAAGCGTCAGCGAGGAAAGGGCGTTTTCCTCGCTGGAGTCCACGCTTTAGCGTGTCTTTCTTGGCGGGCGTGACCCGCCTGGCACGCTGAAGCGTGGACTCCAACAAGGCCCGTCGCGGCGGATTTCTTTGAAATAGCACCTTTACAGGAGTGGGCACGTTGATCCGCTGCGAACGTCGTACGCAATAGTCCGATCGCGGCCCAATTCGGCCCAGAATGCAGTGACTATGATGAAGCACCTACTCCGCCTCACGATCCTCGGCACATTCAGCGTCCTCGGCAGTTCCATTCCCGCCGCGGACGTGCCGAATCGTCCCAACATCCTGTTCATCCTGGCAGACGACTTTGGGCAGCGCGATCTGGGCTGCTACGGCAGCACGTTTCATCAAACGCCCAACCTCGACGCGCTAGCAAAACGTGGCGTGCGATTCACGCAGGCATACGCGGCCAATCCGCTGTGCTCGCCGACGCGTTCCAGCATTCTGACCGGGCTGTGGCCGGCTCGCACGGGCATTACGGCGCCGGCGTGTCATCTGCCGCAGGTGATCCTGGACAAGCAACTCTCGAAGGGGACCCCGAACACGCGCGTGCTGGTCGCCAACAGCGTCACGCGTCTGAAGACGGACTACGTCACGCTACCGAAGGTGCTGCACGAGGCCGGCTATCGCACGGGGCATTTCGGCAAGTGGCATTTGGGCGCGGAGCCGTATTCGCCGCTGGACCACGGCTTTGATGTCGATTGGCCCCACTGGCCAGGGCCGGGCCCGGCGGGCAGTTACGTCGCGCCGTGGAGGTTCCCGCCGGCGCTGCAGGTCGCGGGTCGGCCCGGCGAGCACATCGAAGACACGTTGTCCGCGCAGGTCGTCCAGTTCATCCGCAAGAACAAGGACCGCCCGTTCTACGCGAACTACTGGCAGTTCAGCGTCCACGCGCCGTATGACGCGAAGGACGAACTTGTCGCCAAGTATCGCCGGCTCGCCGATCCGAACAACCCGCAGCGCAATCCGGTCTACGCCGCGATGGTCGAGAGTCTGGACGATGGCATCGGCCGCGTGCTGGCGGCCTTGGACGAGTGCGGCATCGCCGACAAGACGATCGTCGTCTTCTTCTCCGACAACGGTGGCGTGAGCTGGCCCGGCAGGGACGGCACGGGCCACAAGAGCGAACGTTTTGCCGCCGACATGACCGCGCCGCCGACGAGCAACCTGCCGCTGCGCAACGGCAAGGCCAGCCTGTACGAAGGCGGCGTGCGCGAGCCGTGCCTTGTCGTCTGGCCCGGCGTCACGCAGCCCGGCGCGGTCAACGATACCGTCATCCAAAGTATCGACTGGATGCCCACCCTGCTGGACATGGCCGGCGTGCCCTGTCCGGCGCAAGCCAAGCCCGACGGCGTGAGCCTCGCCCCGCTGCTCCGAGGCGGCACGCTGCAGCGCGACACGATCTATTGCCACTTCCCGCACGACACGCCGGCCAGCGGCCAGCATCCCGGCACCAGCGTGCGGCGTGGCGATTGGAAACTGATTCGCCTGTACGCGCAGAACGACGATGGCAGCGACCAGCTGGAGCTGTACAACCTGCGCGACGATCTTGGCGAACAACATGACTTGGCCGCCCAGCAGCCCCAACTCGTCCCCGAGTTGAACGCCCTCATCACCCGTTTTCTCCAGGACACGGCGGCCGTGATTCCCGTCAGAAATCCGGCGTACAATCCCAAGCCCGCAGCCAACTCGCCCAAGTCCCGAGGCAAAGCGAAGACCGCCAGTCCGCTCGGTGGCTGACTGGCTCCGGGGCGGTCGATCGATGGCGCGTTGAACTGGGGCCGGACTCGCGGCATGAACGAACAACAGCCGCTGCTCCTCGTCCAGGCGCGCACCGGTTTTGCGGTCTTCGAGTTGTTCTGGATTCCAGCCTGTCAGGATTGCCCACTTACAAGTTACTAGTCTGCGCTGTTTTCCCGTTCGACAGGCTGGAAGCCTATCCCACGATCAAATCAACAGCCCGCCCGGTTGCACGACCTGACGGCGGCCTTGGACGCCCTGCCCGACCTGCAGCCCCAGGCAGAAACGCCCGAGGCGATGGCTTCGACGGAAACGGACAGCGGCCCGTCCGTTCAGAATCGTGGGGGAGAGCATGGTGAGCGCGGAGGGGGCGAATTTGCACAAAACAGGGCGAATCGTGGCGAATGGCAAGACGGCAGCGAAGCGGCCGAAATCTCCCCGGAAGACACGCAGGACGCCGGACCTAACGTCTTGCCGCTTCGAGACTTGGCGGGATGTAACGAGCAATCGGCGGAATGTGGCGAAAGCGATGAGGAAGAGAGGTGCTGGTGCGACTAGACCGAGAACCCGGAGACCCGGAGCGTGTTCTCGGCGTTGTTCACCTGGGGTTCAAGCCACTCCAGAATCGGGACGGCGCCCGGCTGTTCGACGCGATCTTCGGGGATGGCAAGGCCGTTTATCACACCGGCGGCTATCTTGGATCCGGCGAGGTCGTCTGGCTGATGGCCAAAATCGAGAAGACCTTGACGATCGGCGAAGGCGACATCGTTCCAAAGCTCAAGGCATACAAGCTGATTCGGGACGTCAACAACGCGACGGCAGTATGAGCCGGTTCGACTCGAGGTTTCATCATCGTCCGCAGGACACCAGCCGCAGGACACCAGCCCGGCTGCAGACCGATGCCGCGGTCGCTAGCCTGGATTCCCACGGTCCGGAGTCCGCCTAAGTGTTTTGCTTCGGAAA
>CAZXYZ010000036.1:89096-92442 GCA_964645045.1 uncultured Pirellulaceae bacterium | reverse complement strand
CTCCCGCGGCTCCGGCTGCCGCCCCCGCTGCCGATGGCATGCCCGCTGCCGCTGATCCCTTTGGCGCCGCTGCTCCGGCTGCTAAGCCCGCGTCAGCCCCTGCTGGAGAGCCCGCGCCCAAGAACGATAGCGACATCCTCGGTGGTACAGATCCTTTCGCCGCTCCTCCGCCCGCGGCAAAGGCCGATGTTACCGGCGAGGCAAAGCCCGCGGCGAAGCCGGGTGAGAAACCGGCCGCCAAGCCTGCGGCGAAACCGGCGAACGACGCGTCGGATCCGTTTGCCGACGACCCTGCCGACGGAGCGGCGAAACCGGCTCCCTGATCGAACGAGTCAGTTGCACGAGTAGCGGTAGTCGTCTTCCTCGCCAATCTCCAAGCAGAGGTCGGCGAGGTTGATCACGGGCACGGTCCATTGATCCTTTCGATCAGCGGCGTCGACCGTCCAGCCCGAACGCAGCCGGAACGTCCGTTCCGACCAGGTATCGCGGATCTCGCGCGTACGGTGCAGAATCTCCTGCGGAGATGGATCGATTGTTTTTGGTCCACGTGCGCCCATCGGTCGTCCCTCTTTCCTAAAGCCCTCGCAGCCGACCCGCAACGCTCTGGCCAATGACAAGCTGCCGTCGCGCTGTGCGGCTTACGGCTTGAGATGAGAATCCCTGAAAACCGTTTCACGGATTAGAAGAATCGCACGCGATGCGCCAAAGAAGAGGAAAATGCGGATTGCGACATAAGCATCTGTCAAACAACAGCTTATGGCGATCGCGATCGGCTGCGCGAAAATTGGGCCAATTTGCGTAATCTCCGGTTGTCTCAGAACGATACAGTGGTTCGGCGTCGCCTGTGTATTGTTTTGAGACATCCGGCCGGTCCTACCGGATGGCATACGTGGGGTAAGCTTCCAGCTTGCCAGCGTTAAGCATCTTGAAATTCCACATTTTCCTGGACGGCGTATTTGGCAAGCTGGAAGCTTACCCCACGGCTCGTTGGCAAGCTGGAAGCTTACCCCACGGCTCGTTGGCAAGCTGGAAGCTTACCCCACGACTCGTTGGCAAGCTGGAAGCTTACCCCACGAATTCAGCAGGCCCATTAGGCGGCGCGGCCCAGACTTGGGCTAGTTCGACCAGGACCCTGGCTGCCAGGACCATCTCGTTCAGGCACGCCCATTCCAGCCGGGAATGCGGATTGTGTTGCCCCGTAGACAGGTTCGGAGTCGGGAGCCCCATTTCCGTCAGCAATGCTCCGTCCGTCCCGCCGCGGACGATCGTCCGCTTGGCGGTGATCCCCAGCCGCTGGTGAGCCTGCTCGGCGTATTGAACCGCGCGCGGTTCCCGAGCCAATCCGTCGCCCATATTGCGATACTGCCGTGTGATGGCAACCTCGATCTGCACGCCGGGAAAAACGGCTTCGACGTCGGCCGCCAACTTCTTCAGCAGATCCGCGTGCCGAGCAAGTTGGGCGGTCTCAAAATCGCGCAGGATGAGTTTGATCGTCGCTTGCCCGACGCCGCCATCGAGATGGTAGGGGTGGATGAAGCCGAGACGTCCGTCGGTCACCTCCGGCGCCAAGCGGTCATGCGGCAGGCGTGCCAGGAACTCGCCCGCCGCCCGCACCGCATTGACCATCCGCCCCTTGGCAATCGAGGGGTGGATGTTGACTCCCCGCACGGTCACGGTTGCGAGGTCGGCCGAAAACGTCTCGACGTCGATCTCGCCGGCGCCCGATCCATCCAGCGTGTAGCAGACGGTGGCGCCAAGTTTTCCCAGATCCACGTGCTTGACCCCACGCCCGATCTCTTCGTCGCAAGTGAACAGAATTCGAATCGGTCCGTGCGGGATCTCGGGATGCTCCGTCAGATAGGCCGCGGCCTCCACAATCACCGCCAGCCCCGCCTTGTCATCGCTGCCGAGCAAGGTGGTGCCGTCGGTGGTGATCAGCGTCGCGCCGCGCAAGGCTTCGAGGGCGGGATTGTCGACGACCCGGATCACCTGCTGCGGGTCGGCCGGCAAGACGAGATCGCCGCCGGCGTAATTACGGATCACCTGCGGCCTGACCTTCGTTCCCGACGTTTCTGGAGAAGTGTCCAGATGCGCATTAAAGGCGATCACCGGAGCGTCGCCCGCCGCCGTGGCGGGGATGGTCGCCCAGACCAAGCCGTGCTCGTCTTGCTGGACGGCGTCCAGTCCCAACTCGTGCAATTGCCGGACGAGTAACGCCCCCAGTTCCCATTGGCCGGCGGAACTCGGGTAGGACTGTGCGGCCTCGTTGGCGGTCGTGTCGATCCGGACGTATTGCAGGAATCGCGTCAACAGGCGTTCGGCGTTCATCGGCGTCTCCCCGTGTCAAAGCCTGCCCTGGTCTGCTAGGATTATCCCGATCATGCATCACTTGGCAACCGTTGGAAAGGGGGCATCAGTGGCAAACCCGGCAATCAAGTTCTTGGTGTTTGACTGCGAAAGCGTTTCCGACGGCGAACTGGTTTCGCGAGTGCGGTATCCGGGGCAGGGCTTGTCGGCAGCCGAAGCGGTAACGCGGTACCGCGCCGAACTGGTGGAGACCACCGGCAGTGACTTCGTCCCGTACACGTACCAGGTGCCGGTGTCGCTGGTGGTGGCCAAAGTCTCGGCGGACTATTCGCTGCTGGACATCGTCGCGTTGGACGAGCCGCTGTTCCGTCCGCATGTGATTACCGATCATTTCTGGCGCGGCTGGGAAGCGTACCGGCGTCCGACGCTGGTCAGTTTCAACGGCCGGACATTCGACCTGCCGCTGCTGGAACTGGCGGCCTTCCGTTTTGGGATCAGCGTTCCCGTCTGGTTCAACATCGGGGACAAGAACTGGGAGCAGAACCGCAGCCGCTACAATACGACGGCGCATCTGGATCTGCACGATCTGCTGACCAATTTTGGCGCGACGCGATTCAACGGGGGCTTGAATCTGGCGGCCAACCTCCTGGGCAAGCCCGGCAAGATGGACGTCCAGGGCGACATGGTCCAGGACATGCACAACGCGGGACGCCTGGCCGAGATCAACGATTACTGCCGTTGCGACGTGCTCGACACCTACTTTGTCTTCCTCCGCGTCGCCGTGCTGTTGGGCAAACTGCCGTTGCAGCGCGAGCAGGAGTTGGTCGCCACCGCGAAGACCTGGATTACCGAGCGTGCCGGGCAGAGCGCCGCGTATACCAAGTACCTGGCCGGCTGGGGCGATTGGGAAAACCCCTGGCAAGAAACTCCCGCCCCCAGCCCCGTGACAACTGGCGAACCCCTGGCGTAAGCCTGGGGGTAGGTTCAGCCCACGGACAACAGACAAGCTGGCGAACCCCTGGCGTAAGCCCGGGGGTAG
>CAZXYZ010000036.1:0-88996 GCA_964645045.1 uncultured Pirellulaceae bacterium | reverse complement strand
TCAGCCCACGGACAACAGACAAGCTGGCGAACCCCTGGCGTAAGCCCGGGGGTAGCTTTAGCCCACGGACAACGGACAAGCTGGCGAACCCCTGGCGTAAGCCTGGGGGTAGTTCAGCCCACGGACAACGGACAAGCTGGCGAACCCCTGGCGTAAGCCCGGGGGTAGTTCAGCCCACGGACAACAGACAAGCTGGCGAACCCCTGGCGTAAGCCCGGGGGTAGTTCAGCCCACGGACAACGGACAACGGACCATCGATCCATGACCACTTCGTTAGAACCTGCCGTAGGAATCGACTTGGGCACCACGTTCTCGGTGTTGGCCCATTTGGACGCTGACGGAAAGCCGAGGACCATTGCCAACGAGGAAGGCGAACTGATTACACCGAGCGCCGTGTTTTTCGACCGCGATGCGCCGATTGTCGGGCGGGAAGCCTTGCGGGCGGGCGACTTGGAGCCGCAACGGCTGGCGCGGTTCGCCAAACGCGACGTCGGGCAGCGGCAGTTCGGCAAGTTGATCTGCGGCCGCGTGTTTCCTCCGGAGGTGATCGAGTCGCTTGTGCTGGCGAAGCTCAAGCAAGATGCCGGCTTGAAGCTGGGCACATTCCGCAAAGCCGTCGTCACGGTGCCCGCGTATTTCAACGAACCGCGCCGGAAGGCCACGCAGGATGCCGGGCGATTGGCCGGACTGGACGTGATCGACATCATCAACGAACCCACGGCGGCGGCGATCGCGTACGGCTGGGAACAGCGTTTTCTGACCGCCAACCTCGCGACGGGCAACCCTCAACGTGTCCTGGTGTACGACCTGGGCGGCGGCACGTTCGACGTGACGCTGATGGAAATCGACGGCGCCGACTTTCGCGCCGTTGCGATCGCCGGCGATGTGTACCTGGGCGGCATGGATTGGGACCAACGCATCGCCGAGCACGCCGCGGACCGTTTCCGCCAGGAGCACGGCATCGAACTACGGGACCAGCCGGGCCCCTGGGAGCGCTTGATCCAGGCGGCCTGCGATGCCAAGCACGCGTTGAGCACCCGTTCCGAAACGCTGATCCCGGTTTCGCACGCCGGCCAGCAATCCCGGCTGCGATTGACTCGGGCCGAGTTCGAATCGCTCACGGGTGATCTGGTGGAACGTACCCGAATGACCTGCCGCAGCGTGTTGCGGGAAGCGGGAGCAACCTGGGGCGAAGTCACGCGGCTGCTGCTGGTCGGCGGCGCGACCCGCATGCCGATGATTCAGCGGATGCTCGCCGAGGAGTCCGGCCTGCAGCCCGACCGCTCGCTGTCGCCCGACGAAGCGGTGGCCCACGGTGCGGCGATCTACGCGGGACTGTTGCTGAATCACGGGAACGAGGCGATCCGCCGCCTCTCGGTGCGCAACGTGAATTCCCAGAATCTGGGCGTGCTGGGCATCGATCCCGAGGTTCGCCTGACACGCCGTAAAGTGATGATTGCCCGCAACACGCCTCTCCCGGCTGCGGTGACCCGCAAGTTCCAAACGGCCAAGCACGGCCAGCGCGACGTGATGATCCCGGTCGTCGAGGGCGGCACGGACACCGGCGAGGGCTGTACGCATATCGGCCGCCTGCTGGTGGCCGACTTGCCGCCGGATCTACCCGTGGGCACGCCCGTCCAAGTTGTGTTTCGGTATGGCCAGGACGGGCGGCTGACGGTCCAAGCATCGCTGCCTGCGGCCGGCAAGGAAGCTTACTTGACGCTGGCCCGCGCATCCGGGATGTCGGACGACGAACTCGTGAAATGGTCGGAAGAGATGCATGCCGGCCTGGCAGTCCCCGACGGAGCCGACGGCTCCGCAGTCACCGGACCGCTGTACTTGGAACCCGCCGGACGAACGCCGGCGGATCAGGCCGGCGACAGTACCGGGCACGCAATCGTTTTCACGAGCGACCCGTCGGATCGGACGCCGGCCGGCCCGGACGACGCCCTGACGGCTTTCTTGCAGAACGCGGGCCAGCCGGCACGGCGAGATGATGGTTGACCGTCACCCCAGAAAAGACGCTTGCCTCGCTGGAGTCCACGCTTCAGCGTGTCTTGTGCGGCGGGCATGGCCCGCCGAACACGCTAAAGCGTGGACTCCAACAAGACCCGACGCTGTCGTTTTTCCAGAAAACCGCACCTTCACCGCGGGGGACATTAAACATTTTTGCAACGCGTTCTATCGCGTGGTGGGCGACCACCAGTTGCGGAGCCGAGCCTGGATGGTCGGTTTAGGCTGCGGCGGTTCGGGGTCGCTCGGCACCTCGATCTGGATGTCGATGGGTGGATCGGCTGGGGGGTTCAACTCAGGCAGCCTCATTTCCGCCGGCACAGTCGATCGGTCGGGTGACCAGACGGGATGCGTACCTTCCGGTGGAGCGAAATCGCCGACCCGCGCGGGATCGGCGTTGGCCGGCTCTGGAGCGTCCAGGGGCATGCCGAGATCGATTTGCAGATCCGGGTTTTCCCGACCGTTCGGATTGGCGCTGTTGCGGGCTCCAGCGGGACGTTGGCTGTCTTGTTGCGATAGTTCGCGCAGCCGTTCGGCCTGCTTTTCGAGTTGGGCCAAGCGACGGTCACGGATCCGTTGCATCCAGGTCCGGGGCGGCTGAGCGGCAGGCGGCTGGTCAGCGTTATTCGCGCCGGCGGTTGCCTCCGGTGACGGCTCGCTCGGGACAGCCTCCCGACCGGATCTGGGAGTGGCATCCGGCGTCCGCAACGAGCCGGGATTGCGCCACAAGCCGGGTGGCGATCTCGGTGGTGAGGCGTCTTCGGCTGACGGCGATGGATTTCCATCGAACACGTTATCGAAGGCGGAACTGCGGTTCGATCCGCGCAAGGGGTTCGTCACGGTGGTGCGATCATCGGCTGGCAAGACCGCCAGTTGGGCTCCCAGCGCGATGGAAAAGACGCTGCCGATCGTCATGTTTCGGAGATTCATCACAGATTCCCTTCTTTCTCTACCTTGGCGACCTACGGGCAAAATCGCTAAGGGGCCGTGGTCTAACATCGGCCAAGCGGACCGCTGCGCTGAAGGGCCCGGCCGAGAATGCGGGATGCTCATGCGAGCGATTCCGTTGTGTGCTACATTGGCCAGCCGCAACAAGAGTGATCTGCTGTACGTGAATTATTTCGGCAGCCAGCCGAGTTGCCGGACAGTACCAAGGAACCTGCGAAATGAAAGCGTTTACTTTATGGGGTTGTTCCGTGTGGCTGGCGATACTCGTCGCGACGGCGTCTGCGGCGCAGCCCTCCGATCGGATCCTGCCGGGAGCATGGGGTTGGGCGGCGGCCACCCCGGGCGGCCGCGGCGGTCAGATCCTGCGGGTGACGAACCTGCATGCTTTCGGGACCGGCTCCCTGCGTGAAGCCCTGGAAGCGGACGGCCCGCGAATCGTCGTGTTTGAGGTGGCCGGAGTGATCGATCTGGGTAAGCACACGCTGGGCATCACGAATCCGCATGTGACCGTGGCCGGGCAGACCGCGCCTTCACCGGGCATTACGATCATCAAGGGTGGGATCGGCATCCAGACGCACGACGTGATCCTGCAGCATTTGCGAGTCAGGCCCGGCGAGGCGGGCGCAGCCAAGAAGAGCGGCTGGGAAGTGGACGCGATCGCTACCGGCAGCGGAGCCCACGACGTCGTCATCGACCATTGTTCCACCAGTTGGGCGACCGACGAGAATCTGTCCGCATCGGGCGAACGTTTTCACGGCGCGACGGTCGAACAGTGGAGGCAGGGGACCTCGCACCGGGTGACCATCAGTCATTGCATCATCGCCGAGGGGTTGGACCACAGCACGCACGGCAAAGGCGCGCATTCCAAAGGCAGCTTGATTCACGACAACGCGACGGACATTGCCGTGATCGCCAACCTGTACACCAGCAACGGGCAGCGGAACCCGTATTTCAAAGGCGGAGCCCGCGGCGTGGTGGTGAACAACCTGATCGACAATCCCGGTTCGGCGGCCATCCATTACGGCCTGCAACTCGGCGAGTGGGGCCTGCATCCGTGGGTTTCCGGTCAGATCGCCATCGTGGGCAACGTCATGAATCACGGCTCCAACACCAAGGCCGGCTTGCCGCTGTTCAGCACGAATGGAACGTCGTGCGAGGTCTTCTTGAAAGACAATCTCGCCGTCGACCGGGCGGGAGATCCAGTCCGCTTGACCGCAGGCGCGTACACCGCCAAAGACTCGCCGCCGACGTGGCCGCCCGATTTGCAGGCGATTCCCGCCAGCGACGTGAAACAGTACGTGCTGGCCAACGCAGGGGCCCGGCCGTGGGACCGTGACGCCGTCGATCAGCGCATCGTCCAGCAAGTCCGCGACGGCAAAGGCAGGATTCCGGACAGCGAGCAGGAAGTGGGCGGTTACCCGACCGTGCCGGAGACACATCGCCCCTTTGATGCCAGCCAGTGGGATTTGTCCACCATGACGAACCGGTAGGCGGAAGCGGCGCGGGGGATGCTCCGCACTACTGGCACGCAAGCGGGCTGTTGATTTAGTCGTGGCGTAAGCTTCCAGCTTGCGAAATGGGCAACGGAAGCAAGATAGCGAATTGAACATAGGCAGCGTCGGCAAGCTGGAAGCTTACCCCACATGCCACCACCGATTGAATCAACAGCCCGCAAGTCGGTCTGGGCGATGCTGCTATCGATCTGGTTGGCCTGCCCCATGGTGAGCCACGATTTCCGAGTGAGAAGGAGTAGGAAACAATGGCGAATGTTCCTGTGCCGCCCGGCGGCGAACGGATTCTGTACCAGGCGGAGGACGGCAGAACTCGCTGGAAATCCGGAATAGGTCGCCGCGAGGGCACACGCAAGGTGGCCGACGGACTGCGGGAACGTCTGTGGAACATCCGTTGCCGTCACGCTGTTCCTTCGGCGGTTTGTCTGGCGCTGGTCCTGGTTCCCTTGCTGGGCTGCTGGTCGCGTTCGGCCGACGAGGTGGTGGTCTACACGGCCTTGGATCGGGAGTTCTCCGAGCCGCTGTTGGATGAATTTCAGCGCCGGACCGGGATTCGCGTGCTGGCCAAGTACGACGTCGAGTCGACCAAGACGGTGGGCCTGGTCAACGCGATCATTCAGGAGCGAGCCCGGCCGCGCTGCGACGTGTTTTGGAACAACGAGATTATGCATACGCTGCGGCTGGAGAAGATGGGCCTGCTGGCGGCGTATTCGACGAAGCAGGCCGAGGGGTATCCCACGGAATACCGATCGCCGGGCGGCACGTGGCACGGCTTTGCAGCCCGCGTCCGCGTGCTGATCGTCAACACGCAATTGGTGCCGGAGCAGGATCGGCCGCAGAGCATCCGGGACCTGATCGACCCGAAGTGGAAAGGCCGCGTGGGCGTCGCCAAGCCACTGTTCGGCACCACGGCGACCCATGCCGCCGTCCTGTTCGCCCAGTGGGGCGACGAGGAGGCGCGGCAGTTCTTTGTCCAGCTCAAGGCCAACGCCCAGGTGCTGAGCGGCAACAAGCAGGTCGCCCTGTCGGTCGGCCGCGGCGAGCTGGCCTTCGGTCTGACGGATACCGACGACGCAATGATCGAGAAAGAGAACGGCCGGAGCGTCGAGATCGTTTATCCGGACCAGGAGGAGGGCGGCTTGGGAGCGTTGTTCATCCCCAATACGCTGGCCATGATCCAGGGCGCCCCCAACACGCAGGCCGCACGGCGATTGGTCGATTACCTGCTGTCCCCCGAGGTCGAAACCCAGCTGGCCGCCGGCCCCAGCGCCCAGTTCCCCTTAAACTCAGCCGTCTCCGCACGCTGCCGCGCCGCTCCGCCACAGCCCTTGCGGCACATGGCCGTCGACTTCCCCGCCGCCGCCGCTGTCTGGGAATCGGCCGCCGAGTTCCTGCGCGACACGTTTACAGCAGACTAAATGGCCATTCACGAAAAAGGGATTCACGAAGAGGGGGCAGGACTGGCGTGTTCAGTTTGTCTCGTTTTCGCTTGAATTAGGGTTATTTCACGTGCTCAATTCTGTTCCCTACTCGCTTGCCCGGCGGATCGCTACACTCGCCGGTATGGTGCTTTTCGATACAACGACCGGACAAACGGCTAACGCAACGGAAGCAGAGGCCGGTTATAAATTGTGGGTTATAAATTTACCAATTCGACTTCACCTTCGTTTTCCCATTTATAACCAGTAATCTATAACCCGCGACGTCCGCACGCTGAGATCGCTTCGCAGTCTAACTGATCTGGCGGGTCGTTGTTTCGAAATGCAGCAATAGGCCCACGGATGGCAGAGCGGACCCACGGATGAAGAGAACATGCAACCTTCCGCCCCAACTACGGAACAGAAACGACATCAAGCCAATTGGTCTTGACCAGTACAAAC
Source organism: uncultured Pirellulaceae bacterium (assembly GCA_964645045.1). Taxonomy (GTDB): domain Bacteria; phylum Planctomycetota; class Planctomycetia; order Pirellulales; family Pirellulaceae; genus Anammoximicrobium. The sequence continues at coordinate 82,644 of CAZXYZ010000036.1, read as the reverse complement.
TGAACACGCCAGTCCTGCCCCCTTTTTGCGAACAAGGTCACGGCTTGACCAGAATCACGGCCCGGCTGAGTCGCACGGCAGGCCGGTCTGCTTCGCGGAATCCGGCTTCCGCGGCAAGCTCGATCATGCCCGCGAAGGCTTCCGCCGTGACGTGGCCGATGGGCTCGACGGCCAGGAATCGGCCTTGCGGATTCAGGCAGCTGTAGATCTCGGTGACCAAGCTTTTGACGTCGGGCACTTCATGGGCCGACCAGAAAGCCAGAGCAAAATCAATTGGCTCGGCGAGCCCCGTCGAGGCAGGCTGACAGCGATGCGTTCGAATCCGCTCCGCCACGCCGGCCCGCTCGGCCCGCCGCTGCAGCACGTCGAGCATTTGTTGCTGAAGATCGGCGGCGACGATCCGGCCTTGTTCGCCGACCAGTTTCGCCATCGCGATCGTGAACAAACCCATCCCGCAACCGAAATCGAGGGCTGCCATGCCTGGTTCGACATACGGCGACAGGATCTGTTCCGGGTTGTGCAGCCAGCGCCGCAGGGGATTGTCGATAAAATACCCACCCCACCACGGACAAACATGTGGACCCACGGGCAATTCCTTTGTACGGCGGCGGCCAACCAATTCTCGCGTGTTGGCCGAAACAACAGACCGCAGATTATCCATGATCCTCCCGGCCGCGGCAAGCAACCGGACGCGGTGCCGTAGCGTTAGTGGGACTGGCATTTTTGCACCGTTCGAGAAATAAGTGAGCGGCAAGGCGCTAGCCGCCGGTTCCTGATCGGTCCGATTGGCGGCAATGCCGGCGGCTAGCGCCTTGCGGCTCACTCGGCACCTGATACCTATTTCTCGAACGGTGCTTGCCCCTCGTCCGACGAACTTTGTCGATGAGCAATTCGACCGCGGGTTGGTAGGACCTACCGCGTGTTGCGGCTGTCTGCCTCGAATAGTACATTGAATCCCGGTTCGCGCAACATGACTCTCGATCCGAGGCCCACCGTATGAGAACGATGAAGACTATCCCTTCCCGCCATTTGGTCGTTCGCGCGTTCGTGGTGAGCTTGCTGGTCTGGACGCTTGCCTGCCAACTCCTGGCAGCCGAGAAGGTCGGCCCCAAGCGTTGGCAGGCCGCGATCACTGCTTTCGAGGCGGCTGACAAGGTCAATCCTCCATCCCAGGGCGCGATCCTGTTCATCGGCTCGTCCACGATCGTCCGCTGGAAGACGCTGGCCCGGGATTTTCCCGGACACGCGGTGATCAACCGTGGCTTTGGGGGCTCGCAGATCGCCGACAGCGTCTTCTATGCGGATCGGATCGTGATCCCTTACCGCCCGCGGCTGATCGTGCTGCGGGCCGGCGGCAACGACATTCATGCCGGCAAGACGCCCGAGCAGGTGGCCGCCGACTTTCACGCCTTCGTCACGCAGGTGCGGGCCAAGCTTCCCGACGTCCGCATCGCCTACATGCCGATCAACGCCTCGCCGTCGCGGTGGGCCAACGTCGAGCGGGAGAAGCAGGCCAACCAACTGATCAAGGCGTACATCGCAACCGGCAAGAACCTGGACTACATCGACGCCTTCGATGCGACGCTCGGTGCCGATGGCAAGCCGCGGGAGGATTTGTTCGTGAAGGACCGCCTGCACTTTAACGACGAGGGCTACAAGATCCTGGCAGCCATCGTGCGGAAGCATCTGCCGTGAAGCGAGTCTGCCAAGGTGCGAACCTCGCTGGAGTTCACGCTTTAGCGTGCCAGGCGGGCCATGCCCGCCGGAAAAGACACGCTAAAGCGTGAACTCCAACAAAGCCAGGCACTTCGGGATTTCCCGGAAAATTGCACTGTTACAAGATGCGCGCGGGGACCACGTTTGAGCGATCAGCCCACGGTCGCGAGCACTTCCCGCGCGGCAGCCAACGTGGCGTCGATGTCGGCCTCGGTATGCGCCGCCGAGACGAACAGGGCCTCGAATTGGCTGCAGGGCATGTACACACCGCGGTCGATCAGACCCCAGAAATACTTGGCGAACCGTTGGCGGTCACTGCGGCTGGCGGCCTCCCAATCGGGGACCGGATCGGGATTGAAGAACAGGGTCATCATGCTGCCCACGCGTGGCAGAGTGTGCGGGATGCCGGCTTCGGCGGCGGCGGCGTTCAGTCCGTCGGCCAGTCGTGCGCTGATCTGTTCCAAGTACTCGTAGGGCGATTCGTCGCGCAGCACCTGGAGCGTGGCGATGCCGCTGGCCGTGGCGAGCGGATTGCCGCTCAACGTCCCGGCCTGGAATACTTTGCCGGCCGGCAACACGCTGGACATGATCTCGGCTTTGCCGCCGTACGCGCCCAGCGGCATGCCGCCGCCAACGATTTTGCCTAGCGTGGTCAAGTCCGGTGCGATGCCGAAAACCGCTTGCGCGCCGCCGTAGGCCACACGGAACCCGGTCATCACTTCGTCAAAAATCAACAGCGCCCCGTGCTCGCGAGTCAACCGCCGCGCGGCCTGCAAAAAGTCCGGCGTCGGCACCACGCATCCCATGTTGCCGACCACGGGTTCCAGGATGACGCCGGCGATCCGCTGGCCATGTTCGGCAAAGGCCGCTTGCAGTCCTGCCGCATCATTGTAGCGCAGGACCAGGGTGTCGCGGCTGGTTCCCGCGGTGACGCCCGGCGAATCGGGCACGGCCAGCGTAGCCGCCGAACTGCCGGCGGCGACCAGCAAGCTGTCGACGTGGCCGTGATAGTTGCCGGCAAACTTGACGATCACCTCCCGGCCGGTGTAGCCCCGGGCCAGCCGAATGGCGCTCATCGTCGCCTCGGTGCCGGAACTGACCAGCCGCACCATCTCGATCGACGGCATGGCGGCGATAATCAACTCGGCCAGCGTGTTCTCCGCTTCGGTCGGAGCGCCGAAACTCATCGCCCGGTCCAGGGCCTCATGCACGGCAGCCACGACGCGCGGGTGACGGTGCCCCAGGATCATGGGCCCCCACGAGCCGATGTAGTCCACGTAGCGGTTGCCGTCCACGTCGTACAGGTAGGCGCCCTGGGCGCTGCGAAACACGATGGGCTCGCCGCCCACGCCGCCAAACGCGCGGGCCGGACTGTTGACGCCGCCCGGGATCAATTGCTTGGCCCGGCGGAAGATTTCGCGACTGTTGGTGGGCGGCTGCATAGATAGTTTTATTCCGTGCGGTAGGAAGCTACACTAACATCCGACTGGCAATCTAATTCTTCAGGCACAGGGGGATCCAGCGTGTACTCAAGATACCGAATTCTCGTGGCGTGGGTAGCCTGCTTGGCATTTTTCGTTGGCGCACTGGCTGTGGCGCCCGCGGCGGCAGCCGAGGACACCTGGAAGGTGGGCTTGGCAAAAGCCACCATCACGCCGGAGCAGCCGATGTGGATGGCGGGCTACGCCAGCCGCGATCGTCCGGCCGACGGCAATCTGACCGACCTGTGGGCGAAAGCGCTGGTGCTGCAGGACGGTTCGGGGCGGCGTGTGGTATTGGTCACGCTGGATCTAATCGGCGTCAGCCGCGAGTTGGCGATGGCGGTGGCCGCGACGCTCAAGCAGCGATACGGACTGGAGCGGTCGCAGCTGGCCCTGTGCGCTTCACACACGCATTCGGGTCCGGTCTTGTACCGTAACTTGTCCCCGTTGCACGATTTGGTCGTGGATCCGCAGCAGCGGCAGTTGATCGAGGAATACACCGCAGCATTGCAGAATAAGATCCTCGCAGTGATCGATGCGGCCATGTCGGACCTGAAGCCCGCGCAGCTTTCCTGGGCCAGCGGGACAGCCACGTTCGCCGTCAATCGGCGAAACAACCCAGCGGACCAGGTGCCGCAGTTACGGGCCGAAGGCAAGCTCCGCGGCCCGGTTGACCACGACGTGCCTGTGCTGGCCGTCCGCGACTTGGCCGGCAAGCTGCAGGCGGTCGTCTTCGGCTACGCTTGTCACGCCACGACGCTGGCCGGGTTCGAATGGTGTGGCGACTATCCCGGCTACGCGCAGATCGAACTCGAACAAGCTCAGCCGGGCTGCCAAGCGATGTTTTGGGCGGGCTGTGGCGCCGACCAGAACCCGCTGCCGCGGCGGACGGTCGAACTGGCCATCGATTACGGACGGCAATTGGCGACGGCGGTCAACGACGTTTTGAGCAAACCGATGTACCCGGTGGCCGGCAAGCTGGCGGCCGATTTTCGCGAGATCGATCTGCCTTTGGCCGCCTTGCCGACGCGGGAGCAGATCGAACAAGACTCGCTTTCGAAGGATCGCTATGTAGCGGCTCGTGCGAAACTGTTGCTGACTCAGATGACCGATGGCCGGCCGCTGAGCCCCACGTATCCTTACCCCGTCCAAGTCTGGCGATTGGGCGACGACATCCAGTTCATCGTTCTGGGCGGCGAGGTGGTGGTGGATTTCGCCTTGCGGCTGAAGGCCGAATTGGGCGGTCCGCGGACTTGGGTGGCGGGTTACTCGAACGACGTCATGGCCTACATAGCCTCGCGCCGCGTGCTGCAAGAAGGCGGCTACGAAGGCGGCGGCGCGATGGTTTACTACGGCTTGCCGGCCAGCTGGGCGCCGGAAAGCGAGGACTTGATCGTCGGCGAAGCCAAACGGCAAGCCGGGCGGTAGCGGATTGGCTGGAGTTCACGCTTCAGCGTGTCTTGGGTGGCAGGCATCGCCAGCGTGGCACGCTGAAGCGTGGACTCCAACGTGGCACGCTGAAGCGTGGACTCCAACGGGGTACGCTGAAGCGTGGACTCCAACGGGGCACGCTGAAGCGTGGACTCCAACAATCGCCGCAGTTGAACTGGGCTCCTCACTGAACCAACAGCTGCACGGCTTCGGGCAGCCAGCCGCTGTCCCAGGCGTGGGGCCGCTGGGGGCCGTCGCGGAAGACGTGGGAGATGTGCAGTTCTTCCAACAGCGACTCGACGGCCAAATGCTGGTCGCGGAAGTTGCCGTAGCCCAAGTGGATCAACCGCTTCCCGGTCTGCAATTCCATCGCCCGCTCCTTCAGCAGGCTCGTAATTCGATACCGCTCAAAGTTCTCTTGCGTTGCGAAGATCTCCTCCATGCCGTACCGGTTCGGCTGCGACATCGCCAGCGGTGCGTCCCAGGCGGCGGCTTTGGCGAAAACATCCGGATGCCGCAACAGCAGGCTGAACGCGCCCCAGCCGGATTTGCTGAAGCCCACCAACAGACGGCTGGCAGCTTCGCGGCGCACCGGGTAGGTCCGCTCGACGAACGGCACCACGACGCCCAGGAAGTAGCTCTCCTGGCGCATCGTGGCTTGCTGGGGATGGTCGGCGTACCACGGCAAGTGCGAGAACGTGGGGTAGACGCATACCAAACGATGCCGATTGTGCAAGTCCTGCCGCCGCAACTCCTGCATTGCGTCGCCCCAGCGTCGGCCGTCGGCGGCTTCGACGGGCAGCACGTACAGCGTCGTGTACGTCTGGGCCGGGACCGGACCGTCTGGGACCAGAACGTGAATTATTGTCGTGGCCGCTTGGAAGGACGACTGCACCGAGTGCAGCAGCCAACCGTTGGTATCTTGGCTGGCGGCGGAGACATGGACGACCTCGACCGGTTCAGCGGCCAGCGAGGGAGACGGCAGGAATCCGAGAAAGACAAGCCAGGAGACCTGCGGTCGGCGGTTTCGGCGAGGTCGGGAGACCTGCGCCAAGCGCGGAAGGCAGGAGACCTGCGCCGAGCGCGATCCGGAGTCGCGAATTGCCATTTTGAGAATCCTCACTTTCGCGTTTTGTGAGACGTCCACCACCAAGCGGCGGCGATCAAGGTCGCCGCGACGCCCCAGCTGAACAACCAGACAACTCGTTCAGGGCTCCGATTCGCGTCTGCCGTTTCGGCTGTCACCGCAGGTTGAACCGCCGCCATCTCGGTCGAAGAGGGAATTGTGCTGGGGGGCGTGATCACGTCTGAAACAACCGCGTCGGCTGCGGTGTCTTGAGCCGCCGCCAACGCGGGAGCGGGGACGCTTGTCGGCGGCGGACCAGCGCCCGCCAGGCAAACGTAGGCTGCCAAACCACGCATTGGTTCGAGGGGCACCGACAAGGCTTCGCCCGGCTCGGGCACGGACGGCAGGCGTTCCAGCGGTTTATCATCGCCGATCGGCAGCACGGCACCATTCCCGCGAGCCCGCATCGCCGCGAAATGATAGCCGGGTACGCCCTGGAAATTATCGTCCCAAAGGATGAACTTGGCGGGCGCCGTTCCCGGCGTAAACGGAATGTGGTACACCAGTTCCAATTGACGGTGCGGCTGTCGCACGATATCGGCGCGGTGGATACTCATTGCGACGGGACTGCCGTCGATCGCGACTCGCATCCGTTGGGGAAGCAGCGGTGCGATGATGTCCCGGTAGCGCGCGATGGTCTCGGCGGCGTCGGCCGGGATCGCCGTTCCGGGTTGGGAGAGCGTCTCCAGTTCGCGCCGGATCATGTTGTCGCTCAAGCCAAGCTGGTAGCGAATCTCGATGACGTCGGATCGTACAACCACTTGCACGGCGCGAAAGATCACTCCATCCGGGGTGTTATGCCCCGGTGCGAGCGCCGCGATCGCCGACAGGCAGATGAGAACTTCAGCCATGAGGACCTTTCTCGCGTGCCCCTGCACGGCTCTGGAGAGCCATGCTGCCATGTTGTCGCAAGTTCTTTTGTCGATGCATGTTATGGAGCATGTAGTGCGTGCAGTACCTGTGCCGCGACGATCGGGCGCCACAACAACACCCAAACGCGAGCCGGATCTGGTGCCTTTTTGCCAGTCGGCCGACTGAAGCCCAACCTTGTCTCGAGTCAGAAACGTTGACCAGAGCTTGCTTTGGGGGCCAAGTTCGGCTAAACTTTGGACCGTCGCGAGGCAGTCTAATGACTTTGACGATCTTGCGATCCAGACCAACTTGGCCATCCACATCCGGTCAGTGTATCCCCGATCCGATGCGGAACAAGGTAGCTTCGTAGCGGCGCACGACGCGCTGGTACAACTTCGCCCCCCCAATGCTTCACTGCTACGGTGGACGCAGACGCCTCCTGCCCAGTGAGCCATGCGAAAGATTTCCCCTTATGAAGCAAAACTACCTCACGTGGCTTGCGATGTTTCTTTCCGTGGTCGCGGGTACGTTCTGTTCCCAAGTGGCATCCAAGTACACCGATGGCAAGATCGAGGCGGCGATCTCGATCCCCTCCAATCTGACCAGTGCGAACTCGGCGGCGGCCGTCGCCATGAGCCGAGACGTTTCCACGCTTGGCGAGAGCGCAAAGAATTAGTCGCTTGATCTACGCGCCCGCGAAAGCTATCGTAATGAGCGTCCAGTCGCAGGGAATCTGTCATGACGCTCAATACGACGCTTGTTCCTCCGGCCGCCTTTGGTGATCCCGACGCGCAACCACCTGCGCCTTTGCCGGATATCGTTCAAGACACCGTGGCCCACGTCGGCGGCTGCCTGAACCGCGTGGGGATGTCCGGCATCGAGGTCGCGTTGCAAGTCCGCAGCTCGACGGATCAAGTCGTTCTGACGCCTGCCCACGCCACGGCCCAAGTCAGCTTGGACGATCCGCACGCCAAAGGCATTCACATGTCGCGGCTGTTCCTGACCTTGCAGAAGGAGTTGGACGAGGCGGAATTCGGTCTGCCGCTGGTAGACCGGCTGCTGCGGGCATTTGTCGGTTCACAAGAGGGGCTCAGCCGTCACAGTCATTTGGCGTTTGAATTCGAGTTTCTGGCGAAGCGGTGTTCGTTGCTGAGCGATCACACGACATGGCGCAGTTACCCGGTGCGGGTCGAAGGTACACTGACCGACGGTTGCCCCCGGCATTCGCTGCGGGTCAGCGTCGCCTATTCCAGCACCTGCCCGTGTTCCGCCGCCTTGGCTCGTCAGCTGCTACAGCAGCAATTCATGGAGGACTTTGCCGACCACCGCTGGTTGAGCGTCTCGCAGGCATTGCGCTGGCTGGGCAGTCACGGAACGTTGGCCACGCCGCACAGTCAGCGGAGCCACGCCGAGGTGCAGGTGATCCTGCACCCGACGTGCCGGGAATACCCGCTGATCACGCTGATCGACGCCATCGAAGCGGCCGTCGCCACGCCGGTCCAAGCTGCCGTGCAGCGGCGGGACGAGCAGGAGTTCGCGCGGCTGAACGGCGAGAACTTGATGTTGTGCGAAGACTCGGCCCGGCGGATTCGCGCGGCGTTGGACCAGACGCTCGAACTGGCCGATTATCGGATTCAAGCCAGCCATTTGGAAAGCCTGCACCCTCACGACGCCGTGGCGATTGTCACCAAAGGCGTCCCTGGCGGATTGCGGCCCTGAGGCGAACGACGATGACCCTGGAAGAAGCCCAAGCTTGTGTCGATCAGTGGATCAAGACGATCGGCGTGAGGTATTTTTCCGAGTTGACGAATCTCGCCCAGTTGGTGGAAGAAGTCGGCGAGTTGGCCAGGATCATGTCCCGCACGTATGGCGACCAGAGCTTCAAGAAATCGGACGAAGCCTATCATCTGGCCGACGAATTGGCCGATGTGTTGTTCGTCTTGATTTGTATTGCCAATCAAACCGGTGTCGATTTAACCGACGCGTTGGCGCGAAACCTGGAAAAAAAGACCGGGCGCGACAAAGACCGCCATCGCGAGAATCCCAAACTGTCGGCGGGAGGCCCATCATGAGCCTGACGATCATGCGCCGCATCATCTTCTGTGCCGGCCATCGGCTGCACCGGCACGGGGGCAAATGCGAGTTCTTTCACGGGCACAATTACACCGCGGAGTTTTACGTCACCGGCAGCGAGACCGACCAGGTCGGGCGGGTGATTGACTTCGCCGTGCTCAAGGCCCGCTTCAAGGGTTGGATCGACGAGCACTGGGACCACGGCTTTCTGCTGTCCCGCGAGGACGACAACGGGATCGCGGCGGCCCGCCTGGTCGTGCCTTCCAAGTACTATGTGATGCCCTTCAATCCCACGGCCGAAAACATGGCCCGCTACCTGTTGGAGAAAGTCTGTCCGCAGTTGCTCGAAGGCACCGGCGTGACGGCGACGAAGGTGGTGATTTGGGAGACGCCGGAAGCGTGCGCGGAAGCTTCGCTGGACGCAGCCCCGCGGACGATGGTTTACGGCGCGGAAAGTTGTACAATCAGCAGCAGTGGCAGTGTCTGACACGGCCTGCCGTGTTCCCGCTTGGTCCACGATCCCACCACTCACACGAGGAGCAAACATGTCTCGCATCACCGTCCCACTCGCGGTTCTCTTGGCCGTCGTTCTGCTTGGCGTGAATCTGACCTCCGGCGCCGCGGCGCCGCCGGATCCGGCGGCCGTGGACAAAGCTTTGGAGACGCTCAAGACCTACGACTGGGGGCAGGACCGCAGTTCGCTGCAGGCGTTGGATGACGCCGTGGCTGCGACGCATGGCGACGCGGCCGCCCGAAAAACCTTGGAGACGCGATTGGTGGCCGCTCTCAAGACCGAAGCGCCGCGCGCGGCGAAGGACGTCGTGTGCCGGCATTTGAGCCTGATCGGTTCGGCCGACGCGGTGCCGGCATTGGCGGAATTGCTGACCAACAACGAGCTGTCGCAGATGGGTCGCTACGCTCTGGAACGCATCCCCGACCCGGCCGCTTCGGCGGCGCTGCGGGAAGCCTTGCCGAAGACCGAAGGCGTGTTGAAAATCGGCGTCATCAATTCACTGGGCGTCCGCCGGGATGCCGACAGCACGCCGTTGCTGGTGGCCTTGCTGGACAACTCGGACCAGCAGATCGCTGCCGCCGCCGTCGCCGCACTGGGAGCCATCGGCAGTGCGGACGCTGCGAAAGCGTTGAGCGAGGTCCAGAAGAAGGTAACGGGACAACTCCAAGCGGTCGTCGCGGACGCCCGTTTGAGCTGTGCGGAGCGGATGCTGGCCGCCGGCCAGAAACTGGAAGCGATGGCGATCTACAAGGCGCTGAACTCCGAGGACCAGCCCAAGCACGTCCGCCTAGCCGCCGTGCGAGGCCTGCTCGCCGCCACCGGGCAGAAGTGAGGCAATCATCATGCGTCCCATCCGGTTGCGATCCCGGTATCCGTGATTATCGTAGTCTTAAAGCGGTTCGCTGCCCGAATCGCCTTGGAATCCGGCCGCTGAGCACCCCTCAGCGGGCTCCCGAAAGACTGCGAGCGTGCCGAATGCTGGAGCTGATCGACCTTGAAAAACGGCTGTCCAAGGAGATTTACAGCGACGTCTTCCCCAAACTGGAAGTCCGCATGGGCGAATGCCAGCGGGCGGCCAAGGAAGCGGGAGTGCCGCTGATTGTCGTCTTCGAGGGCTGGGATTCGTCCGGCAAGGGCACGGCCATCAACCGGCTGACCCAAGCGCTGGACCCGCGCGGCTTTGTCGTGCATCCGATCAAGCCGCCGAACGAGACGGAGCGGTTTTACCCCTGGCTGTGGCGGTTCTGGAACAAGTTGCCCGCCGCCGGACACATCGCGATTTTCGACCGCTCGTGGTACATGCGCGTGCTGGACGAATGCGTCGAACAGACGGCCACGTCCGTCGAAGTCCGCGAAGCCTACGAGGACATCCTGCAATTCGAGCGGCAGCTGGCCGATTCCGGTGCGGTGATCGTCAAGTTCTGGCTGCACATCAGCCGCAAGGAACAGCGGCAGCGGCACAAGCAGCTGTTGAGCGATCCCGCGACGGCGTGGACCGTCGGCGAAACGGAGCGGCGGCAGAACCGCAAGTATGACGAATGGCTCACGGCGGTTGAGACGATGCTGGAGCGGACGCTGACCGCGCACGCCCCTTGGACCGTCGTCGAAGCCACTCAGGACCGCTACACGCGCACCAAGGTCTTCGAGACGATCATCGACGCGCTCGAAGAAGAGCTCGATCACCGGCGGCAGCATCCCCGCGTTCCTCCGCAGCCGATGCCTGAACCCAAGCCTTCGCCGACGCAGGAGCATTCGATCCTGGATCGGGTCGACCTGAGCTTGTCGCTGCCGCGCGACGAGTACGAAGCGCAAATCGAAGTCCTGCAGGCGAAACTCCGGCAGTTGGAGCATGAGTTGTATTCGGCCCGGATGCCCGCCGCGATTGTCTACTGTGGCTGGGACGCCGCCGGCAAGGGCGGAAACATCCGCCGCCTGACGGGCAGTCTGGATCCGCGCGGCTATCAGGTAGTCCCGATTGCTGCGCCGACGCAGGAGGAGAAGTCGCACCACTATCTGTGGCGATTCTGGCGGCAGTTGCCCAAGGCGGGCCACATCACGATCTTCGACCGCAGCTGGTACGGCCGCGTGATGGTGGAACGCGTGGAAGGATTCTGCACCGAAGACGAATGGAAACGCGCGTATCGCGAGATCAACGAATTTGAGCGCCAATTGGCCGAGTACGGCACCGTGTTGGTTAAGTTCTGGCTGCACATCGATCCGGAGGAACAGCTCCGCCGATTCCGCGACCGCGAGCAGACGCCCGGCAAGAGCTGGAAGATCACCGACGAGGATTGGCGCAACCGCGAGAAATGGAACCATTACAAAGTCGCGGTCACGGACATGCTTCGCCGCACCAGCACCACGTATGCCCCCTGGACGATCCTCGAAGCAAATGACAAGCTACACGCCAGGATCAAAGCGTTGAAAACCGTCGCCGCGGCGCTCGAGGCCGGGTTGGCGAGCCTGCGCCGGTCCCGCCCGTAGCTTGAGCCTCCAGGAATTTGTAGGATAGGCACCTGCTGCCCCTACGGGCTACGTTGGGAAGCATTTTTCCAAGGGGAAATCACGTATGTTAGCGGAAGGGCGCAAGCCCTCCGGTTCTTGGCGACCTGCGGAATACCGGAGGGCTTGCGCCCTGCCGCTACAAAATGCTTCACAGCGTCGCCCTACGGGGATTGCGAGCGGATGGTATGAGTTCTCCAGGGGCCGACGCCCCTGGCTACATCCTGGCGCCCGCTACGCGGCTAGGTTTCGGCGCAGCCGGTTGCGTTCAACAAGGCACGGCCTCACGGATATCCCAAAAAATCGCACCTTTTTCAGGGGTGAGTACAACATGCAATTGTCTCGAAAATCAGCGAAGATTTTTTCCCCGACCCGCGTTTTGGGCATGGCGTATATGGCTGCCATCGTGTGGGGCGGCAGCGCCGTGACTCTGCCTGCGGCCGAGGCTCCCAGTGCCGAGTTGCTGCAGTTGATCGCCGATCTGGTTGGCGACGCGGACAAGGAAATGCGTGCCATCGGCCTGCAGCAGGTGCGGAGCGAAGCCCCCGGCGAAGCCGCCACCCGGCAATTCATCCAGTGGCTGCCCAAACTGCGTCCGGAAGCTTGTGCGGAATTGGTCGAAGCGCTGGGTGAACGTGGCGATCCCGCGGCAAGGCCGGCGGTTCTGGATGTTTTGCAGAGTCCCGACGAGGCCACACGTGCCGCTGCGCTGCGAGCGCTGGCCAAACTGGGCAGCGAGTCCGACGTCCCGTTGCTCGCGCAGCGGATCGCGACCGGTTCGGCCGCCGAACAGCTGGCCGCGAGCCAGAGCTTGACGCGATTGAAAGGCGAAGGCGTGAACCGGGCGATTGTGGCTCAACTCGGCCCTGCCCCGTCCGGTATCCGTGTCCAGCTGCTGGGAATCCTGGCGGCGCGAAATGCCACGGAGTCGCTGCCGGCGGTCGTCGCCAGTGCTTCCGAATCGGATGCGGTGGTTCGTCTCGCCGCGTTGGACGCGTTGCGAGTTCTCGCCGAGGAAGGGCAAACCGGCGACCTGGTGAAACTCCTTCAAACCGCCGAAACCGATGCCCATCGTACCAAGGCGGAAGCGGCGCTGCTGGCTTTGTGTACTCGGGTGCGCGGCAAGTGCGTGCCGGCGTTGACCGCCGGTCTGGCCGGCGCCGATGCCAGGACGCGGGCAATGCTGCTGCAAGCTTTGGCGCGCTCGGGCGGTTCCGCTGCCTTGGAAGCCGTCGCGTCTTGCCTGGAGGATCCGGAACCGAGCGTCCGCGACGAGGCAGTCCGCATGCTGTCCCTGTGGCCCGACCGGGACGTGGTACCGCGGCTGGAAAAAATCGCGTCCGCCGAAGATCTGCGGCATCACGTCCTGGCGGTCCGCGGGCTGGTGCGTTTGGCGAGTCCCGAAGGCGACCAGCCAGCCGACCTGAAACTGCTGGAGGGCGCGATCCGATTGGCCAAACGCCGCGACGAAAAGCTGCTCGCATTGGGCGTCCTCAGCCGCGCCGCCAGCGCACCGTCGTTAGCACTGGCTGTCGCGCTGCTGGACGACCCGGCGATCACCGAAGACGCCGGTTGGACCGCTGGCGTGATTGCCGAGAGCTTGGCCGCCGGAAACCAGGAAACCGTCCGCAGCGCCATGCGCCGGGTGCTCGATCGGACGCAGAGCCCGAAAGCACGCGATCAGGCCCAGAAGGTGCTGAATGCACTCTGAGCGTCTTGGCACTATCCTTTCACCACGCCGATCGGCCGCATGCGGGCGACCTTGGAAGCCAAATTGGCACGGTGGACGACGTCGACAACCAGGTTCACGTCTTTGTAGGCCGCCGGCTGTTCTTCGGCCAAACCGCGCCAGCTGCGGGCCCGGGCGATGACGCCCTTGGCAGCCAACTCCTGGTCGATCCGCCGGCCTTGGGCATGCTTGACCGCCGCCGTGCGGCTCATCTTGCGTCCCGCGCCGTGGCAGCAGGTGCCGAACGTCTGCTCCATGCTGCCGGCTTGTCCGACCAGCACCCAGCTGGCGCGCCCCATGTCGCCCGGAATGATCACCGGCTGGCCGATCTGTTTGTAGGCTGCGGGTGTTTCCGGATGATCGGCCGGAAAGGCTCGTGTGGCCCCTTTGCGATGGACCCACACTTTGCGGTCCCGGCCACCGATGTCATGCTGTTCCAACTTGGCGATGTTATGCGCCACGTCGTACACCAGGTTCATCCGCAACTGCTGCCAAGTGCGTCCGAAAACCGCCTCGAATGATTCCCGCGCTTGCCACATCAGCAATTGGCGGTTGCACCAGGCAAAATTGGCTGCGGCGCACATGGCTCCCAGATAGTGTTCGCCTTCGGGGCTGTCGATCGGCGCACATGCCAGCTGGCGGTCGGGCAGATCGATGCCGTACCGCTCCGGCACGCCGCGCAGATGCTTCAGCGCGTCGTCGCAGACCTGATAGCCCAGGCCGCGGGAGCCGGAGTGGACCATCACGCAGACCATGTCCTTTTCCAGGCCCATGATCCGCGCCGCCCGCTCGTCGAAGATCGCCTCGACAACTTGCACTTCCAGAAAGTGATTGCCCGACCCCAGCGTTCCGCATTGGTCCGAGCCACGTTCCAGGGCCCGCGGGCTGACGTACTCCGGCACCGCGTCGGCCAGGCAGCCGCCCGCTTCCGTATGTTCAACGTCGCCTTCGGTTGCCAGATCGCGATCGCGCAGGTAACCCACGCCGTCGGTCATCAGCTTGCGGAGTTCCTTCTGGCTGTAGCGGTACTTGCCGCCGCGGCCCGTGCCGGCGGGAATCTTGGCGAACAAATGGTCCATCAGCCGTTGCATGTGCGGCTTGACATCCTGGTAGAACAAATCCGAACGCATCAGCCGCACGCCGCAGTTGATGTCATATCCCACGCCGCCGGGCGAAATCACGCCGCCCTCGGCCGGGTCCGTCGCACACACGCCGCCAATCGGAAACCCGTAGCCCCAATGGATGTCGGGCATGGCCAGGCTGGCGTGCTGGATGCCGGGCAAGAACGCGACATTCGCGACCTGCTCACATGCTTGATCGTGCTTGATCTCTTCGACCATTTCTTCGTCGGCAAAGATCAATCCATCGACGCGCATCCCCGGCTTGTAGCACTTGGGAATCCGCCAGCAGCATTCGTTCACCTGCTCCAACGGCCCCCGGTAGACTCCTTCCGCCATCGTCTGTCTCCCCACTGAACCGCTGTGGATTCCGCTGCCGCCCTCTTCCGCCGAACTGCCTGCATGGACACACAGGCTACCGCTCTGGTTCATTCTGGCATCCTGACCCGTCGCCGACAAGGGATCGGTTTTCCAGCTCGGTTCTCCATGTTGCTGCCGCCTTTAGCACCATTCGAGAAGCAACTGTCAGATCAATGGTGAGCGGCATGGCGCTAGCCGCCCGCATTCCGGTAATTTTGGCCGTTTCGGTACCGGTGGCTAGCGCCCCATGCCACTTACTTTGTAGCGGCACGGCGCGAGCCGTCCGGTATTTCACTCGAAAAACCGGGCGGCTCGCGCCGCTCCGCTAACAAAAACGCCCCCAATGGTCCCAGAGTAAGTGGCATTGGGCTAGCGCCATGCCGCTCACTCGTCTCGTTCTCAGTGCCAGATCCACGGCCTTCCATCAGATTCCTCTCGAATCTCGCGCTTCACTCTTTTCCCTTCTCCGTGTAAAACAGGAGCTACTGGAACGGTCCTGCGTGCCGGCCGAAAGCCAACCCGGGTAGGGCGAATGCCACGGACTATGTTAAATCGAAAGCTGTGTGTCCTTCCGTTGCTCGTGCGATCCATCGGATTGGCCGCCGTTATCTACTTCTACGTTTTCTGGCGTATCCGCCCAGAGTTGTTGTATCAGCAGAAACCGCACATTTTCGTGTTGGATTCTCATTTCTTCCGCGGTATGGTGACGCATCCGGGAGGGATTGTGGACTACTTGGCGGCATTCCTTTCGCCTCTGCTGGCTTGGGACTGGCTCGGCGCCTTGGTGGTGACATTGCTGGTCACGCTCATCTGTGGGGCCGCTCGCGGGTTTCTGGCGGCTGTTACCGGTGCGGATGGTGAACTGGTCCACTTGTTGCCAGCGATTTTCATCCTCATGGTTGCTGGCCACTACATCCACCCCATCCAGCTATGCATCGGCCTGGGCATCACGTTGCTGGGGGCGAACGTCTATGCCCGGCTGGCTGGATACCACGTTGGCGTTCGCCTCGCTGCCTTCGCCATGGCATCGCTGGCGATCTATTTCGTCACCGCGGGCCTGTACTCGATTTTCGCTTGCCTTTGTGGCTGCTACGAATGCAGCGTCAAACGCCAACGTTGGCTGGGCGCAGCCTGCGTGGCCTGTGCGGCGGTCGTGCCGTACGCTGCGAGCTGGTGGCCGTTCGATCTGATTCTCAGCGAGGCATTTCGGGGCCTGGTGTTACCCCACGAAGAACACTGGTTGGCAATCCCTTCGTCCATGCCGAAGGCCATCGCGGTCCACACGGCCGCACTGACGTTCCCGCTGCTAGCCGCGGGATTCTTCTCGTGGCGCGGACGCCACTCGCCGGCGACATTCCCGAGTTCCGAAGATCCAACAGACCAGACAAACGCAAGGGCTGGCGAACCGGAGTCCCGAAGTTGGAGGGCGCGTTTGGCCGTTCCTGTGGCGACCTTGTTGCTTCTCGTCCTCGCCGACCTTATCGCCTTCGATTCCCCCAAACGATGCCTGCTCGAAGTCGAATGCGCCTCCGAACAGCGGCGTTGGGATAATGTTCTCGCGTGGGCCAAAAAGCTTCCGTTTCCCGACGCTCGCGCGTACGATCCGCAGATCCTGTACTGCATCAATCGGGCTCTCTTCTTCAAGGGCCAGCTGCTGGACAGCATGTTTGCCTACCCACAAATCTGTTCTACGCCCTCGCTGACACTGATCCATGAAAATATCGACAGGACCTCGGATCTCACGCCACGGCAGTGCAGCGAGATCTTCTTCGACCTCGGACGCGTCAACGAATCCGAGCAGATGGCCTACGAAGCGTTGGAGCAATGCGGCAATCGGCCGGAGGTCCTCAAACGTCTCGTGCTGATCTACCTGATCAAGAGGGAACCGGAGGCTGCCAGACGGTTCCTTTTGCTGCTGGCCCGCAGCCTCCTGCATCGCAGCTGGGCGCGTCACATGCTCCAGCAACTCGACTCCGATCCAGCCTTCTCCGATACCTTGGTTGCCGCGCATCGCGAGTTGGCGGTCCAACGCGATTCTCTGGGTGACGCGGGAAACGTGGAAACGCTCCTGAAAGGTCTGCTCGAAAGGAACCCGCGGAATCGGATGGCCCTCGAATACCTGATGGCCCACTACTTGCTGACGCGTCAGATCGACAAGTTGTTCGCCGATCGCCACCGATTTGACGGTCTGGACTACGCCCGGTTTCCGCGGCACGTCGAGGAAGCGTTGGCCTGTCACTTGGCGATGACCCGGCAGGAGGACACGGATCTCGGGTCGCGGCCGATCCGTCCGGAGACGTGGCAGCGGTTCGTCGATTTCGTAGAAGCGGAGCGGCGATCGGCAGGCAACCCGCCCGCCGCGTTTGCGGCCCTCTATCCCGGCTTTCACGATACCTATTTCTTTTCCCTTGTTTTCGGACACAACATCCCGTCCCTGGGGGCAGCAAAGAAGGCGTCGGAATGAAGAACCAGGTTTACCGGTGGATCGTGGCAGCGTGCGTGTTGCCGCTTGGAGTCTGGGCGTTTCTGGCCTGGCCCCGTCCGGCGTTCGATTTCGCAGCCGCGGCCACGCTCGATCGGCGGCCATCGATTCGCCCCGACTATCGCGACACCGTAATTCCACCCAACATCGCCCCGCTCAACTTCGTGGTTGAAGAGCCGGGGACGGATTACGCCGTGCGGATTCACGCGGCGCAGGGAGAGGCGATCGAACTGCGGACGCGGCATGCGCAGGTTGCGATTCCCGTGGGACCGTGGCGACAACTGCTCGAAGCCAATCGCGGGCAAGAATTCTCCATCGACATCTGCGTCCGCGACGCCGACGGACCGTGGAAGCGGTTTCAACCGATCGTCAACACGATTGCGGACAGCGAAATCGACAATTATTTGTTCTATCGCCTGATCAGGCCCATCCACACCGTCTATGGCGACATCGACATCTATCAGCGGGATGTCCGCACCTTTTCCGAAACGCCCGTCGTGAAGAACAAGTCGTTTGGGGGCGCTTGTGTCAATTGCCACACCTTGGCCCGGAACGATCCGGACCGGATGCTTCTGCAGACTCGCGGGACCAGGAACGGCATCGACTATGGCGGAACGATCGTGGTTGGTAACGGCCGGATCGGCAAGGTCGACACCCGCTCGCTCGCCAAGGCCGTCCAGTCCGACCGTGGACGGATCGGCGCCGCGATGGCGGCCTACTCGGCCTGGCATCCCCGCGGGAAACTCGTCGTGTATTCGGCCAACGACATCATCCAGTTCTTCCATGCCGTCGGGGAGGTCCGCGACGTTCTTGACCGCGAGTCCGACCTCGCCTTGTACCATGCCGATTCGAATCGGGTCAGCACGTCGCCGGATATTTCGCGGCCGGATCGGCTAGAGACATTTCCCACCTGGTCGCCCGACGGGCGTTCCCTGTATTTCTGCGCTGCCGACCCTCTGCCCCTGGACCAATACAAGCAAGTGCGCTATGACCTGATGCGCATCGGCTACGATCCCGACAGCGGTGACTGGGGCGAACTCGAAGCGGTGCTGCTGTCGGAAGATACGGGCTTGAGCATCACGGAGCCACGCGTGTCGCCGGACGGGAAGTGGCTGCTGTTTTGCATGTCGGCCTATGGCAGCTTTCCCGTCTACCAATCTTCGAGCGACTTGTATCTCCTCAATCTCGAAACGCGGGAGTATCACCGTTTGGCGGTCAACAGCCCGCGCAGCGAGTCGTGGCATTGCTGGTCTGCCAACAGCCGCTGGATCGCATTCGCCAGCAAGCGGCGCGACGGCGTCTTTGGCCGGATCTACTTCAGCTATATCGACGAATCGGGCCACGCGCACCGGCCACTCCTGCTCCCGCAGAAAGACCCGACTCTCTACGACAGCCTGATCAAGACCTACAGCGTTCCCGAACTGGCCTCGGTCCCCGCCCCAGCCCACAGCCGGACTCTCGGCCGCGCGATCCGTCAGCTGGGGACCCGGGGAAATGCTGACTCCGCGTCGCAGACGATGCGAGTCGGGGGCCATTCGCAAGACCTCTAACGTCGCGGACTCCGATGAGCGCGCCGTAGGCTGTTAGCGGAGCGGCGCAAGCCGCCCGGTTTTACGACTGTAATACCGGACGGCTCGCGCCGTGCCGCTACAAAGTAAGCAGCATTGGGCTCACCGCCGGTGCCGTTCGGAACCGGCGGCTAGCGCCGGGCCGCTCACCTGTCGCAACTCCGCGTCTTAGGTATCCATCCGCACTAGTCGATGCTCGCCCGGAGTCGACGTGCTTCGGCATGGCTCGGATCAAGCTTCACGACCGTCTCTAGTTCTTTCCTGGCGGTTGCTTTGTCCCCACGTTGTATGGCATACGCGGCGAGGTAATAGTGCAGGTTCACGTCGTCCGGAGAAACGCGGACCGCGTCGTGGAGCCATTGCGTGGCACGCAACAGATCCCCTCGCTGTTCGCACAGAAGAGCCCTGCCGAACATCGCGGGAACGAACGACGCGTCGATCGCCAGGGCTGCTTGGAACTCGGCTTCCGCACGCGGCGTCTGGCCGGCGTCGATCAGAACATACCCCAGGTCGGCATGGCGCTGGGGGACGTGATCGTCCAGGGCCAGCGCGGTCTCGAAGTGACGGACCGTCCCGTCGATGTCGCCTTGCGCGAGGAGTACCAGGCCCAGATTCTTATGCGTGTCGGGATCCTCCGGCGAAAGGGAAATCGCCTTCCCGTAGGCGGCTTCCGCCGCGGGCAGCTGTCCGAGCATGCGGAGCGAGTTTCCGAGATTGAACTGGGCAGGAGCGTGCTTTGGATCGGCGGCAACGGCCCGCAAGAAACAGTCGCGAGCCGCTTCGTGTTGTCCGAACCGAGTGTAGACTTCACCGAGTCCGCAAAGCGCGCGGGCGTCGTCGGGTTGAATGCGAAGCGCCGCCTCGAACAGGGGCTGCGCCTCGTCCGTCTGGTTCAGCCGAAGCTTGGCGAAGCCGGCCATCCTCCGGGCTTCCGCGTCGTCCGGCAAATGCTCCGCGGCCTGCAGGGCGAGACGATCGGCTTCGTCAACCTTGCCAGCCCAATTCAGCACCTTGGCCAGGTTGCGCAACGCCAACGCATGATCGCGGGGATCGATCTCACCCGCCAAACGCTGGGCGACCCGCTGAAACCCGTCCGACGTCCATGACGGCTGCGCGCTCACGACGTTCATTTCGATGAGCTTGTCGGCCAGTTCACGCGCCAATCGTTGATTTCCCTCGATGGTCGGATGGACATGATCCAGGAACCAATTGGCTCCGGGAATGCCGTCTGCGGATTCGCGGTCGGCCAGGGCCGCGAAATCGATCACGGGGATCCTTCCCTTCGCGGCCACGTCGCGGACGGTTTCCTGAATCGCTTCGACCGCCCGCAAGGGGCAGACGTCCTCCTCCCGCGCTCGAACGAGGGCTTGGCGTGCCGCTTTCGTGTCGCCCGTCTCGACGAGCACGCGGCCGCGCAAATACTGCGCGGCCGCGTGGCGCGGGTCGATTTGGACGGCGCGGTCGATTCTGCTCAGGGCCTCGGCGAACTGGCCGGCTTGGATCGCTTCTTCTGCGGCACGAAGGTTGGCGCGGAACTCCCGCAACGGTTCATTCGTCAAGTCGTCTCGATGCTCGCTCTTAAAAGGCGCGCAGTCGCGCAGGTTGCTGGCCGGAACCACCAAGACGACGGTTGCGCCCGCGTCTCGCGCGATGTCGACGATTCGCCCGAGCGTGGTTCGGAAGTGGGCGCGCACCTGTGCCTGCCAGCGGTCGTCCCGATGGTAGGCGTCCGGCCCGACGGCCCGATCGAGGATCGCGTCGACCTCGGCCGGCAGCGTCGGCCGATCCGGAGATTCAGGCGTGCCGCGCAGGACCCGTTGCGCCAGCGAAAACGTCCGCGACCAACTCGCCAGACCAACCGCGCGGCGAATCGGCTCCGGGGTATCGATGAGCGACGAATACGTCCGGTCCTCGAGGAACTCGTTGTGGCCCGTGTAGAGGACGAAGAGGTCGGGTTGGTACTGCGCCAATTCCCGGGTCAGCACTTCGATCCGATAGCTGGCGTAGCTGATGCCACCCGCGTTGATGACTTCCCATTGCCGCGATGGATCGATTTCCGGCAAGAACGCCCGCAGAAACCCGGCGAACGAGGTCCTGTCGTCGTAGGGACGACCGTAGGTGGTCGACCCGCCCAGACAGAAAATTCGATAGGCGTCCGGCGGCTTGTCGCGCAAGAACGACTGCCGGTTGAACCACGACAGCCGATTCTCGGCGGTCACCAGAATCGGCTGCCCCGATGGCGACTTGCTGTCAATGAACAGGCGCGATTGCCCACTAAAACCAATCCAAGGGTCCGATTTCTGAGAGGCAGGGGCAACGCCAATCGCCCACAATGTCAACTCGAACAGCCCAAGGAGCGCTGCCGTTGTGATCGCGCCGTATAGAAGCTTGCGGCGCAGCGGAAGCTTCGTACAGCGGTTGCTTGGTTCTGTGCTCGTCGTTGGGCCATCGCCAGACACATTTGCCGGAGGGCTGCTCATGATCGCCCCAAACGTTTCAGAAATCCGGGCGAACGGTGGGCGTCAGCCCATCGGTGCATGGTGTCCGCAGTTCCTCACGCTAAAGATCGCCAAGGGCCAGCCGTCGGCTTCACCTTTCACCGGACGCAGGTGCGTCGGAATCTCCGACCTTGTCGGCGGCAGCGAGGTCAATCACCAGACTGTCGCTTCCGCCCTGGGGAACATCGATCGTCTTTCGGTAGGCGACCGTGAGGCCGCCTCTTTCGATTTCGCCCTCCGGGCTCTGTCCAGCCAAAGGCTTCGCGCCCGGTATCTGCAGGTCGATCTCGAAAACGTAGGAACCGGCAACCGGTCCCTGGCCTGCCGGAAAGCTGAACTTTCCATCGGCAATGAGCCCAGATACGTTCGGCGCACTCGTGCCCGACTCGGCCGGCGTTGCAAGAATGCCGCCGTTGACGCTCGCCATGCCCTCGCAGGTGACCGTTCCTGAAAGCGGAACACGGTCGAAACTGTCGCGGCCGCAACCGGCAACGGCACACGACAACAAAGCCATTGCGCCGGCAATTCCCAAGAAGCGCGTTCTCATCTTTTTTTTCGTCCTCACGACAATAGTTCCTTCGTCTCTTGTTTTGCAGGATCGTTCCCGTTGAACATCCTCGTGGGGATCCAAGATTACGGAACCTTCACAGGATTGCCGTCGCTCTTGTGAGCCAGTCGTCGAAACGTCGTGAGATCCACGTTCTGAGTGATGAAATGAGTGGAGGCATCCACCAACACGAACTGTGCCCCGCCGGGATGGAGCGAATGGAAGCTCGACTTGGCATTCCAAAGGTCTAAGGGGCTGCACGTACCATCCGAGTCCCAGTTGATTCCCCTGGCGGCGCTTCCCACCGCCGCAGCGTTCCCGCGATTTGCATGGGACAACTGGTTGGAGGTTGCAATGACAAACACGATCGCCGCCCCGCAGTCCTGCAGCGCGCTGCAGCGCATGTGCTGCCGGTAACGGCACCTCTCGCCAACCATGAGCGTGCTGCTCGTCCCGTCCACGACATCCTGAAACCTCGTGTCGCTATCCACGAAGAACACCCCCGAGCAATTCCTCTGGTCGTTATCGATATTCGCGCTGTTGTCGTCACAGACTCCCGCGTAGTTGGCCGAGGCCGCGTTAAGCCGAGTGCCGGCCGAGTCTGCCGGGCGGTATTCGCCGCTGTTATGGGGATCTTTCCCGGTATCGGACGGGCAGCGAAGCGTAGGGACCGGTGTGCTAAGCACGTTTCGTGCTTCCGCGTTCAAAAGTGATTGCGCAGCCCACGTTCCTGTCACGTTGAGAGTCTGATGTTGGGCGCCTAACTCCAAAAACGGAGCGATGTAGGCGGACCACGACCAGCTGGCATACCAACGGCTTGCGGTGGTACCGTTGCCATGATGGGCGTAATCCAGACCCGAATAATTCTTTGCCAAGCCGTAGTCGTTGGTAAAGCCCGGCGGCAAAACCTTGAATGTGTCGTTGTAGTTATGCATTCCCACGCCGATTTGCTTCAGGTTGTTGCTGCACTGCGACCGTCTGGCCGCCTCCCGGGCCGCCTGGATCGCCGGCAACAGCAAGGCCACAAGAATGCCAATGATGGCGATCACAACCAGAAGCTCGACCAGCGTGAATCCGCGTTTTCTGAATCGAATCATGACCAGTGCTCCTGAAATGGAAATAAGAACTTAGATCAGAGAATAGTTACCACGCCAATTCTTAACACAGAATCTGCCGCTAAACAACCCTTCCAAAAGACTACATGAGATTAAATCCTTAGATGCATGTCCTTGGATGTCGAACGCGGGACCACTCGACGCCCGAACACAGATTCCAATAGGTCCAGTGTGGCGACATAACATCTTGCTAGGTAATGAGTTAGTCGAATTCTGTACGGAGGAGCGACGCTTGTTAGAACTGCCCTGATGTTCGCGGCAACCACTTTTTGGTGGATTCTTCCAGGGCGTGAGGCTTCGTCGGCTCGGGCTAGCGAGCCGCACACATGCAGCTCTACGTTGGAAATCGAGGAATCGCTGTG
Organism: uncultured Pirellulaceae bacterium; assembly: GCA_964645045.1. GTDB lineage: Bacteria > Planctomycetota > Planctomycetia > Pirellulales > Pirellulaceae > Anammoximicrobium. The sequence goes on along the minus strand of CAZXYZ010000036.1, from coordinate 59,170 downwards.
CTGCCTTTGCAGCACCACTCCTTCCTCCTAAAATCAGGGTTTTCGGCGAAAATCAGATTTTCTTGCCTTCAACAGGTGTTCCACCGATGAACCAGGTGACGCAGGCGGCGGAGGGACGACCAACGTCCGGTTTCTTGCGCCCCAGGCTGGTTGGGGTGCTGCTTCTTCTGCTTGTAACTGCGACGACGATTTCTATTTTCAGTGCCCACTCGATCCGCCAGCAGTGGTACCGAACGGAAGAGCTTCTGAAATCCACGGCTGAAGATCGTGAACAGGCACTTGATAGCCTGGAGCGGGTCTTCACCACGGTGATGCACCAGCGGGCACGGGACGATTATGTCGTTGCTCCAGAGACGTTTCAGGTTCTGGCCGAGTTGACCGCCGTCTACACCCGCTTTGCCCAACGCCATGCAAATGATCCTTCGTTTCGCCTGACGCTCGTTCGGGCTCATCGTCTGCTGGGCCAGGTTAATCGTTTGCAGACCCAAGTCGATCGTGCGGAAGCAGAATTTCGGGAGGCGAAGAGCATTCTGCTTGATCTGGCTGACGAAGATCCGCGACCGGAGTACCGCTACCTTCTGGCGGAGAACAGTCAGCAACTCAGTCACCTGCTGGCGGAACTCGACCGCACCCGGGAAGCCAGCCAACTTGGCCTCGATGCGATGCAAGAACTGGCGAAGTTGGCGGATGAGTTCCCCAAGGTTCCACGGTACAAGAGCGACTTGGCGGTCGCGTACAACAACCTCGGCTTGTTATCGCTCAAGCTTGGACGCGACGAAGAAGCCATTCAGTATCTTCGCCAGAATTTGGCCACCTGGGAGCATCTGGTCAGCAGTTTTCCCGAGGACCTCGGTTACGTCGAGAGGCTGCTTGATGCCCAACAGGTTCTTCTGGGTGTGCTGAGGAGTGTGGGGCGACTTGAAGAGGCCAAACAAGTCGGCGATCAAAGCCTTTCCGCGATCCGGAAGTACAAACAGACTTTTCGGGAGGTTCTGGACTTGGAAGTCCCTTTGAGTATGGCCCTGGACAACATGGCCGGCATCGAGGAAGCGATGGCGATTGGCGACGACCGCTCGCGGGCGGGAGTGATTCACGGCGAAGCCACCTCGTCGCAGCGATTCCTTTTCTCCGAATGGAATTGGACACCCTTGTATGCTGACGATGGTCGAGGTATTCAGCCGGATACACTCGTGAACGGCGTCTTGCCCGCGGACTTCGAGCATCACGATGCATTGCTGCTGGGATTCACGTGGCCGCTGGGAGAGATCTGGAAGAAAGTCTGCCTGCAAATCGTTGCGGCAACATGGCAGCGCGTCGAGATCATCATTCTTGTCCCGGATGCGCCAGCGCAGGAGATGTTGACCGCCAGTTTGCGTGAAATCAACGTGCCGCTCGACCAAATCCACTTCTACCAAATCCCGGTGAACACGGTGTGGGTTCGCGACTACGGGCCGCTCGTCATCAAGACCGGCGAGCGCGGCTGCAAATGGGTGGATCTTCAGTATGGCGCCATCGAGCGAAGTCGCGACGACAATCTCCCGTCGGCACTGGGGCGCCTGATGCGGGTGCCGAGAGTCCGGGCATGCATTGCTTTCGACGGGGGCAACCTGTTGACCAACGGTCGCGGACTTTGCCTCGCCACAACCCAGTTGCTCGCGAGGAATCGAGAATTTGGCTACCCGGACAAGTACGTCACGGATACCGTCCAACGGCTCTTTGGTGCGGACGAGACCGTGTACCTCGAAAAGCTCGAAGGCGAAAAGACAGGCCACGTGGATTTGTTCGCGGCGTTCACTGCTCCCGACACCGTCGTTGTGGGAGACTATTCCGGTATCGACCCGGGGAACGCGGCAATCCTCGATCGCAACGCGGACCGGCTCAGCAAGGTCGTCACAGCATCAGGGCCTCTTCGAGTTGTACGTTTGCCCATGCCGCCACGTGGGAATGACGGTTTTGGCGGCACCTATACCAATGTGTTGTTCGCCAATGGAATCCTGCTTGTGCCTTCGTGGCCCAACGTGCCTCGCGAAACGGAGGATCGAGTGATGGCGACGTACCGGCGACTGCTTCCTGGCTGGGAGGTGGTTGGCATCGAGGTTGGGAACTTGATGTCCCACGGCGGCGCGCTGCGTTGCGTCTCATTGCCCTTATACCGCACGCGTTCGAGGAACGGGGCGACAAGGACGCACGCGGAGGCCCGGCAGAAAATTCAGTAAATCAACAGCCCGCGCGAAGCGGTGGCCGAGATTAGCCGGTGGACCAATGCAGCCCTCCGGACGGTTGTTTTTTCAGGAAGCGAGACGCGAGACAGAGACATGCATGAGTTCGAGGCGGGGACGGACGCGAGAACGCCGCTGCCACCAGGGCGGCCCTGGTGGCGCGAGTTGACCCGGTATCACTGGTTTGTGTTCGTGGTGGCGGCGTTGGGCTGGCTGTTCGATTGTCTGGACCAACAGCTGTTTGTGCTGGCGCGGCCGGCGGCGATGAAGGAACTGCTGCCGCCGCTGGATGATCCCCATGCGTTTGCCGAACTGGTCAAAATCTACGGCAATTATGCCACCTCGATTTTTTTGGCGGGCTGGGCGATTGGCGGACTGGCGTTTGGGGTGCTGGGCGATCGCATCGGCCGCGCCAAGACGATGATGCTGACGATCCTGCTGTACTCGGTCTGTACGGGGTTGAGCGCCCTGTCGAAGGGATTTTGGGACTTCGCCCTGTATCGATTCTTGACTGGACTGGGCGTGGGCGGCGAGTTTGCCGTGGGGGTGGCGCTGGTGGCTGAGGTCATGCCGATACGCGCGCGGCCGCATACGCTGGCCCTTTTGCAGGCGCTATCGAGCGTCGGCAACGTGGCTGCGGCACTGATCAACATGGGGCTCGGGGTAGCCGAATCGGAAGGCTTGGTCAGCAGTCCCTGGCGAATCATGTTCCTCATCGGAGCCTTGCCGGCACTGTTGGTCCTGGTGATCCGCCGCCGCCTGAAGGAGCCGGAGCGTTGGCAACGCGCGTCTCACGAGGGCGATGTGGGACGCCAGCTGGGTTCCTATGCGGCCTTGTTCCGGCACCCAACCTGGCGGCGGCATGCGCTGGTGGGCTTGGCGCTGGCCTGTGCGGGTGTCATCGGCCTGTGGGCCGTGGGCTTCTTTACGCCCGACCTGATGCGGGCCGTCCAGCGGCAGGGTGTGGCTCGGCAAGTACACGACGAGCAGATCGCATTGGCCCGTCGGCAAGGCGACTCGGAGCGTGTGGAGTTGCTCGAAACTCTGCAGAAACTGGAAGCGAATCCGAAGTCAGGGACGCCCAAGGTGTCGCCGAGCGAGCCGTTGGTGCAGCTCAGGGCGGAAATCGAGCCGATCATCAACGGCCGCCTGGCGATCTGGGCGGGGGTGACCATGATCGCGATGTATATCGGCGGCTTCTTGGGCATGTTCGCTTACGGTTGGGTTGCGGAACGCATCGGACGCCGCAGGGCCCTCGCGCTCAGTTTTCTGGCGGCGTTCGGCAGCACGGTCTCTGTGTTCCTGTTCTTGGACCATTTCCACGATCTATTCTGGCTTGTGCCTTTGATGGGATTCTGCCAGTTTTCCTTGTTCGCCGGTTACGCGATTTACTTCCCCGAGCTGTTTCCCACGCACCTGCGGTCGACCGGGATCAGTTTCTGCTATAACGTGGGCCGGCTGTTGGCGGCGACGGGTCCGCTGCTGCAAGCGGAATTGCTGAAGCTGTTTGCCGGGACCGACGAATCGCTGCGATATGCCGGGGCGACGATGAGTGTGGTGTTCCTGCTGGGCTTGCTGGTCCTGCCGTTCGCCCCAGAAACCCAAGGAAAACCTCTGCCGGAGTGAAGGTTGCGCCATGAAGCCGTTTCATTACTTTCAGCCCACCGAGATCCGCTTCGGACGCGGCAGGCTGCGGCAACTGGGAAAAGCTGCTGCAAGGTTCGGCCAACGGGCGCTGCTGGTTACGGTGCCATCGACGGAACCGCTAGGACCGGTGATTGCCAAAGCCAAGGCGTCGCTCGAGTCGGCGGGCCTGGCCGTGGCACATTTCGACGGCGTGGTCCCCAATCCGACGACGGACAGCATCGCCGCGGGGGCCACGCTGGCCCGCGGGCACCAGGCCGACGTGGTCATCGGCCTGGGCGGCGGGTCCAGCCTGGACACGGCCAAGGCGATCGCCGTCGAAGCGACGCACGAGGGGACGTGTTGGGACTACCTGTTCGACAAGGCCGAGCCGACGGAAAAGACGCTGCCGGTGATCGCGGTCACCACCACTTCCGGCACCGGCTCGCACGTGACGCAGGTGGCGGTGACGACCAACACGAAACTCCGAGCCAAGTCGTATCTGTGCCACCCGCGGCTGTTTCCCAAGATCGCCATCGTCGACCCGGAACTGGTGCTCACGGCGCCGCGGCACGTGACCGCGATGACCGGTTGGGATGCGTTCACGCATGCCTTCGAGTCGTACCTACACAAGAACGGCTCGCCGTATGTGGTGCTGATGGCCCTGGAGGCGATCAGGCTGGTGACGGCCAACCTGCCGCCCTTGCTGGAAGACCTCGGCAACTTGGAGTTGCGCACGGCGATGGCCTGGGCCGACACCCTGGCGGGCCTGTGCATTGCCAACGCGGGCGTCACGCTGCCGCACAGCGTCGGCATGGCCATCAGCGGGCGCTGGCCGCAGGTCGCCCACGGGGCTTCGCTGGCCGTCGTCTATCCGGCGTGTACGCGATACACGGTTGCCGCGGCGATTCCGCAGTTCGCCGCGGTCGGCCGCATTCTCAATCCGGAATTGATCGCCGCGGCGGACGAAGATGCGGCCGCGCAGTGCTGCGTGGAAATCGATCTGCTGCTGCAGCGGATTGGGTTGTGGATGGGGCTCGATCGTCTGGGGGTGCCGTCGGAGGAATTCGACGCGGTAGCAGAACAAAGTCTGACGCTGCCCGACTATCGGAACAACCCGCGTGTGGCGACTCGGGACGAGATTCGGGTGGTGTTGGACGAGTGCCTCGCACGGAATTGAGGCCGCCGTGCGGGGGCACTATGCATCGTTCGAGAAATAGCTGTCCGATTGCGCCGTGGCGTAAGCTTCCAGCTTGCGGTCCGTGGTGGCACCGCAAGCTGGAAGCTTACGCCACCTATTTCTCGAACGGTGCTAAATTGGCAAGCCGGTGCCCTTCAGCCAGCGCTGGCCACCCCAGTAAGCGACCAACGTCAAGGCGACAAACCACGTCAGCCACGCCGGCAGCGGCCACCCGACGGCGAACACGATCCCCAGCGGCCGATACGGGCGCAGTTCCACGTGCGACTCAAGATCATCGCCGTGGATTCGCTGCACGGGCAAATAGGTCCTCTGGCCGACCAGCAGCGGGTGTTCAACGCTCCGGCCCCGAAACCGCAGGATCAACGGATAGACCTGCGCCCGCGCATTCGCTCGGACGGTCCAAGTCGCCAAACCGCGGGGCTGGCCTGCGCGACGGGATGGGACGATCTCTCGGATCCATCCGCCCGAAGCGTCCAATCCGGCTTGGGGCACCAGATGCACCACGCCGCCTGAGGCCGAGGCCGGCAGCCAGACGGTCAGCGTGACGGCCTCGCCGGACTGCGGAGGCAAAAAATCCAGCCGCTCGGTCGCCCACGTCATCACGACCGCCAAGGGACCGAGCGACACCAGCAAGCCCCGGAACTCGTGACGCAGCTGCAGCCAACGGACGGCGGTGGCCGTGCGCCGGAATCGCGCCAGCGCGGCACGGTCCCCAACGGCCCGCGCCTGTCGCTTCAAACGTTTCAGCTGGACCAGATCATCGCGCATCAAACGCAGCGTGTGCGGATTCGCACACAGCCGCCGCAGAACCAGGGCCAGTCCGGCGGTTACCGACGCCAGCAGCACCAGGGCGACGTCCCGCGGCAGCCACAGCGTCCAGCCGATCAACAGATCGCCCAGGGCACAGGCAACGGTCTTCCAGGCGGCGATCATGGTTCGCCCTCCACGGGACAGAGAACGCAGCCTCGGTCGGCATCGACCACCACGACTTGGCCGTCGTGCAACAATCGGGTCGCTTGAGATGCAACGACAACCGGTAACCCAATCTGCCGCGCCACAATCGCACCGTGCGAAAGCATCCCGCCACGCTCGACGACGACCGCGCACGCGGTAAGCAACAGCGCAACCAGTCCCGGATCCAACGCTGAACAGACCAAGACGGCCCCATTTCGCCAGGTGGTTGTCGGCTGGCCAGCGTTCAGAACCCAGACCGGTCCCTGCGCCACGCCCGGCGACAGGGAAGTGCCGTCCAGAAGCGTCCCCATGGCGGCCGGAGACAACGAGTCCGCATTGCCAATTGCCTCCAGGTACGTGCTCTCGATCACGTCCGGCACCGTCAGCCGCTGTTGCCATTGCCACTGCTGTTGCCGGTCGCCAATCACTTCTTGCCACGTGTCTGCCGCCGATGGAAACTGACGGATCTCATCCAGTTTCAGAAAGAAGATCCCGTCATCCAGCCCACAACGCCGAGCGATCTCCTGGACCGCGTCTCGGATCAGCCCATAGCCCATCAGCCAGTAGTGTCGAGCCCGTTCGCGGTACGGCAGCAGCCGTTGCGCGAGTTCCGCGTCCTCGGCGATCCGACCGGCAAAGCTGCCTGCCCCGGCCGTCTGCAGCGTTTCGGGCAGCGAGCGCATCGTGCGCTTCCGCTCGTCGGCCGCTCGAGCCCGCAAATCCGCCGGGTCGGATGCTGCGGACTCGCGCAGCCAATCCGCCCACTGCACCGCCTGGCCGGGGATCTCGCACCAGCGCGGAGCGGCCAACTCTAACTCGTTGGGCCCACGATGTCCGCATTGTTCCACGAATTCCGGCAAGCCGACTTGTCCGTGCGCCAAGCGGTGAAACCAGACTTCCAAATTCGCATCGGCGTCAGTTCCTAAACCCGAAACCAGCGTCCGGACGCAGCGGCTTCCGTCCTCCGGCCCGAGCAGTTGCACCAGCTGCGTCTCCAAGCTGGTTACCGCCAGGCCCGCGAACAATCCCGGCCGCAGGAACTCGGCGCCGAATTCGTCCAGTACCTGCCGGCAGCGATCATCCAGCACGGCAACCAGGTCGCAGTCTGCCAGCTCGCGCAAGGAACGTGCGTGTTCCGATGCCACGTAGGCCCGGAATGAGGGCAAAGCTTGCTGGTCGAACCGCTCGGCAGCGCGGGGTGCCTCGCGCTTCACGCGCCGTGCCGCCCGGAACATGGTCCACAGGATCGCCGGCAAGCGAAATAACCACAGGGCATCCGTCCGCTCTGGTGCGAAACACGTGGGATTGCGGTCGATCAGCCGCGGATTGGCACGCAGGGCCGTCAGGTCGCAGCCCAGCGGCCAGCCATCGCAAAACATCTCGACCATCCGATCCGGGTCGGCATAGATCCTGCCCGCAATCAGTTCCAAGAATCCGTGTTCGCAAACACGGCGCGACGGGGTGTAACCCAGGCTGCGGTACAGACGGCCGAAAGCACCACCGCCGCTCGTCAGCCGCCGGATGACGTCCCACGTTAAAGGCGTCGGAGCCGTCAGTGTTTCGCCCAAGTTGTGCGGCACCCACAGCCGCGTACCCAACTCGCGGCGGCTTCGATCCAGGCGTTCTATTTCCGCCAAGCGGACCTGGGCCAGCTGTTGGCCGGCCCGTGGCTCGTCCATCAACCGCGCTTGGAAGATAACCCACCGGCCTGGCGCCAGTCCCCACTCGACGTCCACGTCGCCGCCCAACAGTTCCTCGATGCGCAGGCCAAGGCGGCACAGCTGGTGCCGTTCTGCCTCCCGCAGACAGGCCTGCCGCACAACCGAAGCGTCCCTCGTGGGCGCTTTGGACTCGTCGCCATCGCATGCCCACCGGGGCGGCCGAAGTGCCGTTTCATCGAGGCCCGTCCCGGGGGCAGCCACCACACGGCCGCGCTCGACGACATACCGTTCCGGCACGACGCGTCCCGCCACCAGTTGGTCGCCCGTTCCCCGCACGGCTTCGACCAAAAACGTTGCGGAATCTCCTTGCTGGGGATCGCGGGAAAACAGCACGCCTGCCACCTCGGTGGCGATCATCGCTTGCACGGTGACAGCGGTCGCCAGCGAGTTGTCGATCCGGTGCAAGCGGCGATACGCCGTCGCCCGCGGGGTCCACCACGAGTCGAACACGGCGGCGACACACGTCCGCAGCAATTCCCGGGCGTCCTGCGGAAACGGCTGGCGGACCCGCACTTCATACTCCTGCAGCAGTCGCGCACAAGCCTCCCTGCCGCCGCTTTCATCCCGCCGGTCATGTTCCTCATTCGCTGGCGACAACTCCGCCCCTTGCGCCCGGGCCAGTTCGCGGATCAGTCCGGCATAATCCTGCCACACGGCTGCATCGTTCCGCGCTTGCGCGAAATCCCAAGTCAGTCCGCAATGGAGCAGCGTGAGCAACATGCCCGGCATGGAAACCGCCGCCCCGCTCCGCACGGCCAACAGGAGCGGCTGCGGCGCCATGGCATAAACGCTGCCGGTTTCCCGCTCCAAGTCCGCTACCGCCGCATTCAGTTGCTCGTTGAGATCAGCGGGAAAACGGCGGTCGAGCGCGAAGTACTGGCGGCAGGCTTCGGTGGTGATCGTACACCCCGCGGGCACCGGCAGTCCGGCGGCCTGCAAACAGCGAAGCGAGGCCCCCTTGTTTCCACACCACGCGACCGCATCGCCGCCGGCGGGCAACGGGTCCGAGAATCGGTACAGCCAGCGGGTTCCGCTCATGGTCCACCGCGGTCTCCCAAACACACCAGACCGCGGCCGGCCATCCCCAGATAAATTCGGCCCGCGTGCAGAAGGGGTGCCGCCGTGATGGCGTCCGTCGCCAAAGGAAAGAACTCGCGGACATTCCGCCCCTGCAGATCGGCAGCCAAAATGGCCGACGGTCCCGGCCATAGCACCGCATTTCCCGCGACCAAGGGATGACCCCAGGTCTGGACGCGCGACTCGGAACTCTCGTCTCTCGACTCGTGGCCTTGGACTAACCGCTGATGAACGCTAATGAACGCTAATTGGGCCCCCGTGGCCGCTTCGCCCAGCATTATCTCCCCCGCCGCGTCCACGAAAGCAAAACGGTCCCGATCGACGTACAGCGGTCCGCTGGCAGCGCCGAGGCACTGCCATAGGCGCCGGCCATCGAATAACGATCGAGCCTGCACGCCGGTTGGGTCGGCAAAGCAGATCCTGTTGCCCCGCGCTGCCGGCGCCGTCGTCGCAGGCTGGTCCAGGGGGCACGACCACAGCCGGCGACCCGTCGGAGCGTCGAGTGCCAGCAGCGTCGGCGGCGACGAGATCGCGGCGATCAGCAAGTCGCCGGACACGTCGACTTCGTGCGCCATACGCCCAACGTTCTGCGTCCAAATCAGCCGCCCATCCAAGGTCCGGCAACTGAGCGTGTCTTCGGCTTCCTGAACAAACACACGATCCGTGGTGGCCGAAGGCAGAGCGGCCTGGGATCCATCTATCGGAACCCTCCAGAGCGGGGTTCCCGCCTGCAGGTCGAACGCCGATATCTGCCGCTCGCCGCCGTCGCCCGGCCCCGTGACCGTGACGACCTTTCCGCCCGCAATCACCGGCGAGGATGTGAGCGCGTGCGAAACGCGCTGGGACCAACGCAGTTTTGGTTCGTCGTGGCTGGTTTCCAAGCACGCCAAGCCAAACTCCGCCCCCGCGGCGAAGGAGACTACGATCGCATCCGCGGCGGCGGCCGCCGACGCCGTGATTGACACGAGGCAATCGGAATCGGCCAGCCGTAACCATTCCCAAATCACCTCCGCCTTCTGCGGTACCCCAGAACCATCACGGCAGCCGGCCACGCCGGGTCCACCCAACTCGCCCGGCCATAAGGCTGGATCGTCAACGCCGCCGCCGGGCTCGCCCACACAGCGAAACCCGTCGCGCTCAGTACCGATCAAGACCCGGCCTTGGGCCACTGCGGGACTGCTGAAATAGCGGCCCGGCTGCCCCAGGCGAGCTTCCCAGACCGGCTGCAGCCACTGCCGATCCAAGGCGTACAGCAGCCCGCCCTGGTTCACGACATAGATGAAACGGTCCGTCACGCACGGCGCCGCGACGATCGGCCAGCGACTGTCCCACTTGCGCAATAACCGGCCCTGCCGATCGAGCACGTACACGCAACCATCGGCACAGCCAACGATCAATTGGTCGCCGGCTGCAGCCACGGCGCCCAAAACGGTCGCCGGGGTAGCAAACGACCACTCCAGGTTCAGCGTGGCCAGATCCAGGCAGCACACGCTGCCCGCCGGCTGATCCACCGGCCGCACATAGTCACCGCGGCCCATTCCCACAAACAGCTTGCCGCCATCGAGCGCGGGCGGGCTGAACACAGGATAAGGCAGCGGAATCCGCGCCCGCTCGGCGCCGGTTTCCGCGTCCAGCACACACAGGGCATTGCCGCCCACGCCCAACCCCGCATACACCCTTCCCGCGCTGACCGCCAGGGCCGTTTCGGTGTCCGGGTAGCGGCTGCCCGGCGCGTGCCATACGACCCGTTGTTCATCCGGCACGCGCGGATCGAGCTGCAAACAATAGATTCCGTCGTCGCCAGCCCCGACGTAGACGCGATCCCCGGCCACGGTGGGCGTACATTCCACGTGGCCCTGAGTCTGAAACGTCCAGGCGACCCGGCCGGCAGCAGGCGGCCGCAAGTCCAGGCACACGACGCGCGCCTGTCGCGCGTGGTGCAAGCCTTCGCCGCACAGCAAATAGGAGCCCGAGATCACCGGAGACGAAAACGTGGCCCGATAATTTGCGGGCGCCGCGGTCCACTGCCGCCGTCCCGTCTGGAGGTCCCAGCAAGCGATCAGCCCGGCATCGCCATGAGATCCGACACAAACCACTTGATTGCCCACAACCGCTGGGGACGCGAAGAACGACTCGCCTGCTCGACCGCCGACCCACACGTCTGCCGCACGGACGGGACTCGCGTCGCCCCGCACCCAGCCGCACCGGGTCAGGCTGCCCCTGTCCATCGGCCAGTCCGGACCGGCAAACTCCGCCGACGAACTGCCTTGGGTCAGCCAACGAGTCCCGGAGCGAGCCGCCCACGCTGCGCCCGTCACTCCCAAGCCGATCAACAGCAAAGCCAGTTTTTGCCGCCATACGAGCCGCCACACCTTGCCGAGAACGGCCGGATGACGCAACGACGCGACGGCCGTCAACGCGGCCAGCAGCAGTGCCGGCAACAGCAGCAAGAGGGATGTCAGGGTCGGCAAGATCGGCACGACCGCAAACAGGCTCATGACGGCGCCATCCAGAGAAAGGTTGGAACGGGAAGCAGGCAACTTCAGTCCACACCGTGACTTTACCATGTTTTGTGGTCGAAGTCACGGCTCTCCTGCCGCGGTCCGGTTTTACACGGGCGGTCGTGCGCGATATGATTGGGCCGGTTTGCTCGATCGCCCCAGCGCGAGCCACGGCCGCAAGCCAAACGCAGATCCAGAGGTAGCCCCAACGAATGAAGGCGTCAACGAATGACCGTCGAAGATTCGTTGATTCCTATATTCGTTGGGGAGAATTGCGCGACGAAACACAAGGGATCGGGAACTAGTAATACGTCGCGGACGCATGGCACGCACATTTCATCACGACAGAGTCAGAACACGACATTCGAGGCACCTCCATGCCCACGTTCCCTCAGGTTCGTCTGTTTTCGGCCGGCATGCTGCTGCTCGTCAGCCTGTGCGGTTGCCAGCGCCGTCCCAGCGCGCCCGATCTGCGGGATTCCAAGGTCTACCATAGCCGGGAGGAAGGCTTCCGCTTTCTGGTCCCCGACGGCTGGATCCAGACCGCAAGTGCCGTCTTGCCACCCGGGGATCTGCAAGGCGTGAGTTTCCTTGTCAAGTATCGGATCAACACGCCCGAACCGGGCGCCCTGCTGCAAGTCGAGTGCCTGGCGGACAAGCCGGACCTCGATCTGCTCAAGCATCATGCCGGCCCGTCGTACCGCGTCGAAAAATGGACGCCCAGCGGATCGTCCCAGGACCTTCAGATCCACGAAGTTCGCGCCCAACGCCTGATTTACTCGGCCAGTGTCGGCGGTCGGCAGATGACCAAGGAAGTCGTCTGTTTTCGTCGCAGCGGCCGTCTGTACTCCTTCGCCGGCCTGTTCTGGTCCACCGACGACAAAGGCCGGCAGCAAATCCGGCGAGCCGTGGAGAGCACCATCTGGGACCGCTGACGTTGCCCAGTAGAACGGATTGGCAATCCGTCCTACGATTTGTCGCCCTTGCTTGCCGCAGGCTTGGCAGGCAACTCATCCGGAGCGAGCACGCTCAGCGCGGTGCGAGCCGCTGCTTTGACGATCGCTTCCTTGTCGTCCAGCAACGGTTTGATCTGCGGCACGGCGATCCGCGCGGGTTCGCCAATTTGGCCCAGGGACCGCACCGCATCCCGGCGAACGCGGGGCGCGGGGTCGTTCAAGACCGCCACAAGCCCCGCGACTCCCTCGCTGGCCGGCGGGCCAATGTCGCCCAAGGCCTCCGCCGCATGTTCGCGGACGGTGGCCGCGTCGTCCTTTAAGCACGCCACCAGCGCCGGCACCGCGGACACGCCAGCCGGACCGAGTTTGCCGATCGTACGTGCCGCATTCCAGCGGCTCTCCTCGCCCAGACTCGGATCGCCCAGGATGTCCAGGAACAGGGGCAACGCCGGCTGCGCGGCGGCACGGTATTCGCTCAACGCCCGCAACGACACGGGATCGCGCTCCCGCCGGAGAAATTCTGTCAGCGCCGGCACGGCCACCAGGGACGAAACGCCCGCTTTGGGAACCGCCGCCGCCGCCACGCCGCGCACGTAGGGATCGGGATCCTGCAACGCGGCGACCAGCGCGGCTTCCGCCCCCGGCGATGCGGTGCCGACCTTGCCCAACAGTTCGGCCGAACTCCAGCGTGCTTCGGCGTTGGACCGCCGACGATCACTGAGGATTGCGGCCAGCACCGCCGCCGCTTCTTGCCCGCCCGATTCCAGACCGGCGATCGCGTCCGCCCGCCGGCCCGGATCGCCACACAGCGCGCGCCGCCAGTCACTGGCCGGACGTCCGGCAAAGAAAGCTTCCCCGGTCAGCCAGCCCCGGACGACGACCAGCGGGCCAACGCCTGCCAAGACCAAACCTGCGAAGGTCAGCAGGACAACGCCTACGAGGATCCCGACGTAACGTTTCATGGCGTCCATTCCTAGTATCCTAGCTGACGCAGGTCACGCTCGTCCAGCCCGTGGTAATGGCCCAGTTCGTGCAGCACCGTGATTCGGATTTGCCGCCGCAGCTCTTGTTCATCGAAGTGGCCGTGACGGTCTTTGGCCATCGAGAAGATCCCCTCGCGGTAGATGTAGATGGCATCCGACAGCACGCCCGACAGATCGACGTGCCGTTGCGTCAAGGGAATGCCCGTGTACAGCCCGCACAGCTGGCTGCGGTGCCGCACGCCCATCTCCTGCATGACCCTCCGCGACGGATGGTCTTCGACGTACATGGTGACCTCTTCCAGCAGTTCATGCACGCGCGGCGGCATCTCCGCCATCACGTCCTGCAACTGCCGGTCGAAATAGTCGCGGAGTTCGGGCTTCATGACCCGCCGGTCTCTTGCTTGCGGTTCGGGCTCGGATCGCGCCGCGGGGCTTACGGCTGGAACCGCTTCGGGATCGTGATCGAATACAGGATGATCACCGAACCCAAGCCCAGGAAGCTCCACGGCATCCACTCCTCGGTCTTGATTTGGTGCGGATCCGCGGCCCCGGTGAACGCGTCCATGGCGGCCGTGGCACCGGAGCCCACGACCGTGTTGGCCAGGACGGCTTCATCCACAACCAGGCACTCGGCGCCCAGAATGCAGAAAGTGACCCCAATCGCCAGGAAGACAGAACGCCACATGACTCGATCCTCCAACTGCTCGCGCCCCAAGAATTTCCCCTCGGTCTTATCGACCGGCCCGCGCCGTCGGCTAGAATTCACAGCCGGGGAATTCCACCTACGACGCCCGATCGAGCCGAACATGCGTTGCTTTCCGCATTCCAGCCGACAGACTCGTTCCACGCCGCAGAATCGGCCGCCCCGATTCCGCGGGCTCGGTCCCTCCGGCCATCGCTGCCGGACGGCCGGCGTCTGGGTGTTGATCGTGTGCTGCGCAAGACTTGGTCCCGCCGCCGCGGCGGAGCCGGCGGCACTCGCCGCCGAGAATTTCCTGCGGAATATGAAGGGGGTGTCGAACATCCCTGGCGGTAAGGTCTGGTTGTGCGGGGCGGAACGGACGCTCCGCAGTTGCCTGGCGTCTCTGGGCGATTCCCGGCGGGATTTGGTCCAGGAACAGCGATTCCTCGATCAGCGCATCCAGCAGAATTCCCAACGGTGGGAAGCGAACAGGCAACAGATCGCCGCCTTGAAAGCCACCTTGTCCGAAACGGGATCCGCTGCTCCGGAGCGGAAACCAATCGAACAACAGATCCGGACGCTGGAATCGCAAGCGGTCGATCCCGATCAACTGGCCGCGCAAGGCGACGTTCGGACGCACTTGATCCAATTCACCAACGCGCGCAATGCGCTGGCCGTCAGACTCTTGACCATCCGCCGCGCGATTCCCCAAATGGAATCGGAATATCGCAGCCTGGAAGCGGACTTGGCAGTCCGCGCGGCCTTGCGGACGCTGGGCGAAGGACAGCGCTTGGGACCCTTGGAAAATTACCTCGTCCAGCTTCGCCGTCTGGACGAGTACGAACGGCTGGTCTTTACGCCCTGGCTTCCGATCTACCTGCAGAGCGGCCGGATCCGGGCCGGGGGAATCCTCAACGAAACGACGCCGTTCACGTTCAGTTGGGACGCAGAAGGCGGCCCGACGATCCTGAGCGAGTCGATGCTCGAGGCCGCGGGTTTGCCACTGCCTGCCGGTGCGGCGGAGGTCTCGCTGCCCCTGGGCTCGGGCCGCACGCTCACCGCCCGACGGATGATCGTGCCCGCACTGCGGTTGGGCCAAGTGGTCCTGCGCGATGTCCCGGTTCACGTCTCCGGACCCGACGGCGAAGATGTGGGTGCGGTCATCGGCGCAGATCTCCTGGCGGGTTATGACGTCAACGTGGAACGGGCCCGGTTGCAGTTGAGTATCCGCCCGCGGTAAGTGTCGGCTTACTGGCTACCACATGGGCCGCTTTCAAGGTGTACAACCCAAGCTTCGCAAAGTAGGCGTTCGGCCAACGCTGATGATCCGACCCGCGACCACGCCCACGTTTCTTCTGACGCTTGCGCAGGATGCTCCGCAGACGCATGCGTACCCATTTGTCGATCGGCTCAAACGTGGTGTAGTGGCTGTGCCGAAAGTAACCAAACCATCCCTGCAGTGTGCGGTTGATGTCGGCGATAATGGCTGGCAAGCTCCGGCCGTTGGTACGACGCGTCTTGGGACGAAGCGACGTTTTCAACCTCTGGATGCTCTTGGGCCGGGGCCAACGATATCCACGCTCGAAGTGATAGCCCGGAAGGGCACTACCGCCGGTTTGGCTTACCGCCGCGACCGCGCCGACAGTGCGCCGCGCCCACTCGGCAGGGTTCCGCTCGGCGTCACTTGGGCTTCGCCACTGGCTAGCAGGCGCGCCACAGCAACCGGCCGAATCGAGTTCGTCACGATCCTATGGACTGGTCGTTCACCTGCAGTTGCTCTCCACCTCCCCTCACGAGGACGCAGTTACTTACCGTTACAGAGTTCAGGTCCAACTCTGACGAGGACATTCACCTCGCTGATTCGATGCGCTCGGAAGCGCACTAGCCGTGGGTTTCAACCCGCGGTGCGAGTTTCCCACGCCCAAGTTGCTACAGGTCCCATTCTCGGCGCAGGTATTGTCCTGTCAGCGACCGTTCGCATTCCGCCACCGTTTCCGGCGGGCCTTGGATTACGACTTCGCCGCCGGCGTCGGCGGCGCCGGGGCCGAGGTCGATGATCCAGTCGGCCGCCCGCATCAGTTGCAGGTTGTGTTCGACGACGATCAGCGAGTGGCCCACCGCAAGCAGGGTGTCGAAGCAATCCAGCAGTTTGACGACGTCGGCAAAGTGCAAGCCGGTCGTCGGCTCGTCCAGCAGGAACAGCGTCCGGTTGCGGGTGGCCGCGGACATGTAGGACGCCAGCTTCAGCCGCTGGGCCTCGCCGGACGATAACGTGGTGGCCGGCTGGCCTAACCGCAGGTAGTCCAAGCCGACGTCGATCAGCTGTTTCAACTTGGCTTGGACCTTCCGCTGGCCGCGAAAAAACGAAAACGCTTCGCGAACCGTCATCTCCAGAACCTCGGCGATATTACAGCCGCGATACGTAACGTCCAGAATCGGTTTGCGAAAACGCGTGCCGCCACACTGGGCGCACTTCATGTACACGTCGGGAAGAAACTGCATGTCGATCTCGACGAACCCGTCGCCGCTACAAGCCTCGCAGCGTCCGCCTTCGACATTGAAACTGAAAAAGCTGGCCGGATAATTGTGCGTCCGCGCCTCGATCGTATCGGCAAACACCTCGCGGATCGGGTCAAATGCTTTGATGTACGTCACCGGATTGGACCGCGGCGAGCGGCCGACTGGGCTTTGGTCCACCAGCATTACGTCGTTGATTTGGCCGTCACCATAGACCTCGTCGAACGGGTGCGGCGTCGGCGAGTCTTTGCGTTTGCGGCCGCACAGGGCGCCGTACAGCGTCTCGTGGACCAACGTGCTCTTGCCCGCCCCGCTGACCCCGGTCACCAGGCACAGGACGCCCAGGGGAAAGTTGACGGTCAGGTTCTTGAGGTTGTTGCCTCGCGCGCCGGTCAGCTGGATCGTGCCGCGATTGGTTGGGCGGCGCCGTTGCGACCCCATCACGCCGCGCCGGCCGCTCAGATACTCGCCCGTCAGGCTGACATTGGGCTGCAGCAGTTCTTGCGGCGTCCCTTGAAAGACCACTTTGCCGCCGCATTCGCCCGCCCCCGGACCGAACTCGACCACCTGGTCCGCTCGGCGGATCAGGGTGGCCTCGTGCTCGGTCACCACGACCGTGTTGGCGCGGTCCCGCAGGCGCAGAATGGCCTCGGTCAACCGCTCGACGTCGCACGGATGCAGTCCGACCGACGGCTCGTCCAACACGTACAGCATGTTGACCAGGTTCGAGCCCAGGGTGGCGGTCATCGCCACGCGTTGCGCTTCGCCGCCGCTGAGCGTCCGGATGGTGCGGTCCAGGGGCAGGTAGCCAAGGCCCACGTCGCACAGGTAACGCAGCCGAGTCTGGATTTGATCCAGCATCGTGCGTGCCACGGGCCGTTCGGCGTCTGTCAACGGCAAGTCGCCGACAAAACCGCGGGCATCGGCGATCTTCAAGCTGCAGAATTCGGCCAGGTTTTTGCCGCCCACGCGCGTCGCCAGAGCCTCGTCGCGGAGCCGCCTGCCGCCGCAACTGGGGCAGGTCCGATAACTGCGCCAGCGGGCCAGGAAGGCGCGGACCTGCACCTTGTATTTGTGACGTTCCAGCCAGTCGAAGAAGCCGCGCAGGCCGCCGAATTCGCGTTCGGGAACGCCCTCATGGATGATCCGCAGGTGGTCCGCACCCAGCCGCCGAAAAGGCACGTCGACCGGGATCCCGTAGGCGTCCGCTAGGACCAGCAACTCCTGCAATTCGTGGGCGTAGGCCGGCGAGTTCCAGGGCGCGATGGCGCCCTCGCGAATCGATTTTGCCCCGTCCGGCACCACCAGGTCCATGTCCACGTCAACCGTGTCGCCAAAGCCTTCGCATTGCGGGCACGCGCCCAAGGGGCTGTTGTAGTCGTACAGGCGGGGTTCCGGCGTGGGATAATCCCGCCCGCAATCTTCGCAGCGCAATGTGCTGTGGAAGGCAAGCCGCCGCCAGATCCGGCCGTCGATCGGCCACAGCCCCGGTTCACTGGCTTCCTGCCCCTCCGCCAACACCCAGGCTTGGCACGAGCCGCTGCCTTTGGCAAAGGCGATTTCCAGCGAGTCGCGCAGCCGCGGCAGCGTCACACTGCCCGCCGTCAGGCGATCGGTGACGACCAGCAACGGTGCTGCGACGCGTTCGGCCGCGGCGTCGGTGCAGGCGGGCATTGGCAAGGGCTCTTCGGATAAATGCAGGAGCCTTTCGCCAGCGATGACGCGTACGAATCCATCCGCCTGCAATTCGGCGGCGACGGCGGACAGGTCTTCGTCGGGAAACACCCGGCGGGCGAAGGTCAGCAAATATCGTGTACCGGCCGGTAATTCGGCCAAACGCTGCGCGGCGTTTTGGGGCGTCTGGCGTTGGACTTCACGGCCGCAGCCCCGGCAGAAGACGCGGCCGATCTTGGCGTACAGCAGGCGCAGGTAGTCGACCGTTTCGGTGGCCGATGCGATCGTCGCCCGGTTGGATCGGGTCGTGCTCTTGCGGGTCACCGCCAGCGCGGGTGGCAGGCCCTCGATGCGGTCGGCCTCGGGCTTTTCCAGCCGCTCCAGAAACTGGCGCGTGTAGGCGGAAAAACTCTCGATGTAGCGGCGTTGCCCTTCGGCGTACAGCGTGTCCAGCGCCAAGCTCGTCTTGCCGCTGCCACTGACGCCGCAGAACACAATCAAACGGCCGCGCGGCAGATCCAGATCGATGGACTTCAGGTTGTGAACGCGGACGCCCCGCAACTGGATACACGGACTTGGCAAATCTAGGCTCCTCACCCAACAGCTCACACCCGTGCGGATATCCGCAACACCGCCACGCGCCGGCCTCCGAATGGTTGCGCGTTCGCGTCTCGTTCATGCCGGCCCGGTGCGGTACTAAACCGTGCGCGGTGTATCTTACCGCGATGTGCGGTAAGATTCCAACGCGTGCCTGTTCAAGGCTCGTATCTTGGGTTGTAAGCGGCACGGCGCTAGCCCAATGCCACTTACTTTGGGAACATTGGGGGCGTTTTTGTTAGCGGAGCGGCGCAAGCCGCCCGGTTTTCGGAGTGTAATACCGGACGGCTCGCGCCGTGCCGTTCACTCATCGCGCCCGCAACTCTTCGCCATCAAGACGCACGAGGCCAATCCTCGGCGGAGATGGGTTGCCGTAAACAGCTATCTCCGATAGCATGTCGCTTGATGAAGGATTCTGGTGCCACATCAAGTCAAACAGCATGAGCTGCGCGGAGGATGAAAAGGCGAGATGGCCGACCTGCAAGACGTGCGAAAACTTCCGGTGATTCTCCTGTACGACGTCGACCCGTCCTGGACGGCCGCGGTACAAGAGGCAACAAGGCGTGCTTGCCAGCGCCTGGGTTATGCGATGCGGCGCCGAGGACATTCGGTGCGATTCTTGCCCGTGTTTGATCCTGATCTGCCGGGCATCCTGGCGGCTTACGACCCGCACGAAGTGATCGTCTTCAACTGGTGCGAGGGGTTGCCCGGCCTCGAACGCAGCGAAGCCTGGGTGGCCGAAACGTTGGAGCGTTTGCGGTTTACCTACACCGGTGCCTCGTCGGACGTCCTGAAGCGATGTTACGACAAGCCGCTGGTCAAGCGGCTGCTGCAATCGCAAGGCGTCCCCACACCCAAGTGGAAACTGTTCCAATCACCGGCGGACAGCGGATGGAACTGCTTTCCCGCGATCGTCAAACCGGCCTGCGAGCATTGCAGTATCGGGATTGACTCCGGCGCCGTGGTCGTAGATCCGGTACAGCTCAGCCAGCGGGTGTCCTATGTATTGGACACCTTCCAGCAGCCGGCCATCGTCGAGGATTTCGTCGATGGACGCGAGTTTCACGTGCCGATCTGGGGCAACGACCAGCTGGAGATGCTGCCGCCGGTCGAAATCGACTTCTCCGCCTTGGATAACGCCTGCGACCGCCTGTGTTCGTACGACGCCAAGTTCATCCCGGAATCGACGGCGTACCGCAAGATCAAGAGTTGGGCGCCGGCCCGCTTGTCGGCCGAAGAAATGTCTCAGTTGGAAACGGCCTCGAAAGCGGCTTACCAGTCGCTGGACTGCCGGGACTACGGACGGATCGACGTGCGGTTGCGGGACGGCGTGTTCTACGTCCTGGACGTCAACCCCAACGCCGATATCAGCTCGGATGCGAGCATCGCTTTAGCCGCTGAAAAAGCCGGCTACTGTTACGGCGCCATGGGCAGCCGCGTGCTCGAACTCGCATTGGAGCGGCACCCGCAAAGGCAAGCGGTAGAAGACGCCGTGCCCGGCAACAAGTTACCGAGTCAAGCAGAAGCCCTCGGCGCGCAGTGAACCGGCAACTTTCGATTCAGACGTAGGACGGATTGCCAATCCGTCCCCCGAGGCTCCGGCGATTCGACCCGGGCCAGCGGATCAGAAGCGGGCGCCCCACCAGTAGCTGCTCAGAATTGCCGTCAGTTGTGCCACTAGGGAGACCCGGTCGGCGTCGGGGGCGAGACGAATCCCGGACGAACTGGCGACCGTCGTATAGTCGCGATACAGCGTGCGCAGGTCGCCGCGCGTGCGATCGCCGTTGCCGCTGGCCCAGTGGGTGATCCCGTCGAGGATCAATTCCTCATTTTCTTCGAGGAATTCCGCCAGATAATATCCTTCCTCCACATCCCGGTCGTCGGGGCTGCTGAGTGCCGCGATTTCAGCCAGATCGTTGGCCATCCCTTCCGCGGTGTCGGCCGAACCGCGTTCGCACAGCCGCAACCAGGATTCGGTGACCTGCCACTTCGGGGGCTGACCGTCCAGGCGACTCAGCAGAATGGCAAAATACTGACTCGGTTCGCAGGAATCCGGCTCGCTCGCCACGTTCCAGGCGTTTCGCAACAGGCGGGCTTCGGACCAGCGGAAAAAGACCGAGTGCTTCTCCTTGGGATCAACGATGATGAACTTGCGCTGCTTTGCCAAGTACCCAATCGCGGCCACCCAGTGTTCAAAATGCTTGGACAGCAGAATGGCGGGATTGCCTTGGCGGAGATGGACGCGCAGCCGACGCGCAAAATCCTTGCCTTTGCTCTGCTCGTTGCTGAGCACAAACTCCGACTTGACGCCGAACGCCCGCGCCGCGCGGCGCAAGCCGACTTCGTCGACGCCGTGAATAAAAACGCTAACGGGACGTCCCGCCGCCGCCGCCAACTGACGCTGGTTGGCCGAGATACCGAGAATGAACAAGCACCCGGACAGACTGCAGGGGCCGCAATGACTAGGCAACTGCAGCTGGCACAGCGGAGCAAACAGGTCTTTTCTTTTGGTTTTCATGGACGGATATGGTAACGACGCCCACCTGTGGCAAGCGGAGTTTACGGGAACCGTCCGTCAACTCCCATCAGCGGCCGACGGCGGGGTCTCGTGCGATCGACGTGGGGGGCACAGACGGGGTGATCGTTCTGGGCCAAGCCAAGCTTTGCCAGCCCCGAGAATCGCAACGGGGTTATTTTCCGGCCCCGACTCGGTAGTGTCAAGGGTTTGCCACCGGACGGAAGCCGCCAACTCGAATCCTTGTCGCGACGCAACTTACTTTACAGACAAGACTTAAGAATACGCACTGATCGGATTGGCAGACTGCAGTGAGGGCGATTATCCCGGATTATTCATCAATGCGTGGGATAGGCTTCCAGCCTGTCAGTCAGGAAAGGCAGACAATATGCCTACCCCACTACGGCCGCTCTTGCCCGTCGTTGAAACAGAAGAAGCCCGGCCGCATTCAGCGAGCCGGGCTTCTTCTGTGGAGATTGAAGTTGTAGGCCGGTCAAGCGACGCCCGCCAGCACGGCATCGACGGCGGCCTCGTAGGTCCCGGTGTCGCCGCCGGCTGCCAGCAGTTGGGCATCCGGAACCTCGGACAGCGGGCTGCCTTCGCCTTCGGCTCCAGCCGCCGACAGGTACATGGGCAGACCGAAGTCATCCGCGTCGCCCAAAACCCGCGTGACCCACCCGCCGGTCCGGCTGTAGATGCTGCGAATCGCGTCGTCTGTGGCGCTTACCTCGCGCACCGTCGCCGTACGACTGTCCGTCAGCGGCATCTTGCCGTCCTGGGAGGTGATATTGAAACCATTGGCCGTGGCTTGACGGCCGGGGACGTAACCGTTCCAGCCGCCGAGGTTGATGTACCACTGCAGGTTGCCGGCCGCGTCGGTGCCGAACAACAATCCGCCGCCGTTCGGACCGGAGTGAACCAGGTCGTACAGGCCCAGGCCCGCGAATTCCGTACGGAAACCCAGTTCGCCAAAATTGTTGTTGATGCCCTGAATCCCGGCATCGTGCCCAAAAGGCTTCAGGTAGACCCGGATCTGATCGTTTGCGGGCATCGTGCCGCCCTGATCGCCAATCGTATCTTGCCCGTCGACTAGGCTGAGCGGCTGCTGCTCCGACAGCGTGTACATCGTCCCGGCTTGGCTTGGCAGAACCTGACTGAATTTGTAGTAGCCCGCGCTGTCGGTCCACGCCGCCAGGTTGACCGCGACTCCCTGGATGTCCGTCCCGGTCAGCGTAAGCGGGACGCCGCCGATTCCCCACTCACCAGGGTCTTTAACTCCGTCGTCATCGGCGTCAAAGTAAACGTAACCCGAGATATCGCTGGCCACGAAATCGACGACGGTGATGTAAACCGTGGCCGTGTCGGTTAGCCCGCTGCCGTCGATGCGGTCGTTCACCGTGTAGACGATTTCCGCGTTGCCGGTGTATCCGGCCGTGGGCGAGTACAGCAGCAGATTTCCGTTTTGAATGGTCACCGTGCCGTGAGCGTTGGTCGTATCGACGTTGGTGATCGTCAGCGTCTCGCCGGTGTCTGGGACCGTGGTGTCGTTAACCAGCACGTTGAAGCTGTTATTCGTGGTATTCCACAAAACCGTTGTGCGGTCCGTGGTACCGCCGTCGTCCTTGGCCTCCGGCGGATCGTTGACGGAGGTGACCGTGATCGTCAATGAATCCGTATCCGTCAGCTCGACGGGCGGATTCTCTTGCCCGAAATTGCCTTTGTCGTTGGTTGTGATCGTCAGCACCGGCGACACGCCGGTATCCGGGGTATTGAAATCCTGTGGAGCCCGGAAAGTCAGGCCGTTGAGGGCCGTGTTGATGGCGGGGATCGCGCCCAAGATCGTGATTGCCCCCGAGCCGTTGCCGGATACGCTGGTCAAGTTGTTCGTCGTCGCCAGGGTCAGCTTGCCCGACGTGACGCTCAACTGAACTCGAACGTCGGCATCGCCCGCATCAATGTCACTGACCGAAATCACCCGGCCCGCCGCCTGGGAGAAGACCAGATCGGCATCTTCCGCGACCGTTTGGTTGCCGGGGACCGTGTTGACCGGCGGGTCATTTACCCCGCTGATGATCACCTGAATCACGTCCGTATCCGAAAGCGCATTGCCGGCGCCCGTGGCGCCGTTGTCGTTGCTCGTGACCGTCAGTGGATCCGTGCCTTCCTGATCCTGGCCGGGCGTGAAGATCATGCCATTCAGGGCCTGATTGACCGCCGTCAGCGGACCGGTGAGCGTGACTGCTGCCGAACCGTTGCCCTGGACGTTGGTCAGCCCGGCCGTGGTGGATAGATCGAGCTTGCCTCCCAGCACGCCGGCCAGCGTCAGAGTCACCGTGACATCGCTGGTCCCGGCATCCACGTCGGCGACGGAAATCAGGCGGTTGCCGCTGAAGGTAATGGTCTGGTTCTCGGCCGCACTCACGGCCGTCGGCAGTGTGTTGACCGGGGCATCGTTGACCGGGGTGACGGTGAGCGACACGGAGCCGGCGTCGGTCAGCGAGCCGCCGCCGGTGTGGCCCAGGTCGTCGACCCCGACCTGCAGCGTGTCGGCGCCGGCAAAGTCCTCGGCGGGCGTATAGGTCAGCCCTGCCAGGGACGCGTTGACGGCGGCAACCAA
Organism: uncultured Pirellulaceae bacterium; assembly: GCA_964645045.1. Taxonomy (GTDB): domain Bacteria; phylum Planctomycetota; class Planctomycetia; order Pirellulales; family Pirellulaceae; genus Anammoximicrobium. The sequence continues at coordinate 35,333 of CAZXYZ010000036.1, read as the reverse complement.
GCCGGTAATCGTCAGCGTACCGGTGTTCGCGCCGGTGATGGTCACCGAGCCGTTAGGGGCATGGAGCGTTCCGTGAGACACGCTGGCGGTCACCGTCAGACCCCCCCCGGCATCCGCATCGATATCGGCAACCGTGATATTACTGCCCGCGATCAGCACGGGCGTCTCCTCCGCCGTCGTGACTTGGGCGAACGGAATATCCAATTCGGGCGGGTCGTTCACGGGCGTTACCTGCACGTTGACCGTGCCCGTGTGCGGGCCGTCGCCCGCCGGTGTGGCGGTAATCTCGTACGTGAACGAATCGGGCCCGAAGTAGTCGTCCGCAGGTGTGTAGCTGAGGCTCGTGCCGTCTGTTGTCACCGTCCCGTGAGTCGTCGCGACCGGCTGGCCGGGCGTGACCGCAATGCCGTTCAGCTGGGTGATCGCCAGCGTTCCGCTCGGACTTGGTATGTCGTTGGACAGAACATTGATGGGGTTGTTATCGCTATCTTCGGCAACGGTGGCCGAGTCGTTGGCGGCAAACGGCTGCCGGGGCGGGACCACATTGATCGTGACGGTGTCTTGATCGGTCAGGACGCCCGGCGAACCCGTGTTGCCAAGGTCGCTGGTGAGCACGGTCAGCGTGACTTGACCGACGAACCCCGGAGCCGCCTGGGCGGGGGCCGTGTAGGTGACTTGGCTCAGTGCATTGTTGACTTGTGAGACGGTCCCTGCGATGCGGACGCTTGTCGCGTTTGGGGCGGTGATCGTGGCGCCCCCGCCGGGCAGGACCGCCAGGCTGCCAGCCGTGACCGACAGGTCGGTCTGCACGTTGACGTTGCCGTCGCCGTCTACGATGGAGATCGGGTTGCCGTTGGCGGCCGAGAACACGTAAGGGGCATTGTTCGGCGCCGTCTGCGCCCCAGGGACGGTGTTGACAGGAGGGTCGTTGATCGCGTTAACCGTGACCGTGAAGGAACGCGAGGACGTGCCGTTGTCTCCGCCGGTGGCCAGATTTCCGTCAAGGCCGCCGTCCGTGACGGTGACGGTGACGATGGCCGTACCGTTCTGGTTGCCGGCTGGGGTGAATTTCAGCATACCCGTCGCGTTGGGCGAGGTATAGTCGATCGTCAAGCCGGGAATCAGCGTCAGGTTCGAACTGGTCGCCGTGACCTGCAGCGGCTGGACTTCACCGCCACCTGCCGAAATGCCGGACAGATTGACCGTCTGCTCGCCGGGATCCTCGTTGACCGTCACGTTGCCGATCGCGTTCAGCGTGGGCGGATCATTCGCCTCCGTCACATTCACCGTCACCGTCGCCGTCGCGGTATTCGGCGTCGGCGTCTTGGAATCCCTGACCTGGTACGTAAAGGTGACCTGTCCGCTGAAGTTGTTCGCGGGGGTGAAGTTCACATTGTTGCCCGAGACGAACACCGTCGCCGAGCCTGCGGGGCTGACGGCACCAACAGCGTTCAGCACCAATGGCGACACTCCGTTTGCCCCCAGGACGTCGCCGTTCAGCACGTCGAGTGGGGTCAGGCCCGAGTCTTCCGCGACGGTGTACTCGTCGTTATCCGGGACGATTGGCGCCTGAATCGTGATGGTCAGCGGCGGGAAACTAGGATTGTTTGCGTCCTGATAGAACCCGATGTTTGCCGCCGGAACCGTCGTGTTGTTGCCTTCGCCGCCACTTGGCAGTGAAAAGACAAGCGTGGCGTTGTTCTCGGCCAAGTTGCCCGAGAACGCAACTTGCCCGCCTGCCACGGCCCGAATCTCCACCATGAAGAACGGATACTCCCTGCTGGGACTGTAGCCTGAGGAATTCAGATCGAAACGATTGAGGAACGCCCCGATCTCGCCCAGATTAAGGCTGCCAGCCGGCTGCCCGGCTTCCAGGGGCTCTTCGACGGCGGTCGGGCCGTTGAGATAGGGATCAAAAAACTCGAAGGAACTTCGGAACAAGTTCGCTTCCTGTTCGGGCGTTGTCGGATTGATCGGGATGTAGTTGTCGACGATGGAGGGCTGAGGGGCGGGCAGGATGGGCAGGAACTCCGTCGTGTTCCCGTCTTTGTCATCATCGTTCACATCTTTATAGGACCCCTCCAAGTTCTGACCTTGCACCGTCATCGCGGCGACATTCTGCTCGCCCAGGGCGCCCTTAAAGCGAACGAAGAAGCGGCCGTCAAAGTCAGTTCCCTGAAGCGTTGACACGCGCACGTTTCCAGCGCCGATCGTGGACAATGCTTCCAACGCCGCCTGGATCGCTGCGGCATCCTGGTCACGGACGCCGTAGTACTTGATGGCTGAAGTCGTCGCACCGTTAAAGGTGACCGTGAACGTGCCACCAACGTAAATCGGTGGGGTGTTCGGATTGAGGTCGTGGTCGTCGTCGTATCCTCCGAAAACGCCGCCGGGATGACTTGCGTCCATCCGCAACTCTTGCGTTTCTCCAAAGCGGATCGCAGCCTTGTCCGCGTTGGTCATCAAGACGTCCATGTACGCGGCGAAAGCACCGGTCCGCGTCCCCGTCGTCCGCACATCCTGGACAGAGCCCACCAGCCGGAACGTCTCGCCGACGTTCACCGTGTTGGTCGTCAGCAGGTTGCCGGACGTGTCCGTCGCCCGCAAGCGATACCTCACGATATCGCTGCCGGCCGTCTCGCCCTCGCCGCTGTTGATTACGTTGACGACCCGAAGCACATCCAACGGTGTCAGTGCGCCGTCACCGGAAACATCGGTGTAGTGCCGAACCGATTCCGCATCCGGCAGGGGAGCCGCCGAGTTCACCAATTCGCGGCTGCCGTTGCTGTTTAGATCGTTGACAATGTACAGCACATCCGACGCCGTGACTTTCAGGCTATTGTCCACGTCTTCCGGCCAGAATCCGTTGTGGAACGGATTGGCGGCCAACATCGTCCGCTCTTCCAGCCGCTCGGGTTGCAACCACCGGCGCTGCGTCCGGACGTGACGACTTTTTGCATTCTGTCGCTCGCGGCGACCGTGCGAACTGCGGCGTGTTTGAAACATTGCTTGTGTCCCGCTTTGAAAATAAGCCGACGTGTCTGCCCCCGGGGGAGGTGTGACCGTGCCAACGAACGAACCTAAACACTTTGCTTTAGACTAGTTAGGAGCCCCACAATTGCAATCAGAATGGGGCGCACCGCTGCTGGCAACGCTCTTTCTCCGACGGCTATGGACGCGATAAGAACCGAAAAGTTCCTACAACGTGCCCATTGCCTACGCAGAGAATGACCTGCCGTCCACGGATTCCCTCGTCAAAAGCTTATAACCTACACGAAACCACGCACATTATCCATAGTGCCTAACATACCCTTTTTGATCGGTGGTTTTGCCTGCGGATTCGAGTGTCGAAGCCGACATTTGAGTTCGTCTCTTCTGTCGGCGACGTTTTGACCGTTAATCCCTTCCCCTTCGTTGCAATCGCTGCTAGTAGTAATGACGAAAAACAAGTCTTTCAATGGCTGTTTGATGTCTGAACGGTTCGCGTTATCGTCTTCCTTATCCGGCAGGAAAATCGTAAGATGGCCAATTTGCCGGGCGAGCCATTAATGGATGATAAGCTTGCGCGGGAGTTGAGACGCTCTGCGGCTCGACTTGTTCGACACCTGAACGGCCAACAAAAACGCTTGCAGGAAATGGGATAGGCAGATCCGAATTTGGGTGGCTCAGCTCGTGATGTTGCCGCCCGCTTGGATCTGCCCCCGTTTCCTATGGGCTGAATGCGGATGGCCACCGCTTTCGGTGAGATCGAGTAATGGATCGACAACATCAGTTGACTCTTTACCGAGCGATGGTGACCGCCCGGCGGATCGACCAGCTCGAGCAGGAGATCACCAACCGCGGCGAGGCGTTTTTCACCGTTTCGGGCAGCGGTCACGAAGCGGCGGCGGCTCTGGCGCTGCATCTCACGGAGGATGACTGGCTGCACTGCCATTACCGTGACAAGGCGTTGCTGCTAGCACGGGGCGTTCCGCCACGCGCCTTTTTCGACAATCTGTACTGCAAAGACAGATCTAGCTCGCGTGGCCGCCAGATGTATGGGTTCTTCAGCGACCCGGACCTCCATGTACTCAGCATGGTCGTCCCCGTGGGCAACAATGGTTTGCAGGCGGCGGGGGTCGCAGCCGCCATCCGCGACCAGCCAGGATCGCCGATTGTCTATTGTGGAGCGGGCGACGGGACAACGCAGGAAGGCGAGTTCTTGGAAGCCTGCGCCGAAGCCGTCCGCAACCGGTTGCCCGTGTTGTTCGTGGTCCAAAACAATCAATACGCTATTTCCACGCCCACCGCAGGGCGGACTTTCTATTCGCTGCCCGACGGGGCCAACGACCAGTTTTTCGGCATGCCGATTCGCTTCGTGGACGGCCGCCAGGCCGTCCTGGCGTACCACGCCTTTGGCGAAGTCGTGGCCGACATGCGTCGGCACCGCGGACCGGCGCTGGTCGTGCTCGAGGTGGAACGGCTCAGCAGCCACACGAATGCGGACGACCATTCGATCTACCGCAGCGCCGACGATATCGCGAGGTCGCGTCAGACGGGCGATCCGATCCCGATCCTTGAACAGTGGCTGCTGGAACAGGGCTGGAGCGAAGCCGAGTTGGCCGAAGTGCGGCAGCAGATCGAGTTGACCCTCGCGCAGGCCGATGAACAGGCCATCTTCGGCGCCGATCCGGAGCCGGTATTTGAAGCCAAACGGCCGCTCAAGGTCGAACTGACTCATCCGTCGCGCGAGCGTCGCGGCACGGGCGACGGAGTGCAATTGATCATGCGGGACGCGATCAAGGAGGCCCTCCGGGATCGCCTGGAGAACGATCCCCGCATCTTTCTCTTGGGCGAAGATATCGAAGACCCCAAAGGCGACGTGTTTGGCGTCACGCGCGGTCTCAGCACGGAGTTTCCCGGCCGGGTGGTGAATGCCGCGTTAACCGAGTCGACGATTATCGGCGGGGCGATCGGCCGGGCGCTGGCCGGCCAACGGCCGGTGGCGTTCATCCAATTCGCGGATTTCCTACTGCCTGGCTACAACCAGTTGGTGTCCGAACTCGCCATGCTTTACTGGCGGTCGGCGGGCCAGTGGAATGCGCCGGTCATTCTGATGATTGCCTGCGGCGGCTATCGCCCCGGATTGGGACCGTACCACGCGCAGACGTTCGAGTCGGTGATCGCGCACACGCCGGGCCTGGATGTCTTCATGCCTTCCACGGCCAGCGACGCCGCGGGACTGTTGAATGCCGCGTTCGAGTCGGAGCGGCCGACGGTCTTTCTGTATCCCAAGAGCATGCTGAACAATCCCGACCTGACGACCTCGGCGGACGTCGCTCGCCAGTTCGTCCCCATCGGCACGGCCCGCAAGGTCCGGGCGGGCCGCGATTTGACGCTGGTCGGTTGGGGCAATACGGTGCCGTTGTGTTCGCGGGTCGCCGCCGAGTTGGAGAAAGCGGGATTGGAGGCCGAGGTCCTGGATTTGCGCTGCATTTCGCCTTGGGACCAGCCGGCCGTCCTGGCGTCGGCGGAAAAGACCGCCCGCTTGATCGTGGTCCACGAAGACAACAAGACGTGCGGCCTGGGCGGCGAAATCCTGGCAACGGTCGCCCAGCGGACGCGGGTTCCCGTGGCGATGCGGCGGGTGACGCGGCCCGATACGCACATTCCGTGCAACTTTGCCAATCAGATCGAAGTCATGCCGTCGTTTCAGCGCGTGCTGACCACGGCAGCGGAGCTGCTGAATCTGGAAATCAGCTGGATCGCGCCGCCCAAGGCGGAAGAAGGCGTCCACGTCGTCGAAGCGATCGGTTCGGGCCCCTCGGATGACACGGTGACGGTCGTCGAGTTGATGGTCCAGCCCGGTGCGCGGGTCAAGCGGGGGGATCTGCTGGCTTCGTTGGAAGCCACCAAGAGCGTGTTCGAACTGACCTCGCCCGTCTCCGGCGTGATCGACGCGATCCTGGTGGCCCCCGGTGATGTGGTCGACGTGGGCGCGCCAATGATCCGGATCCACACCGGCCGGCAGACGCTGCGCCCGAAACCGATTACTCAGGAACAGTGCGGGACGCCGGTGTTGACGCGGAAGGTTGCCACCGGCACGCTGCACCTGCCGCAGCAATACACGGAACGTCGTCCGTTCGACGTCGGGATCTCGTCGGTGGCCACCGTAACCGGCAGCCGCGTCGTGACGAACATAGAATTATTGGACCGCGGCGCGATCAAGCACGTGCCGGCCATGTCGGCCGACGATATCATCCGCCGGACGGGCATCGAGAGCCGGATGTGGGCTCAGAACGGCGAGAACGCGGTCACGATGGCCGCGCGGGCCTGCTGGAAGGTCTTGGACCTGGAAGGGCTGATTCTGGAAGATGTCGACCTGGTGATCTGCAGCACGACCAGCCCCACCACGGTGACGCCGTCGATGGCTTGCCAGGTGCTCGCCGCGCTGTGCAAGGGCAAGAACGAGTTAATGGCTCAAGCGTACGACATCAACGCCGCTTGCTCCGGCTATTTGTACGCCCTGCAAGCCGGCTATGACTATCTGCAAAGCACGCCGCTGGGCCGGGTGCTGGTGGTCACCGCCGAGGTGCTGTCGCCGCTGCTGGACCCCGAAGACTTTGACACGACGATTCTGTTCGGCGACGCGACGTCGGCGACCGTGCTGTACGGCGAAGCGCATTTCGAGAAGGCGAAAGCCCGCTTGCACCGCCCGGAACTGTCGGCCAAAGGCGAGGACGGCAGCACGCTGTCCGTGCCCCTGCTGCACGACGGCTACATCCAAATGAAAGGGCGGCGGGTGTTCAGCGAGGCCGTCCGTTTGATGGTTACCAGCTTGAATCGCGCTTGCGACCGCGAACACCTGCGCGTCGAGGACCTGAGCCTGGTCATCCCGCACCAAGCCAATCAGCGGATTATCGACGCCATCCAAAGCCGCATCGGCGTGCGCGTCTACAGCAACATCCGCAAGTACGGCAACACATCGTCGTCCAGTATTCCCCTCTGCCTGTCCGATATCTTCCCGACGATCCAGAAGGGCGAGCGGTTGGGTCTGTGCGCGTTTGGCGGCGGGTTCACCTTCGGGGCCTGCATCCTGCAATCCAGCTGAGCATGGCGAACGGCCGGCGTAAGCCCGCCGGTATTCCATCGCCCCCCAGCACGATTTCGCGACGGTTGACCGCCGCCGCAAACGCCTTCGGCGTCTCACCATTTCTGGCTGACGGTCGCGGCACCGCCGGCCTTGTTTTCCAGGGTCTTGCCCTGGTAGACGACCTTTCCGCGCTGCGGCAGGGAGATCCGCACGCCCCGGGGGCGGACCTGGACGGCGCCTGCTTTGCCCTGCAGGCCGAGTCCTTCGCCGTCAAAACGGAATGCCTCCAGTCCCAACCAGACGTAGTCCGTCCCAAAGCTGCTGGCGATGCGGATCACCCGGCCGCCGGAGAGCACGGTGAACTGCGGCGTCGGCTGGTCCTTCATCACGGGGTACAGCACGGCGGTGACGGGCTGGTCTGGCGGCATTCGCAACTGCAAACTGCGCTGCGTGGTCTCCTGGCTCGAAAAACCGCTGGCGCCCGACCGTCGGGTGATCGATTGGCTGGCAGGTTTCGCGTCCGGTCCTTCCGCGAAAAACACCACGAGGTCCCCGGCAAAACGTCCCTTGGCACGAACCGGATTGGCGTTCACATCCGGCGCCTCGTCGGTCGCGATCCAGACGCACCACTCCGCCTCGCGGCTCGACAGGACGCTGTCGCGGATGACGAAGTAGTTGGGGCCCAATCGATCGTCATCTTTGACGAACAGGATTTGCCGCTGCCAGCCGGCGCGCTGGCCGCGAAGGTAATCCGCGGCGCCCGAGGCGAATTCGACGATCTGCCCTTCGTTGCCCAATTGCTCGACAAAGCCGTCGTCCACGCGGCTGTGGTCCGCCGCGGGCGCTCGGCCGTAGTAGCCGAAGTCCTCGCACAGCGGTTGCCCCTTGCCCCAGAGGATGAACGAGCCCTCATCGTAATCGTAATGCTGATGCATCCGGCCCTGGATATAGTGCAAATAGGTTTCGCGGTCGCCGGGAAAATGGGCCCGCAACACGGCGCCGGTATCAGGAAACAACTCGCTCTTCCACGTCGGCGGCGCGGCGGGGATGCTCTCATCCAAGACGACGGACGCGTAACCCTGAACGCCAGGATAGGCGCCGCCAATCCCCAGCGTGCGCGGCTGTCCCTGGGCCTGCCACATCCACTGCATCGATCGAGCGTACGCCGGGTCGCGGTCCCGCCAGATCCAAGCCGCCCAGCCGGGCAGGCACGTCCGCTCGCCGAGATACGTATTTCCGATCTCAGGCATGTGCCGGTCGCCCTTCAGGCGTGGATCCGGCGGCGTGGAGATCTTGGCGAGCCAAGCCATCGTGCTCTTCAGCTTGGGATGATACGCCCACTCGGTCTCGCTGAAGCCTGTGCCGCGCAAGGCCAACGCTACGGAAACGATCGAATCCATGCTCACGGTCATGTAGTGGGGAGCTTCCAGCCAGCCGCCGTTGGCATCGCACCACGTGTCCAATTCGCGTTGGATCTCGCCGACCGAGATTTGCGCCCAGTCTCGAGCCCGCGGGTGCTTTTGAATGCAACAGGCCACCAGCCCTAGCATCCCGCGGGCGGTGGTCGTCATATTCGGATTCGCTGAATAGCCGCGTTCGGGCGAGTGGAACGTCGGGCTCGCCAGCGTATAGCCCAGGAAGGCAAGCTGGGCTTTGAGGCGGGCTTGTTCCGGCGGCGTCAGCACGCCGGGCGACAAGGCCAAATCGCCCAGGATCGCCGACCACATGATGGTGGTCGTGCGATGATGCGGGCAGCTGCCTTGGTTGCGTAATTGGTCCTGCCGCACGAACCCGTCGACCGCTTGCTGCAACAACTGGCTGGCGGCCTTGGCGAGGTTCCGGCCCAGTTCGACGTCGCCGGTGGCCAGAAAGTACGTGACGTGCTCGTCCATTTGGTACGGGAACACCGGTTTGGTGCGGAGTTGCGTCAACCGCTCGGGATCGACCTTGACGGTGCGTTTGACGCGGTCCAGTTCCTGCGGCGTAAGGAACAATCCGGGATGCCTTGCACCGCCGTCGTTCCAGTCCAAGACGTAATCCTTGACCTCGTCCAGCCTCACGTCGCCGTGGCGGATCAGGGCCTGTTGCGGCGGCGGGGCGACCAGAGGTTCAGGTCCGGCGAGCGAAGCCGACTTTTGGAGGGCCGCCAGCAGCCAGTGGCGGCGAAACCCCTGCAGTTGAAAGCTCGCTGCCAAGGGGGACTTGGCGATTGTTACCGTCGTCTCCCAGGCCGTCCGGCCGGGTTCCATCCACACGCCTGGGTCGCGACAGCCGATGGCGAGCAGGTCGTCACCGGAACTCTCGCACCACGATGCCCAATGGGCCTCTGGAATCGGCCCCCACCAGGTCGGCCAAGCCTTGAGTCGGACCGCGACCTCACCCGCCACGCTGGCGATTTTCGCCAGTTGACAGCGATTGGCATTGTCCCGGTAGAATTGTTCGTCGGGATTCCAGCCCTTGGCCAACAGCAATTGGTACTGCGCGCCTTCGGGCAGGAGGAACTCCTCGTCCACCAAGATCACCGGTTCGCCCGCCGGCACCCGCACGCGGATTCGCCAATAGCAGAAATTCGGGAACTCGTAGGTGACTAGGCTCTCGGCGAACACGGGACCACGGGCCAGCATTTCCACAGCAATTCGCAGTGGTTTGTCCGGAGTCGCCAGCCGACCGCCGCCAATCCACCGGCCCTGAGCCAGACGGATGCCGGCCACCGGCCCGTCCGTGGCCACGGCGGCGCCGCCCAAACGGATTCCCGTCAAGCGGTTTTCCAGCGACACGGCGTGGGGACTTTCAGCAATCCGCAAATCCGTGTCGCGGACGGGCGTCCCGGGAACCAAGCGATAAGCTGAATTGCCGAACGCCGGCACATCCGCAAAGAAAGCCACGGATTTCTCGCCGGAGGCCGCCACTTCGGCCGAAACCCATTGATGGGCAAGCGGCTTGTCTTCCGGCCCCAACAGCACCAGATCGTCTCGGCCAAAGACACTGTCCGCCACCGGGTAGACGACCAGATCGTGTTTCCACGTGCGATTCAGCTGATCGCTCAGCGCGAACGTCGCTACCGGCGGTTCCGCCGCGGGCACCGAAATCACGGAAAACCACGCGAGCATCAAGAGGACCGCGCGAGCCATCATCGTTGTACCCTTGCCAAGCTTTACGGGATCTTTTGTGCTCCGTCATTCTGCCCGTTATCTGATTCCAGCCGATCCTCCGGATGCTGGGCCTCGTACTCCTCCATCAGCATCGACGGGCAGACATCCTGTTCGCCGCACTGTTTGCAGACGATTCGGATCAGATCGGTGCCCCCGAGCTTGAGGTCCTCTTTCACGCATAGGTCGTACAGTTGCTTGAGGTGAACGCATGTCATGGTAAGCCTCCGTGATTGGCAGAAAGTAATCAACACCATTGTCGAGCGTCCGGGGCAAAACGGCAAGCACAAATGGCGGTATTTCCGAGCATGCCACGGTTGGAAATCGGCGCTGCGTTCTGCTATCTTAGTCACGCCGTCAGTATTCCCGGGCTGTGGTCGGGAAGCCCGGTGTGCGAACGGACAGTTTGTGAAACGATCAAATCGAGCACCCATTAACCGAATTCCGAGAGAGGAAGGTGTCGCAACATGACGATGGCAACAAAACTGGGCGGAGTGATTTTGGGAGCCTTGGCGTTTTGCAGCGGCCTGGCGGCTTGGGCCGAGGATCCGTGGGTCGTCTACGAAGGGAAAGAAGGACCGGGCAAGGGCAAGCACATCGTGCTGGTCGGTGGCGACGAAGAATACCGTTCCGAGGAATCCTTGCCGATGCTGGGCAAGATCCTGGCCGTCCACCACGGCTTCAAGTGTACCGTGCTGTTTTCCATCAACCCGGCGGACGGAACGATCGATCCGCTGAATCAGAACAACATCCCCGGCCTGCAGGCACTTCAGACGGCGGACATGATGATCATCGCCTCGCGGTTCCGCGAACTGCCGGACAGCGAGATGAAATACATCGACGAGTTCGTGAATTCGGGCAAGCCGATCCTGGGCTTGCGCACGGCAACGCATGCGTTCAGCTACTCAAAGAACAAGGACAGCGCCTACATCAAGTACGATTGGCGCAACAAGGACTGGCCGGGCGGGTTTGGGCAGCAAGTGCTGGGCGAAACGTGGATCAGCCATCACGGTCACCATCGCTTCGAAAGCACCCGCGGGGCGATCAACGAGAAGTACAAGGACCACCCGATTCTGAAAGGCGTCGCGGATATCTGGGGGCCGACCGACGTGTACGGCATCAAAAACCTCGTCCCCGAGGCCCAGGTGTTGGTGTATGGCCAAGTGCTGGAGGGCATGAAACCCACGGACAAACCAGTCGTCGGCCCCAAGAACGATCCCATGATGCCGCTGGTCTGGACCAAGACCTTTACCGGCAGCCAGGGCAAGACCTCGCAAGTGATCTGCACCACGATGGGCGCGGCCGTCGATTTCGCCTGTGAAGACCTCCGCCGTTTGGTGGTCAACGCCGTGTACTGGGCGACTGGCTTGGAGGACAAAATCCCCGACAAGGCGTGCGCCGACACCGTTGGGCCGTTCGAACCGACCTTCTACGGCTTCGGCACGTTCACCAAGGGCCTGAAACCGTCGGATCTGAAGCTGTAACGGGGCGTCTTGGAGTGCGGCGACTTGCCGGGGCTGCCCCCCAAGGCCGATTCCAGTTGTTTAACCGCGCGGGCAACGCCCCGCGCGGGAATCGCCCACCATCCCGCGCGGCCCGTTGGGCACGCGGTTAAACGAGCGAGCTGCATGAGGACCACGTGATGAGCCGCCTGAAATCGCCGCAAACCCGCTGCCTGATTGGCGTCGCCCGCGGCGACATTACGCCGCCCGTGGGAATTTACCATCGCATGTGGGGCGCGGCCACGCACGAGCGTTCGACCGGCGTCCATCGGCCGCTGACGGCGACGGTCCTGTACGTGGAGAATCCACGTGCGGCGGACGAGTTCCAGGCCGTCGTCGCTCTGGACCACTGCCTGCTCTGGCCGCAGGAAATGAACGACGTGCGGAACCACGTCGCGGCGGCCGCCGAATTGCCCCACGAGCGGTTCGTGTTCTTCTTTTCCCACACGCACGCCGCCGGGTTGATGGGTTACGAGCGTCGCGAACTGCCCGGCGGCGATTTGATTCCGCCCTACCTGGAACGGCTCGGCGCAGAACTGGCGGCATTGACCCGCCAGGCCCGCGCCGCAAAGCAGCCGGCGTCGATCGTCTACGGCCACGGCCGCAGCTCTCTGGCGGCGAATCGGGATTACTTCGACGAACAGAGCCGACAGCACGTCTGCGGATACAACCCCGACGGCGTTGCCGACAACACGCTGCTGGCGGCCCGCGTCACGAGCGAAGATTCCCGCCCGCTGGCCACGATCGTCAACTACGCTTGCCACCCGACAACCTTGGCCTGGGAAAACACCGTCATTAGCCCGGACTACTTGGGTGCGATGCGCGAAGTGGTCGAAGGGGCGACGGGCGTACCCTGTGTGTTCATCCAAGGGGCCGCCGGCGACCTCGGCCCGCGCGAAGGCTTCGTCGGCGACACTTCCGTCGCCGACCGCAACGGGCGGCAACTGGGCCATGCGGCTCTGGCAACGCTGGAAGCCGTCCCGCCGCCGGATGCAGACTACGAGTACTCCGGCCCCGTCGTCTCGGGCGCGACGCTGGGCACGTGGAAGTACGTTCCGGCGGGCGACGAGCGCCGCCGCGCGTCCGAAACCTGGCAAGCTTCCGAGTTTGTCGTTCCCCTGCCCTATCGCCAAGACTTGCCCAATCCCGACGACGTGAAACGCGAGCGGGCCAAGTGGGAACAGGAAGAAACCGCCGCCCAGGCGGCCGGCGATGCGATCCGAGCCCGGGATGCTCGGGCCATGACCGAACGGATGACGCGCAGCCTGCTTCGCGTCGGCCACTTGCCGCCGGGCGACTGGTATCCTTACCCCGTGCGGCTATGGCGGATGGGCGACGCCGTCTGGCTGGCGCTCAGCGGCGAACACTATAACCTGCTGCAACGCGAACTGCGAAACCGCTTCTCCAAAACGCCAATCATCGTTGGTACGATTGCCAACGGGTATGATGTGTCGTACCTGTTGGACAAGGATTCGTTCGGCAAAGGACTGTACCAGGAAAACGTTTCCATCCTCGCCCGCGGATCCCTGGAGACCCTGATCGACGCAATCGCGAAAAAAGTATCCGAACTGACAACGGACAACGGACCACGGACAACGGACCACGGACAACGGACAACGGACCACGGACCACGGACAACTGCCCCACCATGAAAATCACCAAGATCGAAACGCTCGTTTGTCATGCCCGAATGCGGAACTGGGTATTTGTCAAGGTGCTGACCGACCAGCCGGGGTTGGTCGGTTGGGGCGAAGCGACGCTGGAGTGGCACACGCGCGCGGTGGTGGGTGCGGTGCAGGACTTGGCGGAGTTGGTTGTGGGCGAGGATCCGCGACGGATCGAGCACCTGTGGCAGATGATGTACCGTCAGCACTTTTGGCACGGGCACGGAATTGTCCGCGCGACGGCCATTGCAGGGATCGATCTGGCCTTATGGGACATCGCCGGCAAGATCGCCGGGATGCCCTGCGCGCAGCTATGGGGCGGCCCGGTCCGGGATTACGTGCGGACGTACTGCCACCTGGGCGGCGGGCGGATGGAGGATTTCTACGAAACGTCCGTCGAGGACGCCCGCAAGTTCGGCGATCTGGCTCGGCAGGCGGTCGAGGACGGGTTCACGGCGTTCAAAGCCATGGCGGTACCGCCAACGATGCCCATCGAGGGATTGAGGCCGATTCGGCTGGCCGAGGCGGCGGTGCAATCGATGCGCGAGGCGGTGGGAGACGGCATCGACATCATGGTCGATTGCCACGCCCGGCCGTCGCCAGCGATGGGACTGAAATTCGGCCAAGCGCTGGACCCGTACGGTCTGTACTTCTTTGAGGAGCCGTGTTGGCCGGAGAGCATCGAAGGACTGGCGATGATCAACCAGGCCATCACGACGCCCGTGGCGACCGGCGAGCGGATCACGGAACTGACCTACTTTCGGCAACTGTTTGCCCAGCGAGGCTGCGAGATCTGCCAGTTGGACATCACGCACTGCGGCGGCTTGACGTCGGCCCGCCGCATCGCCGCGCTGGCCGACGCGTACCGCATCGCGTTGGCGCCGCACAATCCGCAGGGGCCGGTCAGCACGGCGGCGTCCCTGGAATTCGGCTTCTCCCAACCCAGCTATATTATCTGTGAAACGGTCCACGGCGATGTGCCGTGGCGCGCGGACGTGGTGAACGAGGGGTTTGTCGTCGAGCCGAAGGGCCGGATCGTACGCCCCAACACGCGTCCCGGCTTGGGGATTACGATCAACGAAGACGAGGTCCGCAAGCATCCGTTCCAGCAGGAAATACCGCAGCGGGTTTTCTATCCGGATGGCGGCGTCGGGGACTGGTGAGGGGGGGAAGTCGAAGAGTCGAAAAGTCGAAGAGTCAAGAGCCCAACGATCGGACGGATTGGTCGGATCCGTCCGATCTGTTGCCTGGTGTCAAGTCGCAGGAGGGCCAAACCATGACGAAATCCTTGGGCGGTGTCCTGCCGATTGTCCACACGCCATTTCTGCCGGATGACACGATCGACACTGCCAGTTTGCAGCGGGAGATCGATTGGGCGTTGGCGGCGGGCGCCGGCGGTCTGTGTACCGGGATGGTCTCCGAACTCCTGCGGCTGACTTTCCGCGAACGGCTGGAATTGACGGCGATGATCGCCGAGATGAATGCGGGACGCGGCGTGGTTGTCGCCGGGGTGGGGGCCGAGAGCACCAAGCAGGCGCTGGAGTATGCTCGCGCCGCGCGGGCGGCGGGTTGCGATGCATTGATGGCCATTCCGCCGATCTCGACGGCCTTGCCCGGCGATCAACTGCTGGCGTATTTCGCGGCGTTGTCCGAGGGCCTCGATCTGCCGTTGATCGTTCAGGACGCCTCGGGATACGTCGGCCGGCCGATCCCGCTGGAGGTCTGCGTCCAGTTGCTCGATCGTTTCGGGCCGGAAAAGATCCTGTTCAAGCCGGAATCAAACCCGGTCGGTCCACGGCTGTCGGCACTGCGGGATGTCAGCGGCGGGCGGGCTCGGATCTTTGACGGTTCCGGCGGCATCGCCCTGGTCGATTGCTATCGCCGCAGAATCGCCGGGACCATGCCTGGCATGGAATTCCTGCCCGGAGTGATCGCGTTGTGGGATGCGCTGGGGCACGGCGACGAGCGTGCGATCTACCGGCTGTACTTCCCGATTTGTGCATTGGTCAGTCTCCAGATGCAGGCCGGCCTGGACGGTTTCTTGGCCGTTGAAAAATATGTCATGGCCAAACGCGGCCTGTTCGGCAGCGACGCGCGCCGCAAGCCCTATGCGTGGGAATTGGATGAGGAAACGCGGCTGGAACTGGAACGTCTGCTGGGACAACTGGATGCGGCGTTAGCAGAAGATTGATGCATGGTCGAAATGACGATTGAGAGCCGTTTGCCCGGGCTGACCGTGGCTTTGGTGGAAGCACACGGTGTACGCATCGAAGCCGCTTCGGCCGAATTGCGGGAGTTATGCGAGCGGGGTGTCCGGGAAGCCGTGCAAGCGGCTCCGGCGGGCGGCAACGCGCGGCGTCAGGCGATCCGCGGCCTGCTGCGCAGCGGCGGATTCAAGCCATCGGGACGCAACAAACCGGCGCAGGAGTATCTGCTGCGGACGGCCGCCGAACAGGGGACGCTGCCGACGATCTCCAACGCCGTGGATCTGATCAACCTGGTTTCCTTGCGGTCCGGGCTGCCTATCTCGCTGGTCTCGCCGGATCGTCTTGGGGGCCGATTGACGCTGCGAGTTGGCGTTCCTGGAGAGAAATTCATCTTTAATCGGACGGGACAGGAGTTGGAGGTCGAGGGGTTGTTGTGTATTTGCGCACCTGGCACAGGCGGCTCCGAGCCCGTGGGAAGTCCCGTGAAAGATTCGATGCGGGCCAAAGTTGCGGACGAAGACAGCCACCTTCTGGCCTGCATTTACGCGTCGAGCGACGCCATGCATCGAGAGGAACTCAGCGATTGGGAAGTTCAATTGGTGCAAGGATTCCGTCGCTTCTGCGGCGCAACCCACGTCGAATCGGCAGTGCTGGCCTGAACGAATCGGCCCCGATGCGGTCAGACGCTTATGGACAGGTCGCGAAAATTGTCGTAGGACATTAGGGGGCATGAATTTGCGCGATCTGGAGAGGGAACTCCGACACGTCAGGCACCGTCCTAGATTCCGCGGTTTATCCGCCAGTTGGAATGATCGATGCTGTCGGGTATATCGGCTGGCTGACGCCAGCCGTTCGCCCTCTGCGGTGCATTCCCAGCTGGAACGATTGATGCTACCGGGAATCCCGGCGGGCTGACGCTGGCCGTTCGCCCGCTGCGGTGCAGCCCCCCAGCTGGAACGGCCGGTCCCACGGGCGATTTTCTTTCTCGTGTTCGCAGCCAACTTTTTGACGGCGTTGTCGGAGTCCAGTAGTATACTGAAAACTTGGTCTATTTCGGGAGTTGCGTCCAGGCTGCTCCTGGTGACCGTGCGACAATCGCGGCCCACCTGTTATCGAGGTATGCGAGTATGCCATCATCTGCGTTTTCAGCTTCGTTTCGCAAAAAAATGTCAAAAGAACAGCGTCAGCGGGCCGTTCAGCGTTTACGCCGACAAAGGCATCTGGTGTTCGAGCCCCTGGAGGATCGCCGCGTCCTGGCCTCGATTGCCGGCCAAGTTGTCTACGATTTCGATGGCGACGCGCTGTTGGAACAACATGAACCAGGACTTTCAGGCTGGCAAGTCTATATTGACAACAACAACAACGAGCAATTCGACGACGGCGAGCCGGCGGCGCTGACCGATGCCAATGGCCAGTACAAACTGGACAACTTGTCCGTCGGCTTTTACACCTTGCGCCGCGTCCCGCAAGCTGGTTGGCAGCAGACCTTTCCTTCCGGCATTGGCAAGCACACGGTCAACATCCGCAACGCCACTCAAGAAGTGTTGGGTGTCAATTTTGCCCAGCAGCGGTTGTTTACGCCGTTTGTCCCTGGCAATCTGCTGATGACTCGCAGCAGTTTCTTGGACAACGACTTGTTAATGGAATACACGCCGGACGGCCAATTGGTCCAGGCGTTGGTCATCCCGGGCTCCGAGGACCAGAGCCGGCTGATTGCCAAGGACCTGGTCCTGGACAGCCAGGGAAATGTGCAGATTTTCAACGGCTATGACGATGTCCGGCTGACCACGTTCGATTCGATCACGGCGACTTTCTCGGATACGGTCGTACCGGGCTGGGACATGGGCCAGACCTTTGACCAGTGGGGCGACATGGCGGCCTTTGGGCCGTACGTCTTTGCCAACGAGCAATTGGCGGACGGCGGCACGGCCAACGGCGTGATCCGATTCGACACTCGCAGCCAGAGCTACCAGCGGTTCTCCGGCGGATTTGGTTTGCCGACGGATCTGACGGTTGGCCTGGATGGTTTGCTGTATACCTTGAATGCTACGGTCAACAACACGACGATTCTGGTTCACAATCCGGCGTCGATGTCGCTGGTCCGGGCGTTCAACATTGCGCAGCGTCTGCAGTCGATCGCGGTCGACCGGAACGGCGACGTTTACGCCGTTACCGACACAGGGCTCAAGCATTACCGCTCCGACGGCACGCCGGTCCCGGTCACGACGGTCGTGAACGGATTGGACATCGCCATCAGTCACGACAATCAACTGGTGGTCACCAGCGACGTGCGTGTGACGCTGCTGGATGCGGCCCTGTTAGGCGCGGCTGACGGCAACGCGGCTATTCTGGCTTCGTTTTCCATCTTGGGCAGCGTCGCGGAGAATTTCCTGTCGTTCGCGGCGTTCGTGCAGGATCCTGTGGGAGTCGGGCAAACCGGAGGCGGAATCAACTACGGCGTTTTGCACCCCGGCAATATCCTGGTCGTCAATTCGCCTCTGACGGGCGGCCCACCGGAGTTAATGGAGTATACGGCATTGGGCCAACGCGTGCCCCCTCCGAACGACCTTCCCGTCTACGTTCCCGTGTTCGAGCCCGGCGGGGCGCGCGACCTCGTGACCGACGCCCAGGGCAATGTCCGGATCTTCAATGGCACCTTCGCGCCCCGCCTATCGACGTACGATTCGCGCGCCGCAGGCTTCATCCCGGACGACGTACAGTTTGCCGGTTGGAGCACGGCGGATCTTCCCACGTTCGGCGGTATCGCCTCGTACCGCAACTACTTGTATGCGACCGACACCAAGACGCAAGACGACGCGCGGACCCAGCGTGGTATCGTGCGTTACAATCTGGCCACCGAGACGTTCGAGCGGTTCCACAGCCAGCACGGCGATATCATCGACTTAAACATCGGCCTCGACGGCCTGTTGTACACGTTGGGACCTGCCGAGAAACCGATCGGCACGGTGGTCCGGCAGTACCATCCGGTGACGATGGAGCTGCTGAAGACGATCTCCTTGCCGGCCAACCATCGCGCGATTGCCGTCGACGCCAATGGCGACATCTTCGCGGCGAACCCGGACATTCAGCGTTACACCGTTGATAGCGTGACGAATGCCGGGGTGCCGGCGGGGGCGCCGCTAAGCGACCACGGTCTGGGCGAACTGGGCGACATCGATTTGGACGCCGAAGGCCGGCTGCTGGCGGCGTTTACCAACGGTCACATCCTGTTGACGGATCGCACGTTCACCGGCGTGGCTACGTTCCTCACGCGGGCTTCCGACGGAATGAACTTTGCGGCCTTCGTTTCGCCGGCGCGGCCGATGCCCAGCGCGCGGTGGGACAGTTTCACCGTCCCACAAGCGAGTTCCAACAACGAACTGGACGTGCTGGCCAACGACAGCGCTTCCCCGCTGGGCGTCCTCTCCATCAGCGGCGTGGGGGCACCCAGCGAGGGCGGCATGGTGACGATCGCCGGCAATGTGCTGACGAACTACACACCGGCGCAGAACCCGGATTTCGTCGGCACAGAGACGTTCACCTACACGCTCGGCGACGGGCTTGGCGGCGTGGACCAGGGACTGGTCCAAGTGACGGTCGAGGGGAACGGCAATTACTTTGCCTTCGATAACAGCTACACCGCCTGGGAGGATGACCTCGTGCCGTTGAACGTGCTGGCCCCCGCCGGGGTGCTGGCCAACGACGGCCGGCCGGACATTTTTCCCGTGCTGACGCCGGGAAATGTGCTGGTCACCCACTCGCCGACGGGCAACAGCGGGTATTCGCTGCTGCAGGAATACACGCCGGCCGGCGTGCTGGTGCGGAGCATCGAGTTGCCGAGTTTCACCGGCGCCAGCGCGGACGTGCGGGACGTGGTCCTCGACCGCCTGGGCAATGTCCAGATCTACAACGGAACGGGCGAGCCGCGGTTGAGCACGTACGATCCGGTTGCCGAAACGCTCACGCAAACGACGTTTGCCAATTGGAATACGACGGAAGAAAAGGCTGGCGGCGGTTTGGCGGCTTGGCGGAATTTCGTCTTCGCCACGGACCAGTTGCTGTCCGGCGAGAACCCGCTGACCGACGCGGGCATCATCCGCTTCAATATCGAGGCCGGCACCGCGGAACGTTTTATCGACAACGGGAACTTCCTCGATTTGACCGTCGGGCGGGACGGGTTGTTGTACGCCTTGGGGCCGGGCGGTGCCGCGAGCACCCGGTTCATTCGGGTCTTTGATCCGCTGAGCATGGTGCCCGTGCGCGATATTCCCAATCTGCCCGCCGACTTGCGGGCCATCACCGTCGCCGCTAACGGCGACATCTACGGCGTCCGCAATTCGCCGAACACGGTAGTCAATCCGTTTGTGTATCGTTACGCCAGCAACGGCGCCCCCAGCGCACTCTATCCCGTGCGGTTGCCGGGAGGCACTCTGCCCGCGGCCGAGGCGGACTTTAACGACATCGACCTGAGCGAGGACGGACGCACGCTGCTGATTGCCAACGTGAATCAAAGCAACGCGGCGACATTTGGCGACGGCGACGTGCTGCTGTTCAATCTGCTGACCCAAACCGCATCGATCCTGCAGGCGCCGGACGCCAGCAGCGACATGAAATTCGCCGCCTGGGTCCAGGCTCCGGTCGCCACGGTCAACGGCCCCTTGACCATCGTTTCTTCCACCCAGCCGTCTCACGGAGTGTTGGACTGCGACCCCAGCGATGCGGTGTTGGACGGAGTGAAACCGGACGGTTCGTTCTGCTATGTGCCGGATCTGGACTTTTTCGGCCGCGACGAGTTCTTCTACGTGGTCAGCGACGCCGACGGGAAACGGCGCGGCGCCTCCGTAACCCTCACCGTCCTGCCGCAGAACGATCCGCCCGTGCTGACGCCGGCTAATCCACCCCAGCAGATCATCTCGGACGAAGACGCCGTCTTGACGATCCCACTGACGGCGCTGATCAACGGCGGCGCGGGAACCACGATGATCACCGACGTGGACCGCAACGATCCGACAGGCGGCATCGCCATCACGCAATTGTCCGGGGCCGGCGTGTGGTCGTTCTCGTTGGACGGCAACGTGTTTGTGGACATCGGGCCCGTTGGCGGCGACAACGCCCTGCATTTGCCCTACTCGGCGGATATCCGCTTCACGCCGTCGGGCAGCGGCGGCGGCGGGGCGAGCGTCACGTACCTGGCGTGGGACCAGACGGTCGGGACGGCAGGCAACAAGTCCCCGGTCACGTGGGACAACGACGAGTGCCTGGCCGGCGGCGTGCCGGACCCGCTCACGCTGCTGTGTCCCGATGGCTCAGAGCCGGTGGTCGTCACGTATGTCACATCCACCGCTTACAGCCAGGACGCAAACCAGCAACCGGTCGGAGACACGCTGACGGTCCAGTTGCTCGACTTGCCCGACGCCCCCGTGTTGATCCCTTCCAACCCGCGGATGGGATCGACGGACGAACACACGCCGATTTCGGCGGTCTTTGACCAGTTTGTGACCGGGGTTTCCGATCCCGACGGCAGCAGCGTGCTGCAGGGCGTGGTGCTGATTTCTGCGGCCGGGCAGGGAACCTGGGAGTATTCGCTGGACGGCATTGTCTATCTTCCGCTGCCGGCGCTGACCGCCGACCAGGCGCTGGTGCTGGCCGCCGACGACCGCTTGCGGTACACCCCGGACAACCTGAACGGCGAAATTGCGACGGTTACCTACCGGGCGTGGGACAAATCCGATGGTGCGGCGGCCGGTGACCAAGTCGATGCCAGCCGCTTTGGCGGCACCACCGCTTACAGTGCGGCGACCGATACCGGCTGGTTCGAAATCACGGACATCAACGACGCGCCGGTCCTGGTACCCCAATCGCCGGCCATCGGAACAACGGATGTGGCGACGCCGATCGGCGCGGCCTTGAGCCAATTCGTCAGCGGGATTACCGATGTGGACCGGAGCGCCCTGATCGGCGGGATCGCGATTACCGGCGTTACGGGGCATGGAACCTGGTCGTACTCGCTGAACGGAACCAGCTTCCAAAACCTTCCGCTGGTGAACACCACGGCGGCCCTGTTGTTGCGCAGCAGCGACATCATCCGCTACACGCCGGCGGGCGGCTTGCCGGAGACAGCGACCCTGGCCTATCGTGCCTGGGACACGTCCCAAGGTACCGTCGGCGGCGGCGCGGACGTGACGACGGCGGGCGGGGACACGGCGTTCAGCATCGCCGGCGATTGGGCCACCGTGACGGTCAGGGAAATCAACATTCCGCCGGTGATCGGCAATGTGGGCGGTCCCATCGTCTATGTCGAAAACGACCCCCTTAAAGCCGTGTTCCCCAACGCGACCGTCGTCGATCCGAATTCGGCGGACTTTGACGGTGGCACGCTGGTGGCCGCCATCATCAGTGGCGGCACGCCCAGCGACCGGCTGCTGATCCGCCCGGGGAATGGGATTTCACTGGCCGGCGATACGGTGATCTTTGATAGCGGCGGCCCGAAACTGATCGGCAGTTACACCGTGGACGGCTGGGTGCTAACGGTTCGACTGACCAGCGCCGAGGCTACCTTGGGGGCCGTTCAGGCCCTGACGCGGTCGATCGCCTACGAGAACGTCTCCGACAATCCTACGACCAGCGACCGCCGCATCGTCCTCTCGCTGACCGACGGCGACGGAGGCAACGACACAGGCAGCGCGACGCAGACGGTGACGATCCAAACGGTGAACGACCCGCCGCTGGCGCAAGCCGAGGAGTACGTGACGTATCCCGGCCAGTTGCTGGCGGTCAGCCGGGGTGGCGGCATCCTGGCGAATGATACCGATCCCGAGGGAACCGCGCTGACGGCGTGGCTGGTCGCCCCGCCCCTGGAAGGCGACTTGACCCTCAACAGCGACGGTTCGTTTACGTACCAGCCGCGGCCGCTGTTCCACGGCCGCGATGTGTTTACGTACAAGGCATCGGACGGACAGTTGTTCTCGCAAGACATCCGCGTCGCCGTCGAGGTCCGGCTACAACCGACCAACCCTGCAAATCCTGCCGATGTCAATGCCGACGGTTTCTTGTCTCCGATTGATTCCGTGCTGATCGCGAATTACCTGCTTCGCAACAACGGCGCGGGTCCGCTGCCGTCCGGATACATCCCGCCGCCGTTTGTCGACTACAACGGAGACGGTTCCGTGACTCAAACGGACGTGGATTCGACGGCCGCTGACATCGACAACGGTGGCACTCGCCCCGTGCCCCGTCTGGACCCGCCGATCCCGCAAACGCCGTCGTCGCCGGGACCCGGCGAACTGGCACGCGTGACGCTGAGGACGACCGACGCAGCCGGCGCGGTGATTTCGTCGCTCAACGCCGGTCAGCCGTTTTACCTGGAAGCCTGGGTGACGGATCAGCGGGTTTCCCCGCTGGGCGTCGCCGCAGCTTTTCTGGATGTCACGTATCCGACCTCGCTGGCGTTGGTCGCAGGAGCCTTGGTAAGCGGAGCCGAATTCCCGCATTTTGTCGCCGGGCAAACGGCCACGGCGGGCCTGATCGATGAAGCCGGCGCGGGCCGAACGACGATCTTGGCAGACAGTCAAGAGCACCGCCTGTGGCGGATCCCGTTCGTTGCCTTAACGCGGGGAACGGCGGCTTTCGACGCGAATCCCGCCGACAGTTCGCTCGCGGGACAATTCCTGTTGTTCGGGCTCGACGGAGCATTGGACAGGTCCACCAACGTCGCCTATGTGGGCACGTCGCTGCAGATCAAAGGCCCGCCCGTTGCGAACGACGACGCCTACGAAGTCGACGAGGACGCGGACCTGATCATCGCCGCCGTCGCCGGCGTGCTGGCCAACGACCAGGACGAGGAGGGCGATCCGCTGTCGGCCGTGCTGGTCGCTCCGCCCACCCACGGAACGCTGCAGTTCACCGCCGCCGGCTCGTTCACGTATCGGCCGAACGAGGACTTCTTTGGGACTGACAAATTCACATATCGCGCCAACGACGGGTTCTTTGATTCGACCACGGCAACCGTCACGATCACGGTCACGGGCTTCAACGATGCCCCGGTCGCCGTCGACGACAGCTACAGTGTGTTTCGGAATCAAACGCTGAATGTGCCTGGCGCCCAAGGTGTGCTGATCAACGACTTGGACGCCGACGGGGATCCGCTGAGCGTACAATTGGTCCAGTCACCGGCCCACGGGAATCTGGTCCTGCAAGCGGATGGCTCGTTCGTCTACACGCCTGCAACCAATTACGGTGGACCGGATCAGTTCACGTACAAGCTGTCCGACGGCACCACGGTGTCCGATGTGGCGGCCGTCGACATCCAAGTGTATTTCGACTGGCAGAATCCCTTCCATCCCGTCGACGTCAATGGCGACGGCTATGCGTCGCCCCTGGATGCGTTGCTGGTCTTCAACGATGTGGCCCGCAATGGAGTCCGCGCGCTGCCCAACCCGCCGGTCCCGCCCGACGTGGCCCCGCCGTTCTTGGACTTCAATAACGACGCCACCGTGTCGGACTTCGACGGCAAGAAGGTACTGGAGAATCTGAATGCCAATGGATCGCGGCAGTTGCCGGAACCTCGAACGGAACTGCCCCAGCCGGTGCCGCCATTGGGAGCCGGGCCGCTGGTTCGGCTGCGTCTGCAGGCGGTGAATGCCCAAGGCCAGCCGGTGTCCTCCGTCAACGTGGGTGAGACGTTCTTCCTGAACGTGTACGCAGCCGACTTGAGGCCCGCGGCCCAGGGAGTCTTCTCCGCTTACTTGGATGTGGCTTACGACGATACCGCGTTGATTGCAGCAGGCCCTCTCGAGTTTGGCGCCAGTTTCCCGAATGTCCGCGCCGGCAGCACGGCGACGCCGGGATGGCTGGATGAGGTCGGTGCCGTTGGCGCCGCGACGCCGGACGGAATGATTGATCCGTTGCTGGCACGTGTTCCGCTCACGGCCATCGCAGCTGGCCAATTCGTGGTGCAAGCGAATCCCGCCGACATCCTGCCGGCCGGGCAAGTAACTCTGTATGGCATCGACGGACCGATTCCGGCGGACAAGATCGAATACGGGACGGCGGACATCACCATTATCCGCGTCGATGGCGATGGTGACGGCGCGGCGGACTTTGAAGAGGATGGTGCCCCCAACGCCGGTGATGCCAACCGCGACGGGATGGCGGACCGCCTGCAGAACCGCGTGGCGTCCGTGCGCAGTTTGTCCGGCAATCTGTACGCGACGTTCGCGGCCGTCGCGCCGGTCGCGTTGAGCAATGCCGCTGCCGTGGCGAATCCTGCGCCGGGCTCCGCCCCCGCGAACATCCAGTTCCCGCTGGGATTCTTCCAGGTGAACGCGGGCGGACTGGCGGCGGCAGAGGCGACGACGATGACGGTCCTTCTGCAGTCCGGCGTGGTCGCCAACACGTATTACCGCTACGGCCCCACCCCGGACAACGCATCGCCGCATTGGTATCCATTTATGTTCGACGGCGTCACAGGAGCGATTATCCATTCCGACCGGATCGAGGTTCGTTTGGTCGAAGGGAAACGCGGGGACGATAATCTGGCCGGAGCCGGTCTCGCGTTCGGCCCGGGCGGACCCGGCCTGTCCCCAACGCCCTGGATGAATCCCCGCGACACGCTGGATACGGATAATTCGGGGCGAGTCGAGGCATTAGACGCGCTGACGCTGATCAACGAGATCAACCGGACGGGACCGCGAAATTTGCCGCTCATTCCCGCCGCCGGCGAGTCGCTGCCTCCGTACCTGGACACAAACGGCGACAATCGCCTGGAAGCTGGCGACGTCTTGAACATCGTCAACTACCTGAACGCCGCTGCGGCTGCCGCTGGCGAAGGAGAGGGAGAGGGAGTGTTGCAGGACGTGACGCTGGCGGCCGGACCGGTCGTGGGGCCGTTCCTCGCCGAACGAACTACGTCGCCGTTTGAGTCCGCCCCGATAAGTTCCAGCCTTGCGTCATACGGAACCTCCAGTGCAGGTCGCCACCTCGCAACGTCGGCCTGGACGATTTCGTCTTCTCGAGCCTCGAACACCCGTGACAATCCAACGCGACTGCGGCCGGCCGCATCCTGGTCGCCGACGCCGTTCGCTGTGGAGAACTTGGAACTCGCCCTCGACCAGATTGCGGCGGCCATCGCCCAGGGGTGGGACCGTCCCGGAACCAGCTGATCGCCAGCCTTAAAACCTGACCGCAGCCCCCATCCCCAGATAGTAATCCCGGGCGGCCTCGTTCAGACCAAGGCCGGCTCGGAAATCCAGCTGCAGGTTGTTTGTCACCAGGTAAACCGGACCGCCGTTCAGGTAGTACTCCGGTTTCACCTGTTCGGCGCCGCTGGGCATCAGCGCATACCATTCCACATAACCTGTCAGGCGTTCTGTGACGGAAAACCCAAGCGACATGCTCTGGGAAAACAAGGCATAGCAGCGGTTGGCGGCAGGGTCCACGTCCAGATTGAACTGGGTCGATCCGCCGAGCGACCAGCGTTCGTTCAAGTCCCAGCCGTACAGCCAGTTCAAACCGGGCAGAACGCGGTCCTTCCGCGGTCTTGTCAATCCCGGCAGCGGCTCCTCCATGTCGGCAAACGGCTCGCTTCCGACAGGCACCAGCATCTGCGGGACCAACGCCATTTCCGGTAAAATGCCCTCTTGCGGTGTCAAACCGATCTTCACTCCCAAGTACAGATCGCTGAAACCACCGTCACTCAGACGCCCGGCCTCGTCGCTTTGCCTCACTTCGCGCAGA
This sequence comes from uncultured Pirellulaceae bacterium, assembly GCA_964645045.1. GTDB lineage: Bacteria > Planctomycetota > Planctomycetia > Pirellulales > Pirellulaceae > Anammoximicrobium. Next base: position 9,005 of record CAZXYZ010000036.1, on the reverse strand, counting down.
TAATTCGCGGCGACGCGCAACTCCAGCCAATCGAAGCCGAAGCCGTACCGCAGCAACGGCTCGCCGATCGAGTGCTCGCGGGTGCTTTCGCCGTCGCTGGTGTCGTGGAAAAACGTATAGCCGAACTCCAATTGCGTCACGCCGCGGCCCACCGTCGAACTGGCCTCGGTAAAGTCCGGCCGATCGGTTACCAACGGTTCGTCCAGGTTGGGGCCGCCGCTGAAACTGGTACCGTAGCTCCATTGCAGGAGGGTCTTGCGATCGCAACTGCGGCACGTGCCGGCGTTGCTCGGCAACCAAGAATTGTTGGCGGCGAGATCGGAGTCCTCCGCATCCGGGAACTCCCGGGCGTGAATCGCCGTCAAACCGGCCGCTAACGAGGCCCAACATGCCGATGCGCAGGCCCAAGCCCGAACCGTTCGCCATCCATGCATCGCTATCTCCCCCAAGGCGTATCGACTCCTTATCGGTTTCATCGAACGTTGGCGGCGGGGGCCGCAAGAAATTACGCCCCACACAGCGGCAGTTCGGCGGCACACATCCGAACAGCCGTTAGGATCGGCCGAATTGGAATCGATCGAGCCGCCCGCAACATCGTCTCCACGCCCAGCATCGCCGGTTCACGGGCCGTTGAGGGCAGGAGGCGGGCTCAGACGTACAGAATTCAATTTTGGCTGAGCCAAGCCTTCCCACGTCGCCAAACGTCCCATCAGCCAAAATTGAATTCTGTACGTCTGAGCCCCATTCGCCTCACTCCGGGCTCCACCTTCGGCCGGCTAAGCGGGGCTGGAAATCGTCGCGTCCCGCCAGCTTGGCGATCGCCGACATCGCTTCCACGCACAAGGTGCCCAAGACGCCGGATTCCTGTTCCCGGCCATAGTAAGCCGAGAGGTCAAGGAGTTCCCCGAACCGCACTCGGACCCGGGCCGTCATCAGCAGCGGGCTGATGACGCTGCCGGCGTACGGCGCGCCCTCGATGTAGCACGGCAAGATGGGGACACGGGCCTTGAGGGCGACCAGAATCGCGCCAGGCCGCCCGGGAAGCATGAACTGGTCTGATTGATTGATGTGGCCTTCGGGAAACATGCCGATCAGATCTCCCTGCGACGCAGCGCGGATCGCCAGTTTCGTGGCGGCGGTATCGTTGCCGCGCCGGTTGGTGGGAATGGCGCCGGTGGCCCGGAGAAACCAGCCAAACGCCGGATGTTCGCAGTACTCCCGCGCGACCATCCAGCGCACGTAGCGGTTGACCACGACCTGAATGAAAAAAGGATCGACGCTGGTGCGATGATTGCAAACAATCACTGCGCCCTGTCCCAGCGGCAGAGGAAATGGCGGAACTTGCGTCCGCCAGCGGACGCGGACCAAAAACAGCGTCACGAAATAGACCGTCGCTTGCCACAGTCCGTACGGCGACCGCCAACACCAGGTGAAAGCATACGCCACGACGCCGACCGCCAGGACGATCCAAAAACCAATCGCTGCAGCCTCGTGATCCATACCGTGCCCGTCGTTCGTCCGTGGAACTATTTGTCCGTGTGCCTTGCCGGCAGCCGCTGATTCCTTGGGTCCGCCGCCGGCCTAGACGGTTGCGTGGGTGTGGATGGGCTGTTTCCTGTCACTCGCCCCAGCTGCGGCTATTCTTGGCGTCCTTCGCCCTTGACGAGTTTCACCCGTTGTGCGCGGAAATCCGAGAAGTACTCGCGGATCTTGTCGCCCCAGACGCGTCTGACCTGCATCGCTTGAGCGGGCGACATCTTCGGTTGGGGAACAAACCGCGCCATTTCCGCTTCTGACTTCGACCACAGCTCGCTCCACTCCTGCCCCGTCTTGCACTTGAGCATGGCGGAAGCATCGAACACCAATGCCTGCTGTTCGGCCCGCGGCGTGATCACGACTTCCATCACGGCGTCATTCGTGTCGTCGACGACCTTCAGACCTACATTCCCCATCGACACCATCTGCTCCAACGTCGAACGCAGGACGGTTTTGAATTCGTCCTGATAGCCCACCAGCTGCTTGGGGACCTTCTTCGGATCGCCCACAAACTTGAATTCAACCGCGACCCCAAAATGCTTCAACTCGGCGAACAGTTCCTCCCGGGACCGCTGGGGCGTCGGGGCCGGCGTTGCCGGCTTCACGGGTTTCGCCGCCGGTTCAGGCTTCGCGGGAATCGTGTCCGCCGACCGCGCCTTCGGTGCGGTGTCAGCGGAACGCACCGTCTCCGCCGGAGCGGCCGTGGCCGGTTTCGACTTCGAACGGTTGTTCGCCTCTTCGATCGTCTCGGCGGGAGGCATCTCCGGCTTGACCGGGGCGGGTTGCTGCGAACCAACGGCCATGTCGGGGCTTTTCGACGTTTCCGCGGCCGGAATCTCCAGGGGCTTGGGCGCAGGCGTTGCCGGCGGAGGCGACTGCGCGTCCGGCGTCACCGCAGGCTCGGCGGGCGGCGTCGGCGGCGCAGTTTGGTCGGCAGCCGGAGCCGCACCAGTATCGGCCTGCACGGTGGATTCGGGTAGCGGACCCGCGGGCGGCATCCCGGATGGAGTCCGCCGCGATACCTCACGCGAATCGCCCGAGAACAAGAACAGCAAGACGATGATCAACACCAACAGCAGACCGCCGCCAACACCGATCAGGATGGGCAGACCGACCGCTTGGATGTTCTGCATCAACGTCTTGGGCTTTGGTTCGGGTGCCTTCTTTGCCGCCGTCAGCCGGGACGAAGAGGAGGGTCCGCGGGCGGGCGTGAGCTTGACGTGGCTGTCGATCGCGCCGAGCGACGAGCCGCTTTCCGTCGGCCCCATGAGATCCACCTGGTCCAGAGAAGCCAGGGCGTCTTCGGCCGGCAGTTCCGCGAGCAGGTCTGGAGCGGCCAACGGCCCGGGTGCCTCCAGTGAAGGCAGCGGAGGCAGTTCATCAAACAGGCTGGAGGTGGGAGCCGGCACGGCTTCCGGGCGCGGCGGCAAGGGCGGCACTTCGATGGCCGGCGCGTTCGTCTCCTCATCCTCTGCGAGCGTTAGATCGACGTCGTCCGTGACTTTCTTCTTGACCGCCACGCCGGACCGGCCAGGCCGGATCGCACTGCCGCCTTTGGACTTGGCCCGCGCCGCCTTCGGCTCGGGCTTGGCCGATTCTTCGTCCAGCGGTGCAAATTCCAGTTCCGTCTCGCTCGTCGCCGCGGACATCGCGCGCGTCGGTTCGCGATGCTGAGGCAACAGGTTCAGGATCGCCGAATCGCCGGTGATTTCGGAGTGCTGCCTCCGCCAGTCCTCGCCGCCGTACTGGACCAGCCACGCGGCCAGCACCGCCGCAACTTCGCCGGCATTCTGGTAGCGATCGTCCACACTCTTGGCCATCATCTTGCTGACAATCGCCGTCAACTCCGGCGGGGCGTCGGCCCGTTCTTCCGCAATCGGCCGGGGTTGCTTGACCTGGTGCGCCACCAGCCGCTGCGCGACACTGCCCTCCGGAAACGGCGGATGGCCGGTCAGCAAAAAGTAAGCCGTGCATCCCAAGCTGTAGATATCGGTCCGCTGGTCGACGTTATGACTGTTCAGGGCCTGTTCCGGAGACAGATAATCGGCGGTGCCCAGCACGGTTTCGTTGTGGGCCGCCGTCAGCGACGCCATGCCGCTGTCGTCGTGGAAACGGGCCAGCCCCAAATCCAGGATCTTGACCACGCCCTTCTTATCGAGCAACAAATTGGCCGGCTTGATATCCCGATGAACCAGCCCGTTCTCGTGAGCGTGGGCCAGGCCGTTGGCGGTTTGCCGGATAACTTCGGCGGCTTTCACGTAATCCAGACACCCGCTCTCCTGGACCATGACTTGGGCGTCCTGACCCTCGACGTACTCCATCACCAGGTAATGGATTTCCTTGTTGTCCTTGACTTCCTTGCTGACGTCGTAAGCCCGCACGATGTTCGGGTGGTCCAAGGACGCGACGGCTTGCGCTTCGACGTAGAACCGTTCCAGTACCGACGAGTGCTTGTCGATCTGCGTCTGGGGCAAGACCTTGATCGCACACTGCCGCCGCATCATCTCGTGCTGGGCCAGGAAGACGGCTCCCATACCGCCCTTGCCCAGTGGCCGAAGCAGCCGGTACGAGCCCAGGAAGAACCCTTTGTGCTTGCCCTGCAGCAGCTTTTCCACCTGCCACTGCGTGACCGCGCCACGCTCGACCAACGCCGCAGCGACGGCGCTGGGGTTGTCCAGATCCACACCCTGGGCCTCGAGATCTTGCCGCAATTGCGACAATTTCTCCTCCGGCACCAGACCGCTTCGCTGGACGCGCTCAAGAAACGCGGATACAAGCTTGGTCGACATGAACTTGAGAACTCAGAACCGCAACGATGGGAAACATCCTCGACGCCCTGATTGTAACACCTTCGGCACAGTCGTCGAATACCCTTCAACCGACAACTGTCCATTTTGAGCGAAAAGCATTGTAACGCAAGGGAATTGGGCGAAAAGTGAGCCCTTTTGGATTCTTTCAGAAATTCGGAAAACAGCTACCGCCCCTGGAGTTCCACCGGGTTTTCCGCCAAACTGTTAAGGACCGTTCGAGAAATAAATGAGCGGCAAGGTGCTCGCCGCCGGTTCCTGATCCGTCTGATTGGCGGCCAGGCCGGCGGCTGGCGCCCAATGCCAATTACTTTGGGACCATTTGGGGGCGTTCTTGTTAGCGGAGCGGCGCAAGCCGCCCGGTTTTCCGACTGTGATACCGGACGGCTCGCGCCGTGCCGCGACAAAGTAAGTGACATTGGGCTAGCGCCTTGCCGCTCACTTGGCACCTGACACCTACTCGTTCCACCCAACCCTTGCGGGAATTCCCATGGACCTTCATGCCACCACAATCTTGACCGTCCGCCATCAGGGCCGTGTTGCCATGGGCGGGGATGGCCAAGTCACCTTGGGCACCGCCGTGGTCAAAGCCGATGCGGTCAAGATCCGCCGGCTGGCGGATGGAACCGTTTTGTGCGGTTTTGCCGGTGGCGCCGCGGATGCCTTCGCCCTGCTGGAGCGTTTCGAGGCCAAATTAAAGGACTATCCGGCGAACGTGCCCCGGGCGGCCACCGAGTTGGCCAAAGAATGGCGCACGGACCGGGCTCTGCGGCGTCTGGAAGCCTTGTTGACCGTCGCGGATGTGAAGTATACGTTGCTGGTCAGCGGCAATGGCGACGTGATCCAGCCCACGGACGGGATCATCGGCATTGGCTCGGGCGGCACCTACGCCGTGGCCGCCGCCCGGGCGCTGATCGCCCACTCGAATCTCGACGCCGTCGGAATCGTCCGTACGGCGCTGGAAATCGCGGCCGGCATCGACATTTACACCAACGACAAGATCCTCGTCGAGGAACTGGAGAGCAAGACGTGAGTCAGCTGGCTACCGAGATCGCCCACTCTGAAACCCGCAATTTGACGCCCCGCGAAATCGTGGCCGAGCTGGACCGGTACATCGTCGGTCAGGCGGCCGCCAAACGGGCGGTAGCGATCGCGATCCGCAACCGCTGGCGGCGGCAGAACGTACGGGAAGAGATGCGGGAGGAGGTCGCGCCCAAGAACATCCTGATGGTCGGCCCGACCGGCGTCGGCAAAACCGAGATTGCCCGCCGCTTGGCTCGCCTGACCAGCGCGCCGTTCATCAAGGTCGAAGCCACCAAGTACACCGAAGTGGGCTACTACGGCCGCGATGTGGAGAGCATGGTTCGCGACCTGGTCGAAAACGCCATCGGGCTGGTCCGCGAACGCGAGCGGAAAAGCGTCGAAGGCGAAGCCAAGCAGCGAGTCGAAGAACGGCTGCTGGACCTGCTCGCCCCGCGCCCGGCGGTGGACTACGACCGCGAGGAGGACGGCAAGGACTCGGCCCAGCAATACGAACGCACTCGCGGCAAGATGCGGGCCATGCTGGCCACCGGCGAGTTGGACCAGCGGAAAGTCGAGTTGACCATCGAGCAGAAGGCCATGCCGATCATGGTCGGCAGCTTGGGCCTGGAACAGATGGACATGGACTTGCAGGGGATGTTCGAAAAAATCCTGCCCCGCACGTCGTCCCGCCGCGAGATGACCGTCACCCAGGCCCGCGACGTGATGTTTGAACAGGAATGCGATGCCCTGCTGGACCCGGAGAAGATCAACGCCGCCGCGATCGAACTGGCGGAAAACATGGGCATCATTTTTGTCGACGAATTGGACAAAGTGGTTGCCAGCGATTCCCGCGGGGCGGACGTGTCCCGGCAGGGCGTCCAACGCGACTTGCTGCCGATCGTCGAAGGCACCACGGTTCAGACCCGCTACGGCTATGTCCGCACCGACCACATCCTGTTCGTTGCCGCCGGCGCCTTTCACCGCGCCAAGCCCAGCGACTTGATGCCGGAATTGCAGGGCCGTTTTCCGATCCGCGTCGAACTGAACGACCTGACCAAAGAGGATTTCGTCCGCATTCTGACCGAGCCGCAGAATTCACTCACCAAACAGTACGCGGCGCTGATGGACACCGAGACCGTCAAACTGTCCTTTACCGAGGATGCCATCGATTCGCTGGCGGCGTATGCTTACAAGGTGAACCAGTCGACGCAGAACATCGGTGCCCGCCGGCTGTACACGATCATGGAACGTGTGCTGGAAGAATTGAGCTTCGAAGCGCCCGACAGGAAGTCGGACAAGATGGTCATTGACGCCGACTACGTCAAACGGCGACTGGAGGATGTGACCGAGGACGAGGAGCTGAGCAAGTTCATCTTGTGAGCGGGCGGCAAGAGGGCTCAGACGTACAGATTTCAATTCTCGCGGGTAACCCGCCTGCGATGGCGAAAACGCTCTGCCCGCGAAAATTGAAATCTGTATGTCTGAGCCCAAATCGAAAAGCCCGGCGTCTGGGGGGAAACGCCGGGCTTCCAGAGGATTCCTGCCACGTGTTCGGTACGGGCGGAAACTAGAACGTCAGGATCGCATCCACCGCAACGGTGGTCTGATTGTCGCTGTCGCCGTTGCCGAACGGCAAAGCATTGCCGGGTTTAGGGCTGGCCAGACCATCGTACCAGTCCCAACGGACTTCGGGCCGGATCAGCCAGTTCCCCGTGGGCCGCCAGCTCAAGCCGGCCGTCACTCCGAAGAAATTGCCCGCGTAACCGGCACCGTCCCAAGCTCGAACACCGGGGATGTTGCCCGGACCGGCGACCCGCATCCCGTCATCGTCACGCAACCACTCGGCTCGCAGATTGGCGGACCAGCACGGATTGATTTGGTACAACAGGTAGTTGTTCAGGCCGTACCACTCGGCGTCGATGGGCGGTGAGGCCGCTGCGGGGCCGGGCCCGACCTGCGCTGCTTCTTCCACACCCAGATTCTGCACCAGCACGTACTTTAGCTTCTCCGTGATCTTCTGCTGGACGACCAGGCTGTACACGAATCGGTTATCGTCATTGAAGTAGAAGCCGGCGGCGGAGTTCCCCGCAGGGGGAAAATTCACGGTCTGCCGCCCGGACGAGATGGCGTACGCGATCGACGTCCCCTTGTCGCAGCTGACCCATTTCACGCCGGCCATGACTTCGAGTTCGTCGTTGAAATCCTCGAACATCTCCCGGCCGCGGTGAACACCGGCCTGGACGGAGAACTGGTCGGTCATCTTCCAGTCGGCCAAGGCCCCCGTCACCAACTGCGGCACCGTATAACCATAGCTGTACGAGTGCGAGTAGAACGGATTCATCACGGCGGGAACCGCCTCGTAGTCCAGGATCGACGCAAAATGCCCCAGCTTGACGGACAGTTTGTTGTACGCCAGTTCGAGGTAAGCCTGCGGGATCACCAATCCATAAGTCTGGTAATTGAATCCGTTGATGCGGTCTTCCAGCCCGTGATTGATCCCGAATCGCCAGTCGGTGCCGTAAATCATGTCGATGTGGCCGCCCCAGGCGAATCCGCACCCACCGGTGTCGGCCGGCCGGTGCAGATACATCCACATCTGGTTCATCTGGTATTCGCCCGGGATATCATTCGTGGCTACGGGGCCGTTGAAGCCATCGTTGCCCTGGTCATTGAACGTGATCCCTTGTTCCAGCCACCCGCCGATGACGGTCTTGTGCTTTTGCAGAAAGCACGGTTGGGGCAGCTTCCACGGCTCGCTGGGGTTGCAGGTGAACCACCCGCCACAGCCGTCAGCACTGCAAGCGTCGCCGCTGCCATAACAGATATCCTTGTCGTCCGCGGGCTTTACGGCGAGATCGCTCGGTTCGATCTGTGGCGGTGGTGCTATCGAAGACGGCGGGACGTCGCTGGGCGACACGATCCCGTTTTCCGACGGCGGCGTTGGCGGAGCTGGCGGGGATGCTGGATCAGTCGGATCGGTCCGATCCGTCGGCGTTGGAGTCGCTGGAGCAGCTGCCGGAGGCGCGACCTCCACTGCCGGCGCCGGTGGGACGGTTGCCTCCACCGGTTCATCGGCGGTGAAGCGGAAAGAGGATTGCCCCCAGGCACTCGCGGTCAAGAAGACCGCAAACAAGGCAATGCCTGGCAGATTGGTGATTTTCATTTCTCAAACACTCCGTTGCGGATGAAATCAGGCGTGATAGGTAAGGGTTTGCTGGTCGTGGGAATGCGAGTCCGTTGGATTTCGTTGGAGTACAGCCTTTAGGCTGCTCAGACAGGCTAAAGCCTGGACTCCAACCCCGGTCGCGTGGTGGGTCGTTCGGAACCTGTGCGTACACATACCCTGTTCGGCAACCGGAAAGGCGGGATTTACCCGCTGTGACAGCTGTCGCATTTATTCCGGCGCTGCTAGCTCCGCAGAGACCGAAGAGGAAAACTTTGACGGGGGTTGCCGGCGTTCTGAGAACGCTAACCGCGAAGCGGTTGAACACCACAGCCCAGGGTCGCGCAGCGCACCCCGGGTTGCTGCCAAGAACGATTCCTGCACCCTGCAAGGGTGCAACGCAACCCCCCGTAAAAGTCGTATTTCTCAAGAAAAGCTGGCAGACGATTCAGTTGGAGTACAGCCTTTAGGCTGCC
>CAZXYZ010000035.1:0-92634 GCA_964645045.1 uncultured Pirellulaceae bacterium | reverse complement strand
GCCCGAGGGTCACGCCCGTTCCGAAACTGCGGGCGATTCCCGTGCCGGCCCCACATCCGGATTCGGCCCGTCCGGTAGAAGGGCCGTGCAGCAGCCATCGAAACGGCTGGCTTGGAAATCGCAGACGGTTCCGCGAGCCACGGCGGGGCGTTGGCTGACCGTGGCCTCGGACACCCGGCCTGCCTCACGACGTACGTGAATAACGGCGTGCAGCGCCTGGAGCGACTGGGAAGTCGCCGTTGTCAGGGACTGAAACCCTGAAAAGTGGAGGGCGATACCACCAAATCGAGGACCAAACCGGCGTTTCCGCTTTCAATGAAAATCCGTGGACGGCTGGGACTGGGCGTGCGTCGTCACGATACGGGTTCCTCATCCTGGTCCGGCTTGTACTTCGAAAAGTACTTGGTGGCACGTTGGTAGAGCTGTTTTGCCGCCTGTCGGCTACCCAAGCTCATCTCAATGGCAATCTCCGGCCAGGTTAAGTCTCGAAGGTCCTTCGCTGCGATCACTTTTCGATATTTCGCGAGTCGTTCTTCTGTCGCCTGCCCCCGGCGTCGCTTCGTTACCTTCGGCTTGTCGGTCTCGCCTGAAGGAATCGGGGTGGCGACGGTCTCGCGGAACCCATCCTGCAGTGACTCCAGCGATGCCCCGTAGACCTGAAGCCTCTCGACCTGGGCGATGTCGCCCTGGTCAGGCTCAGCCCCCAGGTTCCAGCGTTGAAGTAGCTCCCGTGCTGGAGCAGATCCCAGCGTCGCAAGGGTCAATCCCTGGAGACGCGGTTCCCGCAGCCATCGCGAGTCATTCCCAAGTACGTAGGCGGGGGATGGATCGTCATCCAGCTCCTGAAATGTCTTGCCAAAGGCATCAAAGAAAATCGAGACGGCGACCAGTGGAAGACGACCGATCGGGATGTCCTTGTCGTCGCACATCCACAAACGGGGCTTCATCCCCAGCGATCTGGCACCACGACCCGGACGGATAGCGGGCAGCAGCTGATGTGGAAATAGGCCCGGATCATCCGGGTTGATTGGCCCTCGGAGGCCCATGTCGTGGTCCCGAATGACGACCTTGGGAGGGCCTTCGGTTCTTTTCACCGCCGACGAATTGTCCTTGCCTTTCGCCGCGGACGAGTCTTCTTCTGCCCTTCTAGCGGCGGAAAGGACCGCCATGTGCAAATGGTCGATCAGCGTACGCAGGTTCCCTATCCAAACGGCATCGAGGAACATCCGGTAGATCAGCCGCGAGCTAATGCAGATGGTGCGGTTTCCAGTGGGAAGTAGACCGCCCAGGCAATACACGGCGGCCAAGATATCCATCTGCCGTTGCCGCAGCGGGGGAACGAGGAATTTGATCGCAAATTGGGACAGGATGCTCGCCGGGATCTTCTTGCCGTCCAGTTGGCAATCTGATACGGGTCTCAGGCTGGTCAAGTCGAGCGGCTGTAGCTCTTCAATCTTGCTTCGCACTGGCCTCGTCGTGACGGCGACGCAACGCTTCGGGATAGTGGCGGACGGCTCGTCCAAGTCGACGATCGGGACTTTCCCGGCACCGGACGCCTGACGCCACGCCTCGGCCATCTCCTTCTTGCCCGTCCCTGGCTCGCCGACCAGAAGCAGCGAGACGCCTGCCGCCGCCCGTTGACGCATCTGCTGACGGAAATTCATGGCCGCCAAGGACCAGCCGACGAACGGCACCGGCTTCGGCTCGCTCATTTCACACCTCCCACGTTCTCCATGTGGAAGAACCGCCTTCCATGCGGCGGCCCCAGTCTCCATATGGAAGGTTACGTCGTTGCGTTTGTCAACACCTGCTGTCAACGCCCCCGTCAACACGGCCTGTCAATACCCGTGGAATTTTCTAAGCCGTTCGGGACACAGACCTTGCGACGACTCCTTCAGGCTGTCGCATTGACGAATTCCCGAAGGGCAGTCGGGGTGCAAGCCCCAGTTCGATTCCCACTGCCTTTCGAGGAGGTCTTTCCATGCGGTTTCTTTCCCGATTGCCCCAGTCGCTCCCGCGTCAGTTCCGAGATCGCGTCCGTCAAGTCTGCGAACACGCCGCCTTGAACGACCAAACCGTCACCTACCAAGAACTTGCTGAGGCCGTGATCGGCGACGCCGACCGGGGATCACCCGACAGGCGGTTCATCCGACTCGTCGATGCGGCTCTGTGCGAGAACATGAAAGACGACGCGAAGGCGCGGCGACCATTCGCTGCGGTGGCGGTGCGACGAGCGGATACCGGCCATCCCGGTGAGCACTTCGTCATGCAGTGCATCGAACTCCGTCGATGGGACGAGCGGCAGAGCATCCGGGATTTCGTCGCCGCCGAGTGGGCCAAGTTCCGGGAGCACGTGCAAGCAGGCTCTGTAGCCCGAACGAATCAGGCCGTCGCGGCCTAATGCTTCACCGCCGGTCGCAGGGCGGCGGCAAAAACTGCCGCCGCCATCTGAATGCACCGAAGACGTTCCCCACCATCGACCGGTACGGCAAGCCGGTGGTTTCAATCGCTGTCCTGCGAAGCCCGACGCTCGCAGTGCCGGGCGTCGCTGAAGTCGTGTCGTCAACGTCTGCCGTCAACGGGGCCGTCAACGCGGTTTGTCAACACTGAAGAAAAATCGTAAGTCGCTGTGCAGTTGCAGGTTGCGGTCAATCACCGGAATCGCGGCGTTGACGTTTTCCCTTGGGTTTGTTGGGGCAGCAAGCCCCGTTTCAGTCTCGTTACCCGCTTCCCGAAAGGAGCACAATGTCGAACACGAATGAATCACAGGTCAAGGTTGAGCGGTACAGCAAGTGCCGTCACGTCCACGAGACGATCAAGCTTTCGCAGATCGCACTCGACGAAGCGTCCTTCTGCCACCGCGACGAGAAGTCGGGGCTGGATGGTCTGGCCGAGTCGTGGGCCCAGGAGGGGCAACAGACGCCACTGATTGTCGTCGAAGAGGGCGAGCGGTACAAGCTGATTGCCGGTCACCGCCGCTACTTCGCCCTTCGCAAGGGCATCGAGGAGAAGTTGACCGGCTTCAACGACGACATGCAGGTCGCCGTGACGATCATGGTTCGCGGCCAGGACCAATCCGCCGCGGAATTCGACCAAGATGTCCTCGTCCGCTCGGTGTCGGACAACGCGAACCGCGTCGAATTCGACGAATTCGAGAAGCTCAAGATCACCAGGCTTTTCGAGGATCGCGGTGTTCAAGCAAAGCGGGCCATGGCCGCCCTCGGCGTCAAGGACACACAGCACAGACGCTGGGTGCAGATCGTCAAGTTGGACTGGCTGTATCAAGCGGTACTGGCGAGCGAAATCACGGCGACGAACGCCGCAAAGGCGGTCGAAGCGGCGGCATACGACTGTACTGAGGAGGAGTTCGCCAGACGGTTGCAGACGTTCCATGCGGAGTTCGCCCGCTGGCGGGCTGACGCCCAGAAGCAACTTGATACCGAGAACGAGTCGCGGCTCAAGATGCAGAAGGAACCCAAGGAGGGTAAGAAGGCGTATCTGAAGCAGTACGCCAGTCCTCAGATGATCCGGGGATGGGAACGGAACTTGAAAAAGGGCGAACCGTTCGATCGCGTTCGGCAGTTCCACTACGGGATTGAGGTCGATACCGACAAGCTGACCCTGGAGATCCCCGGATTGAAGGTCGGTGAAAAGGACCTGAATGAGGATAAGCTGCGTGCGATCATCGTCGGCTTCAAGGACGGCCTCGCAGCTCTCCACAAGCTTTTCGCCGCCGTCCGGCGTCGCCAGCCCATCACGCCGGAGGAAGTGAAGGCATTGGAGGACGAACTCAGTGCCGAAGAACGCGGCCAGGAAGCGGACGACTTCGACGACACAGAGAAACCGGCAACGGTTGACGTGGCCGCCGTCATCAGCAAACGTCGCGGTCGAAAGAACGAAAGCGGATCGAAGGGAGACGCGAACTGATGCTCCGCTTCGATCGCATCAGCCACAGCCCCGCCGAGTGCCGAGAGGCACTCGGCGGGGCCACTGGCCCCATCTACATCGACACCGAGACGACCGGTCTCGATTGGAACAATCGCATCGTCAGCGTCGGCCTGCTGATTGACGACGCGGTCTACATCCTGTTCGTCCGATCGAACCACTTCAAGGTGGTGCCGCACCAGATCACGCTGGATGACCTGCGGCACGCTCTGCGTCCGTTGTGGCTTCGCAGCGATCTGACCGCTGTATTTCACAACGCCCCCTTCGATCTCGTCAAACTGCGACAGGACGGCATCGAAATCCGCTGTCGTGTCGTGGATACGTTCAAAATGCTGAAGCTCACCGACCCTGATCGGGGCTGGGAACCCGATGATGAGGACGAAACGGGCCGCAGTGTCGGAACAGTCTGTCGGTGGGACCGCCGTTTCCAAGAGCAACTTGACTACCGCCTCAAGAACGTCGTTCGCCATCTGCTCGGATTGGAGGCTCCCAGTCTCCCAGGTCCGGCAGCCTCGCTCGATTACGACCGCCACGTCGATTACCTCATGTCAGATCTGCTCATCACACGGGAGTTGCATCTTCACCTTCAACTCCAAATGGGGGATGGGGAAGGCCGCTACTACACAGAGCTTGTCGCCCCGATCACGTCGATCGTTGCGGAGATGACGTTCACCGGTGTTCGGGCGGACAATCAGTTCATTACGGAGGAGTGCAGACGGCTTGAACGGCTGATGGACGACATCTCGGCAGCCCACCAGAGACGTTTCGGTGTCAGGCTCGATGTCAGCGACCATACGATACGACAATGGCTGTTTGGCACGCTCCGCTGCAAGCCACGCTGGGACCACAAGCGGGTCAAGTTAGCATCGGGCACGTTTGCCTGGTCCTTGGAACGAGACGAACTCGAAAACCTATTGACGGACGCCACGACGCCAGCGGTGCGGGAGTCGATCCGCCTTTTGCTGGACCACAGGCTAGTCGGGTCGCTGCACAGCCGACTCGGCAGGTTGTCGGAACACATCCAGTCGGACGGTCGGATACATAGCCGGTTCGATGACCGGCAAGCATCGGGGCGAGTCACCTCGAAAACCCCCAATCTCCAGCAGATTGCCAGCCTCGTCACAGACGGCCAGCAGAAGCAACTCCGGAGCGATGAATTTCGGGGCGTCACGATCAGATCACGAAACGCCCTCGTCGCGAACCCAGGCTACCGGCTCGTCGCCTTTGACATCGCCCAGGCCGACGTACGCTGTCTGGCCCACATCGTCGACAGTTTTCGGCAGACGGGTGACGAATACGTTGCCGAGTTGCGAGACCGCTTCGAATCGCCATTGGCACCGCCGTATCGGCACGCCATGTGGGACCATTTTCAGCCCAGAAATCGGAAGGGAGGTCGGACGGAGCCGTCCTTTGATCCGCAGTTGCCCTGCCAACTTGCCACGGACTTCCGGGCCGCGAAGGCTGACTTCTACACCGTGGCCGCCACTCGGATGTTGGGACGGAAGCCGAAAGACAAGACTGAACGTGACCGCATGAAGCGGACAATCCTCGGAATCGTGAACGGCATGTCCGCTGGGACACTCGCGGAAAGGCTTGGCGTGGATGCCGCGACGGCTGAAGGCTACTTGAAACGGTTCGACGCGGCTTATCCGCAGGTCGTCGCCTTCACCGACTTGATGCACCAAGGGTTCGCAATCACGGGGACGGCGTACACCTTCGAGGGGCGGCCTCGCCGGATCACTGCCCATTGGTGGATGGTGACGCAGCCCAGCGTGGATTTGTTCCTGAGTTACCACGGTGCGGACAAGTTGTGGGTGCGAGTGGTGCCGTTGCGGGCCAATCGCCACACGCTGACCTGCCACGTGCTCCGCGTGCTTGATGCCAAACGGGGCAGCCCACGTGAAGGACGGGAGATCTACAACGATCGTCAGGGCCGAGTCTCGACCGCGTACTACCGGTTCTTCGATGACGATGATCTGGTGTTCCGGCTGCCCATCCGCAACGCCGCTTGGCGTATCATCCGCCGCGTCCGAACAACCACGGAAGAAGCGGAGTATGAGGGCTTCGACCGGGTTCGGCGACAGCTCTTCAACCACCTTTGCCAAGGGGCTACTGCGGATGTCGTCAAGCGGATGATGATCCGGTCGTTGCCTGTGTGCCGTGCCTTCGGTGCTCGGTTGCTCCTCCAGATTCACGACGAATTGGTGTTCGAGGTGCCGATTCGCAGTACCGGCTGGTTCGTCCGCCGCATGCGACACGTACTGGAGACTCCGCCGACGCCCGACTTCCGTGTCCCCATCGTCGTCGAACCAAAAATCGGCGTGCGATTCGGTGAGCTACGCGGCGTTCCCAATCGCGAGACACGGATGCCGCCACGAGATCTGGCACGAATTGTCCGGAGATGCTTGGCGAGGGGGCAGTATCGACGCCTTCAGCGACTGATTGCTGAACGACTTGCGGGGTGTCAACCGAATCCCCGGCGTCCGCTGCTCCGTGTCTCGAAGGGGACCCAGGCTCGGAAGCTCATCCGTCAGATTCTGTCCACGTATCAATAAACGCACGCACGCACACGCACATGAAAGGAGGAGTTCGTATGGACTTGTTGATGATGGCAATCAAGCCCGAACGCGAGAAGGTCGAACCGGAACTGCTGACCGTCGAGCAGGTGGCACAGTTGACCACGCTCGGAGTCAGGACCGTCTGGTCCTTGGTGTCGGAGGGCAGTTTCCCGCGACCCGTCAAGATCGGGCGAGCTACCCGGTGGCGGCGATCGCAGGTCATGGCGTGGGTTGATTCCCTTGACGAAAACTTATGAGACATCTGTCGCTATGCACCAATGGGGGCCTTTATCCCCCTTAGTGAAACGAGAGGAGATCGGGCATGGCGACCGAACGGCCCTACGAGGGTGTCTGGCGGCACACAAGTTGGAAGAAATACGCGATTGACATCAGTCACGGCGGGAGAAGGCACAACTTCTCGGCCTTCACGGACGCGAAGCTGTCGCGTCGGTGCCGGGAACAGGTTCTGCAGCAACTCGAACGTCACGACGCGGGTGAGCCTGTTGACACGCGGGGTCTGTCCGCAAGGGCCATCGAGATACTGGTCGCCCTGCATGTGCTTGACGAGCAACGACGGGCTGATCTGGACGGACTCCGCGACCAGTACATCGAACACCTGCAGGGGAAGAACGACAGTACCGGCTACATCAAGCAGACGAAAAGCCGCCTCAAGAAAGTGCTGACCGGCTGCAAGATCAAACGTCTCACAGACATCTCGGCGAAGAAGGTCGAGGCGTACTTGGCAGGTTTGCGGGATGGGGAAGACGACTTGTCGATCACGACGAGCAATCACTACTTGGGTGCGATCAAGGGATTCACCGGCTGGCTGGTGCGATTCGGCGTCCTCCCGGCAGATCCCCTTGCCTCGCTTTCGGACTTGAATGCAGACACCGACATTCGGCTCCAGCGTCGCCCGCTGACGGACCCGGAATTCGAGCGTCTGTTGGCGAACACAGAGGGAATGAACAAGCTACCGGCGGAATCCCGGCGATTCCTGTACCAACTGGCTCGCCATACGGGCCTTCGGGCTGGCGAACTCGGCTCGCTAACGGTGGACTCCTTTGAGTTGGATGGGCCGGTCCCCGTGGCTGTCGTGGCCGCCACCATCTCGAAACGCCGCAAGGTGGATCGACAGCCGATTCCTGCCGTCCTGTTGCCCTTGGTCCGCAGTTTCCTGGCTGGCCGGACCGGCGTCCTGTTCCCCGGCAAGTGGTGGCGACGAGCCGCTGAAATGCTCCAAGTTGACCTGGAGGCTGCCAAGATTCCGTACACCGACAGCCAGGGCCGTCAGGCCGACTTTCACGCGTTGCGGCACGGCTACGTCACCGGACTGGCCCGTGCGGGCGTCAAACCGGCGTTCCTGCAAAAGTTGGCCAGACACAGCACGATCAAGCTGACCCTGGATGTCTACACCCACCTGGAAGAAGAGGAAGTGGCCGCAGCTTTGGATGGAGCTTATGCACCTTCTATGCGTCCGTCTATGCGTCCGAATCTCACGGTGACGCACGGGGATGCACAAGCAAGCACGGGCGGCGACGAGACCAGGAAGGCAGGCTGAAGTGCTCGGAGGCCCCGTAAAACACGGTCTTTTCCACGTTCCAGCACGGTCGTGCACGCTGGGGCACGACCGTGCTTTCAGTGGCCGGAGAGGGAGTCGAACCCTCACGTCCCTAACGGGACAAAGGATTTTAAGTCCTTTGCGTCTGCCATTCCGCCACCCGGCCTTCGTGCGGTGTTTTACCGTATTTTCATTGCTTTTCCGCGTCCTGTGCGTCGGTCTGTCTTCACCCGATTTGACACCTGTCAGCTGTTCCCGTCAAAGCTGCCAGCCGCAGCCGGCAAACTCGCCAGCGTCAAGGACACCACTTCGTCCCCGTTGGCAGCGGACACGGTGCCATGACCCAAGCAACGATGGCCGAAATAACTTCCCCGACTCGGGCCACCGCGCTGCTGATCAGCGAGAAACCCAACTCACCGCCGGATTCCGCCGAAACCGGGAAGTTATCTCGGCCACCGCTGCCACAGTCTACCCGAACGGTTCGTGCGCGGAAAGCCAGCAACAAGCTGGAACCAGCAACAACCCAAACAAGCTCTTCCGATGATCAACGAGCATGTGCCCGGATGTTCGACCAATTCAGAGGCTCACGAGGTGTTGATGATTCTGAGTTTACGGATGGACAAAAAATCAGCGCTCCGAAGCTTTCAAATACAGCACGCATTCGCCGTCGAAGGGACTGCTGAAGCCGTATTGGCTGCCCACGTTGCGCACGGGTTCCGCCGGCACTTCGCGGCCGTTGGCGATGTCAATCCAGGTGACTGCGAATGTCCCGGAAGGCAGCTTCACGGTCAGGTTGGCACGGCTGGCGGGCCGGTAGATCAGGTACTCGACGCCCGGATTGGCCAGACAGTACTTGGACGAAGACAACTCGCCGTGGGGAACCATTTCCGCCAGGCCGACGCGCCGGGACCAAGTCAGGGCGTGTCCCTGCGCTTGGCGGACCGATTCGGGCCATTGAGCACCGGGGCCCCTGCTCAGGACTCGGCCGTCGTAGGGATCCATAAAGATCGGATTCAGCCCGCGCAGAAAGCTCTTCCACACCCAGCCCGCATTTCCGCCGATGCCCCACAGATGGTCGGTGTCGTTGACGATGACTTTCGAGCCGTCGGCGGCGGGCGGATCGTCGCGGTAACCGCCGTCCGGGTTCGGCGAGATCCAGTCGGCGGGACTGTCGAACAGCGTCTGGTTGCTGCCGCCCTTGTACTGAAACGTCATCCCGACCGGGTGCTGCTTGGGCAGGGTCTTTTCATAGTCGTGGATGAACCGGATCATTTCATATTGCCACGTGGTTGAAGCCGGATGGTTCTCGTTGGAGATTTCGTACAACACATTGTCGAATCCGTTGACGGTATCGATGACCTTGCGGACGTAGGCTTTTTGCAGGTCGGTGATATCGCCGCTGCGTCCCGTGTGGATTTCCAGGCCGTTGCCGTCGCCGTCCAGATCGCCGTCGATCCAGCTGATATTGTTGGCCGGGTGGAACGGGTGCTGTTTCCAGGCCCCCGGCGAGAATTGAAGGCCCCAGCCTTCGAACAGCATGATCGCCGCGTAGATGCCGCGCTGTTGAGCCGCCGCCAAGCGTTCGCTCAGCCGCGCAAAGTACGCCTCGTCAAACTTTTCCAGGTCGAACTTGGGTTTGCCGTCCAGGGCGACGCCAGGCCCTGTGCGTTTCCAGGGGTGGGGAGCCGCAAAATGGATCAGCGGTTCTTTTTCGCGGTTGCCGCGGGTGTCCCAGGACAGCAGTTCCCACGTCCACAAGCGGAAGAAGTTGTGGGGATAGGCGGCCAGCCAGTCCAAGTACTTGTCGTAATCGAATTTCGCCGGCGGATCGGTTGGTCCCATGTCCACCAGGTTGTTCCAGGTATGCGAGCCGGTCAGCAGAATGGCCCGCCCCGTGCCGTCGGTGAAGTAACGCGGGTTCGCCGGATGCTTGCGCAACGGCCCGGAGGCCGGTTTCGCCTCGGCACCCTCGCAAATCGCGGTACCAAAGAGACATCCCGCGAGAGCAACTGCAAACCCACGATTTCGGAAGCGGTGATTCATTAGCATCCTCTCCTCGTTTGTGTACCCAGGGCCAGCCCCGTGATGTCCTTGTTGGCTCCGGGAAAACAGAAGCTTGCCAAGTACCCAACCACGACACACGTCACAATTCCCGTGAACGCATACCAATAGAAATGGATGTGGGAGTGTGCCGCCCACACGGCCGAAGCGCTGGCCACAGCTCCCAGCAGCGCACCGGGACCATTGGCACGGCGGGTGAAAATGCCCAGGATGAACAGGCCGGAAATCGTTCCGCCGAACATGCCGATGACGTTCAGGAACGCCTCGAACAGCGAACGCACGTCCGAGCGGGCGATCCACAACGCGGCGCCCATCCCGACGACTCCGACCAGCACCGTGACGATGCGGGCCACGCGCAGGCATTCCCGGTCGGACGCCGCGGCGCGGAAACGGCGGTGGAAATCGGTAACGTAGGCGGTCGCGACGCTGTTCAAGCTGCTGGACAAGGTCGATTGGGCAGCGGCGAAAATCCCGGCGACCACCAGCCCGGCAATGCCGGCCGGCATCTCGCGGACGATGAACAGCGGAAAAATGGCATCGGTCTGGAAGACCGGATCGAGCCGCTCCGGATGCTGCCGGTAGTACACGAACAGCACCGTGCCGATGGCGAAGAACAACGCTTGGGCGGGAGCCACCAGGACCACATTCGTCCAGATCGCGCGGGACGCCGATTTCTGGTCGGGCGTGGTGAAATAGCGTTGCACCACGTCCTGGCTCGCGGTGTACGCGAACAGATTATGGAAGACGGCGCCCAGGATGATCGTCCAGGCGGTGCCGGCGGCGATGTTCCAACTCCAATCGACCGTCTCGAAAAATTTTCCTTGGGCCGAAGCCTGCTCCAGGATCACCGGCAGACCGCCGTCAATCCGCATGACGGCAATCACCAGTCCAAACACGGCGCCGCCCATCAGCACCAGCGTCTGGGCGACGTCGGTCCAAATCACCGCTTCGATCCCGCCCGCCACGGTGTACACGATGCACAGCACGCCCATCACCAGAATGCAGGTCGTCAGATCAAAGTTGGCAACGGCGGCCAGCGCCAGCGCGGGGAGATATAGCACAATCGCGGTGCGGCCACACTGAAAGACGATGAACAGCAGGCTGGCCACCAGCCGCGTGGCGACGTTGAACCGCTGCTCCAGGTACTCGTAGGCGCAGGTCAGATTCAGCCGACGATAGAACGGCAGGTAAATCAGCGCCGCCAGCGGCAGAATGATGATAATGTAGGAGTTCTGCAAAAACAGATTCCAGTTGGTCCCGTAGCCGAGCCCGGGAAGCGCCATATACGTAATCGAACTGAGCACGGTGGCGAAAATGCTGAGCCCGGCCGCCCACCAGGGGATGCTCTGGCCACCGCGGAAGAAATCGTCGGTGGTGCGGTTGAAACGCGAGCAATACACGCCGATGCCGACGACGCCGGCCAAGTAGGCCGCGAGCGTCAGATAATTCAGCCAGCCAAAGGCGGTCCGCCGCGGCTGCGGCTGAAAGCTCCAGACCTCGGGCGAACGCACGCCGGGCCGGAGTTCACCGCTGGGAATCACCCACTGTCCTTGCCAGTTGGCCGTGGCCGTGGTCACCTGCGGCGCGGGCGTCTTGCCCATCTGCACCCAAGTGTCGGTGATCGTGTGGTAGGCCAGGATGGACGATGGAAAGCCGGGATGCGCTGTGGGCGGCGTCAAGCCCAACTGGGTGCCATCGTCGCCGCTGCCAACGAACAGGTGCGACTGCCCGATGGCCATCGCGGGCGAGGGGGCCGCAACCATCGGGCGAGGCGGTGCGGCAACGGTCTGCCAGCCGCGTCCGGGCGTGAAACGGTAGGCGTCGGCCAGATAGCGTCGGATCGGGGCGCCACCGGCATCGGGTTCCAGTTCCGCACCGCTGAACAGGTAGAACGCTCCGCCCTGGACGCCGGCTACCGCCAGAATCCGCCCCGGCCCCGGCCACGGCTCCAATTCCCGCCAGGCGGGCTTCGAGGCCGCCAAGTCCATCGCCCAGAAGGTTCGCAGCGCACTGGTGGCGGCTGGAGTGTCCGTACCGCCCGCCAGGTAGACGACGTTGCCCAGCCTCGCTCCGCACAGATAGGCAGACGGGGTCGGCAGTGGCGGCAGCGGATCGAGCTTGAGGGCTCCCGCCTCCCAACGCCGGAGAAGTGGATCGAGGCCGATGGTTCCCGCTTCCCAACGCATCAGAAACACGTCCGCATAATGCCGCTGGGCGTCGGCGCCGCCGGCGCACAGCAAGCCGCGATCCGTCTCGATCGACGCTCCATACGCCAGCGGCCGCGGCAACCGGCCGGCGTTCCGCCAGGACGGCAACTGGCCTACGTTCCGCTTGGACGATGGGGACGGCGAGAGCGCGTAGATCGTGTCGTACCAGGACTTGATGCCGCCGTCCCACGGCGGCTTGTCTAGAAAATTCGTTCCCCCGGCAACCAGCAGTGCTTCGCCGCTGGCTCCCGCAAACGGGCCGCCCAAGCCTTTCGCCTCGGGGAGCGACGGCAATTGCGTCCATGGGGCGGTCGCATCGGTCTGCTGGGCAGAAGCGAAGCCGTGACCCAGGCATACGACCAATGCGAGTGTGGCCCAATGATGCGACATTCCGGGACTCCTCGTCGCTAGCCCCGCAGCACGGAAATGATCGCATCGCAGATCGCGTCCATGTTGCCGACCGTCATTCCGGCGACGTTGATCCGGCCGCTGTTGACGATGTAAATGCCGAATTGGTCGCGCAGCGCCTGGACGTGTTGCGGGCTCAGGCCCGAGAACGAAAACATGCCGCGTTGCTGGGTGATGAACGAAAAATCGTGCGGCGCGCCTTTGGCTTTCATGGTCTCGGCAAACAGCGTCCGCATACGATTGATGCGGTCGCGCATCTGCTGCAGTTCGACTTCCCATTGGACACGCAGCGCGGGATCGGACAGGACGGTCCGGATGATCGCGCCTCCGTGGAACGGCGGGTTCGAGTAGTTGGTGCGGACGCACATCTTGGCATGGCTCAAGGCGGCCGCCGTCGCTTGCGGCGTCGAGCCGACCAGCGTGAGGGCTCCCACACGCTCGTTGTACAGGCCGAAGTTCTTGGAGAATGAACTACAAATCAGCAGTTCGTCCAGCCGGCCGCACAGTTCCATCACGCCGGCCGCGTCCTCGCGCAAGCCTGTGCCGAAGCCCTGATAGGCAAAGTCGATCAGCGTCACCAGGCGGCGCTCGGCCAACACGCCGGCGATTTCGCGCCATTGGTCCACCGTGGGATCGAAGCCCGACGGGTTATGGCAGCAGGCGTGCAGGCAGACGGCTTCCCCGGCCGGAACTTGCCGGAGGCTGGCCAACATGCCGTCCACGTCCAAACAGTTGCGGGCGGCGTCGAAATAAGTGTACGTGCCGATTTCCAGGCCGGCTGCGGAAAACACGCCGCGATGATTCTCCCACGTCGGCTGGCTGAGCCAAATCCGAGGCACCGCCAGCTTCTGTTTCAGGAAGTCACCGGCCACGCGCAAGCCGCCTGTGCCGCCGGGCGTCTGCAGCGTTGCGGCGCGGCCGTCGGTGGCCCAGGGATGATCGGCGCCAAAAACCATTTGCCGCACCAGCAGTCCGTACTCCGGCGGCCCGTCGATGGGCAGGTAACTCTTGCTCTTTTCCGTCGCCGCCAGACGCTGTTCGGCTTCCTTGACGGTGGCCAAGATCGGCGTGTCGCCGTGCTCGTCCTTGTAGAGGCCGACGCTCAGATTGATCTTGTTCGGGTGGGGATCTTTCTTGAACGCTTCGGTCAGGCCCAGAATCGGATCCGGGGGGGCCATTTGGAGAGTTTCGAACATCGGTGTTCCCTTGGTTGATGCCTGTGGATGAAGCCCACGCGGGCAACGCTGTGAAGCATTTTGGTAGCCGCATTCGCCGGAATGCGGGGCTTTCGGGACATTGGACCCGCGTTCTGGCGAACGCGGCTACTCCGTTCCGCCCAATTCGCGGTCAGAAAATGCTTCACAGCGTTGCCATGCGGGGCAGGGGTTCGTGCTGTGGGGCCTTATCAGGCCATGTTTTTAGGGCAAGTCTGCGAGGCTGTCCATCGGGGTTCGCATCGTTCGAGAAATAAGTGTCCGGTGCTTCTCGAACGGTGCTTACGAGCCGGTTGCGGCCTTGAGCATCGCCAGGAATTCGCGTAACAATGGCGTGTTGTCGTGCCACGTTCTGGCGGTCACGATCTTTCCGCTGACCACGACCGGGCGATCCACATAAGTCGCCCCACCCTGTTGCGCGTCTGCGGCGCATTTGGCGACCGTGGTCACCGTCTTGCCCCGAATGATGTCGGCGGCGGTGAGGATCTCGACGCCGTGGCACACACAGGCGATGGGCTTGCCCGCCTGGTAGATCGCTCGCGTGATGCGAACCAGGTCCTGATCGTACCGCAGGTACTCGGGCGCGCGGCCTCCGGAGATGAACATTCCCGCATAGTCGTCCGGATTGACGTCCCGGAACGCGACGGTGGCTCGGATGTGATAGCCAGGCCGCTCCTGGGTGATGTCCCAGGCCACATCGGGATTGGGGGGAATTTCGTGCAAGACCGAGTGATACAAACGGGCCTCGGGACCCGCGACCACCACCTCGAAACCGTCCTCGGGCAGGCGAAAATAGGGATAGAATGTGTCCAGGGCTTCCGTCGCATCACCAAGCGGCATCAAGATTTTCGGCATGAGCGGGACCTCCAGGCTGAAGTGCTGATTTCTCGTCCCTTTGTAGCAGATAACCAACGTAACTCAAGCATCCGCCGGAAGGCACGGGGCTGAATTTGTGCCTTTCGCAAACGCGCCGGGGGCAAAAAACACCTTACAGGACTGGCCCTGATAAGTTATCCTGGAGACAATTCGCAAACCCCAAAAGCTGGAGGACTTGAAGATGAAACGCGTCACCAGGACTATCGTGGCCGCTTGGCTCGCCTTCTCGCTCGTCGCCACCCCGGTTTTCGGGCAGACCGAACTGGGAACCGTGATGAAGAAACACTACACGCTCCGATCCGTCTCGTGCAATACGTGCCACATTAAAGAGCAGGAAGAGAAGTCGAAAGACAAACTTACACCATTTGGTGGAGTTGTCGCCAAGTTGGTCGAGGGCCAGAAGATCACGGAGCGATTGAACGCCGTCAAGGACCTTGAAGAGGAAAAGGAACTGGTCAAGGAAACCATTGAAAAGGAATTCGCCGAAACGGTTAAGAAGCTGGACGGCATGAAGGACGCCAGCGGCAAGACCTACGCCGAGTTGATCCAAGCGGGCGAAATCGAAGGGCTCAAGCCGCGCAAGTAGCGGGGGGCGATTCATCGGGTAAGGCGGATTGCCAATCCGTCCGTGCATTCGGGACGGATTAGCAATCCGTCCTACGACGCAGTGCCTGTTGCGGCTGAGCACCATGCTGCCGAATCACAAACGACTTGGGACTGGCGAAGAAACAAGAGTCGTCTTTCGCTCCGCGAAAGAACGCCCTTTCGCGGAGCGAAAGGCGACAATGCGACAGTAATTGATTCGCCGATCCTTACGAGGCCACGCGTCCACGTCGTGAATAATCCAGACTAGCAGGCATCCCCTGCTCATCCATCATTGGCCCCGCCGAGTTCGACGGTCTCGATGCGCCCATTTTCCAGCCGGAACAGGCAGTCGGCCAGGATCCGGGCTTCGGCCAGATTGTGCGTGATGTGCAAGGTGGTCACTCCGGTCTTGACGCGAATGTTGGCCAGCAGATCGCACATCTGGCGGCGGGTATCGTCGTCCAGGGCGCTGAGCGGTTCGTCCAGGCACAAGATCCGTGGGCGGAACGACAAGGCTCGGCCCAACGCCACGCGTTGGCGTTCCCCGCCGCTGAGGCCGCGCGGCTGGCGGTGCAGCAGATGCGCGATGCCCAACAGTTCGGCCAACTCGTGGACCCGCTGCCGGATCGCCGCCCCGGGCACTTGGCGGATGATCAACGCCAAGCCCAACTGTTCCTCCACCGTCATCCTGGAAAATAACGCGCCGTCTTGGGGCACGTAGCCGATGCCGCGCACCGCGGGCTTGAGGTGGGTCACTTCGCGGTCGTGCAACCAGATGCGGCCACGCGTCATGCTCCGTAAACCGATGATGGCTTCCAGGATCGTCGTCTTGCCGGAGCCGGTCTTGCCCATCAGGACGGCATAGCCGCCGGTAGGCACGCGCAGGGAAATGTCGTCGAGTCGGAACTCGCCGGCCTGCACCGCTATGCCTTCGACGACAATCATGGCAACTTCGCCATTCTTCCTTGCCTGCGCGACGTCATACGCCCAGGTCCTTCGATCCCCACAGGCGGGCGACAATCAACACGACCACGGCCGACACGACCATGATCAGCGAAACCGCCACCGCGGCTTCCAGATGACCGACGTTCAGTTCCAAAAACACGGACGTCGACAGAACCTCGGTTTTCATCCGCGTCGCTCCGGCGAAAACGAGCAAGGGTCCGAATTCGCCCAGCGAACGGGCCCACGCCAGCGTCAGGGCCGTCATCATGCCGCGGGCCGCCTCGGGCAGCACGACCCAGCCGAAGGCTTGCACCCGGCTGCAGCCCAGCGACAAGGCCACGTTCTCGTACCGCGGATCGATGTGGTCGAACGTGTGCTTCATAGTCCGCACCGCAAAGGCGCAGGCGACCGAGAACTGGGCCAGAATGACTGCCGGAACCTGGTACACAATCTCCCGCGCCAACCAGCTGAACGGCGGGAACTGAAACAGGATCAGCAGGCTCAAGCCCACGACCAGCGGCGGCAGCACGATGGGAATGTCGAGCACGGCGTCGAGCAATCGCTGCCCGAAGAAGCGGTGCCGGGCCATCAAATAGCCCAACGGCACGGCCACTAGCACGGAGAGGATCGCCGACAACGTACACGAGATCATGCTCAGCCAGATCGAGTACTGGATCTTGCGGTCGCCCAGCGCGGTCAGAACCGGGTTCTCGGTCAAGGCCGTCAGCCAGGGCTGCGGCGAATCGGCCGCGGCGTGCCACGTCTGGCGGACCATGTACGCGGCATCGGCGGCCAGCAGAGCCAGGATCAACAGGACGTAAACGCCCCCAATGATTCCCAAGACCGTGAAGAATGCGGCGTCGGACAGCGCGATCGCACGCGGCATCCGCGGCCGCCCGAGGTCGCGCTGCTGCTCGGTGCCGGCCCCCGTTTCCGCAGGCTCGGCGGGGCGGGGCGCTGATGTGCCGCTCATGGTTTCGCGGTTCCTGCGCCGGCTCCTGCCGGGGCACTCTTTTCCGGCGGAGCCGGCGACGTGGGACGAGCCGGCAGCCGGAAATGGAACCCGGCTTTCTCAAACGCCTCGGGCGACTCGGCGATCTTGCGGAACAGCCGCTGGCCGAGGTGCTTGTGATCGCTGGTCTTGGCAATGCTGAACGGCTGGATGGCCAGGTTCAAAGGCGAGTCGAAGCGGATCACGTCGACCGTGTCCAAATTGGCTTTGACGTCCGTCATGTAGGCCAGCGCGGCGTCGACATGGCCGGTCACGACGTCCGGGACGATCAGGGCGGACGAGGACTTCTCGACGACCACTTCGCCCGGCTGTTTCTGCTTCTCCTTCAGCTTGTCGTACAGTCCTTCCTTGACGAGCAGCCGGCGAGTCAACGCGCCGATGGTACACTGCGACGGTTCGCCGACGGCGACGCGGATCCCGGGCTGGACGAAGTCTGCCAAGCTCTTCACCTTGGTGCTGCCTTTGGGCACCGCGATGACGATGTCGGTGTCGCTCACGTCGACGGCGTCCTGGAACCACTGCTGGACATTATCCAGATAGTAGCGGTCGCAGGCCATGTAGACATCCGGAAAGCCCTGGGCCGGCCGCTGGCCGTCAACGGTCTGCATCCGGCTGGTCAGAATACCGCAACCGTCGTAGATGGTGTTGACCACGGCGTCCTCCCGCTGCTGGAAATCGGCGATGATCTGCTCGACCGCACGGCGATTGACGGAGCCGCAGAAGAAGGTGATCTCGGGCCGCTCGGCCCAGAGATCCCCGTCGACGGGTTTCAAGCCGTGTTGCTCGAACACGGGTAGGCCGCGATCGCGGGCCGACACGTAGCGGGCGAATTTGAGAGCCGCCGTCGGCTGGCGGGACGAATTCAAGACACAGATCGAGACCAAATCCGACTCGCTCTCCAACTCCGGGGCCGCGACCATCTTGAGTTCGTCCCGGAACGTGGGCATGCTGACCGTGGCGTCCCAAACGATCCCGGCGTCGACGCTGCCGATCTTGATGTCGCTGGCGACCTCATTCACGGTGGGCTTGAACACACCGTGCTTTGTGACGTGTTGCTCCAACTGCCGCCACACGTTGTCGTCGCCCTCCCCCACCTGCTCCAAGGCGCGCTTGGTCGCGCGGCCGATGGCAGCCTGATCGGGGTTTGCCAGCGCGACTCGAATGTCGCCGGCCAGCAGGTCGCGGATGCCGGTAATCGGCTTCGCGCAGTCCTTGCGGACCGCGATGACCGGCCGCTGGTCGGCGATCGGGATCGTTTCGGCGGCCAGTCCCCGCGCACGTGCTTCGTCCGTGTACCAGTCATCCGCGGCCAGGTACAGATCGCCGGTGTCGAACTTGTTCACTTCGATTTGATTCAGCAGCGTATCCGAACCGCCGAATTGGATTTGAATGCGGATGCCGTACTGTTCTTCGTACTGCCGGGCGATCTGTTCGACGGGAAAGCGGAGACCGGCGGCGCAGTACAGGGACAGCTGGCGGGCCGGCGAGGTTCCGCCGGGGCCACCCGGCGGCTGCAGGACACCGAAGTCCGAGCGGAGCAGAAACACCAGACCGGCGACGGCCGCCGCTCCGCCGACGAGCAGCAGCCACAAGGTATTGATCCGGCCGGGATGGCGGGTGGAGGGAAGCATGCGGTTCTCCAAGACGCTGTTATTTCGGCAATTGCAGGCCCCTGAGTTCCCAGTGCGCCTCGGCGCCGCCCCGGTCGACCTTGCGTGCCATTTGCACCAGGAAGATCAGCGTCTTGGGCTGGCCGTTTTCCAGGAGATCCAGCGCATAGCGGAGGGTGACGAGGTCCGATTTCTGCCCCGCGTAGTCTTCATTCAGCACGTTTTCGCGCTCCAGGAACCGCAGGCTTCCTCGCTCGCCCGCCTCGACGATCTGCCGCGTTGGCTCACCGGCTAAATAGGATTCGAGACCGAGCTTCGCCTCGCGGTTGTTCTTGTAGTATTCCTGGAGATCTGCGCCAGGGGCCTGACGACTTTCGTGGGACAGGTGCAGTTGGTGAGCTTCCTGCAAGCGTCCGGTCTGGACCAGTTGCAGCCAATGATCGGCTCGTTGCCGGGCCTGGGCATAGACCACCTGCTCGCGGACCAGCCGCCACGTCGTGCCCCAGACGCCGAACAGCACACCGAGCAGCAGCGCAGCGACCGCCGCTTTTCGCCCCAGCGACGGTTGCGGGGCGCGGGCGATCGACCACAGTGCCGCGGCCGCGACCAGCACCGCCGCGACCGCGAAGCAGACCATCAGCGGGCTGAAGAGCGCGCCGCAAGCAACGATCGCCAGGACGAGGGCCAGCACCGCCAGACGGCTGACCGGCGGGTACTCGGCGACGGCGTTCAATTCGGAAGGGCCGGAATGTGGATCCAGAGGTTCAGGAGACATGGAAGGATCTATTTCAACACCCGTTGGAGTTCGGTCAAAGAAGTCAATCCCTGGGCGACCAGCAGGATCCCTTCTTCCTGCAAGCTGCGGTGGCCGTTGGCCCGGGCGATCTGGCGGAGGACCTCCAGTTTGGGTTCTTTGACCAAGGCTTCGCGCATCTGATCGTTGACGTCCAGCAGTTCAAAGATGCCCGTTCGGCCCCGGTAGCCGATGCCGTGGCACAGCGCTCCTTCCAGTTCGCACAAGGGGCAAGCCGTGGGCGGCAATTTTGCCTTCCGCTTCTTGATTTCCTTTTCCTCCTCCGGGGTGGGCGGAGGCGGCGGAGTCCATTCTTTGTACAGGACTTTGACGCGGCCGGCGGGGATGCCCAGCTTGGCCAGCAACTGCGGCGGCGGCGTGTACGGCTGCTTGCACGTGTCGTTCAATTTGCGGACCAGCCGGACGCAGAGCACGGCCCGGACCGCTTTGGCGAATTCCTTCGGCGCGGCTTTCAGCAGCAACACGCGGAGCAATGCTTCGCAGGCGTCCTGGGCCCGCACGCCCGCGATCACCAACTTGCCCTCGCGCGGGTCGTTGGCGTACTCGCACAGCTTATTGACCGTGGCCCCGTTGCAGAGGTCCGAAAACACGATCACCTCGGGCTGCGTGAGCATCAGTTTCGGCAGCAGCGTGTCCGGGGTCACTCCGGCCGCACCGTCAAAGGTGTGGATATTGACGTTTTCGACATCCGTCTCGTGCTTGCCTTTGTCTTCGACGCCCAAGAAGTCGCGGAGCATCCGGTCGGTACTGCGCAAGGAGACGTTCCAGGTGGTCGTAAAGCCGTTGCCCGGCGGGGCGGCGATCAGCACCAGCCCCTGCGGGACGCGCATGTGCTCCAACAGATGCTGCTGCATCTGCTCGCGCATCCCCAGGTCGTCCAGCGTCTTAAGTTCCTTGCGCTTCTTGGCCACCAGATCGATGATCGCGCGTTCGCCGGTTTTCACACCTTGGGCTGTCAGCGTGCCGACGAACTTGGCTTTGGTGATCTGGTGTTCGATCTGGAATTTGCCTTCCTGGCGGGCCCGCCGCTCTTCGACTTTCAGACCGCCCAGCGTCTTCAGCACGGCCAACATGCCGTCCCCGGTGGCCCGGTCGCGGACCTCGATGCCGTGCCAGTAGCCATCGATCATGTATTGGCCGGCGACCGCGTCGCGGGTGAAGTCCAACATGACCTTGTCCGCCCGTTTCACCAAAGCATCGTACAGCAACTCCTTGGTAGGCACGATCTGTTCGATTTGCCGTGCCTCGATTTCACGGCGCTGGTTCTCCGGCCCTGTCCCGCCAACGGCAGTCAGATCGATCTCCGGTTCGGCGACGGCCGCTTTTTTCTTTTTGAAGAAGCTCATGCTTGGGGTCCTCACGTTTCGTTTCGCGGATCGGCACAACGGCCACCTGGCCACGCGCCCGCCCCGCCGCTGGGGAGGTTACAACATGGCGGACGCTTTGGCTTCGATGCCCTTGATGGCCATTTTCAACGCGTCGGGGTTGGGCGCCACGGAGAACGCGGTCGGCCGGTCGATCAATTCCGCGTCCAGCAGGTTTTTCAAGCTCATGGTAAAGTCCTGCATACCGTCCTCGGCGCCGATCCGGATGGCATCGGGCAGCTTGTGGTCTTCGCTTTCCAGCACCAGCTTTTGGACCATGGTCGTAAAGAACATGATCTCGACGGTCGGCACGCGGGCCACGCCGGGCTTGATCGACTTCAGGAGTTTCTGCGCGACAATCCCCCGCATGTTGAACGCAATGGCGCTGCGGATCGCTCCGTGCATCTGCTCGGGGAACAAGTCCAGGATACGGCCGATCGTCGAAGACGCCGTCGAGGCGTGGATTGTCCCGAACACCAAGTGCCCGGTCTCGGCCGCGTGGATGGCGGTCATGAACGTCTCCTCGTCCCGCATTTCGCCTACCAGCATGATGTCCGGGTCTTCGCGCACGGCATGCTTCATGGCGATCTGGAAGTCCTTGACGTCCATCCCGATTTCGCGCTGGTTGATCAGCGCCTTGTCTTCGGTGTACACGAACTCGATCGGGTCCTCCAGCGTCAGGATGTGGACCCGCTCGCGCTGGTTGATGAAATTGAGCATCGAGGCGATCGTCGTGCTCTTGCCGGAACCGGTTACGCCCGCCAGCAGGATCATGCCCTGGTCATAGTTGCACAGGTTTTCGATCGAATCCGGCAGGAACAGGCCCTTGAAGTCCGGGATCTTGTTGTTGACCCGGCGGGCGACCAGCCCCATGTGCCCCAGTTGCTTGAGCAGGTTGACGCGGAACCGCCAGACGATGCCGTCGACGTCGCAGGTGTGCGCAAAGTCGGCGCCGCCTTCGTCCTCAAAGATCTGCCGGTTGCGGGCGTTCATCATCGGCACCAGCAGCCGCGTCATCTCCTCGTCGTCGATCGGCGGGCGATTCAGTGGACGCAGTTCATTGCGGACGCGGACCATCGGTGGCCGGCCCACCTTCATGTGCAAATCGCTGCCTTCCAGCTTGACCAAAGCCCGAAACAACTTGTCCACTTCCAGCTCGCGATGATGGTGCAGGAAGCGTTCGATGTCCGGATCGTCCTCCGGCGCGGCCGGAGCATTCGCTCGTTCTGTAGACATGTGCCCAGATCCTGTAAAACCGACGTGCTTACAATCTCACCGGGATCCCCCGAGAGGCCATCAGACGTTTGGTTTCTTGAATGGTGTACTCGCCAAAATGGAAAATGCTGGCCGCCAGCGCCGCATCCGCCCGGCCGATCAGCACGGCGTCCGCCAGGTGCTCCGGCCGCCCCGCCCCACCGCTGGCGACCACGGGGATCGAAACGGCCTCGCTGACGGCTGCCGTGATCTCCAAATCATAACCATCTTTTGTGCCATCGCGATCCATGCTGGTCAAGACGATTTCGCCGGCGCCCAACTGTTCCACCTGCCGCGCCCAGGAAACGGCCTCCAACCCGGTCGGAATGCGGCCGCCATTGATATGGACTTCCCAGACGACCTGTCCGTTCTTCCGTACCCGTTTGGGGTCGATGTTGACCACGATACACTGACTGCCAAACCGCTTGGCGGCCTGTTGCACAAAATCCGGATTCCGGCAGGCCGCAGAATTGATCGAAACCTTGTCGGAGCCCGCGTTCAGCAGGGCGCGAATGTCCTCGATCGTGCGGATCCCGCCGCCCACGGTCAAGGGCATGAACACCTGTTCGGCCGTCCGCCGCACGACGTCGATCATGATCTCGCGGTCCTCGTGGCTGGCCGTGATATCCAGAAAGACCAGTTCGTCGGCCCCTTCCTGCTCGTACCGCGCGGCAACCGCAACGGGATCGCCGGCGTCCCGCAGGTTTAGGAAATTCGTTCCTTTCACCACGCGGCCGCGGTCGACGTCGAGACAGGGGATCACGCGTTTTGCCAGCATACCGGAACTCAACTCCGCTTCAAGGAACGCAGCTCTCAAGGAGAATAGCGTACCGGATAGCAGCCCTGCCGGTCAACCAGCGTC
Organism: uncultured Pirellulaceae bacterium; assembly: GCA_964645045.1. Taxonomy (GTDB): domain Bacteria; phylum Planctomycetota; class Planctomycetia; order Pirellulales; family Pirellulaceae; genus Anammoximicrobium. The sequence continues at coordinate 69,361 of CAZXYZ010000035.1, read as the reverse complement.
CCGCGGCGTGAATGGCCGTGGTTCCCGGCAGGTAGCCGCTTTCGCCAGAATGCGGGCCGGCAAGTAGCCGCTTTCGCCAGAATGCGGGCCGGCAAGTAGCTGCTTTCGCCAGAATGCGGGCCATCCTCCTGTTCCTCCATTCCGGCAACTGCGGCGACGCAGAGGTTGCCAGGATTCCCGGCTACCCACTCCGCGGCCGATACTTGGGGGATTCGCGGGCCAGCCGATCCAACATGCCCTGCAAAACCTCCTCCAACTGCGACATCAAGGGGTCGATTTCCGCCGACCGGTCCCGCTCCGGGCTGACGGCGATCGCCGGTCCGACTTCGATGATCACGTGCAGCGAACCGTGGACCGTCACCTTGTCCGTCAAGTCCTCCTCGAACCGCTCGATCATCTCTAACAACCGATCGACCGACGGGTATTCCTGCAGATAATCCGGCGGGTAATAGGAAATCTGCTGGGCCAGATACATGTCCGCCAGTTGATCCCAGCGGCGGTGGCGTTCGGCTTCGTCGACCCGGCCTTCGATCATGTCGGGCAGGATTTTGATCCGCAGGGCCTTGATCCTTGGCACGACCGGCCCGGATCGCGATTGCCCCAGCCATTGCTGTTCGAGCGGGCAGAGCAGCCGATTGATCAACCCGTCCAACCGTTCCGCCAGCGTGCCGGTTTGCGTCTGGCCAAAACATTCCATTTCTTTGAGGCATAACAACGTGTGTCCCAGCTTTGCGACACGGTCCAACAGCGGCAGATGACGCTGGGGCCGCCACGATAACCGCTGCTCGATTACCGTCAAGACTTCGTCGCCCTGCCGCTCAAGATCGCCGCCAAACCGGTATTTCAAGGCCACCGGATGGATGACGACGTGTCCCCCCGGGGAAAGCCGAGCCCGTTTCTTCGCCGCTCCCCGGGCCAGGAAGGAAATGTCCAACAGGGCGTGCAAATGATCGTTATTCCGCGATGCGGCGCCCTCGGGAAACAAGACCAAAGGACGTTCCGCCGTTTCCAGAATCTCCATCGCCGTATTGATCGCCTGACGGTCGATGCCTTCGCGATTCACGCTGAAAGCGCCCATCTTCGGGATGGCCCAAGTCGTCAACCGGTCTTGGTGAAACAAGTGCCAGCTGGCCATGCAGTAAAAATGCGAGCCTGCTTCCTTAGACAGAAACCCTAGAACCAAGGGGTCCGCAGTTCGGCAGTGATTGGGCGCGAGCAGAATCCCATGCCCCGCAGCCAGGGATTCCTGCAACCGTTCCACGTGCCGGCACTCGTGGCTGACGACCCCCTCGCGGTTGCGCAGGTGCGGCTCATACACGCGAAACCTCTGAAACAGCCCAACCCAAAAAGTTCCCCGGCAAGGCGGAACGAATTTGTACGGTTTTTCGACAATGACGTTTTGCATCGGTCGGGTATTTCACAATCACGCGGGTCAACCAATCCGCAAAACCGAAAACGGCATCCGCGCCGCGGTCCGGCCGCGGCAACCGGCGGACAATGGCCTGAAGCCGACACACGAAATTATCCGAAACCAGGGGATGGTCCGCCAAGAGCCCGTCCGCGTCCGCCAGCCGAACTGACCGCGAAAATGACAACCGGCAAATTTCGCCCCAAGCTGAAAGTCGTCAAACCCAAACTCCAGGGCGACGCGCCCCTGCGCTGGGCGGCAGCCTTTGTCGACTATGTGCGCAGCGAGTGCCACTTGGCGGACAACACCGTCCAGGCGTACCAACGCGATATCCGTCGGTTTCAACAGTGGCTGACCGAAAACGGTACGGCCATTCCCGCTTTGGGAATCCGCGAGCTGTCTGACTTTGTCGGTTGGCTCCATTCGCTCAAACTGGCTCCGGCCAGCATCGCCCGGCACATTGTTGGATTACGGATGTTCTTCCGATATTTGCAGTTGGAAGGCATCTTACAACATAACTTGGCCGAATTGCTAGGGAGCCAGAAACTTTGGGAACGTGTGCCGGAAGTCTTATCACCGGGCATGGTACAGAAGTTCCTGGAAGCCCCGAGGCCCTTCGATTCGTATTGCCGACGGGATCGGGCACTGTTGGAACTGTTGTATGCCACCGGCTGCCGAGCGTCTGAATTATCGAACTTGCGGGTGCAAGACCTCCATTTGGCCGAAAGCTTCTGCCTGTGTCACGGCAAAGGCAGCAAACAGCGTCTCACGCCGCTGGGCCGCGCAGCCAAGGTCGCCCTGCAGGAATACCTGGACCATGAACGCCCGTTGCTGGCCGCTACCGCCGCCACGCCGCCCGAATGGCTGCTGCTGTCCCGCCGCGGCCGCCGCTTGCGCCGCGAGGCGATTTGGGAGCTGGTGAAGAAATACGCCGCCCGGGCGGGCATTTCGCCGACGATCAGTCCCCACACGCTTCGCCACAGTTTTGCCACCCACCTGCTGGCCGGCGGCGCCGACTTGCGGCAAGTCCAAGAGATGCTGGGGCACGCCAGCATCCAAACCACGCAGATCTACACGCACGTCGACCAGTCGCGACTGAAAAAAGTCCACCACCAATTCCACCCGCGGGCCTAGCGTGAAACGCTTTCTTGACGAATTTGGGGCGTCAGTCGTCGATCCTCGCGATGCCTAAAGCTTCGTCAGACGCTGCGTCTGATTTGAGCAAGTCGCGGCGTGGCGGAATAAATCGAATCGCCCCCGTCTTTTTTAGGCGGTTCGTAAGTCTCTTCAGTTTAATGGATTATGGCGGCAGCCTGACCGATGTAGCGGACTGCTGTCGTACGCTTGGCACAAACGTTGCATGTTAGGCGAGGCGACAGAAGTGATCTCCTTGTTGGGTTGTGTGGGGTACGCCTGACGCTCGTGTCAGCCGCGTTAAGAATGAGGACCGCTTGTTCGCATTCTTGGCGGCGACTGACGCGGGCGTTGGTGCCCGGCACTCACGGACTCAACCAAATTCGCGAAACTGAAGGGTTCCCTACCCACTGCCCCCGTCCCGCCCTGGAAACCGTTCCAGGGCGGGCGGGGGCACCACGTGTACTACCCCAGCGAAAAGGCGGATGCAATTTAGGCAAAGTGCAGTAGGCGGAAAGCGTACAGGCAAACCGACTGTCTTGCCGCCGATCGGACATCACTTCGGCTCTTGCCTGGGCCAGAAGGATACCCCAATGACTCGAGTGGCCGGCCGCCTCGGCCGCTCGGGTCGGGGTCTCTCCGCTCCTCCATCTTGAATGGGCTTTCTCGGGCCTTTCGCGGCCCACGGGTCTTGTGGCATCGAAACGGTAGCGTTAGATTTTGTCTAGGTTTAGCGGACGATGGGCGCACGAGAAAAAAATGCTGCCGTTTCCCGTCGGCCCCGGCCTGAGACGAATCAAACTGGCCCCAGCGCTGCCCGCGCGCCGCGCAGCAAGGCTCAAGGCGGAGACCCAAGACCGATGAAGCTGATCATTGCCATTATTCAACCAAGCAAGTTGGAAGCGGTAAAAGAAGCGCTGAACGAAGTCGAAGTCGTCCGCCTGACCGTGATGGATTGCCAAGGCTTCGGTCGCCAGAAGGGGCAAACCGAAATCTACCGCGGCCGGGAATTGGGCACCAGCCTGCTGCGCAAAGTGCAATTGCAGATCGCCGTAAACGAGGCGTTTGTCGAGCCGACCATCACCGCCATCATCAAAGGCGGCCGGAGCGGCGAAAAGGGCGAGATCGGCGACGGCAAAATCTTCGTCTTGCCGCTGGAAGACTGCGTCCGCATCCGCACGGGCGAACGCGGTTCTGAGGCAATCTAAGGTTCGTAACCCTCGGAAAACGGGCTCTTGTTCCGCGGCATCCACTTGCACAGGCCGATGCCCAGGAAATACAGTCCGGTCATCGGCAGCGCCATCAACAGCATCGTAATCGGGTCGGCCGTCGGCGTGATCACCATCGCCGCCACAAAGATAATCAGCACCGCCAGACGCCACTTGCTCAGGTACACCTCCACCGCGAAGATGCCGACGCGGTGCAAGAACAGCATCACCAGGGGCAACTGAAACGCGATGCCGAAGGCCAGCGGCAACATCAACACGAACCCCAGCCATTCGCTAATTCGCGGATCCGGATCGATCTGCATCGCCGCATTGAATCCGAACAGGAACTTCAGGACGTACTTGAACGCCAGAAAAAACGCGGTCGACGCCCCGGCCAGGAACAGCAAGAGACTGAACGGCAAGTAGATGTGGATGTAGCGCTTCTCATGCGGATACAGGCCGGCGGCCACGAAGTTCCAAATCTGCCAGAAGACATACGGGCTGGAGATCACCAAGCCCACGACAAAACCCGCCTTCATCCAGATCATGAACGCTTCCTGAGCATTCAAGGCTTTGACCAACGTTTGAATCGGCCGCCAAATCCGTGTGGCGACCAGCGGTGCCGTCGGCATCGGGAGGTCTTTGCCAAGAATAATCGTCGGCTCGGACTCCGCCTCACCGTCAAGGACTGGCGGGACGGCATCCTGCGCCTTGGCTGCCACCCCTGGAGGCGTTTTCTTCGTGGCCGGCGGAGCGGCCAATTTGCCCACCCGCCGCCACTCCGCGGCTTCGACATACACCTTCTCAAAGACCAGCCGGTTTTCCTCGACAAACCGATGCACGTCGCGCGGCAATTCCTGCCCATAGTCGCGCTGTAAATCACCGATCGCTTTGCCGATGTAATGATCTTCCAATGCCTTCTTCAGCGGAGTCTGGATATATCCGACGACCCAGTTGGCAAAGGCTAAACCGACAAAGAACCCCAGGACCAGGCCGAGTACCGCCTTGAACAGGGAGACGCGCAATTCCTCCAGGTGGTCGCCAAAGGACATCGTCGTCGCGGCAAACAGGTCGTCATCAGGTCGCTTGGGCATAGCTGCGGCAATCTCCTAATCGCTGGGCGAACAACGGTCAGCGGCCGGCCTCTGGCAAGTCACAGCACCGTCGGCCGACAACGCAGGTTCCCGCAAAGCGGCGGGGCGAGGAACGAACGGAAGGAAGCTGCCGCACCAGCGGATTGAGCTCGGGTTAAGCGATGCGGATGGTACCGCACCGCCGAAACCATCATAATACCGGTTGCCGCTGCCGACAAGCACTCAGGAGACGCCGCCATGTCCCGGAACATTGTCACCTTGACCACCGATTTTGGAGCCGGCAGCCCATACGTTGCCCAAATCAAGGGGGTGATCCTGTCGATCCAGCCCCAAGCCGTGTTGGTCGACATCTCACACGCCATTGCGCCCCAGGACATCCGGCAGGGGGCCCTGGTGCTGGAGGACGTCACGCCTCGGTTTCCCGTTGGATCGATCCATGTCGCGGTGGTCGACCCCGGAGTAGGCACCCAGCGGCGTATTCTGGCGGCGGAAATCGGCGGACGCTACTACATCGCCCCCGACAACGGCCTGCTCGGCCGCTTGTCCAGCGTCGCTCCCGCCGCTCGCATCGTGGCGCTAACGCAACCAGAATACTGGCTGCCCGCCGTCTCGCCCACGTTCCACGGCCGGGACATCATGGCCCCGGTTGCCGCTCACCTGAGCCTGGGAATCGCGCTGGAAGAGTTGGGCCAAGCGTGCGACCAGATCACGCAACTGCTGTGGCCGCAGGTCACGGTCGAGAAGCACCGCGTGGTGGGCGAGATTATCGCCATCGATTCGTTCGGCAACTTGATTTCCAATATCTCCCAAGACGTCCTTGCGGCCGACGGCACCGCGGATTCGGTCTCGATCCATTGCGGCGGCCGCACGATCAGCGGCCTCGCGGCCACCTACGGCCAATGCCCGCCCGGCACGCTGATCGCCTTGATCGGCTCTAGTAGCCGCCTGGAGGTCGCCGTGGTCAACGGCAGCGCCGCGGTCGAATTGAGGGCCGAGGTCGGCGATGGGGTGACCGTGGTCAAGACGGGCAGTTGAATTTGTGACGGGCCTTTTCCGGCAGAGCGAGAAAGAGCAAAATACCTGTATGACCAACTCACAACCATTGAACATCCAGCGAATTGACACTCGGCAGGGTAATGTGCAAGAGGCGCTTAACGCCCTGCGTGAAAAACTAAGCCCGCGCGGCGACGTGGTCAGCGAGCGGGGCCGGCAGCGCACGATCGAGGTGTTCGGCAGTCCGCTCAGCCCGCAGCAGGTGGTCGAAACGATCTGTTCGGACGTACGGCGGGACGGCTTGGCGGCGGTCCTGCGATACGGCGAGCAATTGGACGGCGCTCGCCTGTCGGCCGAGACCATGCGGGTAAGTGAAGCGGAAATCGCGGCCGCTCATCGACAAGCTTCGCCCGAATTCCTGGCGGCAGTCCGCCGCATTCGCGACAACGTCCTGGAGTTCCAGCGGGCTATCCTGCATCGCGACGTGGAAGTGCAGCGTCCCGCCGGGGTCCGCTTGCGTCAACGCTATGTGCCTTTGCGGCGGATCGGCATCTGCGTTCCCGGCGGCGCAGCGGCCTACCCGTCCACCGTTCTGATGACTGCCGTACCAGCCCAGGCGGCCGGCGTCCAGGAAATCGCCGTCGTGGCGCCGCCCACGGCCTTTGGCGCCAACAACCCCGATGTGTTGGCCACCTGTTGGGAACTGGGCGTCAAGGAAATCTACCGGATCGGCGGCGCCCAAGCGGTCGCTGCCCTGGCATACGGTCTGCCGGGCCTGCCCCCCGTGGACAAGATCGTCGGCCCCGGCAACCTGTTCGTCGCGCTGGCCAAAAAGCACGTCTTCGGCGAAGTGGACATCGATTCGATTGCCGGCCCCAGCGAAGTCGTGGTGATCGCCGACGATTCGACGCGTCCCGACTTCACGGCGGCCGACCTGCTGGCCCAAGCCGAACATGCGCCGGGAGCGAGCATCCTGATTACGTGGAGCCAACGGACGCTGGACGCCACTGCGGCGGAACTGCAGCGGCAGGTGGCCCGCCTGTCGCGGTGCGAAGTGACGGTACACAGCCTGGAAGCTTTTGCGGCCCTGATCCTGGTCCGGGACGCCGACGAAGCATGCGCAATCACCGATTCGATCGCCCCCGAGCACTTGCACATCGCCACCGACAATGCCCAACGGTTGCTCGAGAAGATCCATCACGCCGGCGCCACATTCCTGGGTAACTATACCCCCGTGGCCGTGGGCGATTACGTCGCCGGCCCGTCGCACGTCCTGCCGACCGGCGGCACCGCCCGCTGGGCCTCCGGCCTGTCGGCCAACGATTTCCTGCGCGCCCACAGCGTGATCGCCTACACCCCCGCCGGCCTGCGGCAAGTCGCGAGCGACGTACAACAACTGGCCGACAAAGAAGGCCTAACCGCCCACCGCGCCAGCGTCGATATTCGGCTGGGGTAGCGGCCGCGGCAAGGAACATCCGGACCAGACCGGTACCTGCAATTCAACGCAACAGAATAATGATGAGGGCGTCTTGGCGTGTGGCGATGCATGGCCGCATTCCTCGACGGCCGATGCGTTTTCGTGCCTTGATGATGGAAAGTCGTACCGTCGACCCCATCTTCTTCATCGGCGAATTCTTAACGCGCCCTTTCCCCATGGGTTGTGACCCTGGTAAAATTCGAGGACAGTTGCGTTCGTCCCTACGAAATGAGGTCAAACGTCATGAAAGCCGTGATCCAATTCACCAAGCCAGAAGAGGCCCGAGCGCTACCCATCCTGTTGCGCCACTCAGCCGGCGCGATCTTGCCAAATCGTACTTATGTGCTGAATGAGGAAGCCTTGGCAGAACTCCGCACGTCGGGCATCCGGTTCGTCGCACTCAGCCGCGAGTCCCATGCACCCAGCCTGGAGGCTCTTGGCCCCAGATCCTGATCCGAGACGGTGGACGAGGGCTGCGCGATCATCGACTGGATCGCCCCGGAACCTTATTCGCGGCCATAAGTACTGTTGAAAAGGCAGATATGGCCACTTATAATCTGCCATAAGTGGCCATAACTTGGATCACCCGCTTTTCGGTCGTCGGGCCGACGGAGAGGAGTAACGCACGGTGCAACGCCTCGTGGGAAGGTCGGAAGAGCAGACGATTCTCGCCAAGATCCTGAAAGGGAACGAACCGGAGTTCCTGGCGTTGTACGGACGGCGCCGCGTCGGTAAGACGTTCCTGATCCGCGAATTCTTTCGGGACGCGATCCGTTTTGAACTGACGGGCATCCACGACGCTCCGCGGTCTCTCCAATTGAGGAACTTCTCGGATCAGCTTGGCCGAGCCACCGGTTCGCGGATACGTCTGGAAACGCCCGCCGACTGGTACGCTGCGTTCGGACAACTCACCGTCTTTCTGGAATCGCTCGACACGTCACACCGACACGTCGTGTTCTTCGACGAGATCCCGTGGCTGTCGACGCGGCGTTCCGGGTTCCTCCAGGCGTTGGAGCATTTCTGGAATTCGTGGGCGTCACGACAGTCGCACATTGTGCTCGTGATTTGCGGGTCCGCGGCAGCCTGGATGATCGAAAAGGTCATTCATAATCGCGGCGGTCTGTACAACCGCGTCACCCGCCGCATCCGCCTGGAACCGTTTACGCTGACCGAAGTCCGCGAGTTCCTGACCAGCCGCAAGGTCCGCCTGGAACCCCGCGCCATCATCGAGTTATTCATGGCGTTGGGCGGGATTCCGCACTATCTCAACGAAGTCGAGCCCGGGCGATCCGCGGCCCAGAACATCGATGCCATTTGTTTCTCGCCGAACGGGTTGCTGGCGGCGGAATTTCCTCACCTGTACGCCGCTCTGTTCGATCATCCGGAGCGTCATTTGGAAATCATCCGGGCGCTCGCGTCCCGGGCCGGGGGCCTCACGCGGGCGCAACTCCTGGATGCCGCGGGACGGTCGTCGGGCGGCCGGTCGACTGCCACGCTCGAAGAACTGGTCGAATCGGGATTCGTCCGCCGTATCGACCCGTGGGAAAAATCGTGCCGTGATGCCCAGTACCGACTAGCGGACGAATTCTCCCTGTTCTATTTGCGGTGGATGGAGTCGCAGCGCCGGACTGGGGAGGGAACGTGGCGCAACTTGCACGGTACACCGGCGTGGCGGGCCTGGAGCGGCTATGCCTTCGAAAACGTGGTTCACCGCCACGTAGCCAAAGTGAAGCAGGCATTGGGCATCGCCGGAGTGGAAACCACCCAGGGGTGCTGGCTCCATCGGCCGACCGAACAAGTGGAGGAAGGAACTCAGATCGACCTGCTGATTGACCGCCGGGATGACGTGATCAACCTCTGCGAAGTGAAGTTCGCTGACGGCGAGTTCGTCATCGACAAGCAGTACGCCCAGCATCTTCGGCGGAAGTTCGACGTATTTCGCCGGGTCACGCAAACGCGCAAGTCCCTGTTTCTCACGATGGTCACGACCTTCGGCATAAGGAAGAACTCCTACGCGACAGACCTGGTCGCCAACGAGATTACGATGGATGACTTGTTCTGAGATTGGCGCGATGGCCCCCATTGCTGTTGCGACTCGGGAGTTTCTGGCCATGTCGCTTGCATCGGGATCCCGATAGTGTTTGGCAACTCATGAGTTCCGCCCCCATTCTGCGGCAAATCGTTGGATGAATTCGCGACAACGGAGACCCATGGGCACAGTCGGGATTGCAGAACAGCCTGGCGCCGATTGCCGTGAGCGATTAAGTTGCAGTACGTGGGCACGTGGGCTCCGCTGCTTGCACGAACCCCAACGCAGGGGTACATTCTGGGGATTCCGGTATCTGGAGTGATAGCTACACTCCAGATTCAAAACGGATCGGAGCGCGATCGTCGATACCGCCCCGCGGAGGGCGACGCCCTTCGGTTCGGCCGGGTGTTTGGTGCGTGAAATGATGGCGAGGAGGATACCCTGGACATGCCTGTTCCCAACACGTTGAATCTACGGCCGGAATTCCTCGCCAAGACCATGCGGGCGACTGCGATCGAGTTGTCGAATCGGCAGAACTCCGGTTGGGCACAGAAGTCTGATCCGACCGAATTGCTGGAGATCACTTACCCGACGGCCGATGTGCAGCGGGCGCTGGAAGCGGTCTCGACGGCGGCAGCCGGCCGCTCCGTCGTGTTCATCGGGCAACGGGGACGGGGCAAATCGCACCTGATGGCGGTCCAGCACCACGCGTTCGCGAATCCACCGGCCGTGGAAACTTGGGCCAGGAACTGGGGTTCCCGGCTTGGATCCGCGAAGCTGCAAGGGCTCAGCTTGCAACGTGGATTCCACCCCATTTCCGAAACGATATTGAACGAGGAATACGCGAGCCTGTGGGATGTCATTTTCGATCGACATCCCAAGGGGGCCTATTACCGAGGCCGCTTCGAGCAAGCGGGCACAACGATGCCCTCGAAGTCGCTGCTTCAAGATCTGTTTACCGAACAACGGACGGCCTTGATTCTGGACGAGTTGCAGAGTTGGTTCGACGCGTTGCATGACGAGCCGGGCGATCACGGTCGAAAACGCCGGCAATGGGCGTTCAACTTCATTCAGATTTTGTCGGAGCTGGCCAAAGAACGCCCAGATCTGCTGTGCCTTGTCGTTTCCGTCCGCGATAGTTCGACCGAATCGTTTCGGCAGCTCCTTCGTGTCAATCCGATCCTGATCGACTTCAAAGGCGAGACTGCCCGCGAGGATCGCAAGCGGTTGCTCTTGCACCGCTTGTTCCAGAACCGGGACCACTTCACCGACCTGGAGATCGACCAGATGGTCGATGCCTACGCGACGGAACGTAACCGGTTGCTGTTTCCCGATCGGACAGGGGCCGACAAGGCGAAGCTTCGGGAGGAAGTCGTCCACTCTTGGCCATTCGCCCCGGAGCTGCTGAACCTGCTCGAAGACAATATCCTGATGGCCGCCGCGGCCCAGGGCAATCGTGACCTGATCCGCATCCTGGCCGAGGTGTACCGTGAGCGCAGTGATCCCGGTCCTGTGATTACGCCCGCCGACTTCTCGATCGACAACGAGGATTGCGGCGTGACCTCGTTGTTGGACGCGTTCACCACCAGCGCGGACCAGGAGCAGTTGCGTGAAAAGGCGGTTCGCAATCTGCAGGCCCTGAAGGAAGCCAGTATCGCCGCCCCGCACGCCTTGAGCGTGATTAGTTCGTTGTGGATGCGGTCCCTATCGACCACGCACGACGTGGGCGGCACGCGTCACGAGGTCCAACTCGATATCACGCGGGCCACCGCCGTGGACGACAACAGCTTCACAGCGGAGCTAGCCGAAATCATCGACAACAGCTTCAACATCCACGAAGTTGGCACGACGGACAAGCGATATTGCTTCAAGCTGCCGGAGAATCCGGTCTCGAAGGTCAAGGCATGGGCAAGGAACGATCGGTCGTTTGATCCTCAGACACCGCCGCGGCCGGGTCTGTTGCCCGTAGGGCGGGACGAGGAATACCTGCGAACGGTGCTTAGCCACATGCTGAAAACGCCGGACGGGACTAGCGAACAGCCTTGCCGGCCGATTGTGCTCGACCCCAACTGGCAGAACGCACCGTGGGCGAACGTGTCACAAGCGGACCAGCCGTCAAAATGGGACGAGCGGGGCGATCCCGTGCTGATCGTCATTCCCGCGCCGGTGCCCCAGTCAGACGCGTCCGCCGTTCTGGGGCCGTGGCTCGCCACGCACGTACCGGTGAATCGCAACATGGTTCGCTTCTTGCTGCCGGAGGAGGGCTTGCCCAACCTCTACGACGACCGCGACCTGATTCTGTCCGCTCGTTGCGCCTTGCTGGCGCAGGAGTGGGGGCAGGTAGAACCGCAGTCGCAATACGACGGCCTGTACAAGCGGAGGTTCTTCCCGGACTTGAAGAAGAAGCTCGCGGATCGCTTCGACCGCTACGCGATTTTGCACATCTGGGATTTCCAGAATCAAGCGGCCTGCACATTTCACGTGGAGAAGCACGGCGCGGCTGGCGGGGGGATCCCGGCAGCTGTAGAAAAACACATTCGCACGACGTTCTTTGCACCGGAGGACTTCGAGCCTTTCATTTTGGATGCCGCGACGCGTGGGGATACCGTCAAGCAGGTTCTCGCCTTGCTACGTGGTGAGCCGCTTCCGGGCAAGGAAGCAATTCCGTATGGGGGAGAGCCGGAGACGTATGAGGATCTACTCAGCTTGGCCGCTCAGGACAAAATCGCCTTGAATGTCGGCGGCAATTGGTATTGCCGAGAGGCTGGCGAGACGGAACAGGAATCGCTGCAGCGAATCCGCCAAAAAGCGTGGCGTACCGGCCGCGACTTGCATCAGGTCAAGCTCGGTCTGCCCAGTCAAGTCGGCGGCGGCGGCATCGCGGTTCCTCTGCCGGTTGCCGCGCCGCCGAGTTCCCATGTGTTCACGCCCACGGGACCCGTCGTCGCGATGCCTTCGACCCCGGCATACATTCCGATGCCAGGTGCGCCCGCGCCCGGCCCGCCGATGACGCCTGCGGCGTCTGCCAACCCCGTCATCCGGCAATCGCTGGGAGCCAAGACCGGCATCAATCTCTTGGGCGACCTGGAGACTTGGGCACTGACGGACAAACAGCGGGTGACCGAGGCATCGTTGACAATCAGAGACTTGTCGATCAAGGAATTGCGTGACCTTTGCACTAGGCTTCCACCCAAAATTCGGGCGGAGTTGCAGATTACCGTTCCGGCTGAAGGAGGGCAGAATCCATGAGCAAGACAACTGCCCAAGCGGCATCAGCCTCGGCGTGGATTGACCCGATCCTTGGTTCGGGCGATCCTGCAGAGGCTTGGAACTCGATTTTCGTCAGACTTCGCGATCTGGCCCTGACAAGCAGCAACCCGGCAGCGCTGCCCAAGGAGACAGTGGCCCCGGATCGTCTGCTGGCGGAAAGTGCCTGGGATCTGTGGGAAGCGTTCCCACATTGCGCGCCGAGGGTGGTCGATGAGTTGCAGCGGTTTTGGGTCCATGCGACCGGTGCGGGGACGGCCGTGTTAATGTTGGACGGGCTGTCGCTACGGGAGTTGCCGATGATCATCCAGTCCGGCCAATCCCGGAGCCTGTCACCCGACCGTGTCGAAGTTCGCGGCGTCGAGGTGCCGACCGAAACGGATCGCTTCGCGGCGGCGCTCGGGTTGTCCGGCCGCGCGAAGTTGTATAACAATAATCCACCGGGAACCTTCATGTTCGCCGGCTCGGATGTGTACACGGACGTACTGGATGTGCCGTTTGCGGACTGCGTCGGCTCCATCCCATCAAAGCCGCGGCTGTTCATCTGGCACACATGGCCGGACAAGCTGGTCCATGACCACGAAGACAAGAAGGACGGCCCATCCGTGGTTGCATCACATACGAAAAGTGAGCTGGCATCGGACGGGTTTTGGATGTTGGTCGATCGTCTGCGACAAGGCCGCCGTTTGGTCATCACCGGCGACCACGGCTATGCGACCGCTGACGAATTTTCCCAAGACCTCAAGGACGAGGACACCGTGAAATTGATGCGGTCCACCTTCGGCGCTAGTCGGTGCGCGCAGGAAAGTCCTGCTGCGCCCTGGCCCCGCCGACACGTGCCGCCGCTGGTGTTGCGTCATGATGGCTGGCTGGTGGTTGTTGGCCAGCGGAAGTGGGCTGTTCAAGGCGGCTTCCCGCATTTGTGCCACCGTGGCCTGACGCTACTGGAGGCAGCGGTTCCGTGGATTGAATATCCGGCCAAGTAGGCCGACACGAGAGGCTCCATTCGACATGGCGAAACAGCAAATCAGTCCCGACCAGCTTTCCCTTCCTGGGATCGAATTGGACGCGCAGCAGAAGTTTGACTTTGCGCAGCCCGGCGGCCGGACGACGGCAAAGGCGAAAGACAAGGGGCCGAAGACAACCGGCGACAGCGACCATCTGCCGCCGAACTTGGGCCAGCCGGTCAAGGTCAAGGTGCCGGATTTCTCCGATCCCAAGCGGGCGAAGACCTGTCTGGAGGTCGATTTCCCCATCGTCCCGATCAACGCGCTGTCGGCCTTGGAGGGGAACGCGGGCAAGCCGATCTACCAGATGAGCAAATGGTGGGCGCGGCGGCGGAGTTGCGTCTTTCGAGCCATGCTGATCGCCGCCGCGACCGAAGCCCCGATCCGCAAGAACCCCGATGGCTCGCCTGTCCTGGATAACCAAGGCCAAGGCGTTCCCGATGAAACCGAAGCGGCCAAGACGGTTTGGGACCTGTACTACGTCAACCACCAGGCGGCCGAAAACTTCAAGCACCTCAAAGTGCTCGATTGCTTCATGGGCGGCGGAACGACGCTGGTCGAAGGCTCGCGATTGGGCTTCCAGGTATCCGGCGTTGACCTGAATCCGGTGGCGTGGTTCGTGGTCAAGAACGAGCTGGCCTGTACTGACCCGGACGAAGTGAAGGCGTTCTTCGATCAGATCGAGGTCGAAGTGAAGCCGGTCATCCAGCCGTTCTACGTCACGGACTGCCCACGCGGGCACAAAGGCAAGTGGTACGAGTTGGCCGGCAACGGCAATCCGGCCGACAATCGTCCAATGCCGTCGGATTTCGACCCGATCGACCTGGCGCCGGAAGAGCGGAAGAAGTATCGGTACGAAGGACCGGAGATCATCTACACGTTCTGGGCCAAGCACGGACCATGCAGCAAGCCGGGCTGCGGGCATCGGACGCCGGTCTTTCGTTCCCCGGTGATCGCGGAAAAGGTGCTGGGGGTCAAGTACATCGAGTTGACGTGCAAGCAGTGCAAGACGATCTTCGATGCCGAACTGGGCGACGCCCGCATGGCTCCCGGCGCGGAACACGTGGTCTTGTCAAACGAGACACCGTTTACCGCGTTATCCCAGCCATTCGCCAAACGGCTGCTGGAGTACGGTCAGGGCAACAAGGGCGACAAGCAGCTGCGCGCCGCCGAGCTGTCGGAGATGGTCGAAAACGAGCCAGGGCTACAATGTCCCACGTGCGGATCGTTCGCCGGGCAGTTCGTCCGCGATGTATTGACCGCCCACCGGCGGGCAGCGCGGGCGACGGATATCGACAAGAAGCACCTCAAGATTCAGCCGGCCCGCAACAGCATGAAGCCGGTTTACTGTTACTTGTTGATTCACCCGGAGTGGCTCAAGGGTTCGCCGGGCATCGTCGCCGGAGAGGAACTTGGCGGATTCAGCGACGCGTTGGTGGACGCGACGGCACGCTGGTACGACGAGCGGCTCGAAGGTCTGCGATTGGTTGAAGTTCGTGGACGCATCAAATTGTCGGAGGATACATCGCTCCTTGACGGGCATGACGCCGTCGCGAAAGTGGAGGACGTGGAGTCTCGGCTGTCAACAGAGCCTGACGAAGCGCCGGAGATTGCGGAGGAAGCACCGGACCGCAAGGACTACGGCCTGCCGAAGTTGATCACGCTGGCCGACGGCCGCCGCCTTGATACTCGATGCGGAACGATCCCCAAACAGTCCCATTTCGCCTGCGGCGCGTGCGGCAAGTCGCAAGACATTCGGGAGTCGGTCCAGGCCGTCAAACACGGCGCGCCGGTGGCCGTGTATGCGATTCAAGGCTACTGCCCCGCTTGCGACGCAGAATCGCGGGTTTACTCTGGCCGCTTTTTCGTCGCGCTCTGCTCGAAAGACAACGGCAGGCTCATCGGAGCTGAACGCGAATGGCACGCACGGCGCGATGCGGACCTGCGCGACTACTGGCCCCGCGAAGAAATCCCACACACCTACATGACCCACCACGCAAATTTTGCGTTGCCGAAGCAGGGCTACACTCACTGGTGGAAAATGTTCAACACGCGCCAACTGTTGCTGTTGGCCCAACTTCTGCGGCATGTTGATCTGGCTGATTTTGCGCAGGGTGTACGCGATCAGGTGCTCGGCGCTTTTCAGCAGTACGTCCGCATGCAGAACATGTTCGTCATCTGGCATCAGACGTACGACAAGATCGCGCCCTTCATGTCCAATCCGAACTTCGCGCCGAAATCTCGCATTGTCGAGAATAACTTTTCTGGGAGGCTTGGATATGGGACATGGAGTTCGTGTGCCGAGACGGTGGTTGAAGGGCTGCGGTGGTCAATGAAGCCCGAAGACCTGTACGTGCAGGACATGCAGGCACATAGCCGTAGCGTGAAAGTGGCGATTGGCGATCCTGTGCTGACCGGGGCGGCCGTGCATTGTATGTCGTCGTCCGATCTTTCCTTTGCCGCCAGCGACTCTTGCGATCTCGTAATCACCGATCCGCCTTTCGGCGACAACATCTTTTACTCTGACCTAGCCAATTTCTTTCACGCTTGGCTCCGATTGCCCCTTCGACGGCAATACCCTGAAATTTTTGATCCAGTTAAGACGCCGAGCGCACAGGAGGCCCTTGCTCCTCGACTTCTATCCGAGGCCGAGGCCACCGAGCACTACCGTGTCCGTCTTGCCGCGTGCTGGGCCGAGGCCAACCGCATCCTGAAAGATGCGGGCCTGCTCGCTTTCACGTTCCACCACAGCGAGGATGCCCAGTGGGCAGTCGTCCTGTCCAGCCTGTTCGAGAGCGGCTTCATCCTCGAACAGACTTACCCCATTGCCAGCGACGAGATGAAGGGCGAAGGCGGCCAGTTCGGAGCGAAAGGCACGGAGTACGACATCATCCACGTCTGCCGCAAACGCCTGGACGAGCCGATGCCCGTCAGCTGGCCGAAGATGCGGCAGTGGGTGAAAGCTGAGCTGAAACGACTTCGTCATCTCCTAGAGTCATACCATGCCAGCGAGCTGTCGGACGCGGATGTCCGCGTGATCCTGCGAGGCAAGGCCCTGGAGTTCTACAGCCGGCACTACGGTCAGGTGTTTACGTCCGAGAACGAACCGCTGTCGATTCGCGATGCCTTGCTCGGCATCAACCAACTGCTGGACGAAGACACTGGCCAGCCCGGCGAACGCCCGCCCAGCGTGGTCCAGCCGCTCGCCTACCACTTCCTCCGTCTGTTTGGCAACCAGGCATCGCTCGGCCGCGACGAAGTAGGGAAGAGCCTGCGGGGCACGGGCATCGTGCAGCGCGAACTGGAACAGCGCGGCTGGATCGAAGAACGCAACAAGACCGTCCATCGGGTCCCAATCCGCGAGCGATTCGAGCAAGCTCGCCTGCGTCCCCGCAGAGAGATGAAGGCTGAATTGGACCAAGCTCACTTCCTGATCGGGGCAGCGGTGCCCGGCAGCGGCGTAAACATCGAGGACGAGCTGGCCCGCGACACGTGGATGGTCCGCCGCAGCGTGGAGGCGGTGCTCGATTGGTATGCCAAGACCGCCGTCGAGCCGGAGATCCAGAAGGCCGCCAAGCTGGCTGGCGACCAACTCCGCCGCAGCCGCGAGCAGAATCGCGAGAAAATCCAAGAGGAGCAGGGCGTGCTGTTCGACGACTTGTATGATGAAGAGTGAGGGCATTGAGCACCAATTAGACGCAGTGTGCCTACAAATACAGGAGGAAACGGTCATGACCAAGACCCTTCACGGCATTGTCCGTGGCAGGACCATCGAGCTGAACGAAGACCTGGACGCAAGCGACGGCCAGGCAGTTGAAATTACGGTGCGAACGATTCCGCCGACAAGGAATCGCCGTCCGGGAGACGGTTTCCTTCGCACCGAGGGGGCGTTGGCCGACGATTCGGAGTGGGACGCGATCATGGACGAGATCTATCAAGCTCGGAAGGTCGAAAGGCGGCCCCAGAGTCCGCAACTGGAGGAATAATGAACTTCCTACTCGACACGGACATTTGCTCGGCCCACATGCGACGGCCAGCACGTTTGGCACACCGCTTCATCCAGTACAGCGGTCAGTTGTCGCTCGCCAGCGTCAATCTGGCCGAACTGTACGCTGGAGCCTACAAGCACTCCCAGGCAACACGGCTGCTGTCCCTGATTTCGGACCTACTCGAGGAGTTGGAGGTTATCGACTTCGATGCGGCGTGTGCCAGGAAGTTCGGCGAGGTGCGGGGCACGCTGCTTCGGCAGGGAATTTCGGTGCCAACCGCGGATCTGATGATCGCCACAACGGCGTTGGTACACAACCTGACGCTCGTGACGCACAATACGGCAGACTACGAACGTATTCCGGGCTTACGACTCAACGACTGGCTGACGCCGTGACGCGACCCGCCCCGCAATCAAGGCATTCAAAACCGCGACCGTCCTCCTGAGGTACGAGTTATGCAAGAGATGACCGGCAGTCGTTGGAAACGCACGGGGTGCAGTATCGTCTGGTCGCTGGAACTGCTGACGCCGTTGGTCACCGACGGCGATGCGGTTCCGCTGCGAGTCGCGCTAGGCTGGCTCAAGACGGGCTTCCCCACCGACTCGCCGGGTCACCGAAAATCGGTTCTTGTCGGCGGTCTGCCAACGGTGCTGACGCTCCTGCCGACGCCCGAGTCGCGTTTTCATTGGTTGCAGCAGAACATCCTTCCGCTCGCCAGGGGAATCGGAAACCACTGGGCCGCTGTGGGGTTGATCTTCGCGATGGAAGGCCCTGCGAGTCTGTTCACGCTGAACGAGGCAGACGATCTCGTCTATTTCGGGCGCGGGCCTGAGCGGAGCGACAAGGTGGCAATCACGCAGGCAATGTGGGCCGGCGCCGCCACGGGGACGGGGACGTTCCAGCTCGTCGTGCCGGGGACGAAGACCGTCGGGGGCTACTATGTTGACAAGGTCTCTTGAATTCCAGGCCGGTCAACGCGTCGCACACCCGGAAATGGGCGAGGGCGTGTTCCTGGCTGCTGAGCCGGGCGGCTACGCCACGGTGTTCTTCCAGCAGTTGGGCGAACGTCGCGTGCCGTTGGCTGCCTTGCAACAAGCGCTGTCCTGGGAGGAGCAAGTCGTCGCCCACGTCCGACCGGCAGGCCGGGAAGAGGTCCTGAGACTCTGGCTGGCGCTGGAAGCGGAACAGCTTCCGCGGATGGACAGCGCGGCAACCCTCACCGCCGCCAAAGTCGATCTTCTACCCCACCAGATCGTGCTGACGTACCGCATCGCCAACGCCTCGCCCCGGCGTTTCCTGATCGCCGACAGCGTGGGTCTGGGCAAGACCATCGAAACCGCTCTGATCGAACGCGAACTGGCATCACGGGGCGAACTGACCCGTGCCTTGATGGTGGTGCCGGCCGGCTTGGTCAACAACTGGCGGCGGGAACTGAACGAGACGTTTCACATGGATTTCGAGGTCTTCGGGAGCGACGGCGACGTGACCGATCGCAAGACGAACGCCTTCGCCAAGCACAACCGGCTGATTGCCAGCATCGACACGCTGAAGCGGCCGGCGCGAATCAAGCGAATTCTGGAAGCCCCGCCGTGGGACTTGATCGTGTTTGACGAAGCCCACCACCTGACGGCTCGCCGGTCGGGCAACAAAGTCACCAAGACGCAGAATTTCAAGCTCGCCGAGGCCCTGCGGCAGCACTCCCGCGACCTGCTCCTGCTTTCGGCGACGCCGCACCAGGGTGACCATTTCCGGTTCTGGATGCTCGTCCGCCTGCTCCACCCGGAGCTGTTCACCGACGTCCAAGACATGCTCGGCAACCGCCATCGCTTGAACGCGGTCGTCTTCCGGCGCACTCAGGCGGACGCCTGCGATGCCAACGGCGATCCGCTGTTCTCGCGGCGTCAGGTCCACACCCAGGCTTTTCATCTGTCCGAGTCCGAACGGCGCTTCTACAACGCCCTGATGGATTACCTGCGCGACGGCTACAACATGGCCGAGAAGGCGGGTCAACAGGGGCGTGCGCTCGGGTTCGTGATGACGATCTTTCAGAAGATCGCCGCATCGAGTTTCGCCGCGGTCGAGGTGACTTTGCGGCGCCGGTTGCTCAGTCTCACGATTCACGAGGCGATCGAGTGCGACGAGCGTCTGGACGCAGACGGCCGGGATCGTGCCTTGGCGGAGGCCCGCCGATTGATCCATCAGATGTTCGGCCTACCGCAGGATGCCATCGGGCGCGCGGAAACCGAGCGAATTCTCGCGGATGCCAAGGTCAAGTTGCTGCGCAAGCTGGGAGAATCTGTTACCGGCGAGAGAAGCGAAACGGAAGCCGACGCGACGGCAGAAGAAGAATCGGCCGCTACGCTCGTGTCCGTTGCCTTGCCGGCCGAACGCCGCCGAATCATGGATCTGCTGGAGGTGATCCCAAGCACGGACGAGAGCAAGGCATTGGAGTTGCTGCGCGCCCTTGGTGATCTTTGGGCGGTCTTCCCCAACGAGAAGATCGTCGTGTTCACCACGTATCTGGGCAGCGTGGACTCGCTAAAGGCAGCGATTGGCCGTCGGTTCCCGCAAAGTGGCGTCGAAGTGCTCAAAGGCGGCGACCACGGGGCCAAACTGGCTGCGGAACGCCGCTTCAAACGGCCCGACGGCCCCCGGGTGCTGATCTGCACCGCCGCTGGCCGCGAAGGCATCAATCTCCAATTTGCGCGGGTCCTGTTCAACCATGATCTGCCTTGGAATCCGATGGATGTCGAGCAGCGGATCGGGCGTATCCACCGCTACGGCCAGCAACACACGGCGCAGATCTACAACCTCGTCTCGGTCGATACGATCGAAGGCCGTATCTTCCTGTTGTTGGAGGAGAAGCTCCTGGAAATCGGCAAAGCGCTGGGCAAGGTTGACGAGTACGGTCAGGTGACGGAAGATTTGCGAGAACAGATTCTCGGCCAACTTTCCGAGCGGCTGTCCTACGACAAGCTGTACCAGGACGCGTTGAAAGACCCGACCCTGCGACGAACGCGGCAGGAGGTCGAGGTGGCGCTGGAAAACGCGCGAACGGCCCGGCAGGTCGTCTTCGAGTTGTTCCAGGACCTGGAGGGCTTCCGCCTGGACGACTACAAGAAATTCGACGACAGCGGCAAGGGCATGGAGCGGTTGCTCCGCTACGTCCAGATGGGAGTCCAACAACTGGGCGGCGCAATGCACAGGCACGCCCCGGAGATCTACGAGGTATCGCTGAACGGCGACGGTACAGTCCGCTTCTCGACGAAACGGGAGATGGCCAAGGAAGACGACACCCTGACCTTGCTGGGACTGGAACACCCCTTGGTACGCCGCTTGATGGATGCCCATCGCCAATTGCCCGCCGCCGAACGTGGGCTGATCGGCAGGCTTGCAGCAGCAAACGAACATCGCGGCGTCGTCACCGTCTGGCGCGTCGAGATCCGAGGCAGCAAAGGCCAAGTCCAGCAGCGAATTGCGACGATCGGACTAACGCCCAACGGTGATCGCAGCCGGCATCTGGAACGGCTGGACGACAGCCTGCTCAACTTGGAACCAACGGACGCTGCGTGCTTGGCCCCCGCACGCCGATTCGAGTTGGTGCGAACCGTCGTTCCTGATATGATCCACCGCGACCTAGCCCACGCCGGGATTCTGACGGACGGAGCAGCGTTTTCAGCTAGGTTGCTGGCGTGGATCGAGGTCGGTTAGGCCGGAGGCGTCCGCCTTCTCGACCGCCTTGCCCGTGCCGGAGATGGTTTCGGCCGAATGCGCGCCGCCTCGGTGAGCAAGGCTACGACATGTTCAGGCATACTCTGGCCCTTGCACCTCCATCTTTGTCTCGATGACCGTCGCTACGGTCTTTCCGCACGGCGCGGGCGATCACCGCGGGCTCCGCGTCCGGTTCTCCAGGAAGTCGACGTGGTTGTTTCCGCCGTTGGCGTTGTCTTTGCGCGGGCGCCAGAGTTTGCTGACCAGATCCACGTCTCCGTCTCCGTCTCCGTCGCCGTCGAAGTCGGCGGCGACGGCGACGGCGGCGTGTCCGCCCAGATTGGCGTCCAGAATCACCCGCTCCACAAACTGTTGACCTTTGCCGTCCGTGTTCTCCGAGAGGAACCAGCGCGGTGGCTTCGCGCCCAGAATGCCTTTCATCTCGCAGGTGAAGACGTCCGGATCGCCGTCGTTGTCGAAATCAGCGACGGCCAGCGAGTGGTAAGCGCCCCGCACGGCCGGGCCCCCGGTGGGCAGGTCATGCACACGCCAGGAGCCACCGTGTCCGTCGGTGTTCTCCAGCCACCCGATCCGCCCGCCTTTGATCTCGTTCTCGGTCAGGACCAGATCGCGGATCCTCGCATGCCGAGCATTTTCGTCGGCGCTCAACGGGCGCAGGATTTGTTTCATCGTCGATTTCGACATCTCGCCCACGCAGGCCACCGCATTCACCGCGTGCGTTTTAATGCGGCTAGGGCGCGCTCCTCCAGCGTGACCCGGATGACCGTCGAGCCGGCCTTCTGCACGTCGCCGACCGCCGATCGAATGGCCGCTTCCAGAGACTCCGCTTCGCGGCTGAATCCAATTTGCACGACGCGATCTGAAGAGCAAACGAGTCCACCGTCGTCGCAGCCCGCCTTGTCCAACGCCGCTACGAAGTTGACACCCTGTCGGCCCGTTGCTGGAGGCGAGGGGTTTCTGCACCGATCCTTGGAACCTTATTCGCGGCCATAAGTACTGTTGAAAATGCAGATATGGCCACTTATAATATCCTATAAGTGGCCATAACTTGGATCGCCTGCTTTTCGGTCGTCGGGCCGACGGAGAGGAGTAACGCACGGTGCAACGCCTCGTGGGAAGGTCGGAAGAGCAGGCGATTCTCGCCAAGGTCCTGAAACTCAGATCGACCTGCTGATTGACCGCCGGGATAACGTGATCAACCTCTGCGAGGTGAAATTCGCTGACGGCGAGTTCGTCATTGACAAGCAGTACGCCCAGCATCTTCGGCGGAAGCTGGATGTATTTCGCCGGGTCACGCAAACGCGCAAGTCCCTGTTTCTCACGATGGTCACGAGCTTCGGCGTGAGGAAGAATTCCTACGCGACAGACCTGGTGGCGAACGAAATTACGATGGATGACTTGTTCTGTTCAGGCAACTTGCTGGTCTACTACGTTCAAGGCGATCTCCGCACTGCTCCGAAAATCCGGCACAAGGAGACATAAAAACTTTCCCTCCCCGCACAGGCGGAGGCAGCTTGCGCCGAGGCGGCGCGGAGATGACCAGTACGCCGCGACGCCCAACTACCGTCGTGATACCATTTTCATCATTCCGGGTGCCGGGAACCGGAAAAGTGGACTCCAAAACTGCGGCCGACGGCAGCCCTTTAGGCAGGCTGATTCTTCAGCGTCTCGTACAGGTCCAGGGCCCGGGCCGGCGTTTCGCCGTCGTGGACCACGGCCCGTACGGCTTGGATCATCGCCACGGGGCAATCCGCGCCGAAGATGTTGCGGCCCATGTCGACGCCTGCAGCGCCCTGATCGATCGCCTTGTAGGCCAGCTCGAGCGCCTCGGGCTCGGGAATCTTCTTGCCGCCGGCGATCACGATCGGCACCGGACAGGCGGCTGTCACTTGCTCGAAATCCGGTTCACAATAATAGGTCTTGACGAACTGAGCGCCGAGTTCGGCGCACACTCGGCACGACATCCCCAAGTAGCGGGCGTCGCGGGCCATGTCCTTGCCCACGGCCGTCACGGCCAGCGTCGGCAATCCGTACTTCATGCCCGCATCGATGGTCTGGGTCAGCACACCCAGCGTCTCGTGCTCGAACGGCGCTCCGATGTAGGCCATCACGGCCTGGGCCGCAGCGTTCAGCCGCAGAGCGTCCTCGACGTCCACGCCAATCCGCTCTTTGCTCAGTTCGGTCAGGACCGTGGCCCCGGCGCTGGTTCGCAGCGCCACGGGCTTGACGCACTGCGGCGGAACGACCGCCCGCAAGATGCCCCGGGTACACATCAGCACGTCCGCATAGGGGATCAAGGGCACGATGGTCAGATCGACGCGTTCCAGCCCAGAGGTCGGCCCCATGATGTAGCCGTGGTCAAACGCCAGCATGACGACGCGTCCGGTCCGCGGATTGAAAATCTGCGACAGGCGATGTTTCATGCCCCAGTCGTAGGCACTCGAGCCTTTGACGTGGAAAGCCGGCGTTTCCTGCGGGATGCCAATGCCGTAGTCCTTGGCGTTCTTGTTGCCCTCGATTTCTGCCATCGTGAAAAGTCCTTTCTGGATTTCGTATTCTGCAGTTCCAACGTACTATTCTGTCCGTAGTCCGTACCGCGAAGAAGCGGCCCCATTTCGTCCCCGTGCGTTTAACGGCACGCCGAAGGCGACTGCTGAACTGGTAGCACAAACAGACGTGGGGTAAGCTTCCAGCTTGCCGGTCTTCTGTATTTTCGGTTTCCCCGTTTTCCTAGGCTACGTACTTGGCAAGCTGGAAGCTTACCCCACGACTAACTCAGCGGTCTCCTTCGGCTTGCCGT
Source organism: uncultured Pirellulaceae bacterium (assembly GCA_964645045.1). Taxonomy (GTDB): domain Bacteria; phylum Planctomycetota; class Planctomycetia; order Pirellulales; family Pirellulaceae; genus Anammoximicrobium. The sequence continues at coordinate 45,223 of CAZXYZ010000035.1, read as the reverse complement.
TAAACGAGGAAATTACTCCGTGCGTGTCGCTTCGGTCGCCGCTCCCTCCGCGAGACCGCGGAAAAACAAGGCGATCGATGTCGCGCCGGGGTCTTGATGCCCCAGGCTGCGTTCGCCCAGGTTGCGGGCCTTTCCGAATCGCGCCAGGAGCTTCTTCGTGCCTTCCGCCCCAGCCTGCGCCGCGGCGGCGGCCTTGCCTAGCGCCGCCGCCACCCCGTCGCCGGCTGCGGCGGCCGTTTGCAGGGTTTCGACGGCCGGAACCAGGGCATCCAACATGGTCTTGTCGCCGACCGAGGCTTTGCTGACGGCACGCATCTTGGCCAGGCCGGCCGCGAACATCGACGCCAGACGCTGCGCGTCGATCTCGCCAGCCTCGCCCGCGGGTTCGATCATGCCCATCAGTAGCGAGCCCATCAAGGGTCCCGTGGCTCCGGCGTCGATACTCATCACCGACCACGCAACGCCCTGCAACAGGGCTTTGCCGCTGCGCGCCTGGCAACCGTCAATGCCTTTCTCGATCGCCTCCATGGCCCGCGTCATGGCGATCCCATGATCGCCGTCACCGACGGCCGAGTCCAGCCGGCCCAATTCGGCAGCGCCGGCCTTGACCCGTGCCGCCGCCGCGCGGAGCACTTGTACCAGTCCGTCAAAATCGACGGTGTTCGCCATCGTCAACACCTCCGGAGAATGCGTCACTTGACCGTCAGACTCGGCGTATCGCAGGGCGCATCGTACAACTCAATCAGTTCGTCGTCCAGTTTGGCGACGCACATCTGGAAGCCGCCCATCTCTTGGACGGTCAGGAACTCGCCGACCAGCGAACGAGCCATGACCAGGCCCCGGGCGTCAAGCAGCTTGTTGACAGCGCGGAGGATCAGGTATTGCTCCATCAGGGTCGTGGCGCCTGAGCCGTTGACGACGACCAGAAACCTGTCGCCGGCTTGCACGGGCAGGGTATCCAAGAGCTTGTCGAGCATGATCTTGGCGGTCTCGTCGGCGCTGGCCAATTTCATCACCCCGCCACCGCCCTCGCCGTGCTGGCCCATGCCGACTTCCATTTCATCGTCGGCAATTTGGCCGATCACCCCGCCGCTGGCGGGATGCGTGGCGGATGTCACCGCCACGGCCAGCGTGCGCATGTTCTGGTTGAAGCGTTCGGCGATGGCAACCACGTCATTCAGGCTTTTGCCAGCCTCAGCCGCCGCGCCGGCAATCTTGTACAGCGGGACACAGCCGACCAGACCGCGGCGGTTTTCCAGCGGCGCGTCCCTGCCAGCGGAGATGTCCTCGTGCGTGAGCACCTTCTGCACTTTGAGCCCCTGTTGGACGGCCATGTCGAAGGCCATATCGCCGGCCATGACATCCCCCGCGTGGTTCAGGATCACCAGCAGCGTTCCGGCGTCGCGGGCCGTGGCCTGGAGGGCCCCCAGCACGGCCGGGGCGCCGGGAGCCGCAAAGATGTCGCCGACCACGCTGGCGTCCAACATGCCGGGGCCGACAAAACCGCTCAGCGCCGGCTCGTGCCCGGCCCCGCCGAGGGTCACCAGAGCGACTTTATTCCTACTTTTCGGTGTGGCCCGCAGCACCGTCTTGCCCTGCATGGTGATCTTGTGGCGATATGCCAGGGCAAACCCCTCCAGGAGTTCGACGGTCAGGTTTTCCGGAGCATTGATGAACTTTTTCATCGGCATAAACTGTCTCCTCAGCGGTCGTCAGGGACTCGAACGGAAAGTCTATTTCGCGACTCGACCGGCCTGCTTCGGTCAATCCCCGGCTTATTTGGACAGCCGGTGGCGTTGCCACTCGTAGATCGACGGCACGGTGGGCTGCGGGCGAGGCGCGTCATTGTACGGCAATCGCCGATTGCCGTCGAGCACCGGTGTGGCCAGGCCCGTGACGAATTGCCCGTTGCCGCCGTACAATTGGTTATCGAGGATTTCGATTCCGGTGCAGTCCGACGTCGCCAATTGCACCATCGCCGCTTTGGGGTCCTGGAGCAGGAACACGTTGCCGCGCAGGATGTGATCGAAACTGGCCGTTTTGGCCATGACGCCCGGGCCCTTCCCGACGCAAAAGCGGTTGTACAGAATCAGCCAGTTCTCGTTCATCCCGCCCATCCACAGACCGGTTTTCGGCGAACGAATGTCGCAATTGTACACGACATTGCGCGGACCGTTGGGACCGTGGGCACTGTCCTCCGGCGGCGAGGCCCACATCCCGTAGCCATACCCGCCGTGGCCCGTAGCCGACTCGACGATGCACTGTTCGATCAGATTCTCGTTCGTCCAGCCGGAATGCCACTGGGCGTCGCTTTCGTGAAAGACGCTCTTGCGGATCACATTGCCGCTGGCCGCCCACTGGAACAGCGGCCCGTGCCGCAGCTTGAACGTCTCGACGTTCTCCATCAAACAGTCCCAGCAGTTGTCCCAACCCGCATAGGCTGTGCCGCCACCGCCTTTGAACCAAGCGTCGTCAAACACGCAATCGCGGATCTCGCACCACTTGGCCTGGCTGCCGTAGACGGGAAAGCGGCCGCACTTCTTGACCGTCACGCCGCGCGCCCAGCAGTTCCAGGCGTGACTGAACAGCACGCCGCTGATCCAGAGGTTCTCGGTTTGTTCGAGATACAGATCCTCGACGCCGCAACGCTGGATCGGCACGACGGGCCGGAGAAACGCGCCGTCGGCCAGCGGGAAATCGATCCGCAAGGGCTGGCTGGCAACAATCGTCTCGCGGCCGAAATCCTCGATTTTCAGCTCATACTCTCGATAGCGTCCCCACGGACACGCGTTCTTCGTGAGTTGCTTCCAGGCGGGCGTCGCCGGGGCTTCGAGATGGACGCAATCACCGGGTTTCAGCCCGGCAGTCGTTCTGGGCTGGAGAGTCCGCTCGCCGCGGCGGCCATCGCGGGCCAGTTCAATGGGGGGGCCGGCGAACCCGGGACCGGCGAACACAATCGCCGCCCGCCAATCGGGCACGCGCCGTGTGTCAGCGAATTTCGAGTTCAGGACGACGGGGATTTCTGTCGTCAGGGACTTCCCGTCCTGGTACTGTGCCACGCCTCGCAGTGTATGCCGGCCCTCCGTCAATTGTGCCATGATTTGCCGGCCGCTGACGCTGGTGGCGAACGTGTTTCCCGAATGCGTGCTGCGTTTCCACTCGTGGACCATGCGATCGTCCACCTGGATGGTCATGGTCGTCAATCCCGCGGGGCGAGCGTGCAGAATAATCTGCGTGCCCCACCCGAGCTGGTCGCCGGACTTCAAACCATAGAAGGCGATTCCTCCCGACGGCAGGGCGTAGCGAAAGATGACCTTCGTCTTGTCCGCGCCGCGGCCGCGAATAACGACGCCGTCGTGACGGACGGTCACTGGCCAATCCAGATGGTAGGTGCCTTCATCGAGCTGCACGGCGCCACCGCCGCCGGCCCCCACGGCTTCGCACGCGCGGTCCAAGGCCACCGAATCGTCCACTCCGTCGTTCGCCCGTCCGTCAAAGGCTTCGATCGTCGTCGTGGCCGCAACCTGCGGAATTCCGCCCTGCACGCCACACCGGGTCCAGTTAGGATAGACGATCCCGTCCGGCCCCACGACATCGGCTTCCGTCAGCCGCTCGGTTTCCGCCGGTTTGATTTTGTACTGAGCGGGCCACGGTGTTCGGACGCTCTGGCCACCCCCTTCCGCCGCCCAGGCAGTCGCGGCAAGAACCCAACAGCATAGACAGATTGACGCCGTTTTGAATTCTCCAAACATGACAATGCCCTTCCCGCGCGGACGACTTCAACTGACGCAGCACGCAGAGATTAGATTACCGCCGCTCGCGGTGCTCCGCTACGGCGGGTCGAATCTGGGCGGTCTTGCTGGAGTGTACGCTTCAGCGTGCCAAGCCATCCGTGCCGCCAAAGAGCGCACGCGAACGCGTGAACTCCAGCGGGGTTCGCACCTGGACAGGGGTGCCAGTCGAAATCGTACAGCCGCTTGATGAGCATGGCCCAGGTCTGACTCGAGCGCCTGCGGGCCGGAGCCGGTCCGGCGTCGCCGCTCGACGACGCGGCCAGCGGTTCCACCGCGGCGGCTGCGGCTACCGCGGCCTCGGCGGTCTAGTCGAACGGGCCGCCCGCCGGGTATATTCTTGCGGATCGTGGCGGGAAAGGTGGCATGTCATGAATGGTCATTGTCGAATCGCGGCCAAGGCGGTCCTGGGTCTGGGGCTTCTGGCGGCTGTCTGCGGTGGGCGCGGGGCAGCGGCGGAGCGCGAAGGGGCAACCGGGCAACGGGATTACCGCGCGGATTTGGCGTCGCCGGTGGTCGAGGTTCGAGTCCAGGCGGCGATTGAATTGGGACGCGGCGGGGAGAGAACGGCGACGGCGCTGTTGCTGTCGGCGTTGAAGGACGGTGAGCCGGCGGTGCGGCGCGAGGCGGCCAAGGCGTTGGGGGCGATCAAGGACGGTCGATCCGTACCGGCGCTGATGGAGGCTCTGCGGGACGACGACGAGAACGTGCGGATGTACGCGGCTTATGCACTCGGCGAGATCAAGGACGCGTGCGCGGCGGACGAGTTGCTGCGGGCTGTGCGGGATGCCCAGTGGTGCGTGCGGGACCACGCAGCGTGGGCGCTCCGCGAACTGCGCGATCCGTCGCTGGCTGAGAAGTACGCCGGCTTGCTGCAAGACGAGGTGGTCGATATCGCGACGGCCATGTGGATTCTGCGGGGGCTTGGGGACGAAGCGGCACTGGGAGCCGTGGCGGGGCTGCTCCGCACGCCGCAGTCGGCCACGCGGCTCCGCGCCGTGCGGGCGCTGCGGGAACTGAAGGCCGTCGCGTTGGAGCCGTTGCTGGACACGCTCGATGACCCGGACGCCGCCGTGCGGCAGAGCGTCGTCGAGGTCCTGGCGAAGACGCCGGGGCCGGAGGTCAAGCGGGCTCTGACGGCGCGGCTGGCCGCGGAGCCGGACGCGCCGGTTCGCACGGCGATCGAGCGTCTCCTGAAGGAGGCGTACCCCGCGGCGGAACCGGCAGCGTGGTGGAGTTTCGACGATCAGAACCCGCAAGCTGCACGGGATGTGACGGGGCGCGGCAGCGACGGCGAGATCCGGCGTTGCACACCTGTGCCGGGCAAGGTCGGCGCCGCGTTGAAGTTCGGCGAAGGGGCGTGCGTCAGCCTGGGTCGGGTGCCGAAGCTGCCGATGGCCAATCAGCCGCTGACCGTGATGGCCTGGGTCAAGCCGGACGCGGAGCGGGGCGTCGTGGTGGCTCGCGGCGGGGCGTTCTGCGGGTACTCGCTGTACCTGCTGGACGGCGTGGCCAAGTTTGGCATCCACCGGGAACAGGCCGGCCCGATCGACATCGCCGCCGGCCGCGAGCCCGTCGGGCGCGATTGGGTTCATCTGGCCGGCGTCATTCAGTGCGATGGGATCGAGTTGTATGTCAATGGGAGACTGGCGGCCCGCACCAAGACCGATGGGTTTATTCCCGGCAACGCGGGCCAGGGGATGGAAATCGGCGGCGACTTGGGAAACAGCCCGGTGGAGATTACGGACTCGCTCAACGGCATCATGGACGAGGTCAAGGTCTTCCTGACAGCCTTGAGCGAAGAGGAGATTGCGGAGCAATGTGGAAAGAAGTAACCCGGGAGATGGTCTGTGCGAACCTTTGTTAGGGTGCAGCCATGAGGCTTCACTGGCTCCAGCACGTCCCGTTCGAGGGTCTGGGAATCACCGACACGTGGGCGCGCGAACGCGGCGTGGAAGTTTCCCGCACACGGCTTTATGACGGGGAGGAACTCCCCGAACCCGGCCGGTTTGACCGGCTCGTGGTGATGGGCGGGCCGATGGGAATCTACGACCACACCGACCATCCGTGGCTGGTTGCGGAAAAGGGCTTCATCCGCCAGGCGATCGTGGACGGCAAAACCGTGCTCGGGATTTGCCTCGGCGCGCAGTTGCTCGCCGACGTCCTCGGCGCAACGGTGCGGCCCGGCCCGCACAAGGAGATTGGTTGGTTTCCCATCCGCCGGGCCGACGCGGCACCGGAGTGGTTCCCCGACCGGAAAAAGGTGTCAGGAACCGTTTCTTGACAGAACAGGCCGGTTCGGCTCGACTTTGGGCATGGGAAGACCGAAACGAGCAGCCGATGGTGGATTGGTTTACGTCCCTGGCTGACGCTTACGCACACGCAACGTTGGCACGCTCACCGCCACAGTACCGGCAGTGGCCACGTGTACCAAGGACGGTTCAAGTCCTTTCCGGTGCAGGAGGACGAGCATTTCTACACGGTTTGTCGGTACGTCGAGCGGAACGCGTTACGAGCGAACCTCGGTCTTTTCTTCCCCAACAGCCCGCAAGCGGCTGGGGTCGAAGTGAGACAGTCGAATCAGTCAATCGTCACGGCTCCCTGGTTTCGTTTTTCATTTTTTCCCGCTGGCTATGGCGGAGCTGTTCCAGTTCCACCTTGAGCGGGGCCCAGTAGGCGCGGTCGGCGGCGCGTTCCTCCTGTTCCTCGGCGGTTAGCAACTCGATCAATGCGTCCTCGTTGCCCTCGATTGCCAATCGCAGCAGCGGCCGAGCGGCAGCTAACTGGACGGCCATCTCCTCGTGTCGCCTGGCTAGATCGATCAACGGCCCAGGCGAGCGGCACTCTTCCAGCCAGAAACGGACCCGCGCCTCGGAAGCGGTTGCTTGATGTTGGACCATGTCCGCTTCGATCAGACGCCGAAGCATCGGCCAGTCTTTGTCCCGTTGCGTCTTCTTGGCTTGCACCAGATCCGGCAGTGACAGAAGGTGGATTTCGGTCTCCAAGGGATCCTGCAAGGTGATGCGGCGTTCCCACAGTGCGTCGAACGCCGCCACGCCGCGCAGGACGGACATGACGTCGACTCGCATTCCGGATGCCTCGGGATGACAGCAGCGGAAGTGGACTGCGTGTCCCCGGTTCAGGAACGCCGCTTCGAAAGGTGGAACGGCGATACGTTCGGCCTGCAACTCGGCAAGAGCGACCGTGAGCCGGTCCAGATTTTCGCCAGCGGCCAGCACCACGATGTCCGTGTCGCGACTAAACTCCGCCGCGCCGTACAACACGCAAGCCTGTCCCCCCATCAACAGGTAACGGACGCGGTTCCGGCTCAAGGCCGAAAGGACTTTGAGAATCGGGTTCGGGTTCAAGCGAACCTCCTACGGCCAAGTAGAACTCCCACAACTTCTGGCTTTCCTGCCAACGTTCCAGCGGCGTCAGCCGATACCAATCAGCCCATTCGTGCCCGCCGACATCATCCCCGTCGCTGTCGAAGTCGTATGCCGGTGCCGCCGGATTTCCGCTGGACATGGCTCGTTTCTCGTCGAGAGGCGTCTCGCAGGGCCGGGGACGTGTCCCGCCCTCGCCAAGATCTGGTCACGATGGTTTGCCCATCCTCAGGATTATACTACGATCCACGCTGGCGAGAAACCGGGGCGGCGGCGCCGCAGTCCCTGATCCTGCCACCGCCGGCGCATTTTTTTCGCCCACACGCAGTACGCCGGTGCATTCTTGATGTTGCCCGCCGCCTTGGCTTGGTTGCGAACGGCCCAGAGCGGACCGGAAAAGGACCGGAAAAAGGGGTCGGGTGTGGCGTGTTCAGTTTGTACTGGTCAAGACCAATTGGCTTGATGTCGTTTCTGTTCCGTAGTCGGGGCGGAAGGTTGCATGTTCTCTTCATCCGCGGGTCCGCTCTGCCATCCGTGGGCCTCTTCCTGCATTTCGGAACAGCGACCCGCCAGATCAGTTAGACGGCGAAGAGATATCAGCGTGCGGACGTCGCGGGTTATAGATTGCTGGTTATAAGTGGGAAAACGAAGGTGAAGCCGAATTGGTATATTCATAACCCCCAATTTATAGCCGGCCTCGGCTTCCGTTGCGTTAGCAGTTTGGCCGGTCGTTGTTTCGAAAAGCACTGTACCGGCGCACGTAACGATCCGCCGGGCTTGCGGGTTGTTGACTTAAGAGAGCAATCAGACGTGGGATAGGCTTCCAGCCTGTCAGGATTGCCCGGTCACAAGTGACTATTCTGCGCCATTTTCCCATTCGACAGGCTGGAAGCCTATCCCACGATTAAATCAACAGCCCGCAAGCCGGGGGTATTCAGGCAAGCGAGTAGGGAACAGAATTGAGCACGTGAAAAAACTCCAATTCAAGCGAGAACGAGACAAACTGAACACGCCACTCCCGACCCCTTCCTGCCGCCGCCCCTGTCTGTACGTCAGTCTTGCGGACGGTTGATGCGGATGAGTTGGCCGATTAGCTCCGGCGAGTTTGCCAAGGCAGCGTCGATGCGCTCGGCTAGGGCGACAAAGTCTGGATCGTAGGTACAGGCCACGATGCCTTGATGATCGGGGCGCTGGCGGTGCAGCCGGAAAAAATGTTTGCGATTGAACGTCAGTACGGCCCGTTCGTCGGAGATGGCGAATTCCAGCACCTGGTCGTCGCTCATCTTCTGGTTGGCTTTGCCGGTCTCGGCGACGGTAACCGCGTCGTGGCCCCGTCGGCGCAGCTCTTCGACCACGGGGAACGCGAAGTTTTCATTGGCGTACAGCCGGGCCACTCTACGCCTCCTCGTTCTCGCGGATCTGCCTTTCGAGCTCGTCCCGGTGCTTCTCGACGTAGGCCCAGGCATTCACGAGGTCCTGAGCGCGGAGCGTTGGGTACGCGCGCAACAGGTCCGCCTCGCTGCTGCCCAGTTGGCGGGCCCGTTCCAAGAGCCAGACGGGAATCCGCGTCCGGGCAATGCAAGCTTCACCGCCACACACCCCCGGCGTGCTTTCGATGCCCGGAAACGTTCCCGCCAACTGGCGCGCCACCCGTTGGAACAACTCCGCTCGTTCGCTCTGCGATAGCGACGCGACTTGTTTCTCGACCTCCCGCAATGTGCTCATCAGTTCTGCGTTTCTATCCTCTGGATCTGCAAACCACCCTCTGATTCGGAATGGCACTCGTCACAGGAGGCACGGTCACCGCGATGGCCTGACCGTCGGGGAATCCAAGCAGCCGTTCAATGCCACCCGCTGCAGCGTCCCCGTGGCCGCAGTTAAGTTCACCGATCTAATCATACCCGCCGATCCTCGGCTCGGCAATCAAGGAACCTCGCCTAACCGGACGGTTCAAGTCCTTTCCGGTGCGGGAGGACGAGCATTTCTACACGGTTTGTCGGTATGTCGAGCGGAACGCGTTACGAGCGAATCTTGCCCCTGGTGCGGAACGTTGGCGTGGGGGCAGTCTGCATCGCTGGAAACTACGGTACGGCGAAGGAAAAGTCGTTGTTGGCGGCTTGGCCATTGCCGCGTTGGCCGGGCTGGGTCGAGCACGTCAACGGATCGCAATCCACATACCCTTTCATCGCGTCGTAGCTCTCACGCAGCAGCCGATCGTCACCGGTGCTTCACAGGTTTAACTCACACTCTTGGTCCGGTTCGCGATCTGTCTTCTGTGCTTGAATGTGGGTGAACTGCCCTCGGTCTTCTGGTGGGAACGCCCGAAACCCGAGCGCCTCTAGGCCAGCGCAAAACGCTTGGACATCGCTGAATCGACTTGTTGCTTCCCAAATGTGGAGGTGTCCGTCCATCTTGAGCACCCGGTACGCCTCTCGCAGATAGTCCGTAAAGTTCTTACCCATTAGCGACAACGAAAACACGGCGACATCAAGTGTCTTGTCATCCAGCGGCGTGTGCGCCATGTCGCCTTCCATTACAGACTCGTCGATCGCAACATGGTCGAAACTGTAAACGGCATGTCGATCCCCGACGGCTTTCGCCAGCAATGCTTCACCGCAGCCAAAATCACCAATCTCGTAGCCTTCGCGTCTTTGACACCACGCGATCATTTCATCGACGGGAACGACCGGCCAGTTAGCCCGAGCTTGTCGATAGAGCGTGTGATATTGTTCCCATTCTTCTGGATTGGCACGAAGACGTTCCCTGAGAGTCGGGCTGTTCGACTGATTCCAGCGATTGTTCATTTGTGAGAAATCACCATATTGGCCCAATCTTCTGCGTGTTTGTTGCAGGTCGCCAGAAAGCGGCACGACGATTCTTCTGCGCGTAATCGTCGCTTGATCGCCCTGTTCAAGCCGCTCAAGCCACGCCATGACGTCCCGCTGAGCCTGTGCCGGACTGCGGAGGTTGCCCTCCGGAACGGCACCATCGACGGCCGCATCGGCGATTGACTTCTTGTAGTGGATGCGATGCAATTTCGAGTCGCAGTATGACCAACGTTGACCGTTGACGTCGGCGAATGTAACCGGGACGACAATCTTGACTTTGTCCTCGATCTGCCCTTGCCGCCATAGCCGGCCAATCAACTGCTCGTACTCCGCGTTCGTCCAAGGAAGCACGTTGATGATCAGCTGATTGCAGCAGAATTGAAGACCGTCGACTCCCGTGCCGACAGCGCTCGATCCGATCAACACGTCAAGTTTCCCCGCTTTGAACGCGTTAAGTCCACCCTTCAAATCACCGGTGTAAAACCCTGTTCGATACCCAGCAGCGGAGATCGCGTCGTAGAGAATGCGATCGATTTCGTCGACATAATATGTGTAGACCAGGGTTTGAACGCCCCTCGCCAGATGCTGGAGAATAACAGGCAGTCGGGCACGTGTCAGAATCTTCTCCAGGTCAAGCGGAGAGTGGTTCCTTCCCACCGCCCGGATTTCAGGCAGGAACTCACTGCAATCGATGTCGACAGTCTCCGTTTCCAGAACGGAGGCGTAGGTCGGACGCCAACGAGTGCCAAGCGTCGCCAGCTTTTGATGAAGCCGCATGCAATTTGCGACAGTTGGCTTGACGTCTATGTCGTCGTGCTCGACCCCGGTGATCATTTCCACGAGGCTTCTGCCTTCCTGTAGATTGTTTACCACGGGCGTCGCGGACATGCCCAAAACATGGAGATCTGGATTCGTGTCACCCGCAACGGATACCAACGCCTGCAGCAACCGCTTACGTTGCGACATTTGGTCAGCGTAACGCTGTTTCGCATGGTGGACTTCGTCGATCACCACAGAATCAACATTGTTGGCTCCGACGAATTGCTTCAGCAGGGCTTCCGAGTTAGGCTGCTGAAGTTGCTCGTAATTCAAAACAAGGTAACGATGCTTTCCTGATCCCGACCAAGACGGATTTAGTGTCTTTGTGACAACCTCGCTCTCCGGATAGACGCGCCGAATCTCACTCGCCCAACCATCGCTTACATCGCCCACGACAGCGTTTGGGCAGCACACAACCGTGAGCGACGCATCTACGACGCGCGTCGCCAAAATTGCTGACAGGGTCTTTCCCGCTCCGGTGCCCGACCAGTTGCCATATCGAAGTCGATCGCGAATCTGCGTCGCTACATGTCTCTGCATCAAGTTCGGATGACGGATGTCGCCGTCAATCGAAAACGAGTAACCATCGGGAATCTCAAGCTCCTGAGCTGCCCTGTATTCGCGAAAGAACTCCGCGCGAACCTCCTCTGCGTACGCACTCTTGCCATACTTCTCTGCTTCAGCGACTGCTTCGTTTTCATTTTCGTATGCGTGGCTCCATATTTTCGCCTTGGCGGACGCAAGCAAGAATTCCGCGGCCTCCGAATCCAGTGAAGCGATAACTGAATTGTCGAGAGCTTCGAGTGCCTTCTTCGCTCGCACCTGAGGTAGCTCCGACTCATCCACCCGCTGCGGCTCGACGTCGTCCGCCGGTTCCGCATCTGTTTCGCCAAGCTGCTCATTATCGGCGGCGGCTGGCTGATCGAGTTCAAGGTCGCTGTCGTCCAGAAAGTCGTCCACGAGCGAGTCCTCGCCATCGACGAACTTGTCCAGTTCCTTTCTAGGGAATCGCCCCGTGGCGAGCGCCTTGACGAAACCCTTGGCTTTCCCATGTTGTTGCGAAAGACCGCTCTGCTGGAAGATCACGTAGAGCTCGGCGGGAGTGAACGCATCTAAATGCTTTTGCAGGGCACGGACGAAGTGACGGATCTTGGCGATCGTCCATCGCTCCTGGCACCCTGGACAGGTTCTAATCATCCGCGTCCGATAGACGGGAGATGCTTCAAATTCGTGCCCCAAATCGCACCGCCACCAGTAGACTTTGGCCGACGTTGGCCGAACAGTTTCGGGTGTTTCGGCACCGTTCTTATCGGGGTGCCATTGAGCGCAGAGATCGGGATCCGTGACGGCGAGGAACAATTCAGAATCGTCGAAGCTGTCGCGGTGAGCAAGCTGTAGGTTGTTGGATATGCGTCGTACATCGGGGTGCTTTGCGACAATTGAAACCAATTGGTAAGCATTTTCCAGCGACAGTCCCAGATCGGCATGGCGGAACAAGTCGAAAAGCTCTTCCCCATCGATCAGTTTGTTTTCCCCAGCTAGTAATTCCGCGCCCCAAGCTTCGATCCTGACGACATCCCGCACTGTTAGCGACAGCTTGTCAATGTGGATGTACTGTCCGCGATCGGTCGTTACGATTTCGTGCAGCACCGTTAGGTATCGACCAACCAAAACCGGCTGATACCAGGACCGTTGACTCTTCTGCATGATTTCCGTCGCTGAAATCGGTGTTTCTGCTTGACGGACAATAGCGACGATTTCATCGGCCTTGCTGTAGACGTCGCTCGGCCTCCGAAAACGACCGTCAGCGACAACGTCAGCGTCATTGCCCAAAACGTGTACCAATTCTGCTTGCGTAGCGATCACGCCAGAAGTGTCAACTTGGTCAAAGAACAGTCCATTGGCGCCAGCCTCAACAAGTTGCGCACGAACATGCGTGCGGAGCCAATCGGTGCCGATCAGGGACATGAGCTGCCGCTTGGTCAGGGACTCCTCCCGTGCCCCAACAAGTTCAGCCCACTCTTTCACAAACCACTTCTGTTGATCCGAAGCGGATGTAACAAGCTGTTGCAGCGACACTCGGCCGTCATCCAACACGAACTTCCGGTTGCGAATCGCGTCTCGAACTAGTGCATCGAGCGCCTCGATCTGTCGACTTGAAAACCGGGATACGGACTCTGAATCAAGCAACGCGTAGTTTCTGCCAGCGATCATGGCAGTCATGCTAAATTGCCAGTCCTGTTCCGCGCCACTCAGTTCCACACACGCGTTTAGGGCGACCACGCAGTCACTCAATAACGCTTGGTCAACAGGCTTCAATATGTCCTCTGCTGCAGCTCGAAATCGACCAGAAGTCGCAACGACGCGTTTTTCGATTTGGCGTATCCTCTCCCGAGTAATGCCGAATCTTTCGCCCGCCTCCTCAAGCGTCAAGCCCGTACAGCGAAGCCGAAACACCTCTGCAGCGCGTGCTTGCAGAGCCTTCGAAACCTGCACAGCAAGTTCAGCTGCCGTCCCAGGCTTTCCGGATTCACCGTACCGGTACGTGTCCAGCCCAAGTCCCGCCAGTAACAAAAGTTCTTTTCTCAACTCGGCAAGCGAAAGCGCGGAGAAATTCTTCTCGCCGACCGCAGATAACACGTTTCCGGTCTTAGGGCAACGAACCTGCATTCGTACCGCCAAAGTATGCAGGTCCTTTAGCGTCTTCAGGCGAAAGGTGTCCAGGAATTTAGACACACGTTTGGAGATCCGCAGCGGCATGTCGCGCCAGTTGGTTTCGGGCGAGGGCAATTGTTCCAATCCGCACATCACCCCACGCCGATAGCCGTCTAGGCCCAGGGCAGCCAGTTTCTTCAGCGCGCTCCGAAGATGCTTAAGGGACGTATCGCCGAATTGCCCCTGATCCAGTGCCACAAGGGGCTTACCTGATTGGGGGCAAATGAAGTGTCCCGTCGAAGCGAGCTGATCTAATTGCAACAGTGTGACCAGTTGAAAACGATCCAGGAAGTCCGCAACACGCTTCGGGACCGTGAGCGGCACGTCACGCCAGTCCATTTGCGGATGCTCGAATCCGGCCAGATACGCAGGTGCCTCCGTTCTGATTGACCCGGTAGGGGGATTGATGAGCAACCGCTTCAAACCCTCAAAGTCGATTCTCTGTCTGCCCCGGAGCTGCAATTCGTCCCCGGAGGCGTCAACGAATTGACGAACTGTCATGTCGCCGAGGGCCGGGTCTGGCAGGAGTTGTGAATCCACAATCGACTCGACGAGAAGATTGTCTATCGATGATTCGCACGTCGCGAGATGACGATAAAGTCCTTGCAGGGCAACGAGCAGTCCGATCTTTCGAACACCCCAATTGCCGCGACTTTCAAGCTCCTGCGGCTGCAGTCCAGCAAGATCGCTTACCGTGCCACAGCCGGCTCGTTCAAAAATGGGCTTCAGCAAGCTCGGGACGAAGAGAAGTTCAGAATCGGCGATGTCGGCGGCCGCGCCAGTTTTCGACGGTTCGCCGACGCGCTTGTCGCGACCTGCCGACGCATCATTTACTGCTACTCTGGCCTTTAGGATTAGCGCCGCCAACAACTCTTGTTTCTTGCTACCGATGCCCTTGTGCTTCGAGACCACGTGAATGTCGAGAGCAGCCAGTTCTTCAAGGCTAGTGACTTCGAGCCTTTCCAATGTGGTTTGAATGAGGCGGTCGATCGGAAACACCGCGTCGATAGGCGTCGGCCTGTTGGGCTTGGTCGTAGAACTGTTCATGATTGGCTGACAGAATGTTCTGTCCTTTTGCCAAGGGATAGAATTGAGCATCACGCGCGGATAGGAAACTGCTTTCCTCCCAAAGGAGTGAGGCTAAGCAGGGAAACGTGGTGAGTCAATGGGGATGACGGGTTCAGGGCGGCGGCCGTCTCCCTGAACCCGCCATCCCTTTCAGCCGTTTGTGGGAGCTTTTTGGAGCGGGTTGGGGGAGCTGGACGACCTTTCGGCGGCAAATCAGGGGCAAATTTCCAGCTCCGCGCGCATCGTCGTTGGCGATCGGCGTCGGGAAAAAGGAATCAGAAGGTGGAAAACGATACGTGCCGGCGCGGCCCGGCGGGGCACTCTGCGGTTACCTGGCCGCGGTGATGCGACGTTGTCGCTCTTCCTGCACCTGGCGGACCCAGCAGCTGAGACACCGGCAATTCGCGTCGCGGCCGCAGGTGCCGGCGATGTCGTGAAAGGGCATGGGCTGGATGGCGGCTTGCACCAGTTCGCGCAGCTTCTGGTACTCCGGATCGTCGGTGCTCCTCCAGCCGCCCTGCTCGATCTGGCCCCAGCCGCCGGCGCCGATCGCCAGCGGCGCTTTCAGGATGCGGCTCTCCTCCGGCAAGGCCACGTTCACCAGCGCCGCAAACGGCTGCCCGGCCAACGCGTCGCCGAACCGCTGGCGAACGTATGCCCGCAGCGCCTGTTCGCCTGCCGGATCCGGCCGCCGCCACTCGTCTTTGTTCCACGAGTACGTGCCGTACAGCGGAGCGTTCAGATCGAGCCAGTCGATGATCCGCCGGCGGCTCTCCGGGTCGAGCTGGACGTTCTCGTGGCCCTTCAGCAGCAGGGAGGCCAGCGCGCCGCCGTGGGCGAAATAGTCCTTCGGCCGGCTATACCAGGTTTCGCCCCCGTATTGGGCGATCTTGACCAGACGGCCGTCCTGCGTCAGCGCTGCATAGGCGGTGCTGGGAAGCAAGCGATGGTAGGCATTGGCGACGTTGTCCTCCGTGGCGTCAATCGTGCCGAGCAGATCGATCTTGCCCGCGGTTTCTTTCAAGCCGTGACAGTCGAGGCAGTAGCGGTCGAGCACCGGCTGGACGGTCTTGGCGAAGCTGAAGCCGCCAGGATACTGCGGGCCGGCCGGCGGCTCCAACGCTAGAATTGCCTGCCCGGCAGGGGAAATCGGGTGGGGCAGGTGACCGGGGGTGGTGGAAGCGACTCCGCCCGAGGCCGGGCGGGCCACACTCGGGGATGGAACGCGTCGACTCGCCGGGCTGGACGTGCGCGGCTCGTGGCAGCCGACGCAGCCCGCTACCTCGCCCGGCTGCAAATGGGTGAACGTCCGCATGGTCATCACCGCCAGGCCGTCTTGATCCAAAGCCTGGAATTGCAGCGGCACGCCGGCCGGGGCTTCGAAGGCGACCGAGCCGGTGTCGTCGACAGGTACGGTGCCGAGGACCCGCTTGAGCACCTCGAACCTCACGGCACTGGAATAGGGGACACGCTGGGTGGGCTGCGGGATCAGTTCGTTCACTCGGAGCCGCCGGATTGTGCCGCGGGGAATGCCTTGCGTGCTCTGATAAACGTCTTGCAGATAGAAAACACCGGTGGCTTGCTTTCCGTCGGTGATCAGCGAGGGCAGCGCGGGCGGCAGCGGCCGCGGCCGGACGGGCAGCGGTTCGAAGCAGGAGATCTCGGGGTCGCGGTAGATCAACTCCCGCCCGCCCAGTGTGTCGACCAGGTAGATCCCGTACGCATTATGCCGCGGCACGCTGGCCATGGACCCGGGGTACGGATCGGGGCAGAACTCGGTCAGGAACAGGTCCTCGCTCAAGGGATACGGGCTGCCGAAGCTGACCGGCGAATCGCCTTCCGACTCCGGGAACCGGGCCTCCGGTGTCAAACGCGTGATGGCCTCCAGGCCGTCCTCGGCAATCGTGCGATCGATCAGGATCAGCGCCCCGGCGTGAATCGTGTGGTGCCCGGCCGTGGTCGCGACGACCTGGTGCGAGCCGGGAAGGGGCCGGGTCTGGCAGATCCGGCAGGGGTTAGGGGTGTAGTTGCCGAAGTAGTGACCGGCCGCCGTGCCGTCGGGCCGGATGGTCCACAGGCCGAGCGTCGGGATGACCGGCCTGTTGATGTAGTCCCAACGCGTCCAAAGAATCTGCCCGTCGGGCATCACCACCGGGTCCCATTCGTTGGCTTCGCCGAACGAGAGCTGGCGGATGTTCGACCCGTCCGCGTCGCAACGATAGAGGAGATAGGTGGGGCAATAGCGGTCGCCGTTGTGGCAGCGCACGCCGCCCTGATTGCGCGTCGAGATGAAGGCGATTCCGCCGTCGGGCAGGTAACAGGGATCGTAGTCCTCGCACAGCACGGTCATGCGGCCGCCGCCGGTCCCCGTGTAGCCGACTCCGCCGGAATTCGGGTTCTGTGGCCGGTCGCCCGAAGTCTGGCGACTTCGGCTACGGTAGAACGGATCGTCGTCCCGGCCGGTGATCTGCCGCAAGCCGCTGCCGTCGGCGTGGATCTCGTAGAGGAAAAACTGCCAGCGTTCGCGGGGCGGCGTGTGATCGGCATAAGCGAACACGATCCACCGGCCATCGAACGACACATCGGCATGCATGGCGCAGCCGCGGGGCAGTTGGCCCGCCAGCAACTCGATTTCTTTCGGCCGATCCGCCTTCCATTGATCGAGGATGACCAACCCCGGCCCGGTGCCGTTATGCATGCCGTAGTAATTGTCGCCCGGAGCGCTCAGGACCGGCGGCGGCCGCTTGCTGACCAGCAGCCGGTCGAAATCCAACGCAGGATGCGAAAAGACGATCCGCCGCCGCAAGTCGACGGCCCGGGCAAAAAGTTCCCGTTCGGCTGCGGCACGACTCCCTCGCCCTGGTGCTCCGGGGAGAGGGTTGGGGTGAGGGGCCATCCTCGCGTCACCCTTTGGTCCTAGCTTGGTATCCCGGTCGAGTTCCTGTTCAAGCACGCTGAGTTCCGCAGCCAACACCGGGCGGGCCGCCGTCCGCTGCACAAACTCCAGCGTCTGGCGAGCCAACTCCAGCCGCTGTCGGGCCTGTTGGAGATAGTAGCCAGGGGGCGTCTCGTTCCCCGCCGGCACATACTCGGCCCAGATCCCGTCGCGCCGCTCCAACTCCATTTCGATCTGCGATTGCCGGTCGCGAAAGTCGCGGGCCACCCGTTCCCACAACGCGTCCCGTACCTGCGGATAGTCCGCCGCGGGGGCGGCGGCCCCGGCTGCGTCCGCCGATCCGAACGCGGTCGCGAGCGATGCGCGCAGCGTCTCGTGCCAAGTCTCCTTCTTGAGGTACCCGGTCGCAGTTCCCGGTGACGCGACGGTCTGGAGAGGCGTCTTGTACCCGGACAGGTACAACTGCCTCGGCGGCTCGGCGCCGATCGCCGGCGGGCAACAGACGGCGTAGACGAGCAGCACGAATAACCGCGTGGGGAAGGTGTTCGCTCTCATGGTTGCCTGTCTCCTCTCACGGGCAGGTTAGCATCGTTCGAGAAATAAGTGGCGTAAGCTTCCAGCTTGCGGTGCTACCATCTACCGCAAGCTGGAAGCTTACGCCACGGGAAAACCGGACAGTTATTTCTCGAACCGGTGCTTACGGATCGTCTGGCCGGCCGCGACGGACTGTTGTATCATCATACACGATGCGGCACTTGACGATTCGCCGATTCACGACGTCTACCACAAACAACCGGTCCTGCCAGACGGACAGTGCGGCAATGGTTCCGAAGGGCAGTTCGGGATGCGGGAACTTGCTGCCACGGCCCTGGCAATCCAGGTTGCCGTAACTGCCAAACTCGCCCACCGTTTCGCCCGTCGCGCCGTCGATCACCTGAACGCTGTACTTGCCGGCAGCGTACAGATAGCCCTTTTCGTCCAAGCTCTGCTGCAGGCGGAACCCAGAGCAATGGCAGGGAGGATTCGACACCTGGGCAAAACCAATGTAGCTGTCCCAACGCCGACTCCACAGCGGCTCGCCCCCGGCAGGCGAGAACTTCGCGAGCGCCAGATAATCCTCCCACGGCCGCTCGGCCGGCCGATGAAGGACATACAAGGACCCCGCGTCGTCCACTTGAATCCCGCGCACGGCATCCAGACGCAGCAGGCCACGCGTCTTCAACTCCCCCGTGGCATCGTAAACGTTCACTTGCCGCCGCACGGCGTCGTAGGCGCTCACCGGGCGCGCCGGGGCGGCGACGTCCGCCTTGGCCACGTAATAAATGTTGCCGTGCCGGTCCACCTCCATGCCGGAATACACGTCGTGCCAGAAGCCGACCTGCATCGGGTGATCGACGAACAAGGTGTTTGTCTCCGTGGCCGCGAACGGAACCGGTTTCCCCTCCCGGTCGAAACGCAGGATCTCCACGCCGCCCTGGCCCAATTTCCAGCGGTATACCCGGCCGTCTTTGCCGAAGATCGAGTCGATGAACAGCGGCTCGTCCGGGCAGCGGAAATGGCGGGCGTAGTCCAGCGTCCACCAGGGCGAAGTGGCCTCCAAAGCCAGATCGTTGAAGTAGGCCGAGGGCCACGTCTTCAACACGTTCCCCTGCTGGTCGACGCGGTACACCGTCCCGTGCCGCTTGAGGCGATAGTCGGAATCGTCTTCGACGTACAAATGGCCCGTCTCGGGATCGATGTTCAGGATCGGCTGCCCGCCGCTCTGCCGGGGACACCGCAACGGTGCGACGTCGTTCCCCCATCGTCCCCCGATCGCGAGATCGTCGCCGGACAGCTGCAGCAAGCTCCCAAGACCGGCCCCATTGGCGACCCACACCAACGGCGGAGCGACTCCGGCATCGACGGCCACCTGCAAAACGTCCTGGTGCAGCGGGGCGGAAGCGGCCAACAGCTGGGGTTCCCGCCAGCTCTTGAGCTTGATCAGTCTCGGGGGATCCTCGGTGGGCGTCCGCGCCTCGCGCAGGTACTCCTGCTGGATCAACGGCAGCGTCCGTTCGATGAGGGGCCGATCGGCCGCTTTCGCCCGCGACGCGACCAGCACATACAGGCAGTGCTCGCGATCCAGGGCCAGCGCCGTAGGGCCGTGAAAGGGATGCTGCCGGCCGTCGTGTTCGTAGTGCGTGATCGTCGCGGCCAAACGGCCGTCGGCTTCGAAGACGCGCAGCCGGTTATGCCCGGAATCCGCCACAATCAGGTGCCGGCCGTCGTGGACCAGTCCGCTCGGCTCGACAAAGCCGCCCAGCGCGTCCTGCTCTTCCAGCGTCGGGCCCGGTCGCGGTTGGCACTTCCAAACATGCGTCCCGCGTCCCTCCTGTCCGGGCAGATCGCGATAGTGGCTCACTTCTTGATGGCTGACTTCAAAGTGGTAGGCGTACTGCCTCGTCGCTCGGCTGCTCTGACCCGCCGACACATACAGCATCCCGTTTTGATCGAAGCAGAAGTAGGGATAGTGCAGCGACTGAAAAGGCAGGTAGTTCTTCAGATCCGGGACCATCCACAGGTCCTGGGTCCAGGCGGTGCTCTCGAACGGCTCGTTTCGCCCGGCATGGTACGCGCTGGTCCAGCCGTCCGGCGGCAGACTGCCATCCGGCCTGATCCGCCACAGGATGCCCTTGTAGATGTTGGCCATGACGAGATCGCCGTTGGACGCCAACGCCATTTTCTGCGGATGGTGCCACCAGTCGCCATAGAAGGAAGGTTCGCCCCAGGGCTCGAACAGCTTCGGGACCACCAGCGGCGTTCCCATTTCCCGGACGGTCGTCCGGCAAAGACCGCGGACTGCGGAGGCCGGGAGCGTGGGCGGGAACGGCATCACGGTCCGCAGATACTCGCCCCGCCGGTCGAACACCCGGACTTCCGCGACGCCTCGCACCGGCCGGGTGTCGGACAGCACGTACAGTTCGCCTTTCGCTTCATCGACGGCCAAGTCCCAGATCATGCCTCGGGCGTGTGGGCTGCCCGGCAACAGGAACCCTTCCAGTTCCAGCCGCACCTCGCCGGTGGTGCCGGGGTGAGCCGAACCAGGTCCCAGTTCGATGGTCCGCCCGGCTTGTTCAGCTAAGAACGCTCGACCGGCCTGATTGAGAGGCCGATAGAACCGGTTGAGACCGCGCGTGTGATATTCGGGCTGCGGCATTTCATCGCGCGGCGGAATCCCCGTCAGGACGCCCCACAAAAGTGCCCCGCCGGGGCCCGGCGGGCCACCAGCCAAAAGCCTCGAACCCGTCCCCGGCCAACCGTGGATCTCCTCGCCCGGCACGCGGCACCGCCGGACATGGAAACCGATCTCGGCCGCAAGCGTCTTGTTCTTAGAGAAGATGTCGAAGGGCAACGCCAACTCGGTGGTCCAGCCGTCGGCTTCCGTGGCCACCGCGAACTCGAACTGCGGCTGCCACGTCCGGTCGTGCCAGGGAGGCGCATGTTCGTGGTACGAGCAGACGACCTGTCCTCCTTGCCCGGGCGTAATCCGGATCAGGTACCACGAGTTCTGGTCGGCATTCGAATCGATCAATAGGTCGACGAACTCGGAGGATGCCGCCGAGCCGACGACGCGTGCGTGTCGGCCGTGCGCGGAGTGATCGGCCACGCGACGCCCCGGCTCCTCGACCGTCGGCCAGCACGCGAGCACCGTATCACCGGCAGCCGGCGCGTGGCCCCGATCGCGATAGCGGCCCTGAATCTCGTCATCCGACAGCGCCCGGCCATAGATCACCGGCATGGCCAAATCGCCTTGCAGGTGGTTCACCGCCGGTCCATTGTGCCCGCACGCTCCCAGCCACAACGGCGCGGCGCCCGGCAAGACCGGACCCTCGCACGTCTCTTGGGCGACCTTCCGGCCGTCGATCCACAGCGACTTGTTCTTGCCGTCCCACGTACCCACCACGTGCTGCCATTGGTCCAACGTCAGAACCGGTCCGTGAAGCACCCGCTCGGGCCGATAGTCCTTCCCGTCGCTCAGATACAGTTGCAGCCGCCCCTGGTTGTCGATGAACAGCCCGTAGCCACAAGCGATGGGATAGTTATGTTGCGCGATCAGCGTCTGCCAAACGTCCAGTCGTCGAGGCCGGGCCCAGCACTCGAGCGTCAACGCGGGAAGGGCTGGCTCGGCCGGCAAGCCCTGGGAGACCTGGATAAATGAGCCCGGAGGAATGGCCAGCGGAGCCGGTGGCGATGCGGGACTCGCCGGCCTGTCTGTGAGGCGGGCCGTTCCCGGCACCGCGAGATCCCCCGGGCAACGGAGGGCGACAATCAGATGGCCGGCGTCGCGCAAGATGTACGCCTCCGTGCTGGACGTACCTGCGCCACCCTGGGGGACGGCTCCCGAATGGATCTGGAGCCGACCTGTGCGGACCGCGTCCTTCCAGGACGGCTCGTCGAGCCTGCCGTCAATCGCCGGCCGGGACTCGGTCAAGGGCACGTGCAGGACCGGTCTTTCGTCGGGCCTGCTTTCCGCAGCCGGCGCCTGGCCGTAGCCCAGAATCGCGCCCAGCAGGGAGGTCCGAACCAGGAGCTGCGCCAGGTTCTTCATTCGTCGTCTCCTTTGGTTTTGTCGACGAAATCTCCGTCCCGCGACTCGCGGAAATCGCGAAGATTTCCGTGGCGCATCTCAACCGGCGTTTTCGCCAACTGTTGCGTCTCTCGCCGACGGATTATATCCACTCGCTGCGGATGCATGAAGCCAAGCGACTGCTGGCGACCACGGACCAGAACCTCGGCCAGATCGCCGCCGCTGCGGGATTCTACGACCAGAGCTACTTCACCAAGCGGTTTCGAAAGGCGACCGGGATGACTCCCTCGCCCTCGTACTCCGGGGTCGAGCGACTCGCCGCGGGCAACCACAACGGCCAGTCGGCACCGGCACCGCAGAATGCCGGAGAGTTCATCGGAAGATGCCAACCCCGGCACGCGCACAGGGTGGCTTGTGCGACTGCCGAGCCAGTCCGACAGGTTCCTTGGGTTGTATTTCCTTGGAAACGGGCCATACTTGCAACTTCGTTCGTTACGCCCGCCACGCTCAGCCTCGCCACCGGAGAGCCATCATGCCTGATCGTCTCACCCTGCCGCTTCTATCGTTTCTCGTCCTGTGCGGCTCATTTTTCAACGTCTCGCCGTCGCTCGCAGCCGAGGCAGGCCCCAGCGACCAACAGTTGTGGGCCGAAGCGGAAGCCCGCATCGAGCAGCACCGCAAGGCGGAAGCGACCATCGTCGTAACGGGTGCCGACGGCAAGCCGGCCAGCGGGGCCGAGGTGCAAGTCGAACAGGTTCAACATGCGTTCCTGTTCGGCTGCAACATCTTTGCCTGGGGGCGCGTGGGTGACGAGGACGACGAGGCCGCGTACCGCGAGCAGTTCGCCGACGTGTTCAACTTTGCGACGCTGCCGTTCTACTGGTGGAGCTACGAAGCGGCTCGCGGCCAGCCGATGCACGAGCGGACGGAGCAAGTCGCCCGCTGGTGCCACGAGCAGCACATCGTCTGCAAAGGCCATCCGCTGGCGTGGAACTACAGCGAACCGCAGTGGTTGCCGGACGATCCGCAACAGGTGCTGGAACTGCAGCGCGGGCGGATCACGGACTGCGTCACTCGCTTCTCGGGCCTGATCGATCTCTGGGACGCGGTGAACGAGGCGACCCACTTCGACCGGGCCGACTGCAGTCGCCGGGCACCGAAACTGACGGCCGCTTGGGCCGCCGCCGGCCAAGACGAGTTCGTCCGGCAGTGTTTCCAGCAGGCGCGTACGGCGAACTCCAAGGCCACCCTGTTGATCAACGACTACCGCGTGGATCCCGCCTACGCCGGCTTGATCGAAAAATTGGCCGGCCCGGACGGCAAACGTCTGTACGACGTGATCGGCATCCAGAGCCATCAGCACGGCGGCGTGTGGAGCAATCGCAAGATCTGGGAAACGTGCGAGCGATTTGCCCGATTCGGCGTCCCGCTACATTTTACCGAAACGACGATTGTGTCGGGCAAACCGGGCTGGGAGTTGGCTCAACGCGGCGGGGACTGGACAACGACGCCGGAAGGCGAAGCGACCCAAGCGCGCGAGGTCGAACGCTTTTACACGATGCTGTACTCGCACCCGGCGGTCGAAGCGATCACCTGGTGGGACTTCAGCGACCGCGCTGCCTGGCAGCGTGCTCCGGCCGGGTTCCTGCGCCGTGACATGTCGCCCAAACCGGCCTACGAATCCCTGCACCGCCTGGTCAAAGACAAGTGGTGGACGCGCACCGCCGTCCGCACGGACGATCAGGGCAAAGCCGTGTTCCGCGGAACGCTCGGCCAGTACCGAATCACCGTCACGGCTGGCGGGCAGCAGGCGGAGCCGCGAACGCTGGAACTCCGCCGTACACAAGCCAATCAACTGGTGGTCCGCATGCCGCGGTGAGGCGTATCCGGCTTTGTCAGCGACGACATCCGGCGGATTGACTCACGAACGGGCCTATTCGAACGGGAGGCCCGTTTTCAGATCGCGGATCCATAGCCGCAGGAAACGATCGACGATCACGAAAGAGCCGTTCTCGGGGTCGATCAGGTCCTTTTCCAGCAACGCCTGCGAGGCACGCTGGGCGTTTGACGCGGAGCGCAACCCATATCGCCGGGTGAACGCCGACGAGAACGGCTTCACTGCCGTGGGCTCCAAGGCCAGCCCCGTGAGAAAATGGCGCTGGTGCGAGGTCAACGACTCCCAGAGGGTCGTGTAGGCAAAGCTCTCACGTTCCAGGAGAATGCGGACGGCGGCCCGGAGGGAATCTTCGCCGACTTCCGTCCCGGGCGAGGTCCGTTCCCACAGCACGTGGCCCAGATGCTGGGTATAGAAGGGATGTCCTTGGGTCAGCCGGCAAATAACGCGGATCATGTCGTCGCCGATGCGTTTGCCGGCGTCGACAAAACGTTCACGGATGAAACCGATCCAGTGTTCCTCGGCGATGGGACCAAGCGGGTAGTGGCCTGCCGAGCGGTACAAGGGGCGAGACTGGTCCAGAAACATCTGCTGGACCAGGTGCTTCCGGCTGCCAAGGAACAGATAGCTGACATCCGCCTGGTGTTGAATGACGCTCCGCAGCTTCCGTTCCACCAGATCGCTTTCATAGTCTAGAATCCTCTGAATCTCGTCAAAGACCACCGCCACGCGGCGTTTCTCGCGCGCGGCGATGGCCGCCGGCGCCTGCAGGACCTCCTCTAATTCCAACTCCGTTTTCCGTGGCGCCGCCGCGCCGAAGCTGAGGCTCGGTTGGCCATCGTTGTCGAGGGTGATGCTGGGGACGAGCCGCGTGAACAGACGCTTGGCCGTCTCGAGCATCTTGGAGGAAGTTGAAGCGACCGCCTGAGAAATCGCCCGCGCGGTAGCGGCGGCGAAGGAACCCTCCGAATCGGTCGGCCACAAATCCACGTAGATCCCGACAAACCGCTTCCGCGGAAGTCCATCGAGGACGCTCCGAACCAGCGACGTTTTGCCCAGCCGACGTTCCGAATACACAAACATTTTCTCGCCGTTCTCGACGGCGCGTGACAGATCGCGCAACTCGGTCCGACGGTTGCAGAATGCGTCGCCGACGACAACGCTGCCATACTGAAAGGGATTGGTCATGCCCCTGGCCCCCTGTTCGTGGTCGATCCCCGGCAACGTGGCAAACCGCCGGACAACTCCGGATATTGTAGATTACGCATCTTGCGTTACGCAAGATGCGTAATCTGAAAGTCGACGTCAGCAGCAGGCGGCGCCGGACGGGGGCCGCAACAAAGCGAAGACCGTCGAAATCGGAAATCCGCCGCGGACGACGGCGTCCCGTCCGCGATACCATTCGCTGCTGGCGCCGGGAAACAGGGCGAGCGGAGAGTGCTGAATCAGGCCGGCGGGAGGACGTAGAACAGCACGGCAAAGAATTGAAACGCGCTGCCGGCCAGGACGAACAGGTGCCAGACGGCGTGGTTATAGGGCAGACGCTCCCAAGCGTAGAAGATGACTCCGCCCGTGTACGCCAGACCGCCGGCCAGGATCAGGAGCAAGCCGCCGGGGGCGATCGAGGTCAGGATCGGCTTGACGGCGATCACCGCGAGCCAACCCATCGCGATGTAGAAGGCGACCGCCATGACGGGCCGGTGCTGTGCGAACGTGGCCCGCGAGACAATGCCCAACAGGGCCAGGCCCCAGACCGCGCCGAACAGCGACCACCCCCAGGGGCCCCGCAGGTTGACCAGGGTAAAGGGCGTATAGGTCCCGGCGATCAGCAGGTAGATGGCCGAGTGATCCAGGAACTGGAACACGACCTTGGCCCGGGACAGCGGCACCAAGTGGTACAGCGTGGACGCCGAATACAGGATGACCAGCGTCACCCCGTAGACGGTGCAGCTGGCGATGTGCCACGCATCTCCGTGCCGCAGCGCCAAGCTCGTCAACACGATCAAGCCGGCCACCGCCAGAACGGCGCCGACACCGTGGGTCAGAGCGTTCACGATCTCTTCGCTGCGGCGGTAACGAGGCGCCCCCGGTCGGATCTTCATGGTCTGCCTCCCTGCGGCGGGCGTTCTGCGGTGTCTGGAGAATCGGTGTGATGGCGGAGTGCGGTGCTGATCGCCTCGAACACCTGCTGCGCCCGGATGGGTTTGGCGACATAGGCATCCATCCCGGCGGCCAGGCAGCTTTCGCGGTCCCCCTTCATCGCCAGCGCGGTCATGGCGACGATCGGGACGTGCCGGCCGGTCTGACGCTCGCGCTCGCGGATCTTGGCCGTGGCTTGATATCCGTCCATCTCCGGCATCTGCACGTCCATCAGAACGAGGTCAAACTGCTGCGTTTCCAATGCCGCGACCGCTTCCTGACCATCGTTGGCGACGGTGACTTGGTGGCCGTTCTTTTCTAGCAAGGTCACCGCCAGTTTCTGGTTGACCACGCTGTCTTCCACCAACAGCACGCGCAACGGCGGCAGGCTTTCCAGCGGCGGCGGCTCGGCGGGCAGCGGCGGCGGTTTCTCGTCGACCGCGTTGACGCCGAGCACCAGCACGACCGCGTCGAACAGTTCCGACTGCTTGATCGGTTTGAGCAAGTACGCCGCGAGGCCCAACTGCTCGCAGTGGGCGATCTCGCCGGGGCGGTCTGCGGAACTCAGCATCATGATCACCGTACTGCCCAACTCGCGGTCTTGTTTGATTTGCTCGGCCAGTGTAAAGCCGTCGATTTCCGGCATGTTGGCGTCGGTCAGCACCAGCGGGATGGGCGTTCCGGCCCGAAATGCCTCGCGCAGGACCTGCAGCGCCTCGCGAGCCCCTGCGACTAACAGCGGCTCCATGTCCCAGCTGCGGAAGATTTCGTCGAGAATGCGGCGGTTGGTGGCGTTGTCGTCCACGACCAGGACGCGCGTGCCTTGCACGACGACGGAGGGTTTGGGAAGCGGTTCGCCGTGCGCCAAGGCGAACCGCGCGGTGAAGCTAAACGTGCTGCCGTGGCCCAATTCACTGTCGGCCCAAATCCTGCCGCCCATCAGCGTCACCAGGCGGGAGCAGATGGTCAGGCCCAGTCCCGTGCCGCCGTATTTGCGGGTCCGCGACGTGTCGACTTGCTCAAACGCCTCAAACACGGCCGCCAGTTTCTCCGGGGGAATCCCGATCCCCGTGTCGCGGACCGAGACGCAGAGTTCGGCCTCGTCCTCGGTGCATGACAGGCAACTCACCTCGACGATGACCTCGCCTTGCTCGGTGAACTTGATCGCGTTGCCGACCAGGTTGACGAGCACTTGGCGCAGACGCCCGGCGTCGCCGAGCAGCCGTTCGGGCACGTCGGGATGGATCTCGGCGGCCAATTCCAGGCCCTGACGGTGCGCGCGGAAGGCCAGCGATTTGAGCGCATCCCCCAGGCTTTCGCGGAGTTCGAACTCGGACGACTCCAACGTCAGTTTACCGGCCTCGATTTTGGCAAAATCCAGAATATCCTTGATCAAGGCAAGCAGCGATTCGCTGGACTCCATGACCAGCTTGAGGCATTCGCGCTGCGAAGTCACCAGGTTGGTGTCGAGCACCAGCTCCGTCATGCCGATGATGGCGTTCAGAGGCGTGCGGATCTCGTGGCTCATGTTGGCCAGGAAATCACTTTTCGCGCGGTTGGCCGCCTCGGCGGCCTCCTTGGCAATCCGCATCTGCTCCGCAGCCATTTTCTGTCCGGTGATGTCGTGCGAGATCCCCAACGTGCCGACGATCTTGCCTTCCCGGTCGAGCAGCGGCAGCCGGGTCGTGGCCACCCAAGTGCGCTTGCCATCCGGCCACGTCAGGTACTCCTCTTTCCCGATCATCGGCTGGCCGGTGCTGAGCACTTGGAGTTCATCCGCCCGGGCCTGCCGGGCGTGAGTTTCGGGAAACACGTCCGCGTCCGACTTGCCGATCGCCTCGGCCGGGTTGCGGAACCCGGAGCGGGTTGCCTTGGCTTGGTTGATCCGCAAATAACACCCGTCCCGGTCCTTGAAATAAATGCTGTCCGGAACGCTGTTCATCAGGCTGTGCAGCAGATACCGCTCATACTCGGCATCTCCTTCCGCCTGTTTGCGGGCGGTGATGTCGCGCGAGATGCCAAACGTACCGACGATTTCTCCTGCCGCGTTCCGCAGGGGCACCTTGGTCGTCGACAAGCAGGCGAGGCGTCCGTCCGGCCAGGCTCCGGTCTCCTCCTTGTCGACGATCGGCTCGCCGGTGGCCATGACCCGCTGTTCATCCGCCCCGTACTGTTGAGCTTTCTCCGCACCAAAAAAATCGGCATCCGACTTGCCGACGGCGGCCGCGGGATCCGGCAAGCCGAAGTAGCGGGCCAAGGCCCGGCTGATCCGCAGAAACCGGTTGTCGCGGTCCTTGAAATAGATATAGTCCGGCGAATACTCGAACAAGGTTTCCAGCAAGAAGCGTTCGTAATCCAGTTCGGCGGTCCGGCGATCCACCAGCTGCTGGACCTGCTCGGTGCGGCCCAGCAGGGTGTTGGCGTAGGTCGTCAGCACGGCGGTCAGCAACAGGCCGAAGCTCAGACTGACGATCGGCAGCAAGCCGGTTTGCTCGGCCACATAGGCGGCCGTGGGTTGGCATTCGATCGACCATTGATGCCCGGGCACGTCCAAGGTGACCGCGGGCGGCTTGATGCTGACTGTGGCAGAGGCAACTTCGGCCGAGGGGCCAAAGTCCGTGCGCTGCGAGTGGCTGTCATAGTGACACATGCACTTGCGGCCGTCTGGAGCCGACAGATCGAGCATCCGCACGTCGACGCCCGGCCGGAAGTCCCTCAAGGCCTTCGCCAGCATGTCGTCGCAGCGGATCAAGACGGCCAGCAAACCCAACAGTTTTTGCCGCCGCAATTCCTTCAGACCGGGTTCATCCCGGGCAATCGTGTCGGTGTACACCGCCCGCAACTGAACAAAGACCTTCGCTCCCTGCGGATCGTCCGCCCGGGTGACGGCGGCGGAAACCGAGGGACGGCCGGAGGTGATTGCCTCGTCGATCACCTCCGTCAGTTGCGGAACGCTCGTCAAGTCCAAACCCAGCAAGGCCCGCTGCGAGTCCATGGGTTCGGCGAAGTAGATCGGCAGTAAGCTCCGTGTATTACTTGGAAACGCGGGACACAAGCGGCCTTGGGAATCGAGTTCTTGGGTTTCGTAATCGATCAGGCCCTCGGATTGCGCCGCCTGTTCGTACAATTTGCGTTCAACCGGCTCGATGTGGGGAATCCAATAGACCGCATGGATGTTGTCGTTGCCGCTCTGCACCCGGCGGGCAGCTTCGCGGAATTCATCTCGACTGCCGGGTTGCCCTCGACGGATAAACGACGACAGGCCCCAGATGGCCGTCAGATCCACGCGAAAACGGCTTTCGATGGCCCGCGCCCGCTGCTCGGCATCCGCCTCCAATCGCGTCCCGAGCAGCCGCTCCTCCTTGGCGCGCAAGATCCAGTATCCCACCAGCGACAAACCGGCTCCGACCACCGCGACCAGTGCCACAAAAACCAACCGGCGTTTTTTGGACTTTAAACAGAAGTAGTTCGACATGGATCAACCTGTCCAATAGGGAGGCAGGCAAACCAACAAGGAAAGGTGCTAACCCCAGCGCGGTGGGCCGTGATATATCTTGCAGGTTTCCATCATACCACGATCACGCTTTTGTCACCCCTACCTTTTTGTCAACAACCTCTTTCCCGAGTCAGCCGCCAACTCCGCGTCACTGCGATCGCAGCCGGCGACTCGGAAGATGTCAGAGATCAAGACCACCGTTTTCAGGAATGTGACATGGCAACGACGTGGCAATCTGGAGAAAGAATCCCGCCTTGGCGGCATGCGAGTCCAAAATTTTTATTCCCTTCGCAACTCGTTGGCAAACCGATAATTGCGGCGATTAACGGAAAGAAATTTCCAGTTTCGAATGCACATTCTGCCGTGCAACCCGTTCTTATTGTTGGAGGCGACGTGATTGGGGACTGCGGCGCCCCGCCGACCACGTGGTGTAGACCAGCAGGACACGCAATTAATCCCACGGATTCCCGCCCAGGTGGCCTGCATTTTTTCCAACCTTCCAGACCCGGAGAAAGCCAGATGAACATGACGCCATCGAATCTCCGGCGACGAGCCGCGCTGCACATTTTGGTCGTGGAAGATGCGGTTGTTCATCAGAGGCTGGCGTTGAAACTCCTGGCGCGCCTAGGCCACGCCGTCACCGTTACCGAGAACGGACAGCAGGCGTTGGATGCGTTGGAGAGCCAGTCCTTTGATCTGGTGCTCATGGATGTCGAAATGCCCGTCATGGATGGGCTGACTGCAACCGGTGCGATCCGCCGACGGGAAAGCGAGCGCGGGGGCCACTTGGCAATCGTCGCGGTGACCTCCAGTTCCGGCCCTGAGGAGTGCTTGGCCGCGGGGATGGACGCTTTCATTTCCAAGCCGCTTCGGAACGATGCCTTGAACCAGACGATGCAGCAGGTCTTGGGCGCCTGACAATGGCATCGCTCGAAGGGCCGGTTTTGGTTATTGGGCAGTGTGCTATTGGTGTGGGCGCTGTCCTGGGTGGGCGGGGCCGTGTTCTCGGGATCGATGGGAAGGTTGGCGGAGCGTTTTGGGCATCGGCCGCTGCTGGT
Organism: uncultured Pirellulaceae bacterium; assembly: GCA_964645045.1. GTDB lineage: Bacteria > Planctomycetota > Planctomycetia > Pirellulales > Pirellulaceae > Anammoximicrobium. The sequence continues at coordinate 14,566 of CAZXYZ010000035.1, read as the reverse complement.
CCTGTGTACGGTTTTCAAGCCGTTGAACATGCTGGTGTTGCTGGTGCTGCCCCGAAATCCGACGTGGGCGTTCTGGCTGGTGACGCCTGCCTTCATGTTGGACGCTCTCTTGAACGCCGGGATCGCCATCGCCACCAACGGATTCCTGCTCAAGAACTCGCCGCGGCAAAACCGTTCCATGTTCATCGCCGCCGGGACGGCACTGGCCGGCATCGTCGGCGGTGTGACAGCGATCGTCGCCGGTTTGGCTTTGACGGGCCTCGCGCGCTGGTCGGTTCCCCGGGGCCCCGTCCAGATCACCGCCTTTCACATCATGTTCGCGCTCAGCTTTCTGCTGCGTGTAATCAGTATCGCCTGGGTCCGCCGCGTGCAGGAACCCGCGTCCACCGAGGTCCGCGAGGTGCTGGTGCAATTGGTCGGGGCCACGCCGTTCCGCTCGTTGCGGTTTCCCGTCGGCCTGTACCACGCGGAAGAACGCGTGCCGGAACCGGTGCGGGACGAGGAACCTCCCCGCAAGCAATCGCTGGCGGCGTAAAGCGCCGTGCATTTGGACGGTTTTTCCAAGCCGTTTCTTTCGGCTCGCGTTGCGCGACGCTGATTCCGCACCCCTGCCGCCACGTTTGGCGGGCGTTGGTGGCTGTTCTCACGGCAATTGTTGACCATAATGGACATACTGAATCGCAACGACTGCCCGCATTTACGACTCGGAGTATCCCTTGAACAGTACCGAAGCATCCGCCGCGCGGATCGACGACGCGAAGGGCGTTGCCGCTGCCGAACGTCAAACCGCTTTGGGCGAGCGCGTCCGCTCGTTGCGTCTGCCGGCCGAGGTCCGTTCGCATCGGCCGGACACCAGCGTGGTGGCTTGGCTATGTGCCTTGGTCATGACGGGAGCGGCGGGAACGCTGGGATTCCTGTACTATCAGCAAGTGACCCGCAACGCTGCCGCATCGGGCGAATCCAATCCGACGCCATCCGGCGCGGGAAATCGAGCCAGCGCAGGTGCCACGGACAATTCGAGGACGCCCGCAACGCCCGTCGCGCCGGCGGCGAGCAGCGGTTCGATCGCGTTGGAGGCCAAAGGCTACGTCATTCCGCGGCGTCAAATCCTCGTCAGCCCGCAGGTGAACGGGCGGCTGCTGAAGGTGATGTTCGAGGAGGGACAGCGGGTCGAACGCGACCAGGTGCTGGCCGAGATCGAGACCACCGACTATTTGGCGGATTATCAGCGGGCCCTGGCGGCCGTGGCCTCGGCCCAGCAGCGGCTGCAGGAATTGGAGTCCGGCAACCGGCCGGAAGAGATCGCCCAGGCGGAAGCGGAGTTGGCCGAAGCGCGCGCCCTGTTGCCGCAGGCGGAAGCGGAGTGGAAGCGAAACGGCGAGTTGCGGGCGTCCCGCACGATTGCCCAGCTGCAGTTCGAGCAGTCGGAAGCAACCTATTTGTCGCTCAAGAAACGGGTGGACCGTCTCGAAGCGGCCGTTGCCCTGATGCACAAAGGTCCGCGGCAGGAGCGCATCGAGGCGTCGCGGGCGGACGTGCGGCAGGCGGAAGCGGACGTCGTGCGTACCGAGTGGCGGCTGGATAACTGCACCGTTCGAGCGCCCATCTCCGGGACGATCCTGAAAAAGAACGCGGAGGAAGGAAACATCGTGAATCCCATCGCGTTCAACGGCTCGTTCAGCTTGTGCGACATGGCGGATCTGTCCGATCTGGAAGTGGAATTGTACGTCCAAGAGCGGGACATTGCCCGCGTCTTCGCTGGCCAGCAGTGCAAGGTCCGGGCGGAAGCTTACCAGGATCGCACCTATGACGGCGTGGTTTCGCGGCTGATGCCGATCGCCGACCGAGCCAAAGGCGCGGTCCCGGTCCGTGTGAAACTGACCGTTCCGGCGGATGAAGAAGGTGTCTACCTGAAGCCCGAAATGGGCGCTGTGGTGACGTTCCTGAACGCGCCAGCGGACATCTCGCCCGCGGCCCAGTCCGGCACGAACGAATCGTGATGCACTTCGGGAGTCCGTCCCGGCCTTGGACTTTCGCTCCGAGCGTCCTACAATGCCTAGTTCCGGATGCATGCCGCCGGAAGAGACGGACGGCAGATGGATCGCTTCGGTGAGCCCGGATGATTCACGAAGCGGGGCATGTTGCTACACGCCGTCGTAGCCGCGTTCGCCAGAACGCGGGCATCACCGATTGCCCCGATCCGCGTTCTGGCAAACGCGGCTACAGGCCCGTGGATGATTCGGGTTGGCAGCCTCCGAAACTCGACAAGGGAAGGTTCCGTGTGACAGACAAACGGTGGATCGTACGGGTGCAGGGCGTACATCGTTATTTCAAACGCGGTAGCGAGCGGCTGGACGTGTTGAAAGACCTCACGTTGAACGTGCCGGAGGGCGAGTTCTTTGGATTGATGGGTCCCAGCGGCTCCGGCAAGACGACGCTGCTGAACCTGATCGCAGGGTTGGACAAACCCAGCGAGGGCCAGGTCTGGGTGGGCGACGACCTGATCTCGTCCATGTCCGAAGGCCAACTGGCCCGCTGGCGGACTCGGCACGTCGGCTTCATCTTTCAGTTTTATCACTTGATGCCCGTGCTGACGGCGTTTGAGAACGTCGAACTGCCGCTGCTGTTGCTGCCGCTGTCCGCTCGGCAACGGCGGGAGCAGGTTATGACCGCGCTAGATCTGGTGGGTTTAAGCGACCGTGTGCGGCACCGGCCGGGACAGCTGTCCGGCGGCCAGCAGCAGCGCGTGGGAATCGCCCGGGCGATCGTCACCGATCCCACGCTGATCGTCGCAGATGAACCCACCGGCGATTTGGACGCCCGCTCGGCGGACGAGATCATGAACCTGCTGGAGGAACTGCTCCGTTCGCTCCACAAGACGATTCTGCTGGTGACGCACGACCCCCGGGCCGCCCAGCGAGCGCATCGGATCATGCATCTGGAGAAAGGCAAGCTGGTCGAGCAGCCCGAGGTCCTGCAAGAAAGCCGGCTGGCGGGGCGTTAGACTCTTTCGCGACAACAGGCCGACATTTGAACACATTTTTGAAATCCGAAATCCGAAGCACGAAATCCGAAACAAATCGAAAATTCGAATACCGAAGGCTCAAAACAAACTGTGTGGCTTCCTTGGTTACCGACGGCTTCGGCAGCGAGGTTTGGTACCTTCGGACTTGGGATTTTGAATTTGTTTCGCATTTCGGATTTCGAGTTTCGGATTTTGTTGCGGAATGAGGCGTCGACAATGAAACAGGGATTCTGCACGTGAGATTCTTCCTCCTGATCATCAAGAACATCCGCCGGAACCTGGTCCGATCGCTGTTGACCTCGTTGGGCACCATCGTGCTGGTCTTCGTGGTCACGCTGGTCTGGGCGATTCTGTCGTTCCTGGATGCCGCGACGGCCGAGAAGTCGCAAGACTTTAAGGGCATCGTCACCGAACGCTGGCGTTTGCCCAGCCAGATGCCGTTTGCGTACGCGGCCAGTTTGTGCGAGGGCGCGGCCAGCAAGCCCGGCGATATCAAGCCGGATGACTCGATGACATGGCAGTTCTACGGCGGCACGGTGGATCCCAACAAGCGGACTCGGGAGAACAGCCTGTTTGCCATTGCGACCGAACCGCGAAAGCTGCGGACGATGATGGACGAACTGGATTCGCTGCCGCCCGAAGAGGCCGCCGGGCTGGATGCGGCGATCGCGAAAATGGAGCAAAACCGGCAAGGGATCATCCTGGGCAAGGACCGCCTTACCAGCTTGAACAAGCGGATCGGCGAGCGGATCAAGCTGTACGGCATCAATTACCGTGAGATCGACCTGGAGCTGGACATCGTGGGGACTTTTCCCGAGGGCCGCTACGACAACACGGCGGCGATCCACCGCGATTACCTGCTGGCCTCGCTGGACGCCTTTGAACGGCGAACCGGCAAACCGCATCCGCTGGCCGACAAGACGCTGAACTTGGTTTGGCTGCGGGTCCCGAATTCGGAATCGTTCGGTCAAGTCGCCAACCAGATTCTCACTTCGCCCAGCTACACGAACCCGGCGGTCAAGTTCGAAACGGCCGCCTCCGGCGTGGCGACGTTTTTGGAGGCGTATCGCGATTTGATTTGGGGCATGCGTTGGCTGCTGGCTCCGGCGATCCTGATTACGTTGTCGCTGGTGATCTCCAACGCGATCAGCATCAGCGTCCGCGAACGGCAAACGGAACTGGCGGTCTTGAAAGTGCTCGGCTTCCGGCCGTGGCAGATCCTGGTCCTCGTTTTAGGCGAAGCCCTGCTGATCGGCGTGGGGTCCGGGCTGCTGAGCGCCGTGGCGACGTTGGTCACGATCAACTACGTGATCGGCGGCCTCAAATTCCCGATCGCGTTTTTCGGCGCGTTTTACATCCCGACGGACGCGATTCTGTGGGGGGTGACGGTCGGTCTGGTCACGGCCTGGGTGGGCAGCATCGTGCCGGCGTGGTCGGCTCAGAAAGTGAAAGTCTCCGAAGTTTTTGCCAAGGTGGCTTGAGTATGATGAGTGTTTCTCCGGCTTTGTTGACGCCGCTGGCCGCGATCGTCGGGCTCGCCGGGCTGCTCGTTTGGCTCGGCAGAATCCCGTTCGGCTACAATGTTCGCAATCTGATCGTACGTTGGAAAACGACGCTCGTTACGGCTCTCGCGTTCACTCTCGTGATCTCCTTGCTGACGGTGATGATGGCCTTCGTGAACGGCATGTACGGCTTGACGGACAACAGCGGCAACCCGGCCAACGTCGTCGTGCTGTCCGAGGGCGTGACGGACGAGGTGTTCAGCAATCTGCAGTTTGCCGACGCGGGAGAACTGGAGAATCATCCCGACGTGGTCCGCCTGGACGGACGGCCGATGTGCAGCCGGGAAGCGTATTTGGTGGTCAATCAACCCATTCCGGATGCACTGCCTGGCCGGCCCAAGCGGCGGTTTCTGCAGCTGCGCGGGATCGACGACCCCGAGGTCTCGGCAAGCGTCCACGGCTTGTCGCTGTACGAAGGCGGCCAATGGTTTTCGCAGGCGGGCGTGCGGCAAGTGCCCGGACTGCCGGACGGGGCCGCCGACGCGGCGCCGGCGATCGAAGTCGTGGTCGGCGAAGGGATTGCCCGCGAGTTGAACCGCGACCGCACCGCGGCGGCGGTCCAAGCTGCTCGCAACGCCCAGCGCCTGGACACCGGCGACGTCTTCACCCTCGGCGGACGGCAATGGCTGGTCGCGGGCGTGATGAAGTCCGCCGGCTCGACGTTCGACTCGGAGGTCTGGGCCAAGCGGGCGATCATCGGCCCGATGTTCGGCAAGGAAACCTACACGTCGTTGGTCTTGCGAGCCACCGATGGCCCGGCGGCGGAGCGTCTGAAGAATTACCTGAACTTGGAATACAAGAAAGCGGCGGTCCAAGCCCTGCTCGAAGAAGAGTACTTTGCGAGCCTGTCGCAAACCAACCGGCAATTTCTGGTCGCGGTCATCTTCGTCGCGGTCGTGATGGCCATCGGCGGTGTGTTTGGAGTGATGAACACGATGTTTGCCGCGATCAGCCAGCGGACCAAGGACATCGGCGTGCTCCGCTTGCTGGGCTTCGCCCGCTGGCAAATCCTGGTCTCGTTTCTGATCGAATCGCTGGTCATCGGTCTGGTGGGCGGACTACTGGGCTGTGCCTTGGGCTCGCTGTGCGACGGCTGGACGGCCAACAGCATCGTGTCCAGCGCTCAAGGCGGCGCGGGCAAATTCGTCGTCTTGGTGATGACCGTCGATGCCGATACGTTGATCGCGGGCGTGCTGCTGTCCGCGGTGATGGCGATCCTGGGCGGCTTCTTGCCCGCAGTGTCCGCCATCCGGCTGCGGCCCTTGGAAGCGTTGAAGTGAAAAGGCACGCGAAAACTGCTCTAGGCCAAACCGGCAGGAATGCGATAAATTGATCGCATGAAGTCCCGATGGGGAGAGCATCGGGCGTTCCCCGCCACTGCCGCCAATTGTAGGAATCAAGGAAGGTATGGCCAGACTCAAGCCCAACTCGTTCCGTCAGCGAATCGAACGCTACTTGGACAACTCAGGTTGGGAAATCACTTGCCGAAAACGCAATGACGCTTACAACCTGGTTTGGGACGACGACCAGTCGCTGTTGGCAAAGTTCAAGCCGACAGGCCAGGGTGACGAGGTCGAGATTTTTTGGTGGGACGGCGACCGCTGGCAAGGTGTCGGCGAATTCGGCTGCGCGCTGCCGCTTTACGAAGCCCTGGACTTTGTGTTCGAGGACCCGGAAGGGTTGTTCTTCGATGACGAAGACGCGGAAGCCGAAGTGGACGGCATCGGGTGGCCTGCTCCGCGGGCGGCGATGGCGAGGGCGTTCGGCCTGGTCATCACGTCGTCGACCATCGGTGGATGCTTGGCTGGCGTGTTGGCAACCCCTGTCTACGGTCTGGTGGTCGGAGCGATCGTTGGATATCTGATCCTCGCGATTCGATATTTGCGTGTTTTCCCGTTGGTCGCGATCCTCAGGTTTTCCACGCTTCTAACTTGGCCAGCTGCCTTTGCCGCGGCTATGGGCGGAACTCTCGGCGCGGCGCTGAACGAAGCCGTGGCCACCGTTTGGTGGGGTAGACTTGCCGGCGTGTTGGTTAGCGGCTTGTGTGCCTTGGTGATCTATGCAGGCCGGACATTCGGCTGGCTGCTGTCCACGCTGGCCGGTATTGTGCTGGGAATCTCGCTGGCTGCGGTTCTGGGGATTACTCAGTTGCACGGTGTGTGCTTGCTGACCGCTCTGTTAGCCGCGAGTTTCGCCAAGTTCTGTCAGTGGGCGGCGGCCAGTCCCATCGTCGCTATCGGTGGCGAAGCCCTGCGCGAAGAGTTTCAACGTCAAAAAAACAAACCAACGCGAGAAGTGACCGCTTGAATCGGGCATCTGCGTCCTGAGGGACACGGCGTGTTTTACATGGTGTTCTGCACGGGAATTGACCGGGCAAGCCGCGGGGGGTAAGATGCGAGCCTGCCATTTCCCTGACCCCCAGAGACGATACGATGTCGCCTTGCCCCACCCTTGGCCACTGGTTCTGTCGTGGATCGTTTGCGTTCGCCGCACTCGTTGGTTGGCTGTCAACGGCGGGGGACGCAGGCGAAACGGCCGGCAATCCAACCTCGTCCGCTGCCTCGCCGGAAGAGATCGTGTTCGCCGTCCGCCAGCCGGGCAAAGACGGGCATTGGTACGCCAACTTCAGCTACTATGCCGAGGACGAGCGGCGGCGGACCTTTGGCGACGGCGGACGGCTGTGCCGTCTGAACTTGCGAACCGGCCGGATCACTGCGCTGCTGGACGACCCCCGCGGCGGCGTGCGCGATCCCGTCGTGCATTATGACGCGGACAAGGTCCTGTTCTCGTATCGGCCCGGCGGGGCGGAGCATTATCACCTGTACGAGATCGGCGTGGACGGCGGCGGTTTGCGGCAACTGACCGACGGACCTTATGACGACATCGAGCCAGCCTACCTGCCCGACGGCGGGATCGTGTTCGTCTCCAGCCGCTGCCGGCGCTGGGTCAACTGCTGGCTGACTCAAGTGGCCGTCTTGCACCGCTGCGATGCGGACGGGTCCAACCTCCGTGCGCTGTCCGCCAATGTGGAACACGACAACACTCCGTGGCCGCTGCCGGACGGCCGCGTGTTGTACCAGCGCTGGGAGTACATCGACCGTTCGCAGGTCGATTACCATCACCTCTGGACCGCCAACCCGGACGGCACCTCGCAGATGGTCTTCTACGGCAATCAGCATCCCGGGACCCTGATGATCGACGTGAAGCCGATTCCGGGCACGAACAAAGTGGTCGCGATTTTCTCGCCCGGCCACGGCCATCGCGAGCACGACGGCGCGATCACCGTGGTGGATCCCCGTTATGGACCGGACGATCGTCGAGGCGTTACGGCGATCACGCGTGAAGGCCTGTACCGCGATCCGTGGGCCTTGTCCGAACAGTTGTTTCTGGCCGCGCGAGGCACGAAGATCGTGTTGCTGGACCGCGACGGCGCGACGGCTCCCGTCTACGAACTGCCGCCGGAAGACGTGCGGGCCGGGTTGGAATGCCACGAACCGCGGCCGCTGCAGCCGCGGCCGCGCGAGAACGTCATCCCGCCCCGGGCCAAACTCGACGCCCCGACCGGAACGCTGGTGCTGGCCGACATCTACCGGGGCCGCGCCATGGCCGGCGTCGCGCGCGGCGAGATCAAGAGGCTGTTGGTCCTGGAATCGCTGCCCAAGCCGATCAACTTTACCGGGGGCATGGACCCGTTGACCTACGGCGGTTCGTTCACGTTGGAGCGAGTCTTGGGCACGGTGCCCGTCCAGCCCGATGGGTCGGCGACGCTGGAAGTGCCCGCCTTGCGGAGCCTGTTGTTCGTCGCCTTGGACGAAAACGACTTGGCCGTCAAGCGGATGCATAGTTTCGCGACGGTGCAGCCGGGCGAAGTCAACGGCTGCGTGGGCTGCCACGAACCACGGACCGAAAGCCTGCCGGCCCGCAGCCTGCTGAGTTCGCCGCCCCGGCGGCCGAGCCGCATCGAGCCGATCGAGGGCTGTCCGGACGTCTTCGATTTTCCCCGCGATATCCAACCCATCCTGGACCGGCTGTGCGTCGATTGTCACGGCTATGTGGCCACGCCTCGAGGCGGTCCCTACGCCGGCCGGATCGTCTTGAGTGGCGACCATGGGCCGATGTTCTCGCACGCCTATTTCAGCATGACCGTCCGGCAGCTGTTCACCGACAATCGGAACCGTCCCGTCAGCAACTTGCCGCCGCGTGCGGTGGGTTCGGCGGCCAGCCGCATCCTGACGATGTTGGACGGCAGTCACTATGAAGTCCAGGCCACCGACGGGGAACGGCGGATGCTGCGGCTGTGGATCGACGTAGGCGCACCCTACCCGGGCACCTACGCCGCGCTGGGCTGCGGCGCGATCGGCGGCTATGCGGCGAACCAATTGGTCAACGTCGATACCGGCTGGCCGACGACGCAAGCCGGTGCCGAAGTCATCGGCCGCCGTTGTGCCGGCTGTCATCAGGGCGAGCGGGCCCTGCCGCGATCGATGAGCGACGAGTGCGGCATGTCGTTTTGGCGGTTCAGCATCGACGACCCGCGGCTGAAACTCAGCCGCCACATCGTCTTCAATCTATCGCAGCCCGAGCGGTCGCTCCTATTGCTGGCCCCGCTGGACCAGTCCGGCGGCGGCTTTGGCTTGTGCCACGACACGGCCGGGCAGCCGGCCGGCGTCTTTGCCGCCACGACCGATCCGGATTATCAGACGCTGCTGCAGATGGCGGCGGCGGGCCGGACCGAGCTGGAGAGAATCAAGCGGTTTGACATGCCCGGCTTCCAGCCACGCCCGCAGTACCTCCGCGAACTGCGCCGCTACGGCATCTTGCCGCCGGACCAGCCCGCGGACGCCGCCGTCGATCCCTATCAACTCGATCGGCTGTATTGGGAATCCCAGTGGTACCAGCCGCGGTGACCGAAAAATCTTCTCTCCCGATATTGACAGCCGTTTCGTGCTAGTGTACTATCTAACTAGCAGGCTGGTACTCGCGGCAGGAAATCGAGTGTGGCGGATGTTTTTTTCCATCGATCCCCAGAACGGCGTGGCGATTTACGAGCAGATCGTGCGGCAGGTCAAGTTCGCGATCGCCGAAGGGACGCTCGGCCCGGGCCAGTTGCTGCCTAGTGTGCGACAGCTCAGTCAGCAGTTGGCGATCAACCCGAACACGATCGCGCGTGCCTACTTGCAGTTGCAGGCCGACGAGGTGGTTGAATCGCTGCGCGGCCGCGGGATGGCGGTCGCCGCGGGCGCGCCGGAGAGGTGCCGCGCGCTCCGGCAGACGCTGATTGCCGAGCGTTTGCGGTCCGTGCTGGCGGAAGCCTTGCACGGCGGTTTGAAGGCGGCGGAAATCCGCGAGATCGTGCGCCGTGAACTGGAGTCATTGTCCGGTATGGTACCCACGGTTTCGTCCGGCCAGGACGAGGCCGTGCCGTCCTGATTGGCTGCTGGATGTTGGTTGCAATAGGTTGGCAGACAGATCGCTTCCCTTTTCGATGCGAGAGCAAAAGGCGATGTCTCACGTCATTTCGGCGCGCGGCCTGGTGATGCGTTTTCCCGGCTGCCAGGCACTGAGCGGAATCGATCTTGAGGTGCCTCGCGGAACGGTTTTCGCCTTGTTGGGCGAGAATGCCGCCGGCAAGACGACTCTGATTCGGATTCTCACGGGATTTCTCCGGCCGACGGCGGGCAGTTGTCAGGTGTTAGGCTTGGATCCTACCCGCGAAGCGCTCGAGATCCGCCGCCGCATCGGCTACGTTTCCGACGCCCCGGTGCTGTACGATTGGATGAAGGTGGGCGAGATCGGCTGGTTCGCTTCGGCGTTCTTTCCGCCTGGTTTCCTGGAGCGATATCGCGAATCGATCCGCCGTTTCGAACTGTCAGCCGACTGGAAGATCCGCCGCTTGAGCAAAGGCCAGCGCGCCAAGGTGTCGCTGGCCCTGGCTTTGGCGCCCGATCCGGAACTGCTGATTCTGGACGAGCCGACGTCCGGTCTCGATCCGCTGGTGCGGCGCGAATTCCTGGAGAGCATGGTCGACCGGGCGGCGGTGGGCAAGTCCGTGCTGCTGTCGAGTCATCAGATCGCCGAAGTGGAGCGGGTGGCCGATCACGTCGCCATCTTGCGCCAGGGGAAGTTCTGTTTGGTCCAGCCGCTGGGCCAATTGAAAGAGTCCGTCAGCCTGGTCACGATCAATCTGGCCGATCCCTTGATCGCGCTGCCGACGCTGGACGGTCCCGCCGAAGTGCTCAGCGAACACGCCTCGGGGCGGCAGCGGCAGTGGATTGTCATGGGGTTCACGGCCGAGCACCAGCAGCAATTGGAACGTTATTCGGGCGTCCACGGCGTCACGGCCCGCAGCGCGACGCTAGACGAGATCTTCGTCGCCTGCATGCGGCCTCGGCAGCCCGCGGGGTCCGAATCCGAGCCAGCTTATTCCGAGGTGCCCACGGCATGAACCGCTATCTTGCCCTTCGCTATCTATGCTGGAAGGAAGTCCGCCAGGTGCTCCCGCTGGTCTGGATGCAGATGGTGTTGGGCGTCGGTTTTCAATTGCTGTTCCTGTTGCAACCTAACAAGGTGTTCGTGCCGCGGATCCTCATCTTCGCCGGGATGCCGGGCCTGTTTGCCTTGGGCGTCGGCGCGCTGTTGGTGGGGCAGGAGAAGGAACGCCGCACCTTGGATTGGCTGCGTTCGTTGCCCATTGCTGCCGGGGATTTGGTGGCCGTCAAGCTGGCTACGGGCTTCGTCGCGTTGCTCGCGGTCTGGTGTTTGAACCTGTTGTTGCTGGCGGTTTTCGTATTTCCCACCGGCCGCTGGCCCGTGGCGAGTCCGGCCGATTCCTGGCTGATCGACGCCGGCTGGGAGTACCTTTGGCCGCTGCAAAGCGTCTTTCTTCTGCTGGCCGGGTTCACGACCGCCTGGAGCTTCCGTTCGTCGCTCGTGGCCCTGTTGGCGCTGATCCCTTTGGCGCTGCTGCCGGGCGTGGTTACCTTTGGGCTGAACCATCTGGTCCGATGGCCCGGCGCTTTCAGCTTGACACTCAGTGATCCAGCACCGTGGATGATGGCCGTGGCGTTGATCGTCTTAAGTGTGACGTTGCTGGTTGTCGGCTGGCGCCGCGGCATGAAATTCCTGGCCCCCGAGCAGGTCTGCGAAAAGCCGTTTTCCTGGAGCCGGGTTCGAGAGAATCTGTGGGGCGAGTCGGCCATTTGGGCGCGGCCCACGCACAGTCCTGCGGCGATGCTGAACTGGCAATTCGTGCGGCAGAATCGAACGGTGTTGGCGGGGATCGCCGCGCTGCTGCTGGTCGCGCTGGGCCTGCTGATCACGACGCAGCCGGACGCCAGCGGCCGTCCCGTGCTGGCCGCTTTCTGCGGACTCTTGGCTGCGTCCTGGCTGGGCGTGCTGGCGTTTCAGGGAGACGGCGTGCAGGACCGCATTCGCTTTCTGGCCGAGCGAGGTGTGTCTCCTGCGAAGATCTGGTGGACCCGCCACGCGCCGGCGCTCAGTCTGCTGGCCACAGCTCTGCTGTTGATGGTCCTTTTTCTTCCCGCCCACCTGCGCTCTTCGCAGTTGTCCGCTCCGAGCATCTTGTTCGTTGCTGCTGCGGTCCTGTTCACCTACGGGGTTTCGCAGGCGGTCGGTCAAGTTTTTCCCAGTTCAGCGATTGCCGCGATCGCGGCCCCGGTCGGGGCGTGGGGGCTGGTGGCCTATGGTAGTTCGGTGATTGGCCTGTTGGGCGTACCTTACTGGCTGCTCGCCCTGTGCTCGTCGCTTCCGTGGCTGGCGACGTTCCTGCTGATGCGGCGCTGGATGGACGGGCGTTTGGGTTGGGGCTTCTGGGGCGCGCACGCCAGCTTTCTGGCCGCGGTCATGGTCCTGCCACTGATTCCCGCAGGGCTGGTTTTGATTTCCCGGCCGACCATGCCCGCGGAGGTCCGGCGGCAATTGACGGCCGAGGCGCAGAGTTACGGCCCGACGTATGCCGAACCGCGGGAATTGGTGTTACGGTTCCGCAATCCCGAGGCGACCGAGGCGCCCCCTGCGAACCGCCGCGTCGAGGGCCGGACCGTCTGCGGGCAACTCGAACACGACCTGTCTCTCGATCCAGGTCCAATCCGCTTTATGCCTCGCGTGATGATCTACCTGCTGGGCGAGGCTCGGTTGGCCCGGATGGCGCTCGAACAGGACGACGACGACGCATCGGACCGGGAGCGATACCAACGCTCATTGTCCCTGATCGGAACTATGGTCGATCGGTTGCGGTTGAGCTGGAAGATGTTCGACCAGGATGGCGCCGATCTGACCGAGATCTGGCTGGTCAACGAGCTGGCTCGGTCCGGAGCCGAATCGTGGTTGGGGCCGGAGTTATATGGGCGGTTGGTTCGCACGGTGAGCGACACGGCACGACGCCATGCCGCCAGGCGGCGGGCGGTGGTCATGAGCTGGGCTGCCTACCGGACCCGGTTCGACGCGCCGGAGAGTCTGCTCGGCGGATACCCCTGGCTGGGCGAAAAGACTTCGATCCTGTATCGGGTCAATCCTTTCATTCGCCGGCGGGCTGCCGACTACCTCACCTGGAGGATGCTACAACGGCTTGACGGAAGCGAGCCGGCGGAGAATGTCGAGCGGACGAAGGAGCTGGCCCGGTACTGGGGTGTGCCGGAATTGTATTACGGTTTGGGGCCTGATGGCGAGTATTTGCGGGCGGACAAGCCAGCGGATTTTGCGATGCCGGTCGAGGGTTTCTTCCGTTCAGCCCCCGGCAGTCAGTGGCATGCCGGGTGGGAACGGGCGGCCCGCGAACTGGCAGGCAGCCTGGACGTCGGCCACAGCGAACACCGTCAGCCAACACAAATAAGCGTTCATTAGCGTTGATCAGCGGTTCCTCGGTCTTCTGGCCTCGTCGGACTAAGACGGGAGTCGGTGAGAACCGCTGATGAACGCTGATGAAGAAAGGGAAACAATGACTGATCCCACGGTGCCTCCGGCGCGACGCCCGTCCGCCCGCAAGCGATGGCTGTTGCTGTTGATATTGCTGCCAATCGTCTTGGGTGTCACCGTCCTGGCGGTCTTGGGGTTTGGCGAGTACCGCGGCGCTCGCGAGGTGGCGGCGGAAATCGCTCGTCTGCGGGCCGCGGGCGAACCGGTTGACAACGAATCGATGGCCCGCTGGTTTCGGGCCGGCAGCTCGCAGGAAGGCACCGCCGCCTGGCGCGAGATTCTTGTGGCGGTCGAGCAGGTCTCGTCGGGCGAAACGGTCAGCACATTTCCTTTCGTGGGCATGGGCAAGTTGCCGGAGGGGCTCGTTCCCGGCGGAGATTGGCCGGACGAGCCGCGGATCGCCGAATTCCTGCAGGAGGTCCGGCCGTTGATCGTACAGATCCACCGAGCAGGCCGATACCCCACCCCGGTCTGGCAACCGATTGCGTTCAACGCGTTTTCCACGCTGCTGCCCGAGGTCCAGTTCTCGCGTCAGGTAATCCGGCTGTTGCAGTTGGAGGTCCAACACGCGCTGTATCATCGCGATACCGAGCGGGCCTTGCGGGGTCTGGCCGCCATGCGGACCGCGGCCGCTGCCTTCGAGTGGGATTTCTGCATGGTCGCCGATTTGGTCGGAATTGCTCTGCGCACGGTTCATCGCGATGCCATCCGTCAATCGCTGGCGGAAACCAATTGGGAGCCGGCCCAGTTGGACCAGTTGCTCGTCCAGGTCCAACACCCGCGCGACGTAGCGACTCACTGGCACCGGATCTGTGCGGGCGAACGGGCGATGACGCTGGCCCTGTGGCAGGACAGCCGCGAAGATCTGGACGGGTTCCTGTCCCGGGATGCCACGCCCTATCCGCCGGCGCTGTTGCTGATCCCCAGCGGCAAGAAAAAGTACCTGGACCGCATGGCGTCGTTTCAACAACTCGGCGAGCAGGGAGTATCAGTGGGGCCGGCACGGGAATCGCCCGCGGTTTCGGTAGGGGGCACGCCATCAGTC
>CAZXYZ010000034.1:77649-92692 GCA_964645045.1 uncultured Pirellulaceae bacterium | reverse complement strand
CCGAGGGTCACGCCCGTTCCGAAACTGCGGGCGATTCCCGTGCCGGCCCCAATCTTGGTACTGTCGAGTTCAAGCCACTGAATCCGTCCAAGGTCTTGCAGGTGGCCAAGACCCGCATCGGAGAAATTGACGTACAGCGCAAGCGAACGTAGGCGAGGCATCATCGCGATATGGGACAGGCAGGCGTCGGTCAAGTTCGTCTTCCCCGAGTTCTCCTGCAAGCACAAGAGGTCGAGGGCAGACAGCCGATTCAGGTGGGCCATTCCCGTGTCCGTAATTCGCGAGCAACCGTCGATCATCAACATTTTCAGATTGTCGCCGGCCGCCAGGTATTTCAGTCCGTCATCGGTCATTAGACTCCCGCGAAACTCGATCCCCCGGAGATTTCGAAGCGGCGTCGAGTTCGCGAGGGACTCGAGACCCCGGTCGGTGGCCGCACCGAAGGTGATCCTCCGCACGTCGGCAAATGCGCGCGGGTGCTTGACCAAGACCTCCACCGCACGGTCGGTTGCAAGGTGCAACGAGGTGACGCGCTCGAATCCATCAAGCCCCAGAACTTCAATCAACCCACGATACCAACTCCGGTCGCTGGGAATAGTAGGATCGAAACAAACGACGTAGCCACCGGCTCGCCCCAGAAGCTGCTGCGATTCCCAACAACGGGACGCGAAATGCAGTCGATTGCCGACGACTGCTAAAATCAGGCACAAGACGACCATCCCGGCAAGCAAGGTGCGCAAGCGGAAGCGGTACTGAGTTCGGGCCAGCCATCGCAGCGATTGCCAGGTGAGGATCCCCGCCGCGGCGACCAACGCCAGGCCGACAAGAAGGACGGTCCAGTTGGGCAAGTCGCGAGGGTAGGCGTCCCACAGGAACGGCAACAAGGCAAGCATGCTGAGAATCAAGAGATACCCCGCGCCGATTCCCAGCGTCAGCACGGCTCTACCGCACGCCCGCCAACGGTTGCCAAGCACCCCCCTCGGTTCTTTCGCTCCCACCATGGAGTCTCGCACCATTCCGCTCACCTGTTTCCATGACGCTCAGCTGTGTTGTCCTGTCCGTCGCTTCCCCCCAAGCGGCCGAGCATAGCATCCCAGGGCAAGCACACACAACGGCAAATTCAGCCGTGAGCCCGGATGGAAGATGGAAAGCGGACCGTGGCTTAACGAACAATAAAGCGGCCAATCTCGACCACGACACGACCGCGGAGCGGTCCCAGAGGTTAGCCGGTGGTCAATCGCAGCGCCGACCACCGGTACGTGGAGATGGCGAGTCCCCGCATCCCGGAGGGATGCCAGACCCGACCCGGCACCGAGGATTCGCACCGCACCTGGCGACGGGCACGCCTCGGAGGTTGTTCCTCTGGCACGCTTCCGGCGTGCGGAAACTGTTGGGGGGCGCCGTGTCCAGTGGTATCGCTGCGCTCGACCACCGGCTAATTTCTTGGAACCCTCCGGGTTCACTGGGCGGCTAACCCGATTGGAAATAATTTCTGTTTCCCGCAGTTTTCTCGGAAATCTGACGAGTGGCATCTGTTCTATCCCCAGCATCGGGACGGAGGCGTCCCGGTATCCAGTTTCACTAGTCGAGGGGAGGAATGCCATGATTCGCACGATGTTTGTTGGTTTGGGGCTGTTGTTGGCGGCCCTGATTGGGCTGGTCGTTGTTTCCAGCCGCAGTGTTTACGACCTCAGCGGCTACTTTCAGGCCACGGCGGACCAGACGGTGGACAATCTGACGGGACAACTGCCGACCGAGGTCCGCGACCGGAAAATGGAGAAAGAATTGCGGGGGGCCAAGCAGGAACTGATCGACCGGCAAGTCGCGCTGAACTTGTCGCGGAATCAGGTTGAACAACTGCAGAAGGAGATCGCGGCATTGGAGATCAGCGTTGCAGGGCGCGAGCAATTGCTGGCGGACGCGTACCCCGTGCTCCGAAAGGCCATCGAGCGTCAGGACGAGCACATCCGCTTCGCCAGTACCGAGTTCACGATGGGCGAATTCCAGCAGGAAATCGATGATTTGCTCACGGAACAGGATCGTCAAACACGGCAATTGGAGATCAAGAGGCAGGGGTGGAGCAGCATCGAGGCCTCGCTCGGCGCAGGCGAACAGGCCGTCGCGGAAATGCGGAACGCGATGGAAAACGTCGAACAAGAAGTCGCGACCCTCAAGACTCGCCGCGAGCAGGCGGAAATGGAAGCCTCCACGCTGGACTTGATCTCGTCCGTCACGGCAAGCCAGAACACGGCTGCAGCCACGATCGGCGAGAATGTGGACCGCATGAAGCAGCAGATTGAGGCTTTGGAGGCACGCAACGAGGCTCGCCGAGCCATGACCCCGACGGCGGAGACCTTGGAAGGCCGCCTGCCGCGGGCGTACGGCCGCTTGGACACCTTGAAATCCTACCACGATCGCGCCGCGGCTACCCCGTCCGACGACGCGACCCCGCCCGCCAAAGACGACGGCGCACGGAAGAGGACGGCCTCCAAGCGAGCCCATGCGTCGGAAAAATGACACCGTGTGCCGTCATGCGGCGGCCCGCTGAGGCACTGGGGCGGCACGGGGACGCGGACTCACCGGTTGATATGAGTCGCGTCCCCGCAGTCGTGACTGCCTCCGCGGGTGGTGTAAGCTGATAGCCAGCATTCTTTCAGGGAAAACAAGACCATGATCACGAACGACAAAAAGAAGGCCGACCGAGAGCTTCTAATCCGCCTGTTTCGCAAGTTGTGGGATCGCGATGAGCAGGCGGCGGAAAACGAGATCATCGATACGGTGTATCGCAACCTGCACGACGATCTAAAGCCCTGGCTAATGGCCGAGTTCGGTTCGCAGGTCAGTGACAATGTCGCCTTTACACGCTTCACCGACCTGCTCAACCAGTTTTTCGTCAAGGTCCTGGAGGCCTTTCCTGAGGGGATGGAGCGAATCCAGACCCGCCGCGCCTTGTGCGCCTACGTCGCCATGTCCATGGAGCGGATGATTTACGATCGCACCCGGCGAGAAGCGCGGAACAAGTCGTGTGACCCCACGTTGCTGGATTGTCTGATCGAGGACCTGTGCCGGCGGTTTCAGCAAGATTGTCCCAACGTGCAGTACGAGCGAGTCCTGGACGCGTTGCGGTCCTGGGAAACCAGTGGCGATCCGGGCCTGAAGGAATTGGCCCAACTGGTTCGTTACCGGTATGTGCTTGGAGAGCCCCAATCCCGCGTCCAGGAGCTGCTGGGCGTGTCGAAGCACAAATACTACGCGTTACACAAGCGAGCCCTGGAAAAACTTAGCCGCGAGGTGCAGTCATGAACGAACGTTCGATCCTGGACGGACTCGGGCTGCCCGATGAATTCGGGATGATCTGGGAGAAAACGCTCAAGGTGATTGAGCGGAAGGGATACGTGCTGAAACGTCCCCCGGGGGCACGCACCGCGATGCTGGGCGAAGGAGCGTTTTCCGCCGTGTACTATGCGGAACATGCGCAGGACAAGACGCCCGTGGCGATCAAGATCTTCCGCGATGAGGACGAAACGATCCTGGCCAGTTTCCGGCGGGAAGTAACCATGCTGCGGGCGCTGGAGTTCCCCAAGCAGTGTGCCGTCGTGGTTTACGATAGTTGGCACGAACCGGGAGCCCAGCCGTTGATCGTCATGGAGTACGTCCGCGGCCTGCCGATCCACGAGCATTGCGCGCAGCGGAGACTGTCCCGCGCGGTGCGCCTCCGCTTGCTGGAAGACGCGTTCCGCGCGCTGCAGGGCCTGCACGACAAGAATATTCAGCATCGGGATGTTTCGGTGGCCAACATCGTGATCGACCCCTTGGAGTGCCCAAGGTTCCTGGACTTCGGATTGTCGGCGGAAATCCAAAGAACGACGCTCCGATCGACCATCGCAGGACGCGGCGCGTACGGGCCGGGCGAGGTCAAGTACGGCAACAAGCGGGCCGACCCGAAAGACGACATTTTCGCCGGCGGGATGGTTGCGATTCACGTGCTGACCGACCAGGTGCCTCCGGAAAACACCACCAGTTCCGGCGACCCGAAACACCTGGAGGCTTGCCGCAGCCAACTGAAGAAGTGCGGAATCGATCGCGCCCTGACAGAGGTATTGGTTCGCGCCGTGCAGGCTCCCGAATTGCGCTATTCCAAGCCGCTGGAATTGGCGGAAGCGATTTTCGATTATCGCGTTCTTGCTCCGGCCCGGCTCAAAATGCGCCGAGTTGTCGTCGCCAGTGTTTGGCTCTTTCCCTGCTTCGGCTTCGGCGGCTGGTGGCTGTACGCGAAGACCCAACAAGAGCGTCTGGCAGCGGATTACGCGGAGCTTAAGGTCGAAGCGGACAAACTCCCGAATCGGGACCGCGAGCCGGTCTCCCGTTTGATTGACCTCGCGGAAGGGAAACGCGAAGAATGGGAAACGTTGTACACCCAGCGCAGCTTCGATGCGGCTTACGCTGCGCTGGACGAAGGCGTCAGTGCCCTTCGGCGGGCTATCGTCGTGGATCCGATGGTGGTGGACTTGGATTACTTCCGCAACAAGTTGCAGGACGATACGTGGGCTGACTACCAACCTGTGGCGTTACGAAAGCAACGGATTGAGGAACGCTGTCCGCAGGTTGAAGGGCTCCTGAGCCAGGGAGACTGGGGAGCGATCAATAACGCCCGACAGTCCATCGTGAACCTGCAGGAACAACTGCGGGAACTGCGCAAAGTAAACGGAATTGCGATGGATCGTGCCGCCTTCGAGAAACAGTTCGCCGAGGAGATCCCAGAAGTCCTGAGCGACCATCCCCAGGTCGCAAAGATCGTAGAAACCCAACGCAGCGCCGATAAGTATTTCGACGTGGCCCAGTCCGACACGGAATGGGAGAATACCCAGACACTGTACGGCCAAGCCAAGCAGAAACTGGATGACTTTGTCCGCCCGACCAACGAGATCGGCATGGCGCTGCGGCTGATCAAGCCGGGCAGTTTCGAAATGGGTACATTCAAAAAGGACAGCACCAAAGAAGAACGGGCGGCTTTCGCCGCCGAGCTTCACATCGACGCGACCTGCGTGGAGTGGGAATGGCCGCAGCACACCGTAACGATCACCAGACCTTTCTGGCTTGGCGTCCACGAGGTTACCGTCGGACAGTTCCAGCAGTTCGTGGATGCGACCGGGTACGTCACCGAGGCCGAAAAAGACGACGCCGGTGCCCGGGTCCTGGACGGCAGTGACCGGAAACTTGAAAAGGGCCGGAACTGGCGAAAACCGGGATTCCCGCAAGACGATCGGCACCCCGTCGTGTACGTCAGCGACAAGGATGCCGAGGAGTTCTGCAAATGGCTGAGCGAAAAGACGGGCCAACCGTACGACCTGCCGACCGAAGCCCAATGGGAATTCGCTTGCCGGGCCGGAACGAAGACGCGTTTTCCGTTCGGCGACGACGTCCAGAATTTGCCGAAATACGCAAACGTGGCCGACGCCACGTTGAAGGAAAAACTGGGGTGGGACGGCAAGATCAATGGTTACGACGGACATGTCTACACGGCACCTGTTGGTTCTTTCGAGCCGAACGCCTGGGGACTGCACGACATGCTCGGCAACGTTTGGGAGTGGACGAAGGACTGGTGGCGCGACTATGATGCTGATGCGTCCGCGTTGGAGGATCCAACCGGATCCAACGACCAGGAGAAACAGAAATTCTGGGTCCGCCGTGGCGGCGGCTGGATCGACGGCGGCGTGTTCTGCCGGCCGGCCGATCGCGGCAGGAGCACGCCCGGGGGGCGGTTCAACTTCCTGGGCTTCCGCGTGGCCCGAGGTTTGTCGAGCGAGTAAGTCCGGCAGGTCGACAGTCAAGTCCCGTAGCGCAGCCGGGAGCGCAGGCCGAGCTGTTTCGCAGCGCAGCGGAGCCGAAACAGATCGAGCCGAAGCGGACGGCGGAGCGCAGGGGCAGTGGTGTACAGGCGTCCAAATAAAAGTGTACAAAAGGGCATATATTCGTGCCGTTCCAGTTTTTCCGTATCCCCGTCCAGGGGCTGAATTCGGGAGTCAGCGAGCTCAATGGCTTTCTCGCGACCCACCAAGTCAATTCCATCGAACGGCAATTCGTCGAGCACGGCGAGAACTCGTTTTGGGCCTTCTGCGTGTGTTAGAAAAGTTGCGGGTAAGCGGCCCCAGGCCATGACCCGGGTCAACCGTGGCGGCGGCTGGAACAACATCGGCGGGAACTGCCGGCCGGCCAATCGCAGCCGGAACACGCCCGAGAGGCGGAACAACAACCTGGGCTTTCGCGTGGCCCGAGCTCGCTCGACCGTGGCAGATGCCGCTCGACCGACCCGGCCGCTTTCCTGTCCCGCGGGAGCAACTCATCTCCACGGGCAAAATAGGACGCCGCGCTGCCCGGTGCTCGTAGTCGCTGTGTACGAACGCTCCGGGCAGTGCCTTTCCTCTGACACCGAAACGGCGCATTTCCGGGGAATTCGGTTCTGGTCTCGAAAACCGCCCCGCGTCAAGCGGATCTGTCCAGCGTCGCGGCGTACGGGGAAAAAGCCGCCGCGGGCGAGTCGCCGGAATTGGCCAAGGCGGCGTGATGGGGCATGGCCGCACGGCGCCCGATTCCTAATCTTTCACTTAATCTTGATCCGTATTGGCGGACAAGGAAACGTGGGCGAGGCGAGAAGAGAGATTAGGTGAAAGATTAGGTGAAAGATTAAGGGGAGGATTCTGGGAGACGCTGCGCGCCCCGGATCATTTCCTCCGCTGCCGGCGCATTGCCTTTGTTTTGGCGGGATCCAGTTCCGGGTTGAACTTGGCGGCCACGCGTTGCCACAGCGGCGGGGTGGTGTTTTCGCTGGGCTTGCCCACCGGCGGCAGCATTTTCCGCTCGGCAATGCTCCACAGGCTCGAGGCGATGAAATAGATGCACAAGCCGCTGGGCACGCGGAAGAACATGAAGCCCATGAAGATCATCATGTACTTCATCATCGATTGCTGCATCCGCGTCTGCTCGTCGGTGGCCGGCGGCATGAACATCTTTTGCTGCCACAGGAACAGCACGATGGTCACGATGGGCAGCACATTGAAATAGGGCCCCAGCCAGCCGTTCTCGCCGGCCAGCATCGCGGGCAGGTAGGGTTTCCAGTACCACAACATGTCCGGGCCGGCCAGATTCGAACACCAATCCAGGCCGGAAATCAGCGGGGCCTGACGCAACTCGACGTCCACGGACAGGGCCCGGTACAAGCCGATGAAAATCGGCAGTTGGACGAACATCAGCAGGCAGCCGCCCAGCGGCCGGTAATTGTGCTTCTTGAACAGCTCGGATTGCGCGGCGGCCCGCTTCTGCATGTCGTCCTTGTATTTCTCGGCGATCCGTTTCATCTCCGGAGCCAGTTCTTGCATCATCTGCGCATTGCGGGCCGCTTTGCGGCTGAGCGGAATCATGCAGCTGCGGACCAGCACCGTGAGCAGGATGATCGCCAAACCGTAGTTCACCAACGGCAGGCTTTCGAACAGGTGCAGAATCCACGACAGGGCCTTGGCGATGGTGCGAAACCAACCGTACTCGATCACCCGTTCCAGTTGATAGGCCGTCAGCAACGCCGGCTCTTTCGGGCCGGCGAAGATGGTGTACCGTTGCACCAGGGAATCGCCAGCCGGTATCTCGTGCGTCTGGCTGATCAGGCAGAAGGAAACGTCGGTCGTTTTGCCGAGCGCCTTTTCGATGGCCTCCACGTTGCCGACCGGGACGGCCAACGCCTGTTTGAATAGCAGCGGCGCGTCGGACTCGCCCGCCTGAGGCTTCAGAACCACAGAGAAGTACTGCGCGTCGACGCCCACGTAGTCCAACGGCTGCGGACTAGGATCGGCGAACAGAGGAATCGTCACGGGCTGATTCTTCTCTCGAGCCTCCATGGCATCGGAATAGATCTTGGTGGCGCCGATCAGCCCGTGACCGGTCGTCGGTGTGTTCCACACCACGTCCCGCGTTCCGGCGGCGGCAAACATCTTGGGATGAATCTTGGTGACGTACCACCAGCCTTCCAGCGGCAATCCGCTGGGACCGTCCAGCCGATAAGCCACCTGCTGGGGCGCCGCGCCGCGATTGCGGATTTCCAGTTCCAACTGCAAGTGGTACGAGGGGAACGCGGAATCGCCCCGATCCGCCGAAGGCGTTTTGGCCAGGCGATAGCGTTTCACCAGTTCCAGCGATCCATCCGTGCCGACGGCGTTCATGTGCGCCTCGGACAGGACGAAAGTGAATTCGACCGCCGGGCCCAGCGGGTCGTCCGCCAGCATCCGGACCTCCCAGTTGCTGTTCCGCAGACTGGGCAGCTTGTCCGTGCCGATTTCCTCTTCGCCCCGCGGGATGGATGTGTCTCCGATGCTCTCCAGCGTGAACAGGAAAGACCGCGAATCCTCCGTTTCGGCAACGGGCTCAAACTGCCCGTCCGGGCGGACGATGCTCAACGGTGGCGAGGCCAGGGTGGCCGTCAGAATTTCTTCCTTGGGGCGGCCACCATCCGCAGCCGTGCGATCGACGACGATCTGCACGGCTTGTCCGGGCTTCGTCCCCGCGAGATAACGTTCCAAGTCGATGGCATCCCGCACGGGAGCACTATCCATGCGCCGGATGACATCGCCAACGCGGAGCCCTTCGCCGGCACCGGGATTTTTGGCCTTGGCGCCGGCTGCCGGCGTTCCCGGGCCGACGACGTTCACGCGGCAGCCTTTGCCGCCGGCGACGTCTTCGGGGGCCAGGTATCCCAAGTACCCGCTGTCCTGTTCCAAATCCAGAAAGCGGAGTTGGCCCTTGCCGGTCCGCTGGACCAGTTCGATCCGTTCGACGGCCGCGCCGGTGTTTTTCAGCGTCACCATCAGCCGGTACGGGCTGTCGGGAGCCATCGACCCCAACGTCACCCACTTTTTCTGGACCGCGACGGGCGGCGGCGCGGCAGCGGCGGTTGGTTCGCCTTTGACCAAGGCCGGCTCCGGGGCTTCCGCGGGCAGCTTGGCATCGGCCTTGGCCGATTGTTTCTCCAGCTTGGCCGCACCGGCATCCGGACCCTTCTTGGCAAGTTTGGGTTTGGCTTTGGCTTGATCTTTGCCCGCCTCGGCCACCTCCGCAGGCGGCTGGTCGGCCTGCGGCGGGTGCAGGAAATTCTGCACCGTCAGGTGGGTAAAGAGAATCAGCGCAGAGAGGATCAGAAAGAGGGCGAAGCGTTTTTCCACAATTCAAGACCTTTGGCAGGAAGCAGCGATCATCGCCCATCTCGCAAGCGATCACCGAGAAAATTGTCCAGTTCCGGGATAGCGTAGATTTTCCGCGCGGTTTCTTCGAAGGGGTATTCCACGCGGCGAAAGCGAACCGCCCCATCCTCCAGAATCACGTAGCACGAGCGGCGGTCTCCATCCCGGGGCTGGCCCACGCTGCCGACATTGATCATCGCCCGCTGGCTGCCCAGCGGATAGGCTTCGCCGAACTGGTCCGGACGAAGGAAACGGCCGTCTTCCGTCAGCACGCCGGGAACGTGCGTGTGTCCTTGAAAGCAGAACCGTTCGATGACGCTGAACAGTTTTTCGAGCTTTCGCGGGTTATGCACGTCTTCCGGAAAGACGTATTCGTTCAGGGGACTGCGCGGCGAACCATGGACGAACAGCAGCCCGTCTTCGCGGATCGTCCGCGGCAACTCGCACAGGAAATTCCAGCGGCGGAGATTCCGTTCAGGCGCGTCCGGTGGCGACTCCAACTGGGACCGTGTCCAGAACACCGCCCGCTCGGCGCCGGCACTGAATCCTTCCGGGTCGAAGAGCGCCCCCTGGTCGTGGTTGCCCAGCACACAGGCATCGAACTGCATCACCGCATCGATGCACTCGCACGGGTTGGGGCCGTAGCCGACGATATCCCCCAGGCAATAGATCTCCGTCGCGCCTTGGGACGCAAGGTCTGCCATCACCGCCGTCAGTGCTTCGAGATTGGCATGAATGTCGCTGACAATGGCGCGTTTCAAACTTGTCCCCTTTTCGGCCGACGGCACGGAGCTACCGACCGGCGAGCAGCCGGTCGCCGAGCATATTATCCAGGTTCGGCACGGCGTAGATTTTCTTGGCGACGACTTCGACGGGATATTCCAGGCGGCGGAACACGACGCGATCTCCATCGACAATCACGTAGCAAGCCCGCGGATCGCTGTCTCGCGGCTGGCCGACCGACCCGACGTTAATCATGGTTTTGTCACCCGTCAGCCGGTACTCGTACTTGCAGTCCTCCGGCGTCAAGAACTCGAGGTTGCAGGTGAATACACCGGGAATGTGGGTATGCCCCTGGAAGCTGTAGCGGGGCACCAACCCGAACAAGGCTTCCATTTTCCGGTGGTTATAGACGTCCTCCGGGAAGACGTACTCGTTCGTCGGCTCGCGCGGCGAGCCGTGAACGTATATGGTCTGGTCTTCGGTGATCGTGCGGGGAAGTTCGCCCAGAAAGTCCCAACGCGCGTTGACGCGTGCCGCGCCGCCGGGACCATTATCCAATTGGTCGCGCGTCCAATACACCGCCCGCAGCGCCACGGGGTTGAAGCCCTCGGGATCAAATTGCGCCGCCTGGTCGTGGTTGCCCAGAATGCAGACTTTGCAGAGCTTCATCACTTCATCCAGGCATTCGCAGGGATTCGGGCCATATCCGATCACATCGCCCAGGCAGTAGATCTCTGTTACTCCCTGTCGCCGGATATCGTCAAGCACCACCCGCAGCGCTTCCAGGTTCGCGTGGATGTCACTGATCAGTGCGCGTTTCAATAGACAGACCTCTTTGATAAAGGCAAGTTGGTTGCGCGGGGCGAGATATTCCCATGCGAACGCAGAACGGCCCGTTTAGCTCGGCATTGTACCTTGACGCCAAGGTGTTACGCAAGCTGTGACCGGTTCGCAACTTGCGCGGTCCAGATGCCCGGAGGCAGACTCGCGAACAGTCGACATGGACGCCCGGCCGGCAACGACGCGATTCGCCGTAAGTGCCATTCCGACAAAGACTTGCCGCTGATGCGAAGTTGGATCAGCCACCGCTGCAAGCAAAATAGGCGGGGTTGATCTGACGCAGTTCTTCCGCCGTCGCCGCCACGGCTTGCTGAATTTGTTCCTCGGAGTGGCAGCACGAGACGAAGAAACGCAGCCGCGCTGCTTGTTCCTCGACCGCCGGATAAAGGATCGGCTGAACGTTGATGCCCCGCTCGAACAACTGCCGGGACAGCCGCAGCGCGTGCAGCGAATTGCCGATGATGACCGGGATGATCGGGGTGTTGTTGCTCAACCCCGTGTTCAACCCCTGCTGCCGGGCCAACTGCAGGAACAAGCGGGAGCGGGCCTGCAAACGCGAGACGCGCTGCGGCTCTTGTTGCAGCAACTGCAGCGCCGCCAGGGCGGCGGCCGCGTTCGACGGCGGGATGCCGACGCTGTACACGAAACCGGGCGAGGTGTACTTCAAGTACTCGACCAGTTCCCGGCCGCTGGCGATGTATCCGCCGCAACTGCCGAAGGACTTGCTCAGGGTGCCCATCCACAGATCGGCGCTTTGCGGGTCGACGCCAAAGTGCTCGGCGATGCCGCGTCCATGATCTCCCATGGTTCCCATCGAATGGGCTTCGTCAATCATCAGGAGCGCCTGGTGGCGTTGTTTTACTTCGACGAACTTGGGGATCTCGGGATAGTCGCCGTCCATGCTGTACACGCCTTCGACCACCACCAAGACTCGGCGATACTCGTTCCGGATCTCCGCCAGGAGGGCCTCCAACGCCTGCCAATCGTTGTGCGGAAACGGACGCCGCCGGGCGCCCGACAGCAGCGCGCCCTGGATGATGCTGTTATGGGCCAGTGCGTCGTGGAGGATCAAATCGCCGGACGAAAACAGATGGCCGATCGTCGATTCGTTCGTGGCATGGCCGCCGACGTAGACGATCGCGTCTTCGGCGCCAACCCATTGGGCGATCGCGGACTCCAATTCGCGATGGACGGTCTTTTCGCCGGAGACCAGCCGGCTGGCGGAGACGCTGGTGCCAAAGCGATCGATGGCGTCTTTCGCCGCCTGCGAGACACGTTCATCCCCGGACATGCCCAGGTAGTTGTAGCTGCAGAAGTTGGTCAAACGGCGGCCGCCGATGACGGTGGTATCCCGCGTAACGGACTCGTGAACGCTGAAGTAGGGATTTGTCAGGCCGCTGGCCGTCAGCCGGTCCATCGTGTCCTTCAGCTTGAGGTACTCCGGCCATTGGCGGAAATCGCAGCTGTCCGCCGATCCGCCGGCAACGGCAAGCGGTTGACCAGGCTCTTGCCGGACCACGTTCACTTGCGACTTGGCGCTCTTGCCGATGTACTTCTCGATGGCCACGGCCACTTCGCGGCAGGTTTCGATCTGCGTGAGCACGGCTTCGGGAAACCGTCCGCCGAAGACCATTTCAAGCGAATTGGCGATCTGCAGACGTTCCAGCGAATCGAGGCCCAGATCGGCCACGATGTTGGTGTCCAAATGAACTGCCTTGGCCCGCTCCTTGGCCACCGCCCGGACTTGCTCCATCACGATCGCCGCGACCTGCGGATCGACGTCCCGCAGTCTGGCCGCAACCGGGCTCGGCGGCGGCGGTTCGGTGGCCGGCGGTTCGGCGGCCGGCTGCGGCGTCTTGGCCTGTTCTTCATCCCAAGCGAACCATTGCGCCACGACGGACAACGAGCCGTCCAGGAAATTGCTGCGGCAGGCGTGCCGCTGGATCTTGCCGCTGGAGGTCTTGGGAATGGAACCAAAGCGGACGAGGACGATGCCATCGGGCGGTAATTCGTGTTCGGCGGTCACTGCGCGGCGGATCACGCCGATGATATCCGACCAGTCCTTGCGGCGTTCCCGATCGACTTCGCTGACCACGATCAGCCGTTCGCGGCCATGCATGTCCACGGCGAACGCACCTACCGCGCCGGGCTGCAGATGGCTGCTGGCCTGTTCGACCGTCAACTCGATGTCCTGCGGGTAGCGGTTGACGCCGCGGACGATGATCAGATCTTTCAGACGCCCTGTAACGAACAACTCGCCCTGATGCACGAAGCCCAAGTCGCCGGTGCGGAGGTAGGTTCCCGAGGCACTGTCGCGGAGTTTGGCCTGAAAGGTCTCCTGCGTCGCCCCCGGCTTGTTCCAGTAGCCCAACCCGACGCTGGGGCTGTCGACCCAGATTTCCCCGACGCGGTCATCCGGCATTTGCCGGTATTGGACCGGATCGACGATCAGCACCTCTTCGCCCGGCGGGATCCGTCCGCAGCCGATCAGCTTGCGGGCATCTTTGTGGTCCGGGGGGACCGGTACAATGCGGTGTTCGTCCAGGGCCTTGCCCTTGAACGTGCGGACCACGGGCGGCTCGCTCTTCTTGCCGCCGGTGATGATCAACGTCGATTCTGCCATGCCGTAACAGGGATACAGGGCCTCGCGGCAAAAGCCGACAGGCGCAAACTTCTCCGCAAATCCGTCCAACGTGGCCGCTCGAATCGGCTCGGCGCCGTTGAACGCGACGTCCCAGGTGCTCAAGTCCAGCCCCTGCATTTCCTCGTCCGTAATCTTCTGCGTACACAGATCGTAGGCAAAGTTCGGCCCGCCGCTGATCGTCACCCGGTGGCGCGAGATGGCACGCAGCCAGCGAACCGGTTTTTGCAGGAAGGCAAACGGCGACATGAGCACGCAATAGCTGCCAAAGAATACGGAGTACAACACCCCCCCGACCAGGCCCATGTCGTGGTAGGTCGGCAACCAGAATGCTCCGCAGGCTTGACGGGTGGGCTCGAAATCGTAGGTAATCAGCGACACGTTGTGCAGGAGATTGCGGTGCGCCAGCATGACGCCTTTCGGCGTGCCGGTGGAACCCGACGTGTACTGCAGGACGGCCAGCATTTCGCTGTGAATCTTGGGGGGGGCCCATTCCGCGGCGCGGTCGTCGGAGATCTGATCGGTGGCAAGCCACGTCAAGTCCTTCAGGTGCGGGGCCTCGTCCAACAGCGGGCCCACGCGATCGCACACATCGTGGACGGACAGCGCCGCCGTGGCCTCGGCGTCGTCCGAAATCGCCTGAATCCGCAGCATGTTCCGATTGCGGCGCGGCGGATAGGCGGGAATGGCGACTGCCCCGGCGTACAAGCAGCCGTAGAAGCCGGCGACAAAATCCAGGCCGGGCGGATACAGCAGCAAGACTCGCTGGCCCTTCAAGCCCCGCGACTGCAGCGTGGCGGCTACCGCCCGCGCTTTGCGGTCCAGTTCAGCATACGTCCAGCGGATCTCGTCGTCCTCCCCGTCCTGCAGGAAATAGAACGCGGGTTGGTGCGGCACTTCGCCCGCCCAGAACCGCAAGCAGTCCACAATATTTGTCGTGGGTGTCGGATAGGGATGGAAGAAATGGTCGAGATTCACGGTTGTCTCTGCTCCTCCAGGGCTAAGTCTGAAGTCACTAAACTAACACGCCGGGGACAGGACGCAAACAGGTATTCGGGGGAAACTGCCCGGAAGCGCAACAGAAAAACGGCCTGTCCGGAGTCAGTATCCGGACAGGCCGTCGAACGTCAGAGCCGATCGGCAGTGCCAACTTAGCGGACCAAACTGGTGCTGGCGGTAATCACTCGACGTTGACTTTTCAGGAACGCAGACGGATCAACCACGGGAGCCGGGGGAACCGGAGCGTCGGCGGTCGGCTCGACTTTGTCGCCGTCAACCGCTTTGTCGTCGCTCTTCCCATCGCAACCCTTGCCGTCCTTGCCGCCCTTGGAATCGCAGCAGTTACGGCGAGCGAAGATCCGTTCCAACAGCGACGAGCCACAGCTCTTCTGGACGCAGCCCTTGCCACCGTCCAGGCAGCCATCCTTCTGGCAGGGGTCTTTGCAGCCGTCCTTCTGGCACGGGTCCTTGCAGCCACCCTTCGCGTCGCCGCACTTCTGGGCGCAGCCGCTGAACAGTCCGCCGCCGAGCAGGCCGCAACCGCTCTTCTGAGCGCAGCCGTCCTTCTGGCAGGGGTCTTTGCAGCCGTCCTTCTGGCACGGGTCCTTGCAGCCAC
>CAZXYZ010000034.1:22932-77549 GCA_964645045.1 uncultured Pirellulaceae bacterium | reverse complement strand
TCCTTGCAGCCACCCTTCGCGTCGCCGCACTTCTGGGCGCAGCCGCCGAACAGACCGCAGCCGCCCTTCTGGGCGCAACCGTCCTTCGCGCCGCAGCCGTCCTTCGAGCCGCACTTCTGGGCGCAGCCGCCGAACAAACCGCAACCGTTCTTCTGAGCGCAGCCGTCCTTCTGGCACGGGTCTTTGCAGCCGTCTTTGCCGTCACAGCCGCCCTTTTGGGCACAACCGTTCAGCAAACCGCCACCCAGCAGACCGCAGCCGCTCTTCTGAGCGCAGCCGTCCTTCTGGCAGGGGTCTTTGCAGCCGTCTTTCCCATCGCAGCCCTTCTGGGCGCAGCCGTCCAGCAGTCCGCGGCGGCCACACTTCGGACCGCAGCCGTCTTTTTGTGCGCAACCGTCTTTGCCATCGCACTTCGGGTCACCACACTTTTGAGCGCAGCCGCTTTTCTGTTCGCAGCCACACCCGTTCGATCCGAGCATTCGGTCCAGCAGGTCACCGAAGCTCTGGTTGCTCAGGCCGAGGCCGAGCACCATTGATGCAACAAGGATGTTCCACTTCATCGAGCCATGTCTCCTATTACCTGGAACATAGTGAAATCGAACTGGCGCCGCTCCCATCCAGGCCTCGCACACGAAGATGTCGCCGATCTGCCCGAAAGCTGTGGACGGCATCGACCGGACTTCCTTGGCAGGGAGACCGATCCGGGTCGAGTACACGCGGGTGGGCCAATCGGAGCAGGTGGGTCATGCCTCCGATACAAACGGTGAGTAACGCCAGAACCGGTCGAGCCAATCCTTGACTCGATTGTGTCCGCCGGTTGGACTGATACGTCGCCCGGCACTCCCACGCCCAGGCTTACGTATCCACTGACATGTTCCGTATCGGCGTGCTTGACAAGATGCCTTGAGGCTTCGAAAACAATTTTCACTCCTTGGGTTACGACGAAAACTGTGCCGGAAATGAGGCACCCGTAAGGTGCCGAAACTGTGCCGGTTATGCCGTAGACGGAACGGCCTGCAAATCCGTTCCGGACGGGCTTGGCCGTCAAATCCGTTACCATTTAGCGCGCCTCTCCGCCCTGCCCGGAAGCACGCCCACCACGGAAGACTGGCGACATGGCCTACTTGATTGGAACTGACGAAGCCGGCTACGGACCGAACCTGGGACCGCTGGTGATTTCCGCGACGCTGTGGCAGACGCCCGACGGTGTTCGCGAGGATGACTTGTACCCGGCGCTGGCCGGTCCGGTGTCCCGCCATTGGGTTCCGGATCCCGCCGTCGCCCGGGTGCCGATCGCGGATTCCAAGTCGCTGTACAAGTCCTCCGGCACGCTGCAAGCCCTGGAATGCGGCGTGCTGACGGCCCTGCGGACGCTCGGCTTGCAACCTGCCAACTGGCGCGAAGCCTGGACCCAGACCGCACCGCACAGCCTGGCGGCCCTGGAACGCGACCCGTGGTACGCGGATTTCGAACGCCAATTGCCGTTGCACCACGATGCCGCTTCCTTGGAGCGACTGGCCGACATCTTCCTCCAAGGACTCCGCGACGCGGACGTTCAATTGCTAAACATCCGCTCGGTCATCGTGTCCCCGGAACAGTTCAACGGCGAACTTGACCGCTGGGGTAACAAAGCGACGGTTCTGTCGACTTTGACGCTGGATCTGATTAAAACGATTTTGCCGGCAGACGACGGCCAGGGCGTGTTTGTGTCCTGCGACAAACACGGCGGCCGCCAGCGATATGCCGAGTTGCTGCAGGGGGTCTTCCCGGACCACGTGGTCGAGATTTACGGAGAATGCCGGTCGCACAGCTTGTACCGCTGGGGACCGGCCACACGCCGCTGCGAGTGCCGCTTTCTGGAAAAGGCCGAACGTTTGCTGCCGGTCGCCTTGGCCTCGATGGTCTCGAAATACTTGCGGGAATTAGCGATGCTGGCCTTCAATGCCTTCTGGCGCCGCCATCTGCCCAACCTGCGGCCGACGGCCGGATACCCCGAGGACGCCCGCCGCTTCCGCAACGAGATCGCGGCTTGCCAACAGCGTTTGGGAATCGCCGACCGGGTCCTGTGGCGAAACCGGTGAGTCAGGGCCAGCGGTGCTAGCACCTGCCCCGCGTTCGCTCTTGTTCCGCGGGCCCTCATTTCGTACACTCCGTCGCCATTTGCACGGCGCGAGACATTCTCTCGAACTCCGCATGGCTTGGTTACGTAGACAGAACATGAGGATCGGGATTCTTCCGCCGGCGACAGGGGCGGGCCATCCCACAGGCATCATCGTCCGATCTCGGGCGAGCGTGCCGATCGATGCGGTCGCGGTTCGAGGAACGACTGACGCGTACCAGCGCAGGCGTCAAACGCGGACGGGACGCGTGTCACCAGCACAAGGAGTCATGGAAGTCCGGCAGTCAAGCGTCGGTGGTCCTGGGCCGATAAGGGAGTGTGTTCTCAGCGGCGTTCGCACAGTCACCTCCCCAGCCATGGATAGCACTTTTCGACATGGACCTGCGACGCCCGGTTGAGCTTAGGGTAGAATGGCAACGGTGCGGAAACTCGAAAGTCGTCTGGCGACGGGATGTCGGCCGGGCGGCTTGTGTCAGCCGCCATCTCTCGGGGGAATCAGCAATGCAAATTTTCGGTGTCTCGCATCTTCACGGCGCGCAATCGATCACCGGCCCGCATCGCATGCAGCCGGCCGAGGCCACTCAGCCAACCGATTCGTGGCTGGGCGTCGACCAACTGGACATCTCGCCCGAAGCCGAGATGGTGAGCCGCGTCCGCGATCTGCCCGACGTGCGAACCGACCGCGTCGCTGAACTGCGGGCCCAAATCGCCACGGGCGTCTACGAGTCCGAGGCCAAACTGGACGTCGCCCTGGGACGCCTGCTGGACGAACTGGCCGGCTGAGCGACTGCCGGATGCGGATTGGGCATCGCCATATCTCCGCTGGACGTTGCAGCTAAGTCAAACAGAAAACAACCAAGCGGGTCATGGACGTTTTCTTCATTCACGCCGACAAGCGGCGAGCACCACGGCGATACCTACCAATCGACCCTGCGCATCCTTGGACTTGGCGAGCGGCACCTCCACGCGCTGCCTGCGGCCCAGTTCCGGACGGCCGATCAACACACGTTTCGCTGGCGACATCGATTTATGTCCTGCTCCGCGGATTCAAGTCACGGATCGTTGATCAGCCCGACTGATCCTCGAACTCAATCCTGAATCGTTCGGCCTCGCCCAGCCTCTCGCAGAGCTGAGGCCAGCGAGATTTCAAGTCCGCCGTTTGATTCTGATAATCGCCGATCGACTTCTTAATGCGCACTTTCAAAGGCTGGCTGGAAAGGCGTCCTGCGGGGTTGCCGTAGCATTCCCATCCCCTGCGTGACATGACGGCGTCGTTTGGGAAAAACGCGGCCATGATCCACGTTTCAGTGTTCTTCGAGGGCATACAAATCACGCATCTCGGCGGAGTCGACGGCTCACCCAGCCACCGCCGTAGCACTTGGCGCAGGGCGTCCGTTGTATTGGATGCGGGCGGACACGGTTGTTCGCAGGGCAGGTCACCGGCAGGGTCGACGATTCCGTGGTCGCTGTACCTTTTGCCCGCTACATCCGCGTCGAGATGGACGATCAACAAGTCGTGGAACCGGAACAAGGCAGAGCCGGACGCGCGACCGCCGCCTTCCAACCTGGCCTGTTCGCACCAGCGATAAATGCCGCCCCAGCCAGTTCCGGTTTGCCCTCCCAATTGCCCCGCGAAGGCAAGCGAGAACTCGGGCTGCAGAAGTGTGAATTGGATGGGGCGATCACCCACCATCGCTTCGATGATCGCTTTCAGCACGACCTCATCGGTGCCACCTTCCACCGCCAACGCAACCCGCAGGGGCCTAGACATTCGGCAATCCCCCCAGGTGCCCCATCAACCACAGACGCGACAAGGTCCAGCCTTCGCGAGCTTTTTGTTCCAGAGCCGAATCCACCTCAAGCCGCGTGACCGTCGTGGCCCCCTTGTTCGTCCGCGAGACCACGAACAGCCGAACCCGATCGTCACTTAAGGGCAGGCCGTCAAGCACGAGCGGGTTATGAGTCGTCAGCAGGATTTGGCGTAAAGTCGGGGCGGATAAATACCAGTCACATAGGCTACTTATAAGTGATCGGGCCAACCGGGGATTCAACCCGTGGTCCGCGTTGTCCACGGCGCAGATGGCGGGTGCCGCAGGATGAGCCGCAATGACGGCCAGAAACAGGACGTACAAGGCACCCTCACTTGCATCGTATCCGGAAAGGACGTTCCGACCGGTTCGCATGAAGCGGTCGGCGAATCGAATCACCAGCGGCGACGCCGCAGCGGATGGCGACAGCGGCATCCCGTCCGACGCTGCAGCCCCATAGCTCTTGGCCCAGTCAACAAGTTTTAACGCCCCGGTCGAGACGCGTTTTGCGTACGTTCCACGAGGCGAGTCCGCTCGGCTTCGCAGAACTTCGCGGATCGCCTGTGGCAGCTGTCCCCCTGAAAGACCGACCGGCTTCCGTGGTTGAGGTTCCGGAGCGATTCCACGCAGGACGGAAGTTGTCGGCGAATAGATCACGTATCCCTGAATGGCTCGCAGGAACTCCAGCGCCGGATTGTCGCTGGCGGTCTCCGCTGCTTTCAAGGCAGCAAGTCCTTGTTCGGGGTTCGGCTTTGCTGCCATCGCCGGGCCACGGCCGACAAGCTTTGCCCCCAAATGCTCCCATAGCTCTGTCTTGTACCTCCAGGCCGGGAGCGGCTCCTTCAATGGGTTATGGAGCGTCACCTCATACTTCACGTCATCGCCGCCCGCCCCGAAAAAAATATGAGGTGCGGCTCGGACGGTGGGCTCTTGAAAAGACGACTTGTAAAGAGCCGGCACTCCAGGACGAACGCCGCGTTGCAGCAGCGTAAGATCGTTGACCTGTCCAGAGGCTGCGGCGGAAAGCACTCCCAATGCTTCCAGGAGGTTGCTTTTCCCGCTGCCGTTCGCGCCGATGAAGACATTCACTTGTCCCAGTTCGACGTCGACGCGTTCGAGCGACTTAAATGACTCAATCTGGAAACGTCGGATCATCTGCGTGTATCCAATCCGCTTTGTTACTTGGCCGTCAGCGGTTCAATCTTCACTAAAGGGGATTATAGCTTTTGCCTTCGCAAGCGACTATGGCGGTATCAGGGCGACGCCGGCGCAGAAGGGATTTGATCCGGTTTCGGAAGCGTGGCTTCCAGGATCTCGCCCTTCGTCAGCGCAACCTCGAAGCGTCCGTCGACCGCCGTGACGTCCCCGCGACTGCATGGCGGGGTCCGCCCGCCGAAGTTGTCGCGGATGCGGACGACGCCATCCCGGCCCGCCACGATGCGGAACCAGGTGGTGGCGTTGTTCTCGTGTTTCGCGGAGACCCGGTGGCCACCCTCGGCGCGCAGGTTCTCGAACGATGCGTCGTGCCACCGCCAGGGCGTGGCGGGAAAAATGCGGAGCAGTTCGGTGTCGCGCCGGCCGGGCGTTGGGCTCCAGCTCTGCAGGAGCATCTCGTGGACCGCGGCCGCCGCGAGCATATTGCCTTCGAGTGTGAAGGGGCGATACGAAAACGGCCCAGGCCGCTGCGGGTCTGGTCCCCGCTGGCGTGAAAGCCGTTGCGGAGGATGAAGGCCCGCACGAAGTCAAGTGGGACGTCGAACGGCGGGGCGCGAGAACACGACGCGGCCCCGAGATGGCGTGGAATCCCGGAATCTTGGCCTACCGGCCCTATCTTTCCTGCGGCAAACCGATATGATGAAGCGTTGTTCGAGTTCGGCATGGCTGGTGAAAGACATTCTGTAATGACGTGCCTCGCTTTCCCTGCTCGCTCCGCTTCTTCGCTCTGGGCCGCCCATTCTCCCAGCGTGCGAGAGCCAACATCCGGTGCCTGCTCGCGGGACGAGGCGATGCATCGAAACCGCGGCCCCCAACATGGCCGCCTTGACTCGCCGGTGTTTGCCGCCGTTGGCGCGCCGGAAGGAGGGACTGTTCGATGAGCGCCGCCGAAATGAGAATCTTGCAATTGTTTCGCCGTTACGAGGTCGGACCGGCGGAAATGCTGTTCGTGAATTTCCACGAATGCCGGGTCACGGCCCATGGTTTTACCGCGGCGATGCGGCGCCTGATCGAAAAGGGCCTGGTCATCAAGGAACGCCCACAGCAGGCCTATTCCTTGACCCGCGCCGGGTACGAAATGTCCCGCTAGGCTGGATTCTTCAACTCCGTAGCACCAGTCGCCGGCAGATGCTGACAATCGCGGATTCGTCGCGGAGGTGCCGGGTCTCGACGCCTTGCGACACCAACGGGCCGGACGCCTTGGCGTAATCGGACATGTCGTACAAGTTCAAAACGGCGGTCACCGCAAAGCCGCGCCGTTTTAGATTCCCCAGCGCGATGGCGTGCTCTTCGGTCACCTTGGGCAGGATGGCCACGACGGTGGCGTCGCGGGGCATTCGGCTGGCGGTTTCGCCGATTAATTGGACCAGGTTCAAGCCGTCGGTCAATTCAATGCGAGCCAGCATTTCAAAGATCCGCATGACCTGGTCCGGACCGCGGCGCGTGTCGACCACGACCGGCCGCAGGCGATCGCTGGTCTCGGCCATGCTGGCCGCCTGGCGGGCGGCATCGCGCGTGCGGATGTCGTAGTCCCAGCCTTCCTGACGGATCCGGTCCGCAGCGTCCCGGCCGTTGGTCACCAAACCCACCTGCTGGCCCATCTCGTAAACCGCGTTGGCCAGGGATGCTGCCGCGGTCACCGCCAGCTCGCTGCGCAGCGGCTCGTTCCGCGGATCGTGAGACGCGGTGTGGAAATCGAGTAGGATCGTGACGCCGGCCACGGTCGACGGTTCGTAGACCTTGCAGTGCAACCGGCCTGTCCGCGCCGTCGCCTTCCAATGCACCCGGCGCAGCGGGTCCCCGACTTCATATTGCCGCACGCCCGCAATCCGCGTCGGGTCTTCGTACAGCCGGTACGACATCCGGACTTCGCCGATCGGCCGCTTCGAGGCGATGTCGTAGCCTTCCAGCGGCATGACCTTTGGGTACACCAAGAGGAAGTGCGGCGCGGTGACGACCCGATAACGCCGGTGCAGGCCGAACAGGTCGCCCGTTTCCAGGATCAGCGGCCCCAGTTGGTAATAGCCGCGCCGATTGCACTCCAGTTGGTACAGCAGATTCTTGGCCACGCCCGTCCGCAGCATCGACAACTTGACGCGCCGGCCGTGGACCCGCAAGTTCGGCGGCTCGTGGATCAGCGCGTGGCGCGGCAGCAGATCCTCGAGCAACACCCACGGCACGGGAAAGCGCCCGGAATTCAAGACGGTGACCACGACCGCCACCGTCTCGCCGATGTTGGCCGTCAACCGGTTGCACTCCCGTTCGGCCGAAAGCCCCTCCGCCCAGCTGCGCGTCAAATAGCGGCTGACCAGCAGCACGCCCAGCAGCACGTACATGGCGTAGGCCAGCAGCCCGAAGTCCAGGATCAAAGCGAGCAACAGCAGCAGGATCGCGCCGACCAACCAGTTCATGCCCAAATCGCCTCCGTCGGCCGCCGACAGTTGTTTCACCGCGTGCCCAACGGGCCGCGCGAGATACGGCACGGGTCCGCGCGGGGCGTTGCCCGCGGGGTTAAACGAGAAAGCGGTTCTTACGGTTCGACAGTCGCTTTGGCAAATCCGGCGGCGGCGATGGCTTCAATGGCCTTGTCGGCGTCGAAGGGTCCGCTCAGCTTCACGGTGACCAGCGGGTTGTCGATCGGGACTTCCTCCTTCTGCGGCGCCAGCGTCACGTCGGTCACGCTGGGCTGTTTCTGCAGCGTGTCGCGCACGACGGGCCAGCAATTCTTGGAGCAGACCATCGTGGGGATGCGGAACGTCACCTGCTGAACCGCCGCGGCGGAGGCAGGCGATGGAGCAGCGCCTGCCGTTGGCGAGGGAGTACTCGAGGACGCACCGGAACAGCCGGTCAGCAGGACGGCAAAGGCCACGGTAACAAGGGCTGCGAGACGGACCATGGACAGGTCTCCGATTTGGAAAACGGGATGCATAAACGGGGTGCCCCAGCGAGGCTGGCACACCCGCGGAAGTGGGCGATTCCGCGTCAATTATCTTAGCTGCTGCGGCCGTTGGTGGCCAGCTGCTGGCGGACTTGACCCGTTGGAGAACCCGGCCGTTGCTCCCTTCGCTACGATGAACTGTCGTGAAGAGTGTCCTGGCCCCCTTGTTTCACCAGGCTTTCCCGGCTATGGTCGGATTCGTGGTCAGGGATCAGATCTCCCAGCGCGGCCCACGGCTGCGCAGCCCGGTAGGGTGGAGTTCATTCGATCCAGGCCGAATGAATTCGGTCCGACAGTGATGCGTGCATGGCGCGCGCATGATAAGAACGAAGACTCTATCACTTTTCGTGGAGCGCGGCCATGCCGTTGATCGAAGCTTTTCTGGCACTGGCGTTGACGATGCTGTCGCTGGCGATGATCGCCACGATGTTGGTCGAGTTCTTTCATCGCCTGGCACGCACACGAGCCAAGGATTTGAAAGCGATGCTGGAGGAGTTCTACGACAGCGACCTGAAGCCGATTGTGGAGCAGGGGCTGACAGCCGCCGCCACCGACATTAACAGGCGCAAACAGGCATTTATCGAGGAACTGCTGGCCAACCCGCTGATAAAAAAGGGCGATAACACCGTTGGCGGCCGCCTCCGCTCAAACCTGCGGCCGTTGATCAGTCTGTCCACCGAAGATTTTTTCAAGCGGCTGTCCCGCACCGATGTGGGCGGCAAGATCATGCAGCGGGCGGAAGACGAGGTCGACGGCATCGTCAACTCCTTGACGCTGGCCTACGAAGGCTATGGAGCGGCGGCCACCGATCTGTTCAAACGACGGGCCGGTGCAATCTCCCTGGCGGCCGGTGTGATCGTGGCCCTTGGCCTCAACGTCAACGCACTGACCGTGTTTCAGCAGTATCTCGACGAGCCGGCCTTGCGGGCCAAGGTGGTCGCGCAGGCAGATACACTGTCGGATAAATTCCAGCAACGCATCGACAACAGCGACCAAGGATTCACGAACACCCGGGAAGTTCAGGATTTCGTCCAGGAGTTTCGAAACGACCTGCAATCTCTTCAGAATGACGGATTGAAGATCGGCTACCATTGGGACGAGGTGCCGGGCCGCCTGTTCCGCAAAAGGGAAAACGACGGCGGTGGTGTGCAGGTGCGATGCTGCTCCTGGTGGCGCGATTTGGCGCTCTGGGCGGTAGGCGTGCTCGCCACCGGACTGTTGATCGGCCTGGGTGGTCCGTTCTGGTTCAACATTGTCCGCAAACTGACTGAGGTTGTTCGGGTGACACAAGGCGGCGGAAGCGACGGAGCGACTGGCGGCGGCGGGGTCGATGGAGCCCTTGGCGGTGGACCGGTCGTGCGCGGCATGGGGCTCGGCGCGGCGACGCGTTCGGCCAACACGGCAATTTTTACATGCATGGCAAAGGCCGTTTGGAACGTTCCGGACGCGACACATTCGGCAAGCGAAGACCCCGTTTAGTGAGGTCGGGGCCGAGGCTCCTGTTGACTTCGCGGACGCTAAATTCCTTGGTCTAATATTTGCGGGAGGAAGCGTCCGTCTGCCCTCGGCCATCACCATTCGGCGGCCGCTCGCAAAGCGGCCTGGTCGAGGGGGCCTTCGTTGCTGAGCAGGACGTGCAAGCGAGGGTCTCGGAGCACTTGGGAAATCGTCAGCGTGCGGTTTTCGACATGCACTTGGTCGGACATCAAGCGGATGCCGTGACTGTAATCGACGTACCAGTCGACGTGGCCCGCGTACAGCGGCTGGATCGGGCGGCCGTCCGGGTAGTGCCAGCCGTAGATGGCGACCCGGTGCGGCTTGTCCCGGAGCCGATTGGTCAACACGACATCCTTCTTGATTCCGGCGACGAGTTGCCCTCGGGATCTGCCGCGAAGCTGGTCTTCGATGATCCGGTGATGCTCGAAGAACGTTGCGACGCTGTCCCGGTTTACCGTCAGCGGCCGCGGTTCAAGCTTCACCGGAGCCGCCGCGAAGACGTCGTCGGAGACTTGAGCCGTGATCAGCGAACAGCGGGCGGCGTCGGCGATGGCAGTTGCCGTGCGCGGCGACATCGGCACGCGAAAGAAATCATCGTCGCACCCGACCGCCAGATAATCACTGGTGACGAAATAGGTGGCCACGAGTTTGACACCGGCCGGGTCGGCCGCTTCCACGCGGATCGGCGTCAACTTGCGCAGCAACTCCGGGATGTTGCCGCGGGTGATTTCCCGCAGGATCGCCGCCTCCCGTTCGTCGCGCGGGAGCCCCAGAATCTGATCCCGGAAGTGCCGGCCGCCGCGGGCCTCTGCGGGACGCTCCGGCAGCGCCAAGCGGACCTGCGGGGCGTCCGCCGGGATGACCGCTCGGGCACCCGTCGGAGCGGCGAACGGTTGCGGCTGAATCCATGGCAGGTAGGCGCGCGGCCCGCCAAACCGGCCCCACTGGCCGTCGAGGTCCGTGCCGAGCGTTAAGCCCTGGAGCACGCCGTTCATCTCGCCGACGAGTGCCGTGTGCAGGATCTTGTTTTCGGGATTCGTGTGGACGAAGAACTGAACCTGCCCGGCCAGGCCGCTCGTGTGCCGAAACGGGCCCAACGGCTGTTCCGTCAACTCGAAATCCCGGCGGAAACGTCCCACCATGCGCAGCGACGCGCGAAACGTGCCGCCGTCCGGACCGACCACTGTTTTCCCGTCGAGGGTAATCTCGCGGTCGTCGTACGCGATGACGACCAGCCTGCGATCCGCGTCTCCTTTCAGCCACGCCAGCAGCTTGTCGCCGTGCCCGTCCTCGTCGGCGTAGGCATAGTTGGCATCGAGAAACACGATCCGCTCGACGGCTGCCGGGATCTCCGCGGCGGCATTCAGATAGCCAAAGACGAAGGAGCCGCCGCCGCTGTGACACGCAAGCGCGAGGCGATCGGCGGCCACTTCCCTGCTCAGCCTTGCGACCAGTTCTCGGATGATCGCGTCGGCCCCGGGCTGCTGGCGCCGAAAAGCCGGCCAGCTCAATTCGGGGGCCTGCACAACCGCCAGGACAATATCTTGCGTCGCGTCGCGTTCGCGGAG
This sequence comes from uncultured Pirellulaceae bacterium, assembly GCA_964645045.1. Classification (GTDB taxonomy): domain Bacteria; phylum Planctomycetota; class Planctomycetia; order Pirellulales; family Pirellulaceae; genus Anammoximicrobium. The sequence goes on along the minus strand of CAZXYZ010000034.1, from coordinate 66,404 downwards.
CCTGCGAATCTGCGCGGCGACGTGTTGGATGTCGTACCGCCAGTCCCACTCGCTTGACGCCGCGCAGCCGAGCGTCTGCTCGAGCGTATTGCCGTTGGGCGTCGCAAAGACGACCAGCAGCCGCCTGTCGGCCCGCAGCGTCAAGGGAGCATTGAGCACGGCCCGGACGCCGCTCTCGAGCCGCAGCCAGCAGACCTGCTCGGCGAACTCAGCCGCGGGCTGAAAGCCGGGCCACGGCGACTGTGACCACGCTACGCTGGGAGCGAGCCCCAGGAGCAACACGGGCCAGACAGATGAGGGGGCTGTCATGAGTCCTCCAACAAATCAGAGGTTATCTCCCAATTCCGCTTGCTTTGCGATCCGTGGGGGGCGTTCTTGTTAGCGCGGAGCGGCGCAAGCCGCCCGGCTCTTCGCCGGTGGGCGGCTCGCGCCGCTACAAAGCAAACAGCATGGGGTGATTTCCGCAACGCCGGAAGAGGCGCCACCAGTCTACCCAATGCCCGGGGCCGCGCGTATGCTGGTCACGAACGATACTGGACACGAACGATCCCAGCTCAAGAACCCGACGGATGCGGCGCGCGGTTGAGGATGGCACCATTCCACGCGTCGCCGGATTTGCCAGAATCCGGATTTCTGGCCGTTCTTTCCGCGCGCTGGCGAGTTTGGCTCCTCTCGCTCATCATCGCGGCGTGCGCCGAGGGGCCCGACGGGTTGTCCCAGGCGGCGTGAGAGACGGCGCGTACCGCGGGGCAACGGATCGTCCTTGCCGCAGCCGTGTAGGACAAACACCGACACGCGATTTCTCAAGGTCTCACGCGGGTGTCAGCCGGGCGCCGATTTCTGGCCCGCTCCAGCGATCCTAAATTTCCAATATGAGCACTGACGTCATTCTGGCTGGGGAAACGGCCTCTGTTGGCCGATCTGAAGTTGACGGGCGAAACCGGGACGGGGCGGCCGTTGCCCGGTCCGCTCCCGTCGCGGGCGGTTTGCCCGAAACGGATCGGCCGGCGGCCGGGAGGACGAGGACGGCGATGAGCTACTTGCACGCGAAGCTCGAAGCGATGCACCCGGCGTATTTCGCGCTGGTCATGGCCACGGGCATCGTGGCCATCGCCTGCAAGCTGCACGGACTGAACGAGTTCGCCCTTGCGTTGTCCTGGATCAACCTGGCCGCCTATCCGATCCTGTGGATCTTGCTGCTTGCCCGGGCGCTTGTCTTTCCGCGGCGTGTGTTGGCGGATCTCGCCAGCCATCAGCGGGCGCCCGGTTTCTTTACACTGGTCGCGGCGTCGGGCGTGCTCGGCTCGCAAGGCGTCCTGCTGCACGGCAACGTGCTGGCCGGGCAGGTGCTGTGGTGGGTCTGCGTCCTCCTGTGGGCGGCGTGTACCTATTCGATCTTTGCCTTGCTGACCATCCGCACCGAGAAGCCCGATCTGGCCGCCGGAATCAACGGCGGTTGGCTGGTGGCCGTCGTCGCGACGCAATCGGTCGCGGTGCTGGGGTGCGTACTGCAGGGCCGCGTGTGGGGCGACCGCGAGTCGTGCTTGTTCGTCCTGATGTGCTTCTGGCTGGGCGGCGGCATGCTGTATCTGTGGATCATCGGGCTGATCTTCTACCGGTATATGTTCTTCCGGTTTTCACCGACCGACCTGATGCCGCCGTACTGGGTCAATATGGGAGCGATGGCCATTTCGACCCTGGCCGGGGCCCTGCTGTATGGTGCGGCGGGAACCTCGCCGGTCATCGGCCCGTTACGGCCCTTCATCCTGGGTTTGACGATCATGTTCTGGGCGACGGCCACGTGGTGGATCCCCATGCTGATCGTCTTGGGTGTCTGGCGGCATGTGGCCCGGCACGTGCCCTTGACCTACGACCCGTTGTACTGGGGCCTGGTGTTTCCGCTGGGCATGTATTCCGTCTGCACGTTCCGGCTGTCCGAGGCCGTGGGCGTGGGATTCCTGGCGATGATCGCCCGCGCGTTTGTCACCGCCGGCTCCGCCGCGTGGGCCCTGACCTTTCTGGGGTTGGCCGCACGCATGTTGTATGCGGTCCTGTTGGCGGTCCGGCAGCGGGCGGCGGCCCGCCGTCGGCTGCAGGGCCAGACCTTGCGGCAGAACCGATTGGAAGAGTGTTTTGAGAGACCCGTTCACGAACAACCATTGGTCGTTATCACACGAGTAGGAGGTTTGTCCCCATGAGTACTGGACATTTGCACGTTCCCGTAACTGGTTTGCACGATTTCACCGCGTCATCCCCGGCCGCCGCTCAGACCGTTGCGCCGGCAACGCCGGATATCCACGCCGTCGCCGAACGGCGGATGCGGCGTGGCAAGCGGCTGGTCATCAGCGGCTTTGCCGTCACGGTCGGCGGGATCATCGCTTACTGCCTGGCCTGCTTTGGCGCCAGTCAGAACGTCACGGCGAGTTCCATCGAGGAGGCCGGGTGGTTTGTCACTCCGGCCCTGGGCGTGCTCGGTCTGGGAACGCTGCTGTGGCTGATCGGCTCGTTCCTGTTCTTGAACGGCGCCATGGACAGCGACCCGGAAGGCCCGGATCTGCACTTCTGATTCCAAAGGCCGTCTAGGGCCGAGCCGCGGCGGTGTCGGTCAGGTACGCGACCAGATCGAGCAGTTCGGCTGGCGACATGAGGGTGTCCAACCCGTCCGGCATGAGCGATCGCTGGCTGGGATGACGTTCCTCGACGTCCGCCACCGGGATCCGCACCGTTTCCGCCGTTTGCAGGGTGACGACCAAGTGATCGCCGTCGCGCACGGGTCGCCCCACAATCACCTGGCCACGTTGCGTGACCAGCGATTCCATCGCAAATCCCGTCTTGATCGTGCGGCTGGGGAACAAAATCGCATCCACCAGGTACTCCGCCGTGTTGACCGCGGCCAGCCCGTCCAGCCGCGGACCTGGTAAGACGCCGTGCTTGTCGGGCAGATGGCATTGCCGGCAAATCCGGCTGCTCAACGACAGCCGTCCCAAGCGCGGATCGCCTTGACTGCGGTTGGCCAGCAGCCAGGCGCGCAGCGATTGTGTTTGACGCAGCCGTTCCGGATCGGCCGGATCGAGAGCCGCCGCGGCCGAAAGCGACGGCGCAGCCGCTCCGCTTGCCATCACGCGCTGCTGGAACGCGAGTTCCGCGCGCAGCGCTTCTTCCCGTTGGGCAAGCTGCGGCGCGAACTCGTCCAGCAGCTTCCTTGCCGCGGTGCGATCCGCATGGTTCCGCAGATTGCGCAACGCGGTCAGCGTAACCTCGCGCTGACTGGAAACCAGCCATGGCGACCAGACGGACGCGTCCAACTGCGTCTCGATGTGGGACAGGGTGACCAGGGCTTCCAAACGCTGTTCCAGCGGTCGATCGGCAGCGCCGGCCAGCGTCCGGCACACTTGGATGCATTCCGCATCGCCGCCGGCGACGGCCGCCGCCACGCCGTGGGCTTCCGCCCGGACGGCGGCATCCGCGGCCCGGACCAGCCGTGCGAGAATCGTCCGCGCATCGGGGGTCAACTCGTCTTGGACCAGCAGTTGGCACAATCCCAAGCCGTCCTCCCGCGCAGCGACGGTCACCTGCTCGGTCGCGACGCGGCGCAGAAACTCGCGCATCGGCCGGGCCAGACCGTCCTGGCTCCACTTCACCCCGAGCGCCTGCAGTACGGCAACGCCGCGCAGGAATTCGGTCACGGTGACGGCGCCGCCCAGTCGCGCCAGGACCGGATCCTTCCAGGCCGGGCGGGGCCAGTTCCCGGCGACTTGCAGCAAGTCGGCCGTCGTGGCCCTGCGCTCCGCCGAAGTCAAATCGGCTTCGCCCGTCAGCAAACGGACGATCGCGTCTTGAGCCGCGTCCGCGCAAATGCCTTCGTGAAACGCCTCGTCCAGCGCAATCAGGCCCGCCAGTTGAACGTGCGGGTCGGGGTGCAGCATCAGCCGCACAAAATCGTCCGCCGCGCCGCGGCGGGCGACCAGCAACGCCGCGCGGTAACGCAGACGGGGCGACGCGGCCACTTCGCCGGGCAGCGCGTCCAGCACCGCGGTCGCCGGGCCGGATTCGCCGCCGCAGGCGAGCGCAGCTTCCAGACGGACCTCGGGATCGGGATCCCCAAGCAGCGCTGTGAACCGCTGCGGGCGGCGGCCGAGTTCGGCCAGCAGTTGGACCGCCAACCGCCGGACCCGCCCGTCGGGATGATCGAGACCCCGTTCCAGGATGGCCGCCGCCTGCGGCCATTCGCTGCGGCGGAGCAACCACAGCGCGTCGGCCGCGGCCCGGGCGTCGGCGCCGGTCACCGCGCGTGTCAGCCGGTCGGCCGCCTGCGCGCCCTGTTTCAGAATCTCGGGGGCGTCGATCCGAGCCGATCCGTCATGGGCACCCGCTCCGCCGCTCGGGTACGAGATCTTGTACAGGCGACCGGTCAGATCGTTCTCGTCATCCCGGCCGTACCAATCCAGCAGATACAGATTGCCGTCCGGCGCCTGCGCGATCTGGGTCGGGCGGAAATGCGGGTCCGTCGTCGTGAGAAACGGTTCGGTGCGGAGAATCCGCCCTTGTGCGTCCAGAACATGGCGCAGGATCACGTGGTTGGCCGACGGGAAACCATGAGCGCCCCAATTGGCAACGAACAAGTTGCCCTGATAGTCCGCGGGAAACGCCGCTCCGTCGTAGGCGACGACCGCGGTGTGCGCTCCCGGCGGGTTTTCCCAAACGGGCGGCGCCCAAGGGTGCTTGCCGGCAAGCCAATCCCAGCTCACCGCGCGGGTCTGGAAATGGTAGTCGGCGCCGGGGACCATGTGGATCAACCGGTTCGGGTTGCCCTCGCCGTTGGACAGCAGCCACACGCGGCCGAATGGATCGATGTCGAAGGAAAACGGCGCCCGCATGCCCTGGGCCAGCAGTTCGATCTCCGATCCGTCCGGCCGAAAGCGAAACACGGCTCCCGTATTGCCGCGCACCGCGATCTGGTTGGTGGGACCGGTCAGCCGCGTCGGATGATCGCCCACGGCCAGATACAGCAGGCCGTCCCGGCCGAACATCAACCGGTACATGCCGAACGGATTCCACGGCGTTTCGGCGTCGCGGATCAGCACGCGTCTGTCCCCGGCTTTTCCCTGCTCGTTCAACGCAACCACAAAGACTTCATTCAAATTCGTGGCCCACAACTGCCCCTCGCGCACGGCCAGTCCCATCACCGGGTTCTCGAAGCCGCCCATCACGACCGTATGGCCGCGGCACTGCCCGGAGTCGTCCATTTCCAGACGCACCACCGGATTGCTCGGCGGATCGACTGGCGAGCCCTTCGTTCCGTACCGGTACGAATGGGCCAGGCTGACGTACAGCCGGCCCCGCTCGTCCCAGGCCATCGTCATCGGGTTGACCAGATCCGGTTCGGCCGCAACCAGTTCGATTTGAAAGCCCGGAGGCAGTTGAAAGGAACGCATCGCTTCCTGCGGCGGCAACGCGGGATGCGGCTCAGCCGCTGCCGGTTCCGCGCCCGCCGCCGCGGCGTTGGGAGAGTCCGGGATGGCCGGGCAACTCACCAGCCAACCAACAGTCAGGATCGCCCAGATAGACCTCGCGCGGAATCGCACGAAACGGATCGTTCGCTCAGCCATCGCACCCATTTTCGGCTCCGAAGTCTTCGCCCGGGATCGTTCGAGCAAGAATCACGCTTTTTCATGCACCGGAGGTTGCCCCGCCGCAAACCTGCTTGGCATTGACTCGAAGCATACACGAGGCCCGGCGCCGTTCAAGCCGGTTCCGGCGCCGTTCATGGCCGGTCCAGCCGTTTACTTTCCGGCCCTCGTATGCCATAACTTCTGCAGGCGGGCGAACCGAACCGTTCCTTGACGGCAGCTGGGAAACGGCCGGCACCGTCCGGGAAATGAGAGAGCGGAATGGCGCCAGCCCAATGCCACTTACTTTGGGACGATTTGGGGGCGTTTTTGTTAGCGGAGCGGCGCAAGCCGCCCGGTGTTTCGACCGGACTACCGGACGGCTCGCTACCGGACGGCTCGCGCCGTGCCGCTACAACGTCAGCGGCATGGGGCGCCAGCCACCGGTGTCGGGTCGGCCGCACTCCGGCGGCCAGCGTTCTGCCGCTCGCGTGGAATCGGACAGTTCTCGCTCGGACGGGACTTCCCCGTGTCGTTGCCGGCTTGTTTTACAGGGGGATTTCCTTATGGCTCGACCGCAACCTTGGCTCGTTGTTGCAGGACCGTTCCTTCTTGCCTGCGTGGCGATCATGGCCGCTGGCGATCGCGCGGCGGCGCAGCAGGCGGGCACGCATCACTTGGACACGTTCGCGCGGCGGCAGTTGACGGAGACCTATTACTCGGAGGGCGCCGCGGTCGGCGATTTGAACGGAGACGGCCGGGCCGACGTCGTGTACGGGCCGCTGTGGTACGAAGGCCCGGACTTTGCTCGCGCGCACGAGATCTACCCGGTCCAGGCTCAACCGCGCCAAGCCTATGCGGACCACTTCTTCGCCTGGATCCATGACTTTGACCGGGACGGCCGGAACGAGATCCTGACCGCCGGGTTCCCGGGCACGCCCGCGTATGTGTACGTCAATCCGGGACCGGCGCGCGCCGCCGCGGCCGCCGCCCAGCCGAGCCACTGGGAAAAGCGACAGGTGTTCGACTGGGTCTCTAACGAGTCGCCGCAGTTCACGGACATTGTGGGCGACGCCCAGCCCGAACTGGTTTGCACGCGGGACGGGCGGTTCGGTTACGCGGCCTTTGATCCGGCCGCGCCGTTTTCGCCCTGGACGTTTCACGCGATCTCCGACAAGATCGCGCCCGAGCGGTTCGGGCACGGCTTGGGGGTGGGCGACGTCAACGGGGACGGCCGGCTGGACCTGCTGATGAAGGACGGCTGGTTCGAGCAGCCCGCGTCGCGGGAGGGCGATCCGCCGTGGACGCTGCACCGCGTTGTGTTCGCCAAGGCCGGCGGCGCGGAGATGTTCGCCTATGACGTGGACGGCGACGGCGACAACGACGTGATCACCAGCCTGGACGCGCACGCCTACGGGCTGGCCTGGTACGAGCACCTGCGGGACGGCGAGCGGATCGTCTTTCGCCCGCACACGATCATGGGCGAACAGGCGTCGGAAAACCCGTACGGCGTGCTGTTCACCGAACCGCACAGCGTCCAACTGGCCGACATCGACGGCGACGGGCTGAAGGACATTGTCACGGGCAAGACGTTTTGGTCGCACCACGAGAAGTCGCCCCTGTGGGACGCCGGGGCCGTCGTCTACTGGTTCCGGCTGGTCCGCGGGCCGGACGGCGCGGTCGATTGGGTGCCTCACCTGGCGGACGGCCAGGCGGGCATCGGGCGGCAGATCGTCGTGGCCGACGCCACGGGCGACGGACTCGCTGATTTCGTGACCGGCGGCATGAACGGCTGCCACCTGCTGGTGCATGAACGGCGGCAGGTGACCGAGTCGCAATGGCGCGCGGCCCAGCCGCGGCGCGTCGGCGAGATGGCCGCGGGGCTTGCGCCCGACGAGGCCGCGGCGCGGATGTCGGTGCCCGAAGGGTTCCGCGTGCAATTGGCGGCCGGCGAGCCGCAGGTCCACCAGCCGGTCGCCCTGGCGATCGACGCCCGCGGGCGCGTCTGGGTGGCGGAAGCCTACAACTATCCGCTGCGCGCACCCGAAGGCCAGGGTCTGGACAAGATCATCATCCTGGAAGACACCGACCGGGACGGAACGCTGGACCGGCGGACCGAATTCGCCACCGGGTTGAACCTGGTCAGCGGACTGGAGGTCGGCTTCGGCGGCGTGTGGGTCGGCGCGGCTCCGTACCTGCTGTTCTTCCCCGACCGGGACGGCGACGATCGCCCGGACGGCCCCGCGGAGGTCCTGCTGGACGGCTTCGGCTACCAGGACACTCACGAGACGCTGAATGCGTTCACCTGGGGACCCGACGGCTGGCTGTACGGCTGCCACGGCGTGTTCACGCACTCGCGCGTGGGCCGGCCGGGCACGCCGGACGCCGAGCGGACGCCGCTGAACGCGGCAGTCTGGCGATATCATCCCACGCGGCACGTCTTCGAGGTGTTCGCGCACGGCAGCAGCAATCCCTGGGGCGTCGACTTCGATGAACGCGGCCAGGCGTTCATCACGGCCTGCGTGATCCCGCACTTGTACCACGTGATTCAAGGCGGGCGGTATCAGCGGCAGAGCGGCCAGCACTTCAATCCGTACACGTACGAGGATCTGGGGACGATCGCCGACCATCCGCACTACGCCGGCAATATCCAGGCGCATGCCTGGTGGGGGCACCAGCCGCACGCGCCGGCCACCACGCTGGCCGCGGGCGGCGGACATGCCCACTGCGGGGCAATGATCTACCTGGGCGACAACTGGCCGGCCGAGTACCGGGGCGGCATCTTCATGAACAACATCCACGGCAACCGGGTCAACCACGACCGCCTGGAACGTCACGGCAGCGGCTTCGTCGGCCGGCACCATCCCGACCTGCTGGTGGCCAACGACCACTGGTTCCGCGGCATCAACCTCCGCACCGGCCCGGACGGCAGCGTGTACCTGATCGACTGGTACGACAAGAACGCCTGTCATCGCACGACCCCGGAGATCTGGGACCGTTCCAACGGCCGCGTCTACCGCATCGTCTACGGCGACGCCAAGCCGGCACCCGTCGACCTGTCCCGGCTGCCGGACGAGGAGCTGGTCGCGCTGCAGAACCACGCCAACCAATGGTACGCCCGCACGTCGCGGCGATTGTTGCAGGAACGCGGCGCCAAGCTGTCCGCCGAGAGTCTGGCTCGGATCGCCACCGACACGGCCGCCGGGCGGCTGCGGCGGATGTGGCTGGAACACGTCCTGAGCGACGGATCGCAAGTCGATCCCCGCTGGCTGGACGACGAGGACGAATACGTCCGCGCGTGGGCGATTCAGTTGGAGTTGGAGGACCACCGGGCGCCGGGCGGGTTTATCGCCCGGCTGGCCGAGCTGGCCCGAAGCGACGAATCGCCGGTGGTCCGGCTGTACGTCGCCGCGGGGCTGCAGCGGCTGCCGGCGGCGGATCGCTGGCAGGCGGCGGCGAACCTGATTCAACACGAGCGGGACGCCGAGGACCACAATCTGCCGCTGATGTACTGGTACGCGATCGAGCCCTTGGTCGCGGAGGATCCGGCCCGCGCTATGGACCTGGCCCGCACGGCGGGCATCCCGCTGGTGCGGCAGTTCCTCTTCCGCCGCGCCGCAGCGGAGCCGGCCACGCGGGACCACGTGGTCGCCCTGCTGGTGAAGTCGGACGCCGCCGCCACGCAGGCGGCGATTTTGGAGGAAATGCTGCGCGGTTTCGAGGGTCAGGCCGGCATTCCGATGCCCGCCTCGTGGGCCGCGGCCTACGACCGGCTGGCAGCGAGCCCGGTCGAGTCGGTCCGCGAACGAGCCGACCAGGTCGCCGTCGTGCTGGGCGATGCGCGCATCTTTCCGCGGCTGCGGGCGCAAGCCCGGGATCCCGCCGCGCCGCTCGAACGGCGCACGCAGGCCGTCGAAGTTCTGGTGCGGGCCCGCGATCCGGACGCCGCGCCCACGTTCCATGCCCTGCTGGACGAGCCCCCGTTGTCCACGGCGGCGATCCGGGCGCTGGCCGCTTACGACCATCCCGAGACCACGCCCCGGCTGCTGGAACGGTACGCGAAGTTCACTGAAGACCAGCGCCGCGAGGCCGTCGGCACGCTGCTGGCGCGGCCCGCTTCGGCGCTGGCCCTGCTGGATGCCATTCAGCGCGGCCAGGTGCCGCGGACCGACGTCCACGCCTACCACGTGCGGCAACTGCTCACGTTCCGCGACGCGGCCTTGGAATCCCGGCTGCGCGAAGTCTGGGGACAGATCCGGGAGACGGCCGCGGACCGGCAGGAAAAACTGGTTGCCTGGAAAGCGCGGTTGACCTCCCAAGCCGTCGCGGCGGCCGATGTCAGCAACGGGCGACGCGTGTTCGACAAGACCTGCGCCGCCTGCCACACGCTGTTCGGATCGGGAGAAAAAATCGGCCCGGACATCACCGGCTCGAACCGCGCCAACCTGGACTACGTGCTGGAAAACATCCTCGATCCCAGCGCCGTGCTGGGCAAGGACTACCGCATGTCCACGTTTGCCCTGGACGACGGCCGCGTGATTTCGGGACTGGTGATCAAGGAAACCGACAGCGCGTTGACCGTGCAGACGATCAACGGCGCGACGGTGCTGGCCCGTTCGAGCATCGAAGAGCAGCAACTGTCGCCCCTGTCGCTGATGCCCGACGGGCAACTCGACCAGATGACGTTCGAGGAAGCCCGCGATCTGATCGCCTATCTGGCCAGCCCCGCCCAAGTGCCGATCAAGGGGCCTCGGGCGCCGATCGATGACCCGACCGGGCGCGTGGCCGGGTCGGTCGAGGGCGAGTCGCTGAAAGTTGTCGGCACGCCTCCAGGCAGTGCCCGCAGCCAGAAGATGGGCGGCTTTTCCAAGGACCGCTGGAGCGGCGCCGACCAGTTGTGGTGGACCGGCGCGAAACCGGGAGACCGGCTCGAATTGGAGATCCCGGTCGAGCGGTCCGGGCAGTACGCGTTTGAGTTGGTGCTGACGCGGGCCCGCGATTACGGCATCGTCCGACTGAAGCTCGACGGCCGGCCGCTGGGCGGCGAGATCGATCTGTTCAACTCGCCCGACGTGATCACCACGGGCGTGTTGAGCTACGAGCCTCGCCCGTTCGAGGCGGGCGTGAGCAAGCTGGAGGTCGAAATCGCCGGCGCCCACCCGCAAGCCGTGCCCGCCTATATGTTCGGCCTGGACTACGTCCGCCTGCTGCCGGCTGGCGGGCAGGGCAAATGAACCCCGGTCTCGGTCACTTGGACATCCGGAAGGCCGACCCTGTTCCCAACCGACGACGGCCAGAGTCATCGAGCTCTTCGAGCCAATTCAGCGAAGCTGGCTCACTGCCGGCGACAGCCAACCGCAGTGTTTGGTCACCAAACTCAGCTCGCTCCAGTGACAAATCACCAAACTCCCAGGGCTCTCACCCGCTGACTATGGCCGTTGACCTGCTCCTTCCCCACGCCAAAATCTTGGAGATACTGGTTCGACGACCTGCGGAACTTAGGCAACAAGAGATAGCTTCCCGATGATCACCATGTTCGCAAGGCGGGCGAATGCGCGTCGGTCATCGATCACTCGTGAGGCGATACTCGGAACGCCAAGTCGACTTTCCTTTCACATTTCCTCATCCCCTCCGTTTTGTCCAAGGTGGATTGTCTGCCAGGACTCTGCCGTTTGCGAATGCCGCCGGTTCGCCACAACGATCGGAGACCTGTGCAACATCGCGCGAATCACGGATAGAGGCATTGCTTCGCGCACTTCGTACTGATTCAAGCCAGGGGAGTTCGAGGCCTCAGTGGGTTGAGGGAGAAGCGGCTGGCGAGCGGCCAGTGAAGTCGTAGCAAAGATGGCGGTGCGGACCAATTCACAAACAAGTCACCGTTCAATGTCCGGTGATTGACTGCATCACAATTAAGGACTATCATAACGACGATCGGGGGGGCCACCGGCGATCTCGAAATCAGAGCATGGTGGCTACAGTTGCCTTGATATACTCTTACCTTAATGTGTTTCAGTAGGCGAGGCGTGTGGCACCGCCTTACTCTCTTGTAGTTAACTCGCCCCGGCTGGTCGGGGCGAGAAGTTTTGCAATGTCTGCTGGCAGCCAGGAAAGGAACTTATTGATGTCCACAGCCAATCAGGGTGAGGCGACGATGAACGCCGAGCAACTGCTCGCGGCGTTGGAGCAGAAGTCCATGGAAGTCGATGTCTTGTTCGTGACGGGTCTCGCGAAAAAGCGAGACGGCCGGACTGACGAAATCCTGTTCGCCCAAGCGCCGTCGTATGCCGTCTGGGTCAGTCTCCCCGTCGGCATGATCGAATATGCGCAGTTACTGGGCTGGTCCTCTGAATCCGGCACGCCTGCGGCGTTGGTTCGCCTCGCGCTCCGCACCCCTTCGACTCCCGAGGGCTCGGCCCTGGCGAATCTAGTTCGGCACGGCGACATCAAGAACCAGCGCGGCGACGGGACGCTGCCGACATCCATGGCGGGGGCCGGGTCGGTCCAGTCGCTTGGTGACGGCACGCTGCCGATAAGAACCACCGGCCTGCTGCCGCCGTACCTCGCGGTGGGCACTGTGCTTGTTCCCCTGGGACATCGCGAGGGCAACGGATAATCGCGTCCATATCATTCGCCGGCACAGCACGAAACAAAACGATCGGATCTCGAAGGAGTCATTGTCGATGTTCATTGACTAAAAGGGCTTGCAGCCGGGCCGCATCCGGCAGCAATTCCGGAAGACACGGCTTCTCGGTTTTTGCGATCAACTCCGAGTTAGACGCCACGTTCCGGCGGCGTCTGGAGTTCACGTGGAAGATCGCCCGGCGAGGCACGTTCACGCCCGGCGTTTTCTCTAGGCACAGGGCCTGAGCCTTGACCTAACCACTCTAATGTGTAATTCTGCCCGCGGCGTAGGCTGAAATCCTCTCCTTCTTTGTCACGAGGCGGAACCATGCGTACCGTGTCGAGTTCTGAGCTGTACCAGAATGTTGTGAGCGTTTGGGTATCGGCGGACGGATCGCATACCGCCGTATGCACCAAGGTCAACTACAAGTACCGCGTGATTATCGATGGCACGGCCTTCGGGCCGTACGACGATGTCGACAGCACGTTTTTGTCTCCCTGGACACGTTCCAACTCGATCTCGGCGTTTCGGGCAATGGAGGGCGATCGATACCTCCTCGTGATCGACGGAGCCGCCTACGGCCCGTATGACGAAGTCTGGCCAGCGGAGTTCGCGGGCCAGAGTTGGGGTGCTCTCGTCAAGCAGAATGGAAAATATCACGTGCTTGTCGACGGAACCCTGTCGGCCGGGTTCGATGAGATTGCTGGCGACCATCGACCGGAACAGTGGTTCAACCTCAACTTCACAATCCCCCTGGACATACCCCTTTTCTTCGGCAAGGGCAATTGGGCTGTCTTCGCGCGGAATGGCGACGACCTGTTCATCGTGACGAAGGACAAGACGTATGGGCCGTTTCAGAGCATTGGCATCGGCAATTTCGAATTCAACCTGCCCGACAGCACCGGGTTGTGGCCCGCGGATTTAGTCAACAAGCTGAGCCTTGATCGATCGACGCTCGCTGTTCCAGTCTCGAAGCAGGATGGCCGTGGGGCGGTTGCCCATTATGTGTGGATCAACGGCGTGGAACACGGTCCCTTGGACATGGTGCCCGATTTTGCCGCGACCGGAGCCCAGATGTCGACGGACGGCCGAGCGTGGGCGTTCTTCGATCAAGCGGCGATCTATACGCCCGAAGGGAGAATTCCCCGTCCGGGGCCCAGGGACGCCGTAGTCAGCGATAACGGCTCGACGACGATGTACGCTTATGCACCGGACGAAAACATGCGTCTTGTCGTCAACGGCCGGGAATACGGGCCCTTCAAGGACGTTTGGAACCTGAGTTGCTCTCCCGACGGCCAACGCTGGGTCGCAAATTACCGGGCCTTGACTGACAACGAGCACTATGTGCTGACCGACTCTGGAACGGTCGGCCCCTATGGCGACATCGAAAGCAAGGACGTCGCCATAGTGTTCGGCGCGTACTTCGTCGGGAACGAGTGGATATGGATGGGAAGACTGCCGGACGGCGAGTTCTCGCTGCTGATCGATGGGAAACCCTACGGTCCCTACAAAAGGATCCTCGCCCCTGGCTTTCCTCCGGTACGTTCCACGGAGAAGCGTTGGGCAGCCGTCGCCATCGCTGCCGAGCGAGTGGATATCTTCTTGACCGGCAAGCTGCACGCTACCACGAAGCCCTTTGATCCGATCGACGTGATTCACGCATGCGATCCTCACTGGCATCTGCGGGGCCAGCGTCACGGCCAGCTGTATATCGTCGAAGACGGCACGTTCTCGCCGATCCGGACTTTTAAGACAATCTGGGAAACATTTCACTCGGACAACGGAGCCAAGTTCGCCCTGCGTGCTGCGGACGAAAACGGCCAATTCTGGATGGTTTTCAGCCACGGGACTTACGGACCTTTCCCCGACATGATGGGACGAACGGTGATTTTTTCGTCCGATGGTTCTCAGTGGGCCTTTTCCGTGCCGACGGACGAACAAATCAGGGTGGTCAGTAGCTCTGGCGAATCCCCGCTGTACACCCAGGTCCGCGATCTCGCGGTCACGGCCCGGGGAGCGGCCTTTGTCGGTATCGACGCCAGCGGGCAGTGGTGGCTGCACGTGGGCGAAGATCGCCATGGCCCATTCGCGGGCTGCGGCCTCACGGAGTCGGAAGGTCGCCTTACGGCGATCATGATCTCGGGCGGAGCCATCAAGATCCAGCGCTACGCCGGCGCTGAGACAGATTCGTCGGACTAAACGCTGCGCCGCCTCCCGGGACGCCGATATCGTTCCTCTGTCAATTCCCAGCCCAATTCCTATCAGATTCTCGTCAGCGCCTACGTAGCGGAGGACGGATCGCATGCCGCCGTGTGTATCAAGGTCAGCGACGAGTATCAGGTGTTCATCGATGGCGTGGTCTTCTGCCCCTACCGCACTCGCGAGAGTGCGGGATTCCCGCGGTCTGGCGACCGCGGCTAGCCCAACGTTTTGTCTGGACAACGCACTAGTGGGAGGTCGACGTGAACGTAATCCTCGACGCAATTCAATTCTGTCACGATCCAACGTCAGCCGCGCAATCCGGCTTGCCCCTCAAGTGGGATGCGACGCGAGAGGTGGTATTGCCTGAGTGGCGCCGCAGTGAATGTGTTGGTGCTGAAGACTCGCCAGTCGCCTATGCTATTTCCGAAACCAAAGGACACACAATCACAATCAAAGCGCGCTTTCGAAGGATGGTTCCAGGGCATGATGCCCTTGAGATTCGCGCTATTGACCCGGCTTTTCCTAGTTGCGACTGGCTCACATCCCTCTTCGATCGAGTCGGACTCGATCGGCTACCTCCGTCGAATGTTCTCGGCGAGGTTGCACCGAGCCGAGTCTCCTTCGGTTCCAATGGCCTGAGTGAGCTTGAAACGTTTGAGCTGGTGAACACGAGGTTTGAGGAGCTGGGCGCAGGCGTCTGGACGACAACCTGGCAATGGCAGTACCGACAACCGCGGGGGAGTTGGGTTAACTTTGATCGGAGTGAACACCGAACCTACCTGTTACTTGAACCCCCAAAGGAACCTTGGACTCAAATCAGTCCTCCAGCGCTCGGGCTGTCGCTGCCTCGCGTCGATGCGTTGGAGTATGCCTGCCGCTGGGCGCAAGGCAGTCGGACGCGATCAGAGGCTGCTGCAGGAATCACGAATGGTCTTTACCGTGTGGGCCCCGATCTGCTCCGCTACGATCGCCCTGGCGGTGGCGGTAGTTATTACTCATCCAGCCTAACGCTCCTGCTGGACCGGCTTCGCGGGGGCGAGGGAAATGGGGCGTATGTCAACTGTGAAGACTGCGCCTACATTGTCACAACTCTGGGCAACCTCCTGGGTTGTGAGTTGTGGTCATGCCCCATCTACGACCACGATTCGGAAACCAACCCGCTGACCCAAATCGCGATTAACCCGATCATCGTGATAGGCGATTCTGATTGGGGCTTTCCCTTTCCCGAGCAAGGCGAAGCTTTCAGATTTCACCAAGTAGCGTTCGACGGAGAAGCGACCGTTGACGATTGTGTGTTTGACGCGTGCCTCATGGTCGACGCCGACAAGAATCCAACGAAAACTAGTCCTTATCGTACGCCGATGATACCTGCTGGAATTCGTTTTGCCAAAGCCAAAGGCATGGCATATCGAGAGCGATTCGCTGCGCCTGCCGGTCGGGGGTGTAGACCAGATAATACATGGCGAATCCGTTGGTTGGTTGAACCATTCCAAGGACTCACGCCATCCGTGTCACCCGTCATCCGGCAAATCGCCCGGTTACGGGAATGGCGTGGCCGTCGCGCCCCAGGTGCGGACATTTTGTTTTTTCCATTCGATATGACGGGAGACGAGATCCCTGGCTGGCGTACCATCCGGGTAGACAAATGGCTAAAGGACGAAAGCGTGCCATACATCCAACTCCTAATGGAACCTGAACATGGCCGGGCGGGTTGTCGCCTTCGGGTGGAAGCTTGGCAGTTTTCGTCTCGCGTTCTCGGTCACGACTACTTGGCCGAACTTCTCGGACGCTTGGAGGGTGGACCGCCACGACCTCTGGAACCGGCCACGATAGGCGATCTCGCATTTGCAAGTGCAAACGGTTATTTCCTGGCTTTCGCACGTGGGAATCTCGTCGTTTGTTTGCGGAATTCCGGGTTGCAACTCGAGCGTGTCCACGATGCCGCCATGGCCTTGGATCGTTGGTTAATTCATCGACCAGACCCCACGTCCGACCTCGGCTCAGCATCTCCCACGTTACCGACGACTGCAGAAGCGACTATCGAACCCACTGGCTGCAAGTATTTCGCTGATCGTGGTGAGCTAAGCCTTCGGAACGGGAAGCCTATCCTGCAAGGCAACATACAAACGGATTCACGCGTTTTGCGCGTTGGACTCGGCCCATCGAGTCAACATATCTTTGAGTTCTTGCACCTTGATTCAAACGAAGAGGACACAAAACCGGCAAGGGATTAAATGTTGTCAAACGGGGTCATTTCCCGGTGCCGACGTGAATCGTTCCCATCGGCATGCATGTAATCACTCGTATAGCACGTTGGCTGATCCTCTGTATCGCGAAAGGTCGTTATGATGTCCAGATTTCTCGAATTGTGTCTGACTCCCGATCTCCCGGCCGACGTACAAGCCACCATCGCGGCCATTAAGGCCGTGGTGGGCAAGGGCGACAACGTGGAGGCCGACGCGGCGCTCCAGGACGCATCGGAGTTGGACCTGAGTGGCCGCGGCATCAGCAACTTGGAGCCACTCCGGGGGCTCATCAAGCTCCAATCGCTGCTGCTTCAGGGAAACGCGATCCGCGACCTCGCGCCGCTGGCGACGCTTTGGTCGTTGGAGACGCTGCGGCTGGATCGCAACGAACTCGATGATCTCAGCCCCCTGGCGGGCAATTCTGCCCTGCGGGACCTGACCCTGGACAACAACGATGTGCAAAGCCTCCAGCCACTGGAGGGCCTGGGCGCACTTAACAAATTGAGCGCCGCTTTCAACCGCATCACTGACCTCGCTCCGCTTTCCAACCTGTCCTGGCTCGAAGAACTTTGGCTGCGCGGCAACCGGATCCGCGACCTGGGACCGCTGCAGTTCCATCCGAAGCTGAACCGATTGGATCTGGCCGACAACCGCCTCCTCGCGGCCGACGCCTTGGCCGGGCTGACGGAACTCCAGTCCTTGGACTTGAGCGGAAACCGCATCGCCGATCTCACTCCGCTGGCGGACTTGGCACTCCTGGAAGAGCTGCGGCTGGACCGGACGCTGGCCTGCGAGCTGCGGCCCTTGGCCGACCTGGGAGGGCTGCGGGTGCTGAGTCTCGCGAGAACGGGAGTGGCGGTCCTCGGTCCCCTGGCAAGCCTGAAGGCCCTCGGCACGCTGGACATTTCCCATAACCGGGTGAGCGACCTGACTCCGCTGTCCGGGTTGCAGGGCTTGGTGCAGCTCAATGCGGCGCACAACGCGATCAAGGACTTGACGCCCGTCAAGGGCCTGACGGGGCTGGCCGAGCTGAACTTGAACGAGAACGGAGCGATCGAAGACGTCGCCCCGCTGTCCGATCTGAAGGGCTTGACACGGCTGTCCGTTTCGGATGTCGGCATCGCAGACGCGGGGCCGCTGGCCGGCTTGACCAACTTGCGCGACCTCGACTTGAGCGGCAACTCCAAGATTTCTAACGGGATGCCGCTGGCCGGGTTGACGGAACTCCGGCACCTGAACCTCGCGAGCCTCCTCCTGCCCGACCTGGACAGCTTGGCCGCCATGACACGCCTGACGACGCTCACCGCCCACAATCCGCGTGGCGAACTCGATTTGACCCCGCTGGGAAACGCCAAACGCCTCGTGCGTCTGGTCCTCGTGGGGGATTGCGAACTCAAGGCGACGAACGCCCTGGCGAACCTCACAGACTTGGCCTTTCTCGACCTGCGGGACCGCAAGGACTTGGCGGACCTCACTCCCCTGGCCGGACTGGAACAACTCGTGGTGTTGAGGTGTAACCAAGCCCCAGTCCCTTCGGCAACGCCATTGTCGAACCTGAGCCGCCTGCGCTGGCTGGAACTCGGGAACGAGGTCGCCGACATCACTGGGTTGAGTGGCTTGCATGCTTTGACTGTATTGAAAATCGAAGCGGCGCCGGACATCAGACTGGACCTGGCGCCGCTGCGCGCGTTGACCCGGCTCCGCGAATTTGAGCTGCTGGTCGATGCGGTGCCCACCGATTTGGCGCCCCTGGAGGACATGAAGCATTTGAGGGTGCTCGTGCTTTTCGGCGCCGAATTTGCAGGGATTTCGCTCGAACCCTTGGCAAGACTCCGAGCACTGACGAAACTGGCGCTCAACAATAAAGGCTCCAGGGATACCGGCGTCAGCGATCTGCGCTTCTTGGAAGGGCTGTCCAACCTGCGCGTCTTGCTGTTGGCGAACAACGCCATTGCCGACCTGACTCCCCTGCGCAACCTAACCCGCCTCTCGCAGCTCGAACTGACGGGGAACCCCAAGATCTCCGATCTGACGCCCCTGACGGGGTTGACGAGCTTGGCCTACCTGGGGCTTAGTGGCAATTCCCGAATCGAGCGGATCGATGCCTTGGCCGGGATGAAGGGCGTAACGAGCCTCCTACTCGATGATTGCGGTGTGGCTGACCTCAGGCCCCTCACGGGGCTGACGGTCATGGACCTTTTGTCGTTGAACCGCAACCGGATCAGTGACATTGCCCCGCTCGCAGACATGAATCGCCTAAAGAGAGTCTACCTGTCAGGGAACGCTATCGCCGACATTGCGGCTCTGGCCGACAAGCCGCGGGTGTCCGAATTGGACGTGTCGGGAAATCTCGTCGAGGACCTAACACCGCTCACAGGGATGACGCGTCTGATGTTCCTTTTCCTTGGACGTAACCGGGTCCGCAACCTCACTCCCCTGGCCGGGCTCAAAGCCCTTTCCAAACTGAAGCTGAACGACAATCGGATCAAGGACATCTCCCCCCTGGCCTCGCTGGCAGGGCTCGGCGTGCTGCGTCTCGACCGCAACGATGCCATCGAGGACCTCCAGCCCCTGAAGGACTTGAAGGGGTTGGGAACCCTCGACTTAGGCGCAAACGCGGTCCGGGACTTGACCCCGCTGGCCGGGCTGTCGGGGCTGGGCGGACTCGACCTGACGGACAACCGGATCGAAGACCTGACCCCGCTGAAGGACTGCAAGGGACTGACGACCTTGCGTCTGGCGGGCAACCCGCTGAGCGGTCCGAAGCTGACTCCCCTGGCCGCTCTCCCAGAGTTGCGGAGCCTGGACGTGTCGCGGTGCGGCCTGTCCGATCTGGCGAGCCTACCGGCGCTGATCAAGCTGCGCACGCTCGTGGCGACAGACGATGGGTTCTCGGACCTGACACCCGTCGCCGCCTTGGCGGGCCTCGGCACCCTGAATATCACGGGCAATAAGGTCGTGACGCTGGCGGCGCTCGGAGCGCTGACCAATCTGCAGCAACTGATCGCGGAGGCCAACGCGATTGAGGATCTGGCCGTGTTGGCGGGTCTGAGCAAGCTCGCGCAGCTCGACCTGTCGCGAAACAAGGTCCAGAACCTCACGCCGCTGGGCGGCCTGGCGCGGCTTGCGAGGCTGGATGCGTCGTTCAATGCGATTGTCGACGTCGCCCCCTTGTCGTCTCGGACCACCCTCGAGATCCTTGATCTCGCCCACAACGCGATTGAAGACGTAAGTCCTCTCCAGGGTCTGGCACTGAGGACGTTGCGACTCGACTACAACAAGGTGGGCTCGCTCCAATCGCTGCACGCGATGATCGTGCTTAAAGACCTGTCCGTTGCGGGCAACCGCCTTGCGTCCGCGGAATTCCTGAAGAACTTGACGGTGCTGCATCGATTGGATCTGGCCGGCAACCAGATTAGCGCGCTGCCCGATCTGGCGGGCCTGACGGTGCTGGCAGAACTGGATCTGTCGTTCAACCCTCTGAATCGTGAGGCGGCGGCCAAGATCGCGGCGCTCCCCGCGCTGACGGCGTTGCGCGCCGTCGAGACCGGCTGGAGCGACGTGGGGCCGCTCCGCTCGGCCGTCCGACTCAAGCGGCTGGAGCTCGCGCGGAACCCGATCGACGACATCTCCCCCTTGGCAGAGTTGGCGGGGTTGGAACTACTCGAGTTGGGAGACACGCCGATTGCGAAGCACAGAGACGACGAGGCGAGCTGCCCAACCGGCACCAACGTCGCGCCCGCGGTCGATGCGTTCTGTCGTGGCGGCCGGGAACATCAGGTCGTTGCCTAAACTCAGTGCGGCGTGAGCCCTCAGCCCAAGTAGGTTGGGGGTCCGGCCCGATTCGGTCGGGACGGAGTCCCGCGTACGAAGATCCGCGCAACCTACGGGCCGCGACTCTGGGCGACCTCTTGGACAACGCCAAGAAGTCGAGGCGGCTGGCGCGGGGATCGTTCCATCCCCAGATGCACAAGCTGCCGACCAAGGGAGAAACCCTGACGGCGGTCGCGCATCGCCTGCCCGTCCACCGGGTCGCGATCGCGCCCGACGGCCAGCGCCTGCTGGTGGTGACTTTCGGCGTTTACGAAGGCGGGAACGAGGTCCCGCTTTTCGACCTGCACACCGGCCGCGCGGTGGGCGAACCGGTGCGGAACGACGAGTTCGGCTATGAGGTGGGCCCTTCAGCAGCGACGGCCGCTCGTATGCCGCAGATCCGACCGACCGACGCGGCGACGGGCCATCGGCCATTCAGGTGTGGCATTCGGCTACCGACCAGCCACGCGGGGACGGATGCCTTTTCAATCATCCCTCCCGCTTTCTCGGGCGACCGCGGGGATGAAGCGAATAGCCCGAGCCTGTCCGCCGGGCCCGCCCGAAATTCCCCTTCCAGACGATTGGGCGTGGGGGGCCCGCGTTCCCCACATGCCGGCCATTCCCCCGACGCCGGCCCCCGGCCGTCGGGTTGGGCAACCACCGGCTGCGCTGTCCAGGCTTCTCTCACGCCGACCGCGTGCCGCTCACTGGCTGCCCCGGCGCCCGGCGGAGCGGCTTGACGAGAGCTACCAGCTTTCACAGAATGGACATCTATCGATTTCAACAGGATCGAGCAACTGACCTCGCAACGTTCTAGTCACGACCGTCGCCTCTCTGCTGCTTCGTTTCCTACATCCGCATCCCCAAGAAACGATGACGAAGGATTTATCAAGATCAGCGAGCATGCACAGGATCGGAAAATGGGTAGCCCCTTCCGTTTCTGTCGAAGGGTGAAACCATGTCGACGCCATGCGATTCCGAACCTGAGAACGCCATGAGGAGGTTTCGTTTTTCTGCTCCAAAGGACTATCACTTATTCGAGGTGGAAAGCGAACCGCATCTCTTCCTCGCAAACGGATCGCGCGTGTTCCGAATAACTCGGGAGGCCACCCAAGTGCTAGCCGACGCCTCAATCCTGCCTCCGGCGATTCTCGACCTTATCCTCGATTCGCTTGGCATCCAGAAGCTGACGCCGCCACAGGTTTTGCGGAGGGGGCCAGCATCGGTCCGCTCGCTGAGTCTCGCGATTACGGAGTACTGCAATCTAGATTGCTCCTACTGCTACCTGGGCGGAGGCAACGTTAGCCGGCCACGACAGAACATGACCATCGCCATGGCGATGGAGGCCGTAAACTGGGTTCTGTCCGAAGCTGGAAATGGGGAGCAGGTTCACCTCAGTTTCATCGGCGGTGAACCGCTGCTGAATCGGGGGGTGCTGCAAGCCGCCACGCAGTTCGCAGAAGAGATTGCCGGGCACAGGGGCGTTCAGGTCGCGTTCGGCGTGACGACGAATGGTACATTGCTGACCCCGGCCGATGCAGATTTCTTTGCTCGTCATCGCTTCAAGGTCACAATCAGCCTCGATGGCTTGGGGCCGACTCACGACAGGCAGCGATACTTCCGAGGGGGGCACGGATCGTTCGAGCGGATCGTCGATAACCTAAAAGTATTGATGCCCGCCAGGGATCGAATTCAAATCGTCGCGCGCGTGACCGTCACGCCCGCCAACTTGGCCTTGTGCGAGACGCTCGACCTTCTTGCCGAGATCGGTTTTGAGCGTGTGTTCTTTGCGCCCCTACTCAGTTGCCCGACCGGTTGCGGCCAGTTGAATAAGAGCCATCTGATAACAATGTTGCAGCAAATGCTTCAATGCGGCGATCAGTACGAGCATCTCGTGGGCGAAGGCATCGTCTATCCGTTTGGGAATATGACCAACGCCCTGCGGCAAATCCACACAGCAAGTTGTGAACCGCTGCCGTGTCAGGCAGGGGTGACTTACCTCGCGCTCGGGCCGGACGGACGGTTGTTTGTCTGCCATCGCTTTCTCGGAGACCAATCTCAATGCGTGGGCAACCTGGAGTGCGGCGTGGATTCAGCCCAACAGACCCACTGGATCGCGGAGAGAACCGTGGACGACCAGGTGCCGTGCCGCTCGTGCTGGGCACGGTATCTGTGCGGTGGGGGGTGCCACTATGAGGTTGCGCAGCGAAACCGGCATGTCTGCGCGTACACGCGAGGTTGGTATCACTATTGCTTGCAGGCATATGCGCGTCTGATGGGAAAATGGCCTGATTTCATCCACATGCTCACCGGCCCACGAAACGCAGCGAAGAAGCCACCGCGGATACGACACCGTTTCCGCGACGGAAAATAGACAGAACGTCGCACCTCTGAACATGGGTTGTTGCCGAACTAGGCCCCGCGTGCAACTGCGTGGCAGAGCGGCTAATTGTCCTCGTAACGGCCGCATCCGCCCCCACCCCCACCGCCACCTCCACCCCCGCCGCACGAGCAGTCCGCGGCTGCGATCATCTGTGACAACTGCCTAGCCCGTTGCGGGCTGCTGAGGATCTTCTGAACTCTTCCGACCAAGAGGGCAATGTCTCTCGCACTATTTGCCTCATTCGACAAAGCCTCCAAGGCGCGGCTTGGGTCGTCGGGCGGCGACGCAATGTCACTTCCGCCGGAATAGGCGGCCTTGCCTGGGCCGCTAAGTGCCCCTGGGAGCTGAAGGATTGCCGTGCCGGCCCCAGTGATCAGCGAGTGATCGGAACTTGCCTTTCTGCCGCAGGACTGAGGCCAAGCAGGGAAACTCGGTGTCCTGATTCCCACATACCGCATGGAGTCTAACGGGGGAACCTTGGGAAAACAAAGGGGCACAGGGGGAAGTGGGTGGCCATGTTCGCCACTTCCCCTTCGCGCCCGGTCCGCTTGTGCCCGTTTACATGTTCGGCCTGGACTACGTCCGCTTGCTGACGGCCGACGGCTCAGAATCAATCGGTGGTCGGCGTTGCGTTTGACCGCCGTTTACCTCTGGGTTCGCTCCACGGTCGGCGCCAGCGAACCCCTTCACAAGGGCCGCAGGGCCTGAGCGTGGCCGAAGCGGCGATGGATGCTGTCTCCTTCGTGTCGAGTAGTGCCTGATTGAAAATCGCAGGCGCCTCGACGGGGAATTGACCCAGCAGCCTGACTTGGACGTTGTACGTCCGGCTGCTGGACGTGCCGACAACGGTCCTGCCTAGAGCCAAGCGAATGATACCGTCGCCGACGCTTCGATCGGGACGGCATACATCAGGCGAGTCCTCATTGCTCTCATTGCGGGCACGAGCGATGACGAATTTGGCACACGAACCGCGCGTGGGCGGCCGGATGACGCACCGCGTTTCCAGCGAAGAGTGGGCAATTGACCGCGGAAAGTGCGGCCAACGGTGGATAAGGCGGGACGGTGGCCGTCCGCGGGGGCGATCTTGGCACGCGGCTTGCACGGAGGGAGGCGGGTTTCAAGCCAAGGTTGGCGATCCGGAGAAACGATGGTTTGGAGGAACATGAACAAAGTCGAGCAGTGGAAATCGGAGAAGCACGGATTCGATGTCTGGCCGGAGGTCTTGGCCCATGCGGAACAGCGGACGGCGATGGCTCAAATCAACGCCGACGATTTGGAGCGGATGAAATGGCACGGGCTGTTCTACCGCAAGCGGGACGCGCCGGAGAGTTACATGCTCCGCGTCCGGCTCACCGGCAATGAACTGCTGGCGGCTCAAGCCAAAGAGCTCGCCTACCTGGCTTACGAGTTGGGGCACGGCATCGTGGACATCACGACGCGGGCGGGCGTCCAGGTGCAGGGCCTGCCGATCCAGCACGTCCCGCAGGCGGTCACGCGCCTGGAACGTTGCGGCTTGACCGCGCGGCAGACCGGCCACGACAACGTGCGCGGCGTGTTCGGCCATCCGCTCAGCGGACTCGACCCCGACGAGTTGCTGGACGTGCGCCCGCTGTGCCGCGAACTGACCGCCTTGTTTTTGGATCAGCGGCAGTATGCGGACTTGCCGCGCAAGTTCAACATCGCGGTCAGCGGCCGCGCGTCGCACAGCCTCCCCTTCTGGACGCAGGACCTCAGCTACCTGGCCTGCCGCGGGGAGGACGGCGGCGTGTTCTTTCGCGTGCTCCTGGGCGGCACGCAGGGCCAGAATCCGCATCTGCCCTGGCACCTGCCGGTGCTGGTTGCGCCGCATCAAGCGGTGGACGTCGCGCGGGTGGTCCTGGACCTGTTCCGCGAGCGGGGCTCGCGCGAAAAACGCGACGCGGCCCGGTTCCGATTCCTGCTGGAACAGATCGGCGTGGCAGGCGTGCTGGAGCGGCTGGACGAGCGGCTGGATTATCGGCTGCTGCCCTCGGCGGCCGAACCGCAGCCGCCCAGCGGGTATGACGACCAGGTCGGCTGGATCGCGCAACAGGACCCGGGCCTCTGGGCCCTGGGGTTGGCCGTTCCGCTGGGACGGCTCACCTGGCAGCAGTTGGAAGGGCTGGCCCGCGTGGCGAAGAAGTGGGGCGACGGCA
The DNA here is from genome assembly GCA_964645045.1 of uncultured Pirellulaceae bacterium. Lineage (GTDB taxonomy): Bacteria > Planctomycetota > Planctomycetia > Pirellulales > Pirellulaceae > Anammoximicrobium. The sequence continues at coordinate 41,355 of CAZXYZ010000034.1, read as the reverse complement.
GCCTGCGGACGACCCCGGAGCAAGGCCTGCTGGTCACCGGCATCCGCGCGGGCTTCAAAGACGCCGCGGCGACCGACGCGGCCGCCCTGGGCCTCAGCCTGTACGCCGACACGCTGACGCGCAACACCGTGGCCTGCACCGGCAAACAGTTCTGCAACATCGCGGTCACCGAGACCAAGGGGCCCATGCTGCGGCTGATGGACAAGCTCCGCCAGCGCGGCTTGATGCTGCACGGCATCCGCGTGCATATGAGCGGTTGTCCGGCGGGCTGCGCCCAGCATCTCACGGCCGACATCGGGCTCAAAGGCGTGCGCGTGCGCCGTCTGCTGGGCACGCGGGAGGGTTTTGACGTGTTCCTGGGCGGCGGCGTTGCCGGCCGGATCCACCTGGGCCTGCCCTACCGGCTGGGCGTGGACGCCGACCAGCTGCCGCAGTTGATCGAGGAGGTCGTGAGCGAGTACTACCTGAAGCACCAGCCGGGCGAGACCTTCAGCGCGTACTGGCGCGAGCGGCTCCGCGCCGCCGAGGCGGCCAAGGTGCAGGATGGCGAGTACCTGCCGCCAGTCTGGATCTGCGAAAACTGCGGGCACCGGCACCGGGCGGAAGATCCGCCCGTGTACTGCCCCGCCTGTGCCGGCCTGCGCCGGCTGTTCGCGCGGCTGGACCCGCACCTGGATTCGCTCGACGCCGGTCCGGCAGCCGGCTCAGGACAAACCCCGCCGCCCGCCGTTCCACTCGCGCAGGCCGCACTCGAACCGGTCATCGTTGAGCCTGCCACGGTCCAGTCGGCGGCAGAAACGGCCCAAGCGCGCCGTCCGTCGGCGCACCGGCACGCCGCCGGCGTTGACCGCGATCGATGAGACGAGACCGCAGCGCGACGCGCGCGAAAGCCGCCGCCGCGTTCTGAGCCGCAAGACTCTGACAGTCGTAGTCTGAGCGGAAGACGCCGCGCAGCCGGTGTTTTGGCCCTCCTGCCCATCGAGGCGGGCCGGGTTTCAGGCGGCCAGCGGTGTGGGGCGGACCAGGCCGGCCAGGACAAGCAGGGCGGTGGCGGCGACGATCAGACCGGCCAATAGCGCGGTGGCCAGCGGGCTGGGCTCGCTGATCGGCGTCTCGGCGACGGTGCGTTTTTCCTCCAGTTCCATCCCTTCGACCTCCGGCAAGGGTTCGGCGGACTGCAGCGCGGCGGCCAGGCCGGCGCGGTAGCTTGCGGCGATCTCCGGCGCGGTCTCCGAGCCCGGTGCGCCGAGCGTGGCGGCCAGGAACTCGTGCAGCTTGTTGTTGCCGCAGGTTTCATACGAGCAGCCGGCGCCGTGGCGGGCGACCAGTTCGGCGTGCAGTTCGGCCAACCGCTGCACGACCTCGTCCGACGGCGTCCACAGGCCTTTGCGGACCGTCTCGAGCATGATGGCGGTCATGTCCTGCAGTGCCGCCGGATTGACCTTCTCGAAATAGGCTTGCAGGTCCAGACCGTGCTTGTCGTCGATGTACACGGCAAACGTCTCGTCCCACAACGCCTGACTGACCGCCGACGGCTGCATGACATTCCAGCCGTACAGGTTGCGGATGTTCTCCGTCAGCTTGGCCGCGGCCGACGGGCCCTCGCGCTGCAAGCCGGCGATGTACCGCGGGTTCCAGACTTGCGTCCGCGCTTCTTCGCGGATCGCCGCAGCGGCGGTGGCGGCGCGAGGCCGGGCCGGATCGCGCAAGTCGCTGAAATAACCGGCCGGATCGTTGCCGGTTGTGTTGCGGATGGCCAGCGAGATGCCGCCCATGAATTCGTAGACGTGGTCCAGGCTCAAGGGCCCCCAGGTGTTCGACGAACGGGGTTGGACGACGATTTCCGCGCCGGCCAATTGGGTCTGGAACAGTCCGGGTGCGACCGTGCCCCAGACGCCGTCGCCGCGGTACACGCCGCTCATGTTCTCCAGGTAGCGGCGGGCGATCTGGTCTTCGGTTTCCCAGGTGTCGCCCCGTTCGACCAGGCCCATGATCCCCGTCCCATAGTTGGCATTGCCCGCCGCGCCGAAGACGCGGGCGGTGGCCAGGTCGCGGGCTTCGCGCGGGGCGTAGCCCTGGAGTTTCAATTGCTCCTCGGCCTGCCCCGTGTTGTCTCGGACGTAATTCGGGTACGCTTCGTCGCCCAGTTCGGCGACCATCTGCACAGCTTTGTCGATCAACGCGATCCGCGACGCGGCGGCGTCGCGGAACTGGCCCGAGGTCTGCACGACGACGTCGATCCGGGGCCGTCCCAGTTCTTCGGCCGGCACGACTTCGACTTCGTACAAGGTGCCGCGTCCGTCGCGTTTGGGACGGACGCCGAGCAGGTGCAGGATCTGGGCGATCGTGGCGCCGCGGGTGCGGATGAACTCGCCGCCCCACAGCGAAAAGGCCACGCGCCGCGGGTACTGGCCCTGGGCCGCCAGGTGCTCGGCCAGCATGCTGTCCGCCATCGCCACGCCCACGCGCCACGCCTCGTCGCTGGGCATCAACTCGGCGTTGATCGAGTACAGATTCCGTCCGGTCGGCGCGGCCGTCGGGTTGCGCACCACGTCGGCTCCGGACGATGGAGCGACGTAGCCGCCGGCCAAGGCGGTGACCACGGCGTCAAGTTCCGCGGCGGTAGAAGCTTCCAGCGCCGCGGCGTGTTCGGCGGCCGTGTCCAGCAGTTGGCGGAACGCTTCGGCCGCTTCCGGCGGAGCCGCCTTGAGCAGCCGTTCGAGCCGCTCCGGCGACTCGAACCAGCCGTCTATTTCCGCACCCGGTTGATCCTTGATGACCGACTTAGCGGCCGGTTTGGCGGCCGGCTCGGCTCCTTCGCCTGCGGCGGCCTTCGCAGCGGCTGCGGGTGCGTCGCCGGCGGCGGACGGCGCGTCGGCGCCGCGGCGCCGGCGGACGTAGTCCAGCACTTGACGCATCAGTTCGCTCTGCAGTTCGGCCGCGGCGGCCCGGTCCTTTTCGGCCGCCGGCAAAACGGCCTGGACCGTTTCCCAGCCCCGCGAGCCGAGCATGGCCGCGGCCGTATCGCGGATTTGGTGTTCCTGGTAGGGGCGCCCGATCACGTGCAGGCCGTCGGGGATATGGCGGTCCTTCAGTTCGTGCAAGTAGTTGTGCAGGTGGCGGAGTTGTTGGTCATCCAACGCACGGCCGTCAAGCGCGGCGTCATCCAGTCCCAAATCGGCGGTCATGTCCATTTTTCGGACCGCGTCCGTGATGCTTTGCCGCAACTCGTGCTGCAGGGCTTCGTCTTCGCTGTATTCGAACTCGTGAATCAGGTCGTGGACCCGTTCGAGTTCGGCGTACAGCCCCGCGCCGGTAAAAGGCGGCGTCAGGTGCGAAACGATCACGCCGTACGAGCGGCGTTTGGCCACCAACGCCTCGCCGACGTTGTTGATGATGTACGGGTAGACGTGAGGCAGGTCGCCGATCAGGATATCGGGCCAGCAATCGTCGCTCAGCGCCGCCGACTTGCCGAACGTGAACTCCAGCGATCCGTGCGTGCCGAAATGGACGATCGCGTCGGCCCGGAAACCGTAGCGGGCCCAGAGGTAGGCGCCCAGATAAAAATGGGGCGGCGCTTCGCCGGTGCCGTGGACGGTGGCCACTTCGTCGCCGTCGATCGCGCCGGCGGTCGGTTGCGGCATGATCGCCACATTGCCGAAGCGGATGCGGCTGACGGCCAGATATCCCCGGCCGTCGCGCTGGGTCACCATGTGCTTGCCCGGGATCGGCCCCCAGCGTTCGATCATGTCCTGCTGCCGCAGAGGGCTCAAAGAGGCTTGAAACCATGTGGCGTACTGTTCCACGGGGACCAGTTCCGGCTGCGCTTCGTCCAGGAACCGCTCGTAGGATCCCGGGGCCCACTGGCCAATCGTGCGACCGCGCTGCTGGATCAACTGGTACAACGCCTCGGGGCTGGAGGGAAACGCCTCACCCAAGTCGTAGCCCTCGTCGCGCAGCCGCAGCAGCGTGTTATAGAGCGCGGGGACGACCTCCAGGCCGGACGCGGTCAGTGCCGAAGCGCCGGGCGACTTGTAGTAGACGATCACGACCCGTTTTTGGCCGTTCGAGGTGCGCCGCAGCTTCAGCCAGTTGGCCACTCGGTTGACGTACCGTTCAAACCGGCCCGGCAACGCCGTGCGCACCCGCAGTCCTTGTTCGTTCGGCTCCATCGCCGAGATGACCAGCGGTTCGATCACGCCATCCAGTTCCGGCATGGTGATCGACTGGCTTAACAAACCGGCCGAGATCCCGCGCATATCTTCCTGCCACTGCTGGCTATCGACGGTCAGATGCAGCGCACTCAGGCAGGGGATGCCCAGGCGTTTGAGCACCGCCGGGGCCTCGTCGCCGCGCTGCAAACGCCCGTGCGGAAACACGATGGCCAGATCGGGCCGAATCCGTTCAATGTGCGGAAATGGCTCGCGGCCGAACAACGGATACACGCGGACGCCGCGGCGTTCCAGGGCACCCAGCAGATCGTCGACCGGGCCGCGTTCCAGCGGGCTGAGCGGATCGAGAAACGGGCCGAACAAGACGACCCGCGGCGCGTCGGCGTCCATCAGCTTTGGCCGCTGGGCGGACAGGTACGCTTCGTATTCCTCCAGCGTGGCAAAGACGGTTTCGCCCTGGTGAAAAAAGCCCTCCTCAGGCCGCTCGATCACCGGCGGCACCGCCACGTCGCGCCCGGCCAGTTCGCGGGCCAGGTAATCCAGCAGTCCTCGGACATTGTCCTCGCCGCCGTGCTTCAGATAGGCGTCGATTTGTTGGCGGCGCTCCGGCTCCAGGTTTTCCTGCTGGGTGGCCGTTTCGCTAGTCGATGTCAGCATCACGATCCGGGTACCCGCCGCACGCGCCGCCGCCAGCGCCTTGACGTCCTCCGGCGACGGACGGTATCCCATGGCGCGGATCAACACGGCCTGGTAGTTTCCCAGCGGCAGCGTGGCCAGCTCTTCCCGCTCGAAGCGGTGCAGCGTGTAGGATGTTCCCTGCGCCGCCGCCGACCACATTCCCCAGTCACTGTCGCGGAAGCCCACGAGCGCCACCCGTACGTTCCGGAGATAGCGGTGATACGCGTACAGGGCCGCCGTCGCACACGACACCAGCAGCAACGACGCGAGCAGGCAGCGAACCATCGGGCGACTTACCAGTTTCGAGCGTACGTTCACGATTCACGTCCCTTCATTTCAGTCGTTTGAGGAAGACCGGCCTGTCTCGTTTGTCCCGCCGCTGCCGGGCGTCCCGGCGGGCGCCTGACATCCTGACATACCCCGCGAAGCTCTCCGATTTCCTCGGCTTGGGGCCGTGCCCGAGGGGGCACAATTTTTGGCGGGTCGTCCGGCGACTCACGTGGTCGCGTCTCTCCGAGACGCGGATGCCGGTCTCGGAGAGACCGGCCCACGTGGGAGGCAGGCACGCCAGCCGGCGCTGCCCCTATGTCCGGATGTCAGGGCGCCTTGCCAGCCGCCTTGTCGGCCGCCGGGCCGGCCGCATCCTCGGCCGGAACGTAGACCACGCGGCCGTCCGGCAACCGGTAGGCCTGGCCCAGCAGCTCGCCCTGTCCGACTCCGGTCTGTTCGGTCGCCTCGTAGTGCCGGATCTCTTCGCCTTCCTTGACCAGGATCTCCATGTCCGCCTGGCCGGGGTTGGTAATCACCGTGTAGTCCTTTTGCTGCAACAGCGCCGGGATCTGCAGGTAGCTGACCAGTGCCACCATCAGGGCCACGGCGAACACCATCGCCGCGTCGAACAGGTTCGCTAGACCGGCGGTGGGGTCGATGGCCGTGTCGTCGTCGAATTCCATCGGCCGGCTGCCACGCCGTCCGCCCGTTGTCGTCGTGAGCATTTCAGCAGGCCTCCGCAGCTTGGGGTTGAGGTTCAGCCGTCTTGGAGCCGTTGTTCCCGCCGGCCGGCGACGCGGCGTGCCGAACTGGGTGGGCGCCGTGCTGTCGGTCCCCGGTCCGTTCGGCGTGGCGGGCGGAAGACGCTTGCTCCAAGGCTCGCCCAAGCGCGAATCCAACCAGCGCCGCATCGGCACGATACCAGCGTTTCTTCAGACCGACGATCGCGCCGGCCAACGTTGCGACCAGCAGCCCGACCACCGTAGTGGCAAAGGCGATCACCAAATTCTCCGCCATTGTCTGCAGATTTCCCGCGGCCAGGCCGACCAGGGCCGGACCGAGCGGGATCAGCGTGCCCATCAGCCCGAAGGCCGGGCCGCGGCGCGCCAACTCCGCAATCCGCTCCACCTCGTCCCGCCAGGCGATTTCGGCGTCGGCCACCAGCTTTTCGGCCAGGACCGGATCTCCGTCAGCGTGAGCCAAGTGGGACAGCGTGTCGGGCACGAGGGCAGCGCAGGTTCTGGGACGCGAACGTCGGCCGCGGTCCGCTTGTCCGCCATTGGGTGACAGGTCGGGCAGCGGGCGCGTGTTGTGCATCAGGGCCTCGCCGTACGCGGCCAGCGCCGCCGCGTGGCGGCTGCGGACCAGGAACTCGCGCAGGACCTGGCCCAGCACCAACAGCACCTGGACCAGGCTCACCAGCAGGACGAGCATCACCGGGATCAGCAGGGCCGTCGAAATCAAGTAGAAAACATTGGTCAGCAGATTCATGGCAACTCACTTTCAGCTCGCACCGGCGAGCGGTAAGGAAACGCGGGTCTTGCGAGCCGCCGGATCGTCGGCGTTCCGCGGCGAAACCCCCAAACGAAAAACGCGGCGGCAACCACTCCGATGACGATCCAGGTGACGCGATCGGCGTGATCCAGCGGCTCGACGGCCACCTGCATCCCCGGCAGCGGAAACGGCAGCAGCGGGACGAACATGCAAGCCAGCACGACCATGCCCGACACCAGGCAATGAACGACGGCCAGTTTGCGGGCCGGGACCGCCATCGCGGCAACGGTGCTCAAAGCCAGCAGCAGCGCAGCGCCGACTCCCACGCTGCGGCCGACGGCCTCAGGCCGCGCGCCGATGAACCGTTCCAGCCAGGCGTGTTCCCAGAACAACATCGCGACGATCAAAGCCGGCGCGGGCAGCGAGTGGATCAGCCCCAGCCCCAGCGTCCACCGGCTGTCTCCCTGCGCCGCCGATAGACGCAAGCTGCACGCGATCGCCGCCGCGGCCAGGACCATCTGGACGATGGCCAGCGACGTCAGGACGTCCTGGCGGCTCAGCACACTCCGCAGCTGCTGCGACGTGGTGGCATCCGCCAGCGGATTGATCAAGAATCCGGCCAAGCCCGTCAGCCCCAGCACCAGCGGCAGCAGGGGCCATTGCCGCGACCGGGCCAGGCCCAGGGCCGTCTGCGCCAGGGCCAAGGCCCCCAGACCCAAGACGCCTCCGCCGAGCGGATGCTCGACCAAGACCGCCCCGAGTGTTTTTATAGATTCGAACATGGTTTCTCCGAGTTCATCACGGTTTTCGTACGAGGTCAGGTTTGGATGCGTCGGCCCGTCCCTGGCGGCTACCTGTGCGGGTGGCATGGTGAACGGCACCTTCCGGGTGCGTTGGTGTGGAGTGCGATTCGGTTTCGTCCGCGGCCGCCGCGCGGCGTTGGACCCGGGACTTGCGATAGGCCCAGTCATACAGGCCGGTGAGACTGATCACCAACAACGAACCGGCCCCCACAAGCGAAATCAGGAAATAGCCGCGGCCCATCCAGTCGCGAAGGATGCGGCCGTTATGGATCTCGAACAAGAAGCTCCACAGTGGCATGCGATAGCCGGCGATCATCTCGTCGGGGGGCTGAAATCGGTTCCCCGGCCGTGCGTCTCCGATCCCGGTCAGACCGCCGTTGTGCGTGGCAACGAACCGCTCGCCCGCCGGCGTCTCGAAGTAGCCCGCTACCTGCCAGTCGCCGACCGGCCGGCGCGGTGTCCCTTGCGGGCTGGGCTTGCCGGTGCGCAGGTCGGTCGGCGGGCCGCCGTCCAGCCGGCTTAGATACAGTCCGCTGAAGGAACCGACCAAGAGCCCGTCGCGGGTCGCTTCCATCACGTTGGTGCCCATCGCTCCAACCGGAAGCCGAGCCGGATCCTTGGTAAATGCGCCGGAGAAGTCGGCCGGCCCACGCCACAATGAACCTTTCGATTCGATCACGATTTCGTGGCGCTCCGAGTCATAGGTGGCGTTGCCAATACTCTCGTGCCAGGGATCGGTCGGCAGGGGACCGGGCCAGTAGCCGCGGGAGACGGTTGTGCGGGCCGTCAGCGAGACCAACGGCGACGGAGGCAGGCACAGGGCCGTGCCGGCGATCACGATCAGGAATAACGTCGCCCAAACGCCAAGATCCAGATGGTACTTGTACAGCCAACGATACGCGCGGCGTTGGCGGGTGTCGCCGGTATGGGCGGCCCGGTGGCCGCGGAACGACCAGCGCAAGGCGCGCGGGAAGTACCAGACGTAGACGCCGGATAGCGAAAGGAACACCAATCCCGCGCCCACGAGGTCGATCAGCAGGCGGCCCGGCAAGCCCCAGATCTCGCCGCCGTGCAGGGCGGCCATCAGCGTCACCAGCCGAAAGCCGTCCTCGCCGCTGCCACCGGCGCGGGCCAGGGATACGGGACGGAAACCGGCCGCGCCGAGCGCGGTGCTCGCGGCCGACTCATACGCATGCGAGGGCGTAAAGACCACTAACCTCCGGTCCACGAGAAGGATTTTGCGCACCTCCTCCGGCTCGCCGCCCAACTCGACCGGTCGCCAGGTCTCTTGCTTCAAATCGCATTCGTAGAGGCCGCCTCGCGTGGCCGCCCACAAGCGTGCTCCGCCCGCATCCTCCAACAACAGGACGTGGTTGGTTCGGCGATGGTAGCTCGATCGCGGGTAGCCGGATTCCAGCGGTTCGAACGTGACGCCGCCGTCGCTCGTCTTCCAGACACCCTCGGAGCCGGCGAAGAAGCCGAGTTTCGGATCCCGTTCCGAGAAGACGGCGGTTCGCAAGCTGCCCCGGCTCCAGTTGCCGATACGATACGACGGCGGCACCAGCCACCGCGGCACCGCAAGGCCGCTGATCAAGCCGGGATGGTTCAACAGGATGCCCGTGACGCCTTCCAGGGCCAGGTACAGGAAAAGCACCAAGCCCAAGTAGCGATGCAGCCAACGGGAAACGGCGAATAGGCGTTGAAACATGGCTTCAGTGTGGCTCCACAGGTCTCTCCACAGGTCTCTCAATACTTGCCGATGACTTCGCCGTCGGCGATGCTGCCCAGGTTGTTCCACGTGGCTCGTTCGATGTCGTTCGAGACAAAGCGAACACTGCCGTCGGCCAGGCACACATTGACGCCGCCGGCGTGAAAACTGCGGGCGGCGAACCAGCCGTAGGTGAACTGGCAAACGTCAGGATGGGCCGGGTTGGGCGGATCGTAGGTGCTGAACGTCGTGCTGTACGACTTGCCCGAAATCCAGGCATACCCTCGGTAGCCTTCCCACGACGAGACGGGACCGTTGGCCAATGCCGCGACATCCGGGTTGGAATGCATCGCGGGGCCGATCCAAGCCACCGCCTGGTGCGGCTTCTCGGGCCGCGAGCCGCCGTTGATTCCGTTGCCCATGAGCGTCTCGGACAGCATCACCGCATGGCTGGTACCGTCCAGCGCGTCCCGCAGTCCGCGCGTCGAACCGTAGTAGAACAAGCCGTCCGTCGGCCGGCGGAGATCCCAGGACGAATTCCGCCCCGAGCCCGTGCAGACAACCACGTTCGACCCCCGGTACGCTTCGCCGCCTGCGGCGTTGCAGTCAAAGGCGTTGAACAAGTCCCGCTGACCGTCGCTCGGACAGCGGAACATCTTGACCAGCGTCTGGGCCGCTTCGCGGTTGGCCGGCGCGATGCTCAGCGCTCCTCCGCCCGCGTAAGAGCCGCCCGTGTAGATCGGCTGAGAGAAATCGATCAGGCCCTTGAGGGACGCCTCCTCGGCAAACGGCAGGCTCTGCGCCAGGACCGAATAGGCGCGATTGCTCGTATCTCCGATCCCCGGAAAGCAATGGTAGACGCTGTGATAATTGTGCAAGGCCAACCCCACTTGTTTGAAGTTGTTGGCGCACTGCGTGCGCCGCGCCGCTTCGCGGGCCGCTTGCACCGCAGGCAGCAGCAGAGCCACCAGAATGCCGATGATGGCGATCACCACCAACAGTTCAATCAACGTAAAAGCCGTTCTCGATTTGTGCATGACTCAAGCTCCTGGAGAAATACCCGGACGCCGCTACCCACGAAAATCACGTGGAGGTTCCACGGAAATCACCCGGACGCGGCGAACAAGGAAAGGGTGAAGAAATAAGGAGCTGGCTGGCGAGCTGGCCGGAGAGAATCCCGGCTGACGGGCGGGCTGGCTGCCGAAGACATTCGTCCATCGACGCGATCGAATTTCACAAGCTGCCGACGGTTGTCGGCCGTGGTTTCATTCATCCATCCTTTCTAGCGGCTGCCGCGCGGCAAGGTTTGGCTAACCGCGACAAGCCGCGGCCTTCACTTCTGCAAAATCAATTTGTTGTTCCGCGTCAACACCAGCCGGTACACTTCGTTGCCGTGAAGGATCCGCAACTGCCGGCCGCCGTGCAACAGGTCCTCGCTACGGGCGGTCGGAACCGATGCGGATGCGTCTTCGCAAGTCCGCTCGCGGCCGGACGCGTCCTTGGATTCCCGTTCCGTCATACCGGTCCCTCGTCCCTTTCGCGGCCCGAACGTCAAGGCTGGCAAAAACATCCGCTTCGTCCCGCCGCCCCCGCGCCGGGCCGCGGGCATCCGGCATCGCCACCAGCGGGCTGTTGATTTAATCGGTGGTGGCATGTGGGGTAAGCTTCCAGCTTGCCGACGGTGCCTATGTTCAATTTGCTATCCTGCTTCCGTTGCCCATTTCGCACGCTGGAAGCTTACGCCACGACTAAATCAACACCCCGCCAGCGTGCTGGGCGGGCGCCTGTCCGAGCCGCGTCAGCAAGCCCCGCCTCCGACTAATGTAATTGAGATTCAGTATCATTACGCGAAATTGTCCCGCAATTGAAACGCGTTGTCAAGCCCCGGATCGAGAATTCCGGATGGAACTCGAACCTGCGCGCCGGCGGTTAACCAAGGGTGCAAGGTCTGTTGTGCCGTAGTTTCTATGTCGGTTCAACCGCCGCACGCCCCAGCCGCACTGGGAACCCACGGACATGGCAGTCCCGGAAAACCATCTCAGATTTGAAAACGCCGAAATGTCTGCAGCGAGCGGGGTTACCGTCGCCCTCGTTTCTCGTGAGGGCGGACGGGTTTGGTCACGTAGGCGTTCATGCCCGCCGCCGGAAACCGCTCCCGGTCGCCTTTCATCGCGTGGGCCGTCAAGGCCACGATGGGGGTATGCGCGGCCCGGACGCGCTCCAGGTCGCGGATGGCGGCCGCCGCCGCCGAAAGCGGAAGGCTCACTCGAGCCCATCGCTGTGATCCCCCGCGAAGGCGAGCTTCCCTCGCCGGAGTGCGGAATTCCCACTTGCCGGCGACCGTGGCTACCCCTGCGGTTCCGGAAGTGGTTTGGGCGGCGATCTTCTATTTCCCCGCGTCAATCACGGTCCTTGAAGCCGGATTCTCGCGCCGCGGCCGCCCGCAGGTGCGCCAGCAGGTCGGCGGCGTCCCGGGCAGTGAACGTGTCCAGCAGCCCGCGGGGCATGGTGGACGTCGGGGACCAAGTCAGTTCGTCGATCTGGTCGCGGTTGATCTTCGTCTGCCGGCCCGGATCGAGCAGGTCGCCGATCAGCGTCAGCGTGCCGCCGTGCAGGTCCGCGATTTTGCCGGTGACGATCGTGCCTTGGTCCGTGACGATGCGGACGCCCCGATACTGATCGGAAATCACGCGGTCGGGATCGACAACGGCCTCGACCACGTCGCGCACGCTGAAGCGGCGCAGGACGCCGGTCAAGTCGGGACCCACCCTCCCGCCTTGGCCGCCCAGGCGGTGGCAATTCAGGCACAGCGCGGTCTTGTACACGGCGCGCCCGCGGTCCGGATCGCCCGCGCCGGCCGCCGCCTCGACGCCTGCCAGCAACTCGTCGACCGTCCACTCCCGCACCACGGCGCGCGCGGCCAGCACAGCCAGCGGCGCGGCCGGTTGGGGTGTCGTCAGCACGTCCAGCAACTGGTCGCGCTGGTCCGCCGTCAACCGTTTTTCCAGCGCGGAACGGATGTCTTCCAGATAATCGCCGAACAGCACGCCGCCGCGCTGCAGCGTGGTCTGCTGGAACCAGGCGAACAGCCGCCGGAGCTGGGGCAGCGTCCAACCGTCACGTACTTCCCGCAGACACATGGCGTAATGGATCTGGGCCTCTTGCGTCTCCGCCCGTTCGAGCCGCTCCAGGACGCGATCGACGATCCGGGGAGCTTGCGCGAACACCAGGATTTCGGCCAACAAGGCATCCAAGGTCTCGTCCGGCGCGGGAAACAGCCGGTCGACTTGTTCGCAGACCCGCCGGCGGACCTCCTTCCCGGCGTCTCCCTCGCGGCCCTGACGGCTCAACAAGACCGCGTACGTGCGGAGCAGATCGGCCCGGTCGCCGGACGGCAGGGCGTCCCGGGAAACGGAGGCCAGGGCGTCCAGCAGCCAGGCGGCGTCGCCGCCCGGCGCGTGGCGGACGGCGGCCAACAGACCGGCGATCCGGGCCCGTGGTTCGCGTTCCGCGGCCGCCTCGTTCCGCCAACGTTCCAGGGGCAGGTGCTCCAAGGCGATGCGGGCCGCATACCGCACAGCCCGATCGCCGCTCGCCAGCGACGGCCATAACGCGGCCGTCTCGATGGACGTCCCGGGCCGATGAAAGTCCTCCAGTCGCCGCCGCCGGGCCCGAAGTTCACCGGGCGCCTCGCCCGCCCCGGCGGAGTCGCCCCCGGCAACGTTGTCCCCGGCGGCCTCTGCGGACTCGGCCGCCCCTACGTACCGGACTCGATACAGGGCCGAATGGACGCCGCGTCCGCCGACCACGAAATACAGGGCGCCGTCCTGCGGACGGATGACCAGATCGGTCACGGGCAGCGGAGCGCCGGCCACGAACGGCGCGATCTCGCCGCGGTACGTCCCGCCGGCCGGTTCAAGGTGCATGGCGTAAATGTTGCCCCAGCTCCAATCGCCCAGGAACAGGGCCCGCCGGTACTTGGCGGGGAACGCCGCCCGCTCGCCGAAAGCGATGCCCGTGGGCGAACTGAGGCCCACGTCGACGACCGCTCCAAAGCTGTCGAAGTAGCCGTCCGGCCACTTGGCCGTTCCGGCCCGCCAGCCGAAGTCGGCCCCGGAAATCACGTGGCACACGCGCGTCGGCCGATACCAGGGCGTTCCGACGTCCCATTCCATGTCCGCGTCGAACGTGAACAGTTCGCCGTCGGCGTTGAAGGCGACGTCGTAGGGATTGCGCAAGCCCATGGCGACCAACTCCAACCGCTGGCCGTCCCGATCCGTCCGGCAGATCCAGCCCCCGTGCCGCCGGTCGCCCCAGGGGCCGTCCGAGGCGCTCGTGCGGCTGAGCAACCGGTCCTCCTGCCAGACCTGCGGCACGCGCGACGACTCGGGGAACTCGCGCGGAAAGCAGTCGTTGCCGCCCACCAGGTACAGCGATTCGCCGTCCGGCGCCAAGACGACCGCGTGCGGCCCGTGTTCGCCCGCGCCGTCGAACCGCCGCAGCAGTTCGACCTGCTCGAACCGGTCGTCCCCGTCCGCGTCGCGCAGGCGATACAGGCCGGATTCGGGACCGTTCACCACGGCGTACAGGCTGTCGTGCGCGAACAGCAACCCCTGAGCGCCGCCGATCTCGACCGCCAGCCGCTCCACCTGCGGCTCGCGCCGGGCGTCGCCCGGGCCGGGCAGCGTGATGCGGTACAGCCCGCGCTGCTGGTCCGAAGCGACCAGCCGGCCGTCCGGGGCGACGGCCAGCGAGACCCACGAGCCCTGCGTCTCGCGGGGCACCGCGTAGACCAGTTCCACGCAGAACCCGGCCGCGACGCGCAGCTGCTCCGCCGCCGGAACGTGCCGTGCGTTGTCGTTTGGGCCGCTTGCCACCGCCGCCGGCGGCGGCCCTTCGTCCGCCGCCCGGATCAGGAAGTCGCCGGGCGGACCGGACGCGGCAAACGCAGCACAAACCATGACAAGCCGGAGGCGGATCGATCCCATGAAAGTCCTCGCAAAGTTGGGAAATCGGTGAGGAAACGAAACCCGGGCGCCGACGGCACCGTCCGAGTGGTTTATCCCGAACGTTGCCAATAGGCAAGGGTGGGACGGGCCCGAGGTATGTTCTCGAGGGAGTGTGTGAGCGGCGCTGAAACGGGGGGCGACAGCCGACCGCACCATTCACGGCAGCGCGAGAATCGGGACAGGCGTCTCGTCTCGAATTTCCCCGCAGGCGCGTTTTGAAGTCGTGCATCCTGGGCGCCCCGCACGGCAGCACCGTGAACGACTTCGATCGCCGCATTCGCCAGAATGCCGGGCTGGAGGCCCTCGCCCCGCGTACTGGCGGATGCGGCTTGGACGAAAGGCCCGAGCCGTGCCCGATGAAAATGGTCCGCTTCGAGTTACGATCCGCTCATTGGAATGCCGGGCTGGCCCTTTGTATTGCTAGTTCCCGATTTCTTGTTTTCTTGCGAGCATTTCCTTTGTCGTAATCTTTGTCGTAATCTTTGTCGGGGCTCCCTTCGACAAGGTTTACGACAAGGTCTACGACAAAGCTTGGTTGCGGCCAAAGGCCGCGTTGGTCCGCCGCAGCCTGCCCGGAACGGCGTCTATCCTGCTTCGTTGATGGCGGTGAACAGGTCGTTGGCCAGCGTTCGATAGAGTGTCTCCAGCGCATCGTTGGCGTCGCCGTCGTCGTCCAAATCGTACAGCCGCCCGGCCGTGGAACGGGCATTGACGGCCAGCAGCAGGTCCAGCACGGTCGCCGTGGCGTTATTGGCCAACCCGAATGCGGCTCCGCGGGAGCCGACATTGAATTCCGCCGCGCCGGCACCGTACTGGCTGACCGTGAACCCGAACGCCACCGCCGTGCTGCCCGCCAGTGTCTGGTTGGTTACATACACAGCCAGTGCCGTGGCCAGCACCTGGGCATCCATCTTCGGCGGCCCGCCCCCGGCAGCAGAATTGCCGTTGCGGCTGAACAGGATCTTGTAGTGGGCGGCGACCTCCGCGTTCGTCTTCCCCGCCAGGTTGCCGGCCCCCGCGCCGGTTCCGTACATGTTCGGGAAAGTCGCAGCCAGCCAGTGCCCCAGTTGCGTGCCGGACGAGCCGCCGTTGAGCGACTTGATCAGGTTCTGGCCGTTCTTGTTCTGCCAGAAGCCGATCGTGGCCGTTTGCCCCGCGGCGATCGCGCCGCCCGACGGCGCCCGCTCCGCGAAATTGTAGTCCTCCGCGCTCGAATTCGGACGCGGGATCACCACCCCGGCGATCGAGTCGTTGGCCGAAACGGTCCCCGTCGCAACGCAGTTTACCATCCCTGCAGCGTCCTTGCCGTCCGCATAGGTCCCGGGCTGGACCTCGTGGATCGCGTATCCGCCGGCGTTGCTGGGCCGCAGATCGAAGAAGCTGTACACGCCACTGCTGTCCGTCACCGCGGTCCGGCTGACCGGGTTGCCCCGGTCGTCGTGGCCGGTCAACTCGACGATCGCCGCCTCGATCGCCTGCTCGCCAAAGTTGACTTCTCCGTCATCGTTGAAGTCCAGCCACACCAGCCCTAAGGCGTTCGACGGACGAATCTGCGCGAACAGGTAATCGACCGCGTCGGCCGAGCCGGCCGGACCGAGGTTGATCGCTGAGATCCGATCGCTGTCCGCGGCATTGTCGACGCCGCCGCCCAGGTTGCCGGCCGTCTCGCGGCCGTCCAGCATCCCCGGCGCCGATGACCGCACCAGCCGGTAACTGCCGGCGCTCAGCCTGGCGTCAATCAGGTAAATCCCGTCGCCGGCCGTGGTCACCGTCGCCACCAGCGCGTTGGTATCCTCGGCGTACACATTCACGGTCACGCCCTCCAATCCCATGTCGCCGTCGGCGGGCACGAACAGCCCGTCGTTGTTCGCGTCGTCAAATACGCGGCCAGCGATGGTGGGCAGAGGCAGGATGGTGACCGTCGTTGTGTACTCCCTCGTGTCGCCGTCCTTATCGCGAATCTGGGCTCTCACGGTACGGGTCCCCGGATCGGAAGTGGCACAACTAAACGAGTTCGCTGCGCCCCAGCCGCCGTAGCCCGCGCCGTCGCCACAGTCGAAGGCGTACGTGAACCCGGCGGCCGTATCAGCAGCCGACGGATCGAAGGCGTCGACCAGCGCCAGTTCAATCGGCGATCCTTCCGCGACCGGATTCGAGGCGGTCAGCGTTGCCGTCGGAGCGACGTTCAAGACACTGATCTGAACGGATGCCGTGTCGGACGCCCCGTAATTGTCTGTCACACGCAGATGAACCGTCAGCGAAGTCGGCCCATCCAACCCAGTCGCGGAGAAGGCCGGCTCCATGCCGATTTCGACACCATGCTGGGCATCGGCTCCGGTTTCGCCATACACGTTGTCGCCGTCCAAGTCCCAGGCGAACGATAGCGAGGCCGTCGACTGCTGGGCATCGGAACTAGCCGCGGCGCTGAGCGCAACCGTTCCGCCTTCGTCCACCATGTACGGCCCACTGGCGTGTGCTGTGGGCGGAGTATTGGCGAAGCGATCCATCGTCAGCACGAAATCGTTGCCGTCGCCGCCGCCGTAGGAAACCGCGAACCCGTAGAGTCCGGCCCACGCAATCGCTCCTTCGTCCAGCCCGATGAAGGTGCCGCCGATCGGGTCGGAGCCACGATTGTCGATCACCAGGTACTGCTGCCCGATGCTCGGCACGAACGCGCCGAGCACCTGCACTTCGAGACTGCCGGCCAGCGCCACGTCGCCCATCACGACCAGTTGGCCGTAATCGGTTCCCGGGACCCCGTAGACGCCGGGCCCGGTATGCCCGGCAATCTGCTCGATCAACAGCCCGGTCACGGTCTGCGTGTAGGACCCGGGAACAACGACCGGCGGTTCGGCGGGTGGCAGCGGCCGCGGATCGGGGTCTTCGACGACCCACGGAATGCCCGGCGGCAGGTCGATCCCGGGCGTGGGTGGATTACCCGGGTCGTTGGAAACATACCCGCAACCCAGGAACAGCCGCCCCTGCTGAATCTCGACGGTGCCTCGGTTGTAAAGTTGCATCTGCAAGTAGGTCGTCCCCGCGCCGCCGGACTTGACGAAGTATCCCTCATTCACAAACCGCACGCAATTGCCATCGACGCTGCCAAACGTGCCATCGATCCGGTCGTCGAACGTGGCGCCAGCCGCATTCACGAATGAACTGCCGGAGCCGTAGAACTTGATCGTCCAGTCCGTCCAGATCATCTCGGCCGCATTGATCAACTTAAAATCCCGGACCGCGAGATTCCGGTTCAGTGTTGTATCGCCAAGAACCGTCAGGCTTCCGATCCCGCCGACGCCTTGCAGCGTGCCGTAGTTCCAAGTGAACGGACCCGCGACCGACAGGTCCTCGTCGGTGACGAGGGTGCCGCTCAAACTGAGGCTGGGCAATTCCTTGGCCGAGGCGTCCAGCGTGGCCGTCACAATGTCCGCCGTCCCGCTCACGTTGAGGTTGCCAAATGCGTGAACCGTTCCCGTGAAACTGGCCCCGCTGCCGACAACGGTCTGGCCCGCGGTGTAGTC
Source organism: uncultured Pirellulaceae bacterium (assembly GCA_964645045.1). GTDB lineage: Bacteria > Planctomycetota > Planctomycetia > Pirellulales > Pirellulaceae > Anammoximicrobium. Next base: position 23,700 of record CAZXYZ010000034.1, on the reverse strand, counting down.
CCCCGCAATCGTGTGCTGTCCCACATGCAGCCCCACCGTGCCGCCGGATGAGATCGTGCCGGTGTTCGTCAGCACGCCATGGGCCGCGAGGGTCGTGCCGGGGCTGCCCACCAGCGAACCCGTAAGCTCATTGTCGATGATCGTCGTGCCGGTGTAGCCGACGTAGGAATTCCAAGCGGCCACCCCTCCCAACTGCAAGGTTCCGGACGTGACTTCGATCCGCCCCTCGTTGTGGATAACCGCGATATCGAAGAGCATTCCGGAGACATTGGTGCCAACATCTTTACGCACGATCCCCGAGTTGATGAACGTTGAGGCCGCGTCGCGCCCCATCACTCCCCAACCGTCACCCAGGCGCATCGTTCCTCGGTTCTCGAACACGGAACCGTGGTCAAGCCAAACGCCTGCCGCGTCGTTCCATACGGTTACCGTCAACGTGCCCGACGCTGCATTGATGTAGTGAAATCCCTGTTCGAGGAAACTGCCGACGTGGGTCGTGCTGGCCAGCGACGTGTCACCATTGGCCGTCAACGATCCCTGGCCGTTGGCCCCACGCAGCGTGCCGAGGGCCCAGGTGAACGTACCCGTGACCGAAAGGTCTTCGTCGGTGATGAGGGTGCCACTCAGGAGGAGGCTCGCCAGTTCCTTGGCCGAAACGTTCAGCGTGGCGTCCACGATATTGGCCGTCCCGCTCACGTTGACGTCGCCGAAAGCGTGAACCGTTCCCGTGAAACTGGCCCCGCTGCCGACAACGGTCTGGCCCGCGGT
>CAZXYZ010000034.1:0-22832 GCA_964645045.1 uncultured Pirellulaceae bacterium | reverse complement strand
TGCTGGCCAGCGACGTGTCACCATTGGCCGTCAACGATCCCTGGCCGTTGGCCCCGCGCAGGGTGCCCCGCGCCCAGGTGAACGTGCCATCCACGGTGGTGTCTCCCGCCCCGCCAAAGACCCCGCTGACGGACAGGTCGCCGTAAAGATGGGATGTGTCGGAGACGAGCAACTCGCCGCCTGTCACCGAGAGATTGGCACGGCTCGTCAGGCTGTGAATGTTCGTGGCGTCTGCGGAATGCACGACGGTAAAGTCATTCGCCCCGAAGTCGATCGTGACGTCATCGGTAGCGCCTGGCAGCGTGTCGCCGCTCCAATTGGCGGCCGTGTTCCAGTCGTAATTGCCGCCGCCGCCGTCCCAGGAGACGGTGGCCAGCAGGTGGCGGGCTTCTAAGGGCTCGAACAAGGTGAAGCGTGCGAAGTGACGGCGGCGCCGGCGGCTTGCGTGGAGTCGGCGTGCGGTTCGTTTCGAGGATTGCCGCAGAGTGTTCAGCCAGTTCGCCAATCGCATGATGAGTTCCTTTCGTTGCGGGTCAAGGCAGATCGTTGGTTGTCGGTTAAGGGTTGATGTCCGGCGGCGCCGACGCCGTCTGCGCCTGCGCTCCTGATCCCGAAAGCTGCCGGGGCATCCGCCACAGGCGGGCGGTGCCGTCCTCACTGCAGGAGACGGCGAAGCGGCCGCTGGGTGTCAAGGCCACGGCCAGCACGGGGGCCGTGTGGCCGGTGAAACGGGCGGTCTCGATGCCGCTTGTCAGATCCCAGACGCGCACGGTTTTGTCGAGACTGCCTGAGATGATCCGCCGCCCGTCGGCGGCGGCCGCCAGCGCGCGGACGGGACCTTCATGGCCGGTCAGACAGGCCTGTTGCGCGGCGGTTTCCGCGTTCCAGAGGCGGACCGCGCCGTCGTGGCCGCCGGAGACGGCGGTGCGGCCGCCGGGCAGAAACGCGACCGCTTCGATGCGATTGGCGCCGTGCGCTCGGAACCGGACCAGTTCCTTGCGCTCCGCGATGTCCCACACCTGCACGCCCTGGTCGAGCGTGCCGAACAGGCCGAGCCGGCCGTCCGGCGAGACGGCCACGCACAAGACGGGCGAATCGAGGCCGAAGCGATGTTTCAGTTCGCCCGCGTCCGCGTTCCACAGGCAGACCGTCTTGTCCCAACTGGACGACAGCACGTCGTGGCCGCCCGGACAGAAGACGAGTCCGGAGACGGTCTCCTCGTGAACGGCGGCCTCGCGGGCGAGTCGCCTCTCATGCACGTCCCACACGCGCACCTTGAAATCCCGGTGGTTCAGGTTGTCTTGCTGGCCGGATACCGCGTAGCGGTCGTCGGGGGAAAACGCCTGAGCCCAGATCTGGTCGGTGTGGTCGCAGAAGACGCCAAGCTGGCGGCTGCCGGCGAGGTCATAGAACCGAGCGACGTGCCTGTCGCTGGTAAAGACCGTTCGCCCGTCATGGGAGATGGCCAGGGCGGCGGGATAGTGGATGAGCGGTCCGTAGCGGTGGATTTCCTGAAGCGAGCCGGTTTCGTCGATGACCGGGACGTCGAGATCGACCACTTCGCGGCCGGCCCGGGAAATCGTGAGTTTCCTGGTCAGCCACCGCACGCCGTCCGGCATGTCGACGGCCTCCAATTGGTACTCGCCCGCGGGCAACTCGAATCGCCGCTGCGCGTGGTCCGCCACCACGGTCTCGTTGTCGCCGCGGACGGTCACTTGGACATGCGGGTCCTCCGTCTCGATGGTCAGCCGCCCCCGGTTCGTGGCCAGCAGGACAGCCGTGGGCGCGAACAGCCAGCCCAGCCAGCCCACGCCGGCCAGGACGGCGGCGGTAACCGCCAGGAGCCGCCACTGCCGCGGGCGCTTGGAAACGGGCGGCATTTCGCGACCGCTGCGACCGGCGCCGGCGACCGCCGGATCTGCAGCGGCCACCGCGCCCAGCGCCTCGGCGACCTCGGCGGGCACCTGATACCGCCCGGCGGGATCCTTGGCTAACATCCGGTCGAGGACACGGAGGAGCTGTGCGGGTACGCCGCCGCGGAAGTCCGTGACCGGCCGCGGCGGCTGCTGGGCGTGCGCCTTGATCTTTTGCAGCGGCGAGCCGCCGGGAAACGGGGCCCGGCCGGTGAGCAGGAAGTACAGGGTGCAGCCCAAGCTGTAGATGTCCGCCCGAATGTCGCTCAGGTGCGGGGCGTCCGCCTGCTCCGGCGCCATGAAATCGACGGTGCCCAACAGCAGGCCGGTGGCCGTGCCGGCGGACTCCGTACCCGCGTCGGCGAACAGGCGGGCCACGCCGAAATCGAGGATCTTCACTTGGCCGGTCGAACTCAAGACGAGATTGGCCGGCTTGACGTCCCGGTGGACCATGCCCTTTTCCCAAGCATGTTGCAGCCCCAAGGCCGCCTGGCGGATACACTCGCAAGCCCGCGCCACGGGCAATGGCCCCTGTTGGGCGACCAGGACTGCCAGGTTCTTCCCGGCAACGTACTCCATCACAAAGAAGTGGGTTTCGCCCGCCTGGTCGGCGTCATACGCCGTGACGATGTTGGGATGTGACAGGCGCGCGGCCGCCTTGACCTCGCGGCGAAACCGCTCGAGCATGTCGGGGCGGTCGAGCATTCTGCGGTTCACGACCTTGATCGCCACGAGCCGATCCATGGCGCGCTGCTCCGCCTTGTACACGACCCCCATGCCGCCGACCCCCAGGACCTCCAGCACCCGGTAGCGCGGATGATCGGCCAGTTCGGACGGAACGACCGGCGGCTCGGCAGCCGCGTCGCTCTCGCTCACCCGTGCTTCAATGCCCTGTTCGCCGTCCGGCGCCGCGCCGTCGGGTTCGGAGATCAACGCCGCGACCTCGCGGACCAACGCAGTCAGCGCATCGTTGGGGACCGCGACGACCGTGTTGAGGCAATCCTCGCAGATTTCCAGATGGCGATATACCTCTTCCGCGGATTCGTCGTCGAGCCGCCCGAGGCCGTAGGCTTCGAGTCGTTCAGGCCGAGGATGCCCCACGGGCCGATTCTTCATCCGGTACTCCGCGCGGAACGCCGCTGATCGACGAATGTCTTGGGCGCCATCCCCGGAAGTCAAAGTGGAACCACACGGCCACACCCTCTCGGAGCGGGACTGCACCCGTACTTAAAGTGCATGACGTAAGAAATCCTGTCGCGCCAACCCGGAAAAAAATACGTTCGACAAGTCACTCGACAAGTCCTTCAGCGGCCTGCCGCAGGCGGTGCAACACGCGGGACTTGGCCAGCAGGATCGCGTTGACGGAAGTGTTCAATCGGACGGCGACCGTGGCGGGCGGTTCGCCTTGCAGCACGACTGCGTGAAAAGCCTGCCACGTGCGTGCTTTGAATCCAGGACGAATCTGCTCCAGCAGCGACCTCACGACGTGCCGGTTGTACTCCTGGTCCCACTGCCGGCTCAGATCACTGGACGGGTCTTGCAGCCGATCCAGCTGGTCCTGGATGGATGGGTTTCCCGTCCCTTCCTGACGATGGCGGCGGGAGCGCCAATGGTCGCGCAGGCGATGCACGGTGATTGTCCGCAGCCAAAGACGAAACGCCCCCGGTTGTCCGTTGTGCTCGAAGCGGGGAAGTTCCCGCACCACGACTCCCAGCACGTCCTGCGTAAGGTCGTCGGTCTCCGCCGCCGGGAGAAAGCGGCGGCCAAGCCAGCCGTGAATCAAGGGCGTGTAGAGTTCCACGAATTGCCGCCACGCTTCGTCGTCCGGCGGGTTGCTGAGTCGCTTCAACAGGCTGCACGAAGTGTCGGGCATCGGCTTTCTCCACGCGCAGATGCGGAGACGGCGAACGGTGCGGCGCCCCGGGCAAGTGCGACGGGGCCGTTGACCGGCACGAAGCACGTCGCATGCCTCCGGTTCCTGCCGACTCGGAATAGGCTATCACTTGAATTGTTCATGTCAAGGTCGGCAAGTGGCCGCGCGGCGGACGCCGTCCGGCCCAGAGGTCTGTGGAGCGGGCGAATTACGGGGCGCGGGGGAGGCAGCGCGCATGCACCATACGGCGGACGACTTCGAGCAGTTCGTGCGGGCGGACGGGTTTGGTCACGTAGTCGTCCATGCCCGCCGCCAGGAACCGCTCCCGGTCGCCTTTCATCGCGTGGGCCGTCAAGGCCACGATGGGCGTGTGCGCGGCCCGGACACGCTCCAGGTCGCGGATGGCGGCCGTCGCCTCCAGGCCGTCCATTTCCGGCATCTGGACGTCCATCAGCACGATGTCAAACCGGCGCGACTGGCATGCGGCCACGGCTGCGCGGCCGTTTTCCGCCAAGGTGACCCGGTGCCCGCGCTTCTCCAGCAGCCCCTGCATCAGCTTCTGGTTGAATTCGCTGTCCTCGGCCAGCAGGATGTCCAGCGGCAGGGATTCCGCGTCGCCGTTTGGGGCGGGTTCTTCCGCGTCCCCGATGGCCAGGGGGCTCAGCCCCAGGCACTCCACGATGCCGTTGAACAGTTCGGAACGTTTGATCGGTTTCAGCAGGTGGACATGGACGCCCAATTCCCGGCAGCGGGCGGCCGTTTCGGGGGCCTTGTCCGAGGCGATCATCATGACGACGGCGCCTGCGAGATCGCGGTCCTCGCGGATCAGTTCGATCAGGGCCACTCCGTCCAGGTTGGGCATGTGATGGTCGACCACGACCAGGTGGTACGGAGCGCTGTCCTGCAGCGCGTGCCGCATCAGGGCGAGGACGGCGAGCGGATCTTGCGTGGTCCGCGGCGCCATGCCCCAGCTGCGCACGGCCTCTTCGACGATCCGGCAGTTGGTGGCGTTGTCGTCGACGATCAGGACGCGCAGCCCCTGCAGCCGTTGCGGCGATACCGCCGGGCGGCGCACGATCGTGCCCGGCCGGGGCAATTCCAGGACGATAGTAAAATGCATCGTGGTCCCGCGTCCCAACTCGCTGTGGACGGCGATCTGTCCGCCCATTTTCTGAACCAGCCGGGAGGAGATCGCCAATCCCAGGCCCGTGCCGCCGTACCGCCGCCGCAGCGTGCGGTCGACCTGCTCGAACGCCTGGAAGACCAGGGCCTGCTTCTCGGCGGGAATGCCGATACCCGTGTCGCTGACGGCCAACTGCAGGACCGCCTCGTGCTCGGTCCGGGAATCGCACTCGACTTTCAGAACGACCTCGCCCTGTTCGGTGAACTTGATGGCGTTGCCCACCAGGTTGACGATCACCTGGCTCAGCCGCGCCGGGTCGCCCACCACGTCTTGCGGCACCTGCGGCCCGATGTCGCAGGCCAGCTCCAGCCCCTTGCCGTGGGCCGCCACGGCCAGCGTCTTGACGGTGTCGCCGAGCGTCTCATGCAGATCGAAGGGGACGTGGGCCAGTTCCAGCTTGCCGGCTTCGATCTTGGAGAAATCCAGGATGTCTTCGATGATCGCCAGCAGGGAATCGCCCGCTTGCTGGACGATCCGCAGCTGTTCCCGCTGTTCCTTGGTCAACGAAGTATCGAGTACCAGCTCGGTCATGCCGATGATGGCATTCATCGGCGTGCGGATTTCGTGGCTCATGCTGGCCAGGAACAGGCTCTTGGCCTCGTTGGCCGCTTCGGCCGCCTGCTTGGCCCGCGTCAGTTCCGCCTCCACCTGTTTCCGCTGTTGGATCTCCCGTTCCAACAGCGTGCTGTAGTGCAGGGTTTCGGGAAAGGCCGCCATCACCTGCTTGATCAGCGTCTTGTGCGGCAAGCGGCTGTTCTCGATGCCCAGCCAGGGGAACGGCCGGATGGGCTGCGGACTGCCCCACACCACGTCAAACTGGCCCGCCGAGTTGGCTCGGCCGACATACGCTCGCATCGCGACGTGGCGGTTCGTTTCGATCGTCAGCTCTCCGGCCGGCCCCCGAAACGACTGGCCGATGACGTGCCTGGAAACTTCCGCGACGTCCCAACTGCCCGCCGCCTCCACCGCCTGCTTCCAGAGGTAGATCTGGCAATAGGCGAGCACGATGGGCGCCGAACAGACCCGCGCCGGCCCGTAACGCTGGCGAAAGCGGGCGACGAAACTCCGGTTGTCGGGCAGGTCGAGACTCTGGAAGTAGTTCCAGCACGCCAAGTGACCTGCCGCAGCGTCCGCGATCGATTGCAGTTCGGTTTCGGCGACGCTGACCGAAAGCACGGGGACCTCGCCGGCCGGCAGGCCCGCCGCGTGCAGTTGGCGGAAAAACTCCAGATTGCTGTCGCCGTTCAACGTGTTGAACACCAGTTGCGGCCGCACCCGCCGGATCTCCTCGATGACGTCTGCGAAATCCGGGGCCCCCAACGGCACATAACGTTCGGCTACGATCTCTCCATCCCCGCCGCGCTCGGCGACCAGCGACCGGATCAGCCGGTTCGCGGTGCGGGGGAAGACGTAATCCGAGCCGAGCAGAAAGAACCGGGAGCCGACGTGGTCCAGCGCCCATTCCGCCGCCGGCGCGATCTGTTGATTCAGGCAACTGCCCGTATAAACGATGTGCGCCGATTCCTCGAGGCCCTCGTATTGCACCGGATACCACAGCAGCCCGCCGGCCGCCTCGACCAGCGGCCGCACGGCTTTGCGGGACGCGGACGTCCAGCAGCCAAACAGCGTCATCACGCCCGCCGCGAACAGCTCGCGAGCCCGCTCGGCGAACGTCTCCGGCGCGGAGCCGCCGTCGGCGACCACCGGCTCAAGGGGGCGGCCGAGCACGCCGCCGTTCTGGTTGATCTCTTCCACCGCCAGACTTTCGGCGTCCAACAGCGGCCGCTCGCTGAGCGCCATCGTGCCGCTGAGGGAATGCAGCAGCCCAATCTGCACGGCACGCCGGCTCTCCAGGGAGGTGAGCGGAAGCATAGAAAGGCTCCTGACCCTCTCGCCGCCGCTGGACTCCGAGCGGCCCCGGCGGCATGGGCCGTCGCCCGTTACGGCAACTCGATGAAACGGTACACGTGTCCCCCGCCGACCGCCAAGCCCCAGCAAGGGCCGCCGATCCGCATGACGGAATACTCCACGCCGGTCTCCTGATGCAGGCAAAACAACAACCCGGCCTTGTTCACGTAGTATACGCAATCTTCACAAGCCAAGGGAGTCGAGTAGTGCGAGACGGCCTTGAGGGCGGTCCAAACAGGCGTGCCGCTCGGGCGCCCGTCGGGCGCCAAGACGACCGCGTGCGGCCCGCGTTCCGGACGCTGACTCCCGGCCTCCCGCGGGCGATCTGCCCTGCCAGTGTACGACGATTGCCGCGCACGTCGCGTCATCCGCGAGTCGTGCCGCCGCGGGGGTCAACGCGGCGTCAAAGCCTCAAAGCGAGCTGGCCCGGATTATTCACGCGTTTGAGGCCTGACATCGTGAGTCGCTTGTGATTCGGCAGCATGATGTTCAGCCCCACGAAGCACTGCGCTGCAGGGGTGATTGGCAATCCGTCCTACCGTGTGAATAATCCGAACTGGCACGATCTGGACTGGCGTCTGTTGCAAGTCCAGCGGAACTGCGGTAAGCACTGTTCGAGAAATAAGTGGCGGGAGCTTCCAGCTTGCGGTGCCACCACTGACCGCAAGCCGGAAGCTTACGCCACGGCGCAATCGGACAGTTATTTCTCGAACGGTGCTAACACTTGCAGGCCGCGGTCGCCAGATAGTAGCATCTCGTTTGGCAGATGCTCGGAGCATCCTGCCTGTCACCGGTGCGGATTTGGTTCGTGTAGGGAAATCATGACCCGAAAATACAGTCTGGTTCGTGCAGCCACCATGCGTTGGGCGGCCCCCTTGGCCGTTGCCGCGGCGTTCGGCGTGCTGGGCGGACTCGGGTTGTTTACCTTCGGTTACGGTGAGGGATACGCCTACCTGGGCAACAACCCCGCGACCTGTGCCAACTGCCATGTCATGCAGGATTCCTACGACTCGTGGCTGAAATCGAGCCACCACGCGGTGGCGGTGTGCAACGATTGCCACACTCCACATGAGAACCTGCTCGGCAAGTATCTCACCAAGGCCGACAACGGTTTCTTTCACTCGCTGGCGTTTACCACAGGCGATTTCAAAGACCCCATTCAAATCAAAGAGCGGAATAGCCGCGTCGTTCAGGCGGCCTGCATTCACTGCCACCGCGAATTGGTCAACCACCTGCTCCCCGCCCGGGAGGGCGGCGACATGCTTTCCTGCGTCCATTGTCACGCCAGCGTCGGTCACGCGCAATCCGTCGCCCCGCGACGTTACGAAGGATATTAATGTTCCCGTCCCGCAGGTTGGCTGTCCCGAACCGACTGAAACTTCAATCAAAGGCTCGATACCATGTTGCCGATATTGCGATCTGAGACTCGAAATCTCCTTGCCCGTCGTCGAGGAGCTGTGCGTCCGCTGTTGCTTGCCTTTCTGGTCGCGTCGCTTGGAACGGCCCTGGTTGCTTGGGTGCTGGTCACGATGTTCGCTCGCAAACAAGAAGCCCGCGCGCCGTATGTCCGGGTCGTCGAGTTGAACGAGACCTCGGTCGACCCGGAACCCTGGGGACTGAACTGGCCGCATCACTTTGACGGCTGGAAGTCCACGGCGGGCGACAAGTTCTACGGCGGCTCGAACGCCATGCCGCAGTCGAAACTCGAATCGCAGCCCTGGCTGAAACGCTTATACGCGGGATACGCCTTCAGCATTGACTATCGCGAGGCCCGAGGCCATGCCTATATGTTGTACGATCAGGGAGTGACCGAGCGGGTGACCCAGAAGCCGCAGGCGGGCGCCTGCCTGCACTGCCACGGCTCGACCACCGTGCTGTACCGCAAAGTGGGCCTGGAAGCACTGGGACAACCGGCAACCGACGAGGCTCTCGCGGGCGACTTTAACATGCAAGCCGTGCGGCGGGGGTTCGAGGAACTGAGCACGAAGCCCTATGACGAGGTGTTGGCAATGCTCAAACAGATGCCGGACGGCACGCCGGGCGAGAACGAGCCCGTTTTCCCACAACCGCCGGTCGGCGGCTTCGAGGGCCAGTTCGCCGGACAGCCCGTCCCGGCGGATCACCCGTCGGTCGGCGAGGCGCACCCGGTCACCTGTATCGATTGCCACGATCCCCAGTCGATGGCGATCCGCGTCACCCGGCCCGCGTTCGTCAACGGCATTCGGGAGCTGGCCGCAGGCGACGCCCCGGTGCCTCATTTGACGAGCGTCGAGAAATGGCGGCGCGGCGATCGGTCCGAGCCCTACGACCCCAACGTTCATGCCACGCGTCAGGAGATGCGGTCGTTCGTGTGCGGGCAGTGCCACGTCGAATACTATTGCGCGAACAAGATGACGTTGACGTTCCCCTGGAAGAACGGCCTGAAAATGGAGGACCTGGAACGTACCTGGGAAGAAACGACCTTTCCCGACGGGAGCCCCTTTGCCGATTATCTCCACGGCGAGACCGGAGCGGTCACGTATAAGGTACAGCATCCGGAGTTCGAGTTGTGGAGTCAGGGGGTCCATGCCCGCAGCGGCGTCAGCTGCGCGGACTGCCACATGCCGTACGAGCGGATCGGCGCCGCCAAAGTCAGCAACCACCACGTCCGCTCGCCGCTGGAAAACTTGAACGCCGCCTGCCAGAATTGCCACCACGTCAGCGAGTCCGAACTGCGGGAACGCATCGACACGATCCAGACCCGCAATCTGGCGCTCCTGGAGCGAACCGCGGCCGCCATGACCGAGATGCTCGACGCGGTCCTCGAGGCCCGGGCTGCGGGCGTCGAGGAGGACCGGCTGGCGGAAGTGCTGCGGCTGCAGCGCAAAGCCACGTGGCGGCTGGACTACATCAGCAGCGAAAACTCGCGCGGCTTCCACGCCGACCAGGAAGCGGCCCGCATTCTCGGCGAGTCGATCGACTACAGCCGCCAGGCCCAGGCGATGGCGCTGCGTCTCCGCGCCCCGCAGGCCCCGAACATCGAAGGCATGCCCAAAAAACCCGTCGAAGGAGTCACGCCCGAAAAAAGGTGAAATGGGCGGGCGTTCGGCTCGTGAGATCCTCCGGACTTGCGCGCTCGTCAGCAGCCAGTCCGCTCCCCCTCCACGTCAGCCCGCGCGGCAAGTGCCGCCCGGGCTTGCGGTCTGTTGATTGAATCGGTGGTGGCATGTGGGGTAAGCTTCCAGCTTGCCGACGCTGCCTATGTTCAATTTGCTATGTTGGTTCCGTTGCCCATTTCGCAAGCTGGAAGCTTACGCCACGACTAAACCAGCAGCCCGCTTGCCGAGTTCTCGCTCCGGCGCGTCGCACTCGGCGAGCCCGTTCGTGCCGACCTCGATTGGCGGCACGCAGGCGGTCCAGCGGCCGTTCATTGTCTACCTTGACATGAACAATTCATTCGATAGGATATTTCGAGTCGGTGTGCAGGCCGGCGGATTCGCGTGTGACGTGCTGCTCGGAGCGACCGCGACGATCGCTGGGGCCTTCGCGGAACTGGAAAGGGATCGAATGACCGAGGACCACGCACGAGCGTTTGCGACGCGGGCGGTGCATCATCCGCGGGTTGTCCCGCCGTTGGCGCCCGTGGTGGCTCCGATCTATCAAACATCGACCTTTCAAGCCGAAACCACCGACCTGCTGGCGAAGTTTGCGTCGGCTTGTCAACCTGCAAGTTTCTATACCCGATACGGCAATCCGACGGTGGAAACATGGGAGCGGGTGGTCGCCGATCTGGAGGGCGCCGAGCGTGGGCTGGCTTTCGCTTCGGGGATGGCGGCGGTGAGCTGTGTGCTGCTGGGGCTGCTGCAGCCGGGCGATCATGTGGTAGCCGGAAACTCGCTGTACACCGCGACGACGCTGCTGCTGGCCGAGGAACTGCCGAAGATGGGAGTTGGCGTGGACTTTGTGGATGCGACTCGAGCGGAATTATTCGCTCAGGCGGCGCGTCCCAAGACGCGTTTGTTCTACGCCGAGACGCCGTCCAATCCGACCATGCTGTTGACGGACTTGGCGGCCGTCTGCCGGTCGGCTCGCGAGCGCGACATTTGCACCGTGGTGGACAACACGTTTGCGACGCCTTACAACCAGCGGCCGTTGGCGCTGGGGGCGGACGTGGTGATCCATAGCGGGACCAAGTACTTGGGGGGCCATTCCGACGTGCTGGGCGGCTGCGTGGTTACGGATGGCGCGACGGCCGAGAGGCTGTGGCACAAGCGGACGCTGTTGGGCGGAGTGCTCGATCCGTTCGCGGCCTGGCTGCTGCTGCGCGGCACCAAGACGCTGGCTCTGCGCGTGGAGCGGCAGAATCAGAACGCGCTGGCCGTCGCCCAGGCATTGGAAGCCCATCCGGCGGTGCGGCGAGTCCATTACCCCGGCTTGGCCAGTTGTCCGCAACACAACCTGGCTCGGCGTCAAATGTCGGGGTTCGGCGGCATGTTCAGTTTCGAGTTGACCGGCGGGCGGGCCGCAGGAGTGAAGTTCGTCGAATCCACTCGTCTGGCACTGTTGGCGGTCAGCTTGGGCGGCGTCGAAACGCTGGTCGAGCATCCGGCGTCGATGTCCCATGCCCTGCTGAGCGACAAGGAACTCGAACAGGCAGGAATTCCGTCAGGCCTGATTCGGATGTCGGTCGGCATCGAGGACGCAAACGATCTGATCGCCGACGTACGGCAGGCGTTAGAGCAGGTTGGAGGCGAGCCGTGAAAACCGTGCAGGTCCTGCAGCACGTGCCCCACGAGACGCTTGGCAGTCTGCAGGTCTCTTTCGCTCAAGCGGGCGTGGTGTGGCGGAATGTGCCCTTGTTCTCGCTCGCTTCGGAGGACCTGCCCTGGCTCTGGGACGAAGTGGCGGGGTTGGTTGTGCTGGGCGGGCCGATGAATGTGGATCAAGTGTCGGAGTATCCCTTCCTGCAGCGCGAACTGACTTGGCTCCGCGAAGCGATCGCCAGGGACCTGCCCGTGCTGGGCATCTGCCTGGGTTCCCAGCTGCTGGCGAAGTCGCTGGGCGCGCGGGTCTTTCCCAACCAAGTCAAAGAGATCGGGTGGTACGACGTCGAGTTGACGGCGCCGGCGGACGACCCGTTGTTCGGCGGTTTGACCGGACGGCACACCGTCTTTCAGTGGCACGGTGACACGTTCGAGTTGCCGGCGGGCGCGGTCCAGCTGGCGCGCAGCCGGCAGTGTGAGCAGCAGGCGTTTCGGTATGGGACGAAGATCTACGGCCTGCAGTTTCACATCGAAGTCACAGTGGATATGGTCGACGAGTGGCTGGACGAGGCGGAGAACCAGCGGGAGCTGAGCGGTCTGGATTATATCGACCCGGCGTTGATTCGCAGGCGTGTGCCGACAGCCATCAGCGAGATGGAGTGTCTGGGAAGGCACGTCTTGTCGCGGTTTGCCGGAATGTGTCGCAAAGGCGAAGAGAGGACATGATTGAGTCAGCAGCCCGTAGCCGCGTTCACCAGAACGCGGGCATGGTAGCCGCGTTCGCCAGAACGCGGGCACGGTAGCCGCGTTCGCCAGAACGCGGGCACGGTAGCCGCGTTCGCCAGAACGCGGGCATGGCACGTCGCCAAGGCCCGCATTCCGGCGAATGCGGCGACGAAAACTCCGGCCGAATGCTCGGCCGGACGCGGAGGATTCGGGTGGTTGCAGGCGACGAGATTCTTGGGAGGCAAAAGCGATGTTTCACCGATCGGAACTCGGCGTTTACGCGGCGATTGTGCCCTGCGACAGGAATTCCCTGGTTCCTGAGCCGGGAGACGATTGGCGGTGTATGCAATGGGGCTTGGAGTCGGTCGACTCGTGCGACGCGGACGTGATCGAGCTGCTGGACGACATCTGGTGGCCGCAACTGATCAAGCTGGCCGGCGCGGTCCGGCAAAAGGTACAGGAGATGTCGGAGGCGTAGCGGGGCAAGTCGGAAAATGGGGGGATCGCAAATCCGTGCCGACATCCTTAGTTTTGTCGAGTGCGTTGTCGCGACACGGCCCGCTGGCCGGGATTCTCGACAGGGCTTACCCGAAAAAACATCCAGGTGGCCACGATGGCGCGAAAGCGGAAGATTGTCATCAAGCGGGTGTACGAGCCGGCGGCGGACGGGGACGGCACCCGCTTCCTGGTGGATCGTCTCTGGCCGCGGGGCGTGGCGAGAACTACGATGCAGATGGACGCTTGGCTTCAGGACGTCGCTCCTAGTGGCACGCTGCGGCGGTGGTTCGGGCACGACGCGAGCCGGTGGGACGAATTTCAGCGTCGGTACTTCGCCGAACTGGACGGCAACCCGGACGCCTGGCAGCCGATCCTGGCGGCGGCGGCCCGCAACACCGTGACGCTCCTATACGCGGCCCGCGACCCGGAGATGAACCATGCCCTGGCACTGAAGCGGTATTTGGACGCCCAGTGAACGGGAACGAAACGAAACTTTAGCGACGCTCAACAGAAGGGATGCGTATGTCTGACAGCACTGAGACGCAGGAAAGCTCCGCCAGCGGACTTTCCGCGGTCGAGAAGGCGAAACTGGCCAGTAACTACCTCCGCGGCGCGGTGGCCGAAGAACTGGCCAATTCGGAGGACCACTTCAACAAAGAAGCCTCGCTGGTGCTCAAACACCACGGCATGTACCAACAGGACGACCGGGACTTGCGCGGATCCCGCGGTCCCGACGGGCAGAAGCTGGGCAAAATCTACTCGCTGATGGTCCGCACCAAGATCCCGGCAGGGCGGCTGAACAGCGCGCAACTGCTGGCCGAGTTGGATTTGTGCGACGAAGTCGGCAACGGCACGCTGCGGATCACGAACCGGCAGGATTTCCAGTTGCACAGCGTGCTGAAGCGGAACGTCAAACAGGTGATTCGCCGCATCAACGAGGTCCACCTCACCACGCTGGGCGGCTGCGGCGACGTCGAGCGGAATGTGATGTGCTGCCCGGCGCCGCTGCACGACGGCATCCACGATCAGATGCAGGAGATGGCTTGCCGCTTGTCCGCGCACCTGTTGCCGCGGAGCCGGGCGTACCACGAGATTTGGCTGACCGATCCCGAATCGGGCGAACGGCAATTGTGCGACGACGGCGTTGCAGGCCAAGAAGTCGAACCGCTGTACGGCCGCTGCTACCTGCCGCGCAAGTTCAAGATCGCTATGGCCCCGCCCTACGACAATTGTGTCGACGTGTACACGCCCGATCTCGGGCTGCTGGCCGTGATCGAAGGCGGGCAAATCATCGGCTACAACTTCCTGGTCGGCGGCAGCTTCGGGATGACGCCCAGCAACAAGAAGACCTTCGCGGCGCTGGGCAAGCGGATGGCGTTCGTGCCCACGGAGGAGGTTTTCGCCGTGGCCGAGGCGGTGATCAAGGTGCAGCGCGACCACGGCAACCGCAGCGACCGCAGTCTGGCGCGGATGAAATACCTGGTGGCCGCCTGGGGCTTGGAAAAGTTCAAGGCCACGGTGGAGGAGTACTATGGCCGCCGGCTGGCCGATCCGCATCCGACCGACGTCCAGGACGTCGACGACCATCTGGGCTGGCACGAGCAGGGCGATGGCCGCTGGTTCTACGGCGTGAACGTCGAGAACGGCCGCATCCTGGACCGGGAGGGCTTGCAGCTGAAAACGGCCCTCCGCGAAGTCTGCCACACCTATCAGCCCGGCATCCGGCTGACGCCCCAGCAGAGCATCTTGTTTGCGGATATCGAGCCGCAGGACCGCGGCGGGCTGGAAGCCATCCTCCGCAAGCACGGCATCAAGCCGGTCGAGGAGATCTCCACGGCCCGCCGCTGGTCGATGGCTTGCGTCGGGCTGCCGACCTGCCCGCTGACGATCACGGAAAGCGAGCGGGTGCTGCCCGGTGTGATGGATCAGTTGGAAGCCGAATTGGACCGGATGGGCCTGGGTGACGAGAGGTTCACCGTCCGCATGACCGGCTGTCCCAACGGCTGCGCGCGCCCCTACAACGCCGATATCGGCCTGTCGGGCCGGGCCGTCGGCAAGTACTCGGTCTATCTGGGCGGCCGGCTGCTGGGCGACCGGATGGCGTTCCTGTACAAGGACTACGTGCCGCTGGACGGGATCGTTCCCTTGCTGGCGGGGCTGTTCGCGTACTTCCAACGCGATCGGATCGCCGGCGAGACGTTCGGCGATTTCTGTTTCCGCAAGGGAGCGGAAGGTCTGGCGGAGGCGAGCGGGCGCGAGCCGAACGAACGGGTGCCGAACGAACGGGTGCCAAACGAACGGGTGCCATCGTGAAGATCTTCTTCCGATCGAATGCGAAACGCGAGGCGGCGAGTCTGACTCGCGAGCGGAAAACGGTGACGGCCATGCTGCACATTTACTGCCGGGCGCATCACGGCGGCGGGAAGGATTTGTGCGCCGCGTGCGCCGAGTTGCACGCTTATGTGATGTGCCGGCTGGACCGGTGTCCGTTCGGGGCCGACAAGCCGACCTGTGCGGCGTGCCCGATCCATTGCTACAAGGCGGACCGCCGCCAGCAGATCCGCGAAGTCATGAAGTATGCCGGTCCGCGAATGCTGTGGCATCATCCGCTGTCCGCGCTCCGGCACTTGTGGGACGGCCGCCGCGCCGCCGCCGCGCCGCCGCGCAAACGGGCCTCCGCGCCGGCCAAGGATTCCGGAGGACCGTCATGAGACCCAGCGCCGCAGGCAAGGCAGGTGGCTATGGGCGTGGAGACTTCGATCACAGCCCGTTCGTCGTGTTCTACGAGTTGACCCAGGCGTGCGACTTGGCCTGCAAGCACTGCCGCGCCTGCGCACAGCCGGCGCGGGCTTCCGACGAATTGGATTCCCGGCAGGCCCGGCAGTTGCTCGAACAAATGGCCCGCTTTCCCAAGCCGCCAATGCTGGTCCTGACGGGCGGCGATCCCCTCAAACGGCCCGACGTCTACGACCTGGTCGATCATGGCGTGCGGCTGGGGCTGGATGTCGCCATGACGCCTTCGGCCACGCCGCTGGTCACGAGCGATGCGCTGTCGCGGTTGCGCGCCGCCGGACTGCACCGCTTGGCGCTCAGTCTGGACGGCGCCGACGCGGCCACCCACGATGCCTTTCGCGGTGTGCCGGGCAGCTTTGATCGGACCCTGACGATCCTGGCCGAGGCCAGAATCATCGGACTGCCGCTCCAGGTCAATACCACCCTCGCCGCTTCGAACGTGCATCAAGTCGATGACTTGGCCGAGTTGCTGAAAGAGCTTGGGATCGTCCTCTGGTCGGTGTTCTTCCTGGTCCCCGTCGGACGCGGCGAGCAGTTGGAGCGGATTTCGCCGCAGCAGTATGAAGAGGTTTTCGAGCGGCTGTGGCACCATGCCCAGCGGCAGCCCTTCGGAATCAAGACCACCGAGGCGCCGCAGTATCGGCGCTTTGTGCTGCAAAGGCAAGGAGATCCGCAGCAGAATCGCAGCAATTCGCCCTCGAACGGGCGCCAGCGGGCGCCGCTGGGAATCAACGACGGCCGCGGGGTCATGTTCGTCAGCCATCAGGGCGTCATCTATCCGAGCGGCTTTTTGCCGGTGGTCTGCGGCCGATTTCCCGGCGACTCGGTGGTGGACGTCTACCAGCAGCACCCCAGTTTTCAGGCGTTGCGCGACGCCAATCGTTTGCAGGGCAAGTGCGGGCTGTGCGAATTCCGCCATGTGTGCGGCGGCAGCCGGGCACGTTCCTTTGCGGTCACTGGCGACATGTTGTCCGCAGAACCGGATTGCCCCTATCTGCCGGCCGCGTTGCAGGACGCCTCGGCAGCATGTTAGCCTGGGCGATTCACGTGTAGCCGCGTTCGCCAGAACGCGGGAGAGGTCATCCGGTTACGCCCGCGTTCTGGCGAACGCGGCTACGACATTAAGGTCATCAGGTTACGCCCGCGTTCTGGCGAACGCGGCTACGAAAGTTTGCAGTTCCCGGTATTTTGACGGATTCGGATCAGTGCAGAGAGTTCGTTCACGTCGATCGATCGGACCGCCGCGAGGCGGTCGTGGATTGGTTGATTCCTTCAACGTTTGGAAAGGCTGTATCATGCAGAAGCGAAAAGTATCGTACCTGGTCGCCCTCCTTGTCGGTTCGATCAGCGGGGCCCTTTGCTTGGCGGCGGAAGGGCCGGGCGAAGCCGGCGCCAAGAAAGCCGACCGGGCCTTGGAAAGGACCCGCAAGACGGTGCGGATGTTGGACGACGTGTACAAGAGCGCCGTGGTCTTGATCACGGACAAGTACGTCAACGATGAGAACGACTTCGCCGCGGGTTCGGCCGCGATTGCGCTATTCAAGGCCGTCAAAGAGAAAGGCTGGCATGAAGTCAAGCTGTTGGACGTTTCGGGCGAGCCCTACAACGACGAGAACGTCGCCAAGGATGATTTTGAGCGGGAGGCCCTGCGGAAAGTCAAGGCGGGTGAAGCCTACGTCGACCGCGTCGAAAATCGCGACGACGCCCGGTATCTGCGGGCCGCGACGGCCGTTCCCGTGGTCCTGCAGAAATGCGCCATGTGCCACGAGAACTACAAGCAAGCCAAGCCCGGACAGGCCATCGGCATGTTGTCCTACACGCTCAAAATCGAGTAAGATGTTTCCTCCCACGAAACGGATTCCTATCGTCGGGCGGAATCTCGTAAAAGCAGGAAGGAAGACCAAGCATGAATACCAAATCGTCCGCGGCGATGGGCGCCGTCGTTTCGCTGCTGCGCTATCCCGTCAAATCGATGCAGGGCGAAGAATTAAATGCAGTGTGGCTGACGCCGCACGGACTGCAGGGCGATCGCGCCTGGGCGTTGATCGACCGGGAGACGGACAAGGTCGTCAGCGCCAAGAACCCGCGCAAATGGCCGCGGATGTTTGACTTCCGCGCGGCCTACATCGAGCCGACGTGCCCGGAACGTGCCCTCCCCCCGGTGCGGATTACGCTGCCCGACGGGCAAGTGGTCGTCAGCGGACAGGACGCCGCCGACGAAACCCTGTCCCGCTGCCTGGGACGCGGTGTCACGCTGCGTTCGGCGGCCCCTCAACAACCGCAACTGGAAGAATACTGGCCCGACATGGAAGAGTTGGACCGTCGTGACGTGGTGACCGACGAGGCCATGCCGGCCGGCACGTTTTTCGACCTGGCCGACGTCCACTTGCTGTCGACGGCCACGCTGGCCGCCTTGCAGAACGCCTGTCCGCAAGGCCGCTTCGAAGTCCGCCGCTTCCGGCCGAATCTGGTGGTTCAATTAAATGATCCCGAACCCGGTTTCGTCGAGAACGGTTGGATCGACCGCGTGCTGGCGATCGGCGACGAAGTCCGGCTGCGGATCACCGGCCCCTGTCCGCGCTGCGTGATGACCACCCTGGCCCAAGCCGATCTGCCCGCCGACCCGCAGATCCTCCGCACCGCCGCCCGGCAGAACAAGGCCCACGTCGGCGTCTACGCCGCGGTGGTCCAAAGCGGCCTGATCCGCCGCGGCGATGCGCTTTGGATGGTCGAATGAGCTGCGCCGCACGCGGTGCGGCTGGTGGGTTGGGTGCGAAGGAACGCTCGTTGACCGTTTTGGATCCGGTGGAATAGCGGAACAACATGACGATCCGAGGCCCGGCCGTGGCGGAAATCACCGAGCGCCGGGCTACCGTCGCCGAGCATCGATTTCCCTGTTCCCGGCGTCGCACGTAAGCACCCGTCAACCATCACATTCCGCTGGTTCGTCAGCGTGCGGAGCGACCCAAATCAGCGCCGCGAGGGAATCTGTGAGGAACCGCCGATGGACTCCAACTCACTTGTCCCAACCACGAATCTACCGCCGAACTTGGACGATGACAGCGAATTCGACGTGCCAAACCAGCTGTGGGGATACGACTATTTCATTTCCTACCACTGGGCCAGCGGCGGCGCGTACGCCGTGGCCCTGGCCCAGCGATTGAGAGACCGCGGGTTTGATTGCTTCCTGGACCGCGCCGAATTCGCGATGGGCGAGGATTGGAAGCAGCAGGGCGACCGGGCGCTGCGCAACACACAAGTTTTGATCTTGATCGCCACGCGCGAGGCCGTCACCCAGTCGCCTCCCGTCCAGCGCGAAGTCGAGATCTTCACGGCGCGCAGCAATCGGATCATCCCCATCCAATTCGGCGACACGATCGCCGATCTCGATCGCCAGCAATCCGCCGTGCTGAAACACATCGCCGAGTCGCTGCTGTACATCCCGGAGCAACAGGCTAATCTTTCGCGCGGGCCATCGGAAAGCGTCATTGACCAGATCGTCAACACCCACCAGATCCTCCGCCGCCGCACGCTCCGCCAGCGCGTCGTGGCGGCCGTGATCACCGTCCTGGCGATCGCCGCGATTGTCATGGCGGTGCTCGGCGCGATGGCGAATTCGGCGAGGAAGCAGGCCGTGAAGTCGCTGGCAAAAGAACAGGCGGCAAATCGTCTAGCCAACAAACGGCTCGGGGATATCAACTACAACCTCGCCAGGACCGCCTGGGAAAAAGACAACGATCGGCTCCGAAGCGTCAATTACCTGTTTCGCGCCGCCGAAGCTTACCATGGGGGTGAGCACTCATCATTATTCTACACTACACACTGGGCTGCGGTAGAGCGGCAGGATAACCTATGGACATTCACGGCAACGAAGAAAATACACGGCATCAAACTTCTCGATGACGAAAAGCAGTTATTGACTTGGGGCTCGGACGGGCTAGCTCGAATTCTAGATATCAACACCGGAAGGCAATTGCGCGAGTTTCCTCACGAGGAAACATGTTCGGGGGACCCGTCGCTAAGGCCGCCCCTCTTGCTGGCCGACGGGCGGATACTGACATGGAATGCCTCTGGAACCGCGTGGATTTCGTCTCGCGACACCGACGAAGTGTTGACTCTGCCGCACGAGAAACTCCGAGGACACTCGCAGCCCGTCTCCATCCTGGGTGCGTCGTCGATTCCCAAAACTCGATACGTCTTGACGTGGTGCGGCGACGGGACAGCGAGGCTCTGGGATAGCAAAACGGGTGAGGAAACGCAGCGACTTGTTCATGAGAGCTCAATGTCCTCTGAAAATGCTTTCCCGATTAATGGGGCCGTTTCATTCGACAAGGACTCGAAGATTCTGACGTGGAGCGACGATGGAACAGCACGCATTTGGGACATCAAAACGGGTGCCGAATTAGCGAGGTGCGAGCACGGCGGACTCGATCAGTTTAAGAAACCCTTCAAGATTCGCGGAGCAGTGCTTCGTCACGGAGAATCGCATCTGTTGACGTGGAGCAATGACGGTTTTGTGCGAGCGTGGCTGACACAGACGGGCACATGCGTTAAGTCATTTCATCATCTTGGTGACATCTACGGACTCTTACTATTTTCGGACGACACAAGATTTGCCACCTGGTCAACGCGTCTTGTGATTTGGGATTTCGATTCCGGGCTGAAATCGCGCGAGCTTCAACACGGAGGGAACATTACCTCTGTTGAACTGATGCCGGGCGGGCGTGTGTTGACAGGGTGCTCTGACGGATTCGCACGCATCTGGAGTATCGATCGTGCGGTGGAGGAAGCCAAGTACGAGCATCCTGGGCAATGGAAACCTCGGGGCCAATTCGGCATGAGCCAATCCCATTGGGTTTGCGCAAGCCCGCTTTCCGATGGCACTCGACTTCTCACGCGAAGCAGTGACGGAGCGGCGCGGATTTGGGACGTTGTGCAAGGTACTATGCTGCATGCTGTCCAGCACCAACGCGATGTGAATGGCGACACAATCCCTTGCTGGGGAGCAAGAGCGCTTTCCAGGGGGCGTCTGTTGACTTGGGGTCATGACGATCTGCGAATGTGGCAAACCGACTTCGATGAGGGCCTGATTCTTCGCCACGAGGGAGAGCGGGACAACAACACGCAGTTTTCATTAAATGGGGCGTGCCTGCTCGCAGACAGAAAGAAAGTGTTAACTTGGGCGACTGACGGAAACGCTCGACTGTGGAACATCCCCGGCCAGGATGAGACTGGAGTACGCAAGGTAATCTGCTACAAACACAAGACTGAGCATGATGGAGACCCATGCGCAATTGACGGTGCCGAGTTGTTTGCGAAAGACTCGAAGTTGCTTACATGGTCCACCGATGGAACTGCTCGCATTTGGGACGTGACTGATTCAAAAAAGGCCGAGAGAATATTTAGCCATAACCGCCCGAGGTCAGACAAGGGACCGTTTCGTGTACGCGGCGCGACATTATTTGCGGCGGAGTCCAGAATCCTAACTTGGAGCGACGATGGGACTGCAAGGATTTGGGACGCTACTCATGAGTCTGGGGAGAAGGTTTTTCCGCATGGGACGGTGGACACTGATGGCAAACCGTATCCTGTAAATGGGGCAAAGCTGTTTCGACGTCACACTCAACTGCTTACATGGAGCGACGATGGTACGGTACGGATCTGGATTGTCGAGGCAGAAAGTAAACCCACAGTTCTCACGCACAATCCCCACGACGATGGCCGGACGGAGCCAAATGCGGTCCTGGGCGTCCTTCCTTTCGCAAATGAAACGCGGCTGTTGGCTTGGGGCAAGGGTGGAGCCACCATTTGGACGCTTGATGCAAGCATCGAACCGAAGGTATTCCCCGTAGAACGCTGCAAAATCAAGGGAGCGAGGCTGTGTCTGGATGGAGCAGGTCTTCTGACATGGGGTGATGATGGAGTGGTACGCCTGTGGGACATCACGGGCCGAAGCAAGGAAACGGCGTTCCATCATTCTGGCGAAGACTCTGAGGGGAAAGCGTACGGTGTCGAAGGAGCCGAGTTGTTTTCCCAAGATTCGAGGGTACTGACATGGGCCAGCGATGGTACAGTTCGGATTTGGGACGTAGAAACCGGGAGCGAACTGAGGAAGTTCCTGCACGAAGGCTACACCGTTTTCGGAGCAACTTTGTTTTGCGGCAACTCGCGATTGTTGACCTGGTCTGGTGATTGGACATCAAGAATCTGGGACGCGGAGAATGGGATTGAGCTGAGACGATTCCCTCACGATCGTGCCGTTTTGGGCGCACGCTTATTCAGTGCAGAGTCGTTTTTGCTGACGTGGAGTGCTGATGGAACGGCAAGGCTCTTCGACTTGACCGTCGATTACTCCGTGCCGATCGACGAGCGGATTTTGGACTTGGAAATTCGAACAGCCACCGAGATGGATGAGCGAGGCGAGATCCGGCGTCTGACGGCGGAAGAGCAAGATGGGAAACGGCAGGAACTAGAGAAACTCCGGTCAAGTCGCCGGTCGCGCCAGTGAAGGAGAACCGCGTGACATTCAAGACGTCATCCGAGGTAAGGAATGGCGAGCAGGCCCCGTTGATAGAGCCAAGCGATGGCCGCTGTCGAGTGTTCTCAGTACGCTCGCTGGGCCAACCGCGATGCGTCGTTTTGTCTTTCCTGTCGCCGCCGCGGTTCTGCTCGTCCATGGGGTTCATGGCCCAGGCCAGCGAGCCCTGCTCAGCAGACGTAAGCAGTTGACGGATGCCTCCTGTAAGTGAGCCTACTTGGAGGAGGGGTTGTGAGCGGTGAAGGAGAACACAGGGCGGAGGGTCACATGGAAATCGACCTCGACAAGCCAGGATACGGCTGGCGGGAGGGTAAACTGCAGTGGCGAACTGCGTGCGAGTCAGCAGGGGCTGAGGAGTTTCGAAGGACTGGCGGTGGCCGTCGCCTACGATGGGCAGGCCCTGGTTGGACAGCGTTACTTTCCCACTGATCTCGTTCGTAAATCTCTTGCCGGAAACGGGATAGAGGAATTGACCCCATCCAGCTTGCCTGGATGGTGAACCAGATGGACAGGCTAACATGAGGCCGCTCGCGCCACCCTCTTTTCCTCTCCGTCGTGGCGCCCCCCGAGGGGGGCGGAAGAAGGAGAGGTAAGAATTTTTGGGGGGGGGGCAAAATATCCAGTACATATAGGTAACCCGCCGCGCAAGGCCGCGGGG
>CAZXYZ010000033.1:0-92795 GCA_964645045.1 uncultured Pirellulaceae bacterium | reverse complement strand
GACTGATGGCGTGCCCCCTACCGAAACCGCGGGCGATTCCCGTGCCGGCCCCAGCGACCTGGAAAACGCGCGGGAAAGCCTGCAGCTCTGCTCGCGTGTACTGGCTGGGCAGTGATGATGGGGTTGCCGTGGCGGGATGGTTGGCCGCAAACCGCTCGCCGTAGACGTGCTGGAAGGTCTCGAAATGCTAATTCAGCAGCCGCTACAGATCGGAGGCCTGCGGATCGCGGGGGCGGTACAGGGGCAGGGGGCCGACACGCGCGGCGAGCATGCCAGGAAGCGGCCTGGAATGAGCGGGTACCGTCAATTCAGCGGACGGTTTCCTGCGGTTGCCTTCAGCCTGCGCCGGCCTGCCGGTGCGCGCCAATCACGTCATCGGCCAGGACGTTCAGCGCGCCCTCTAGGTCCGTGACCGTCATCAGGCTGTCGTCGGCAGGGAGACCCGACCCCCGCGCCGCCAATCGCCGCTGCGGATGGAGCACGTGGTCATCCGAGTCGTCGCGCGCGACGGGAGGAGCCTCTTCCGCGTTGGCCGCCACGACATGAAACGGCCGGGCTTCGGCGGTTAGCACCGTTCGAGAAATACGTGGCGTAAGCTTCCAGCTTGCGATGCTTACGTCTGCCGCAAGCTGGAAGCTTACGCCACGGGAAAATCGGACAGTGGTTTCTCGAACCGTGCTTACAGCATGGCGGGATTGCGAAGAGGGCGGAAGCGGCCAAACCGGCAGGTCCCGGGCATCTGTAGACTCGCCTTCCGCAGTACTGGTCCCCGGCGACTCGCCACTGGACCATTCGCCGGTGCCGCCCTGGGAAGTTGCCACGTTATTCAACTGATTGATGACCACCAGCACATCGGCGGCCGTCACCAAGCCGTTGCCATCCACGTCGAGATAGGGCGACGGCAGATCGTCCACCGGCAGGTTCGAGTCGCCGCTGTGAGCGTTGATGTAGTTGATCAGGACCAAGGCATCCAGGGCGGTCACCGCACCGTCGCCGTTGACATCCGTGGGCCGGACCGGGTTTTGCCAAGAGATCGTTCCGGTATGGGCGGCCAAGTCCACCGGGCCCAAAGATTCGCCTTCTGCCAGCATCACCTCGCGGCGCGAATCCGCTACCACGCGGCCGGAGGCAGAAACGGCTTCTACAACGTACCGCCCGGCGGGCAGACCGGCAATCGCGTACGCTCCTTGGGCGTCCGTCTTGACGGCCGTTTCCGGGCCGAACCGCAGGCGATCCAGCCGAACCGCGCTGCCGCTGTGCGCTTTGGCAATCACGTACGCAATGTCCGCAGTGGGCCGTTGGACCTGCATGGTCTCCAGTTGGCCGCCAGCCAAAAGACTTGTGGTGTAGCGCCCGATCAGGGTGCCCCATTGATCGTAAGCTTCGAGCCTGGCGCGGTCGGCGGTCGCCGTGCCGATGGCGTCCAGGCGGACGGACGTGACGGGTGCCGTGAAATCGACCCGCAGTTCGACTCCGCCGGGCTTCCACGTCGGATTGGTGCTCGAGCCGATGCGGCTTCCGAATGCCTTCTGACTGCCATAGGCGGCCGCGATCACCGTGCCCGCGGGATCGCCGTTCAGTGACAGCGCGGCTTGCGGATGCACCGTGGTGAGCACGGCTCCCGTCCCATAGTTGTCCGGTTCCAGCACCTGTTCGAGGTTGACTGGCGAGCCGCTGCTGTCGACGAGTCTGACGGTCCAGCCGGCCAACCGGGCTTCGTCGTTTTCCAGGGCCGTGTCGCTGTCCAGATCGTTCCAGACAAAGCCATTAATGCCCGCATACAGTACGGATGCGGGCCGGGAGGTATCCGCCCGGAAGACCGGCGAGGTCACACCGGTGACACCGTCGACGGTCCGGATTTCCACGATGTGCGTGCCGGACGCCGGCACGGAGAAACTCAGATCCAACGTGGCTACCGACGTGCCGAACGTGGCCGCCGTCTGCCAACCGCCGCCGTCTACGCGATACTCGGCCCGGCTGATCTTGTTCAGAGTGATATCATTCTGAAGTCCGGAGGAATTCAGATTGGGAAGGGTCTGCACGGACGATATACCGACGAATTGGTACCGGCCCGAAGCCGGGTCGAAGTAGCCGGTGCCCTCCAAGGTATGCGGAACATCCAAGACATCGAACACGCCATCGCCATCCGAGTCTTGCCAGCCGATCATCGCCAGCGAAGAAGGCGAACTGGTGTGCGCGTTATACGCGGCGTCCAGCGGGTTCTCACGCATGAGGCTGATGACTTGCGTGAAACCGGCCGTGGGATTGTCGGCGGCGTTCCAATTTTGGGTGTTGTAGTAGCCGCGTTGGTCGAGGTAGGAGCCGCCGCCCGCGTACTCGTCCCGGGCCCAGAACATGTGTCCCGTTTCGTGGGCGAAAGTGCTGGCCGGCCGGCTCGCCGGCGACACGATGAATTGGCCGCCGGCATACGAAAACGCCTGGGCAAAACTGCCGCCGAGAGCAAACCGGTCGTCGGCGTCCGCCGTGTCGTTCACCACGAACACCGTGAACGCCCAATCCGTCCCGTGAGCCAGACGCTGGGCATGGTTGAACGCCCGAATGTCGTCGGAAAAACTGCCGTCCGTGTTGTAGCCGAGCGGATTCAGAAGGTCGTACATCCAATACTGAAAGTAGTCCGAGATCTGACTGATCGGCTCGTAATTGGTCAGGACCGGATTGTCCGCATAGGTGAAATCAAAATGGAAATCGAGCAGGTGCGGCGAAGTGGGAAACCGGTCGTCCAGCGTCTTTTCCCACCATTCGATTCCGGCCTGAACTTTCTGCTTGGTGGCCGCGATCAGCGCCGGTGTCCAATTCTCTGTATTCTGGTTAATAGAACTGACGTTGTTGTTGGACTCCATCAGCACGACGGTCACGAGCACGTCGCCGAGCATGTATTCGCCGGTATCGTCAGGAAAAGCTCCGTAGGGAGCGGCTGACAGCAGACGCCGATCCTCCAGCCGTTCGCAGTTCAGCCGGCGCGCACCACGCCCCGCCACGCGAGCATCCGCTCGCGTTCGACGCCTGCCCAGACGGGAAATCAGGTTTTCCATGGTTCGCTTCATGCCGATGCTGCCGAATTCACGGAGAATAGGGTCGCTCTTCCTATTTTATCTCACTTTGCCAATCCGGCCTGACACCTTTGGCCATTTTTTTTCGGTGGTCCGGATTATCCAAGATATTCCTGCCTTGATTGGAATATTGCGCATCGTAACCCGAAGCGTCAGCGAGGACGAGCGTAATTCCCTCGCTGACGCTTCGGGTTACGATGATCCCATGCGAGCGTTTTGTGCCACAATCCGATCGAGGCCCAAGGGACGGACGGCCAATGCCACTTACTTTGTAGCGGCACGGCGCGAGCCGTCCGGTATTACAGTCGGAAAACCGGGCGGCTTGCGCCGCTCCGCTAACAAGAACGCCCCCAAATGGTCCCAAAGTAAGCGACATTGGACGGACGGCATCGGGAGTTCGTCGGCGGAGGCGTGCGGGACGAGATTTTGCCGGCGCAATCCCCGTGCGCAGACCAAGTCTCGGGCCAGCCTCCGGCCGCCCGAGATTCTTGGAAGGTTATTTTGCTGAGAAGTTCCCGCCGCAGCGGGATTATGCCCCCAAATCCGCAAAAACCGAATCGACCGCTAAGCTGCTCCCGATCGAGCGATTGACATCCTCGACGATATCCAGCCATGTTTCGTCGTTGCTCAGCACGTCGTCCAAGTGGCTGCTGGGTGCGGCCACCGCTATCCGCGGCATCACATTCCCTTCGCCTTCGCCCCCCAACTGCGTATTGAGCCGGTTGATTTCGTTGATCACCAACAAGACGTCCTGGGGCAGCGCTTTGCCGTCTCCATCGACGTCGTAGAACGGGTATCCCGCCGGCTTGGGTAACGGCAGTGGGTTAGCCGGTCCCCCATTGATGTAATTGATCAGCAGCAAGGCATCGATCGGAGACACGCCGCCGTCATTATTGACGTCATACTGATTCGGCGAATTCTGCCACGGGTTGGCGATGATCTCCACGCGGTAATCTTCGACTTCTCCTGCGGAAGCTTCGCCGGAGGGAGACAACCCGCCACTGGTGCTCAGGCGGAACCTCGCGTAAGTCACGCCGGGAACCGCCCAGCTGGGCGCGGTCAGATTGCGGAACGTGATGGCGCCGTCCTGGTCCAACAGCGACGCGTTCAGAATGACGTTCGCCAGGACACGTTCGCCGGAGTCCAGCCAGTCGCCATCCCGGTTGAAGTCGATCCAGGCGTCGAGCACCCCGAAGGACACGACGCTGTTGACGATGCCGCTGGTCGAAACGGTCACCGTGAAATTGCGGCTGGGGACCAAGGGCGTGGTCGGATCGAACACCACGCCGTCTTCGTCCAGGGCATCGCCGTCGGCGTTCACCGAGGGCTGGCCGTCCGCATTGACGTCGACGGTGGGGCCCAGCGAAAAGCCGTTGAGGATCACATGCCGCGCGCCGTCGTCCTCGCGGACCGTGGGATAGGGCCTCGGCGCGTCGCCATAGTCCATCCCCACGCCGATAAAGACCGTGAACCGCGTTTCGCCGTTGGCCTGGTTGCCGGCAATCGAATTGCCCGCCAGATCCTTGATACTGCCGTAGAACTGGACCGCGTCACCCGACAAAGTCGTGGCTCCGTGGATGATGACTTCGTTCGTGTCGGGGTCGACCGTGGCGGTGATCCCCGGCAAACGCAGGGCGTTGATCGCATCGGCGGTCACTTTCGCCACCTGCGCCGCATCAAACGAGTCGTCCGGCGTCACGGGGATGGACAAGGCACCGGGCTGTCCGGAGACACCAACCTGGAATAAGGCGGTCAAGGTCATGTCCAGCGAGACGCCTTCGCCGCCCAGGACGACAATGCCGTTGCCGGCGTTGTAGGGATACAACCCCAGGCCGGCGTCGCGGATCCGGATCACCAGCGTATCGGCCAACTGCTGAGTCGTTGTGGACGAGGTGAAGGGAATCCCGACGTTGCCCGCAATGGTGGTATTGTTGCTGTCCAACTCGAACGTGACAGTTCGCCCGGATCCATCGGTGATCACGAACATCTCGCCGTCCTCGATCAGTCCCTTGAAACTGCCGGCGACCGTGGGAATGCGGATCCCGAAGGGCAGGCGGACGCCCGGTTGCCCGGTCAGCCCCAGGTGCGAGAGACTGACATCGACCTGATGATTGATGTCGCCGCCCAACTGGACGCGGCCGTCGCCCAGCGACTGGGCGACCATCCCCGTAGGTTGGTTGTTGACGGCCAGCGCGATGGCCTGGGCAATCTGCGTTTCCGTCTGGGACATCGAAAAGCGGACGGCCGTCCGGCCGGTGCCCACGATGCCGTCCGTACTCAACTCGAACGTGAACAACCTGCTGCCGTTGTCGATCGTGAACGTGTCGCCGTCCAGCACGCCGACCGCATTGCCCGTCTGCACGAGGGTGGCCGAGGTGATGGCCAGGGTGTGCGTGCCGTCGACGCCCAAGTGGACCAGACCGCCACCGGCGTTGGCCGGGCTGAGGCCCAGGCGAATGTCGTTCAACCCCTTGACGAGGGCGTCGGCAACTTCGCCCTGGGTGCTCAACGCAGTGAACTTGACCACCACGTTATTCGCGTCGGCGATCACACCGTTATTGTCGAACTCGATCGTCGCGGTGGTGGTCGCCGTGCCGATGGTTACGCCCACCGTCACCGTGTCGCCGTCCGCCACGCCGCCGGCGGCGCCGCCCTGGACGGGCACTTGGATCGCATAGGTTTGAGGCACCGTCACGACGTAGCCGGTGTCGTACTCGAAGGTAAACGTGTTGCCAAACGCGTCCCCCAACCGGAAGCTGTCGCCGTCGGTCACCTGATCGCCGCTACGGGCCGTAATCACAAACCGGTCCTGGTTCTGCAACTTGATCACGTAGTTGCTGTCCAGGTCCCAAACTCCGGCCAGGGGGACGATGTGCAGGATGTTGTTGGTGAAGTCGTACCACACGGTGAAATCGATGCCGCGGACCAATTCGCGGGCGTCTTGAATGACGCGCACACTGTTGGTGTTGACGGTCTTGTCGTCGATCCCGCTGCCGTACAAGGGCGCCTGGCCGTCGCTCAGCTGGATGGAAAACTCGTCCAGCGAAGCCCGCAGCAGATTCACCATGGTTGCGTTGGGATCCTGGTCGTCGCCGCCGTTGTCCAACGGATTGGCCAGCTTGGCGTTGGGGCCGAGGAAATCGGATCGGTCGACGGCCCCGCGGTCCTTAAACACGTTTTCGCCCAGTCCCGGCGGCGGCGCGACCGCCGGATCATCGACCCGCAGTTGGCCGAACGCGTCGTACTTGGGAGTCTGAATCGGGGACGCCGCGATTCCCAGCGGCGCGCTGACTTGCACCATCGCCAGCCGGTCCTCCAACGCGTCGACCGAGCTATCGATGATCGGGGAACCCGCGGCGGGATAGAAGTTGCTGAAAAACGGATCGCGGAATAACTGGATTCCGTCGGCTACGTTGAGCGGGAAGCTCTCAATGACAATCCCTGTCGAATCCGTCCCGTTGCCTTGGTACACGGTCCCGCCGACGACGGTCGTCGTCGAGGTGGCGTCGATGGTGATTCCTGTCTCCAACGAGGCGACGATGTTGTTTAACAAGGTCGGGCTGGCATTGTTCTCGACGACGATCCCCGTCGTTCCTGCTGCCGCCAGCACGCCCGTGATGGCTTGGGTAAAGCTTTGGAAGAACGGTTCCGGATTCAGCGCAAACGCGGCAATATCGAACAGGCTGCCGCCGGTACGGCGCGCCAGCTCGCCGTAGCGGGCGTCGGTATTGTTGGTCGCCGAGTCGACATCGTTGGGCAAGCTGGGGTTCAGCGTAATGCCAAAGAAGATGGCCGTCTGCGTCCGGAAGGCGTTCAGCGCGGCGTTGAAGTCGGCCACCGTGCTGTCGTCCTCTTCGTCGGTAACGAGCACCGTGAGGACTTGCGATCCGGGCCGGAACGTAAAGGTCGTCGCGGGATCGATGTCGTTCAGGGCCTCGCGCAACGCCAAGCTGCCGTATTCCTTGCTTCCGCCCGCCGGCACCGTGAACGTGTTGAAGGGACTATCCACCGCCGTAAACGTGGTGAAATCCACCAGGTCCTGAATCTGGACCGGGGTTGGGCCGGTGCCGGGGAAGGTGACCAGGCCGTAGCGCGGATCGATTCCGGCCCCCTTCAATGCCGTGTCGAACTGGTCGATCTGCTGCCGGATCGCTTGAATGTCGTCGGACATCGACCCCGTGGTGTCGATCACGAACACGATATCCGCAGGGATCTGTTGAAACGGATTGCGGTCCGCGCCGTAGATCGTGTTGTTGATGATGCGGCCGAAGGGTACGGACGCCGGCTGCAGCGCACCCGCCGCGGGATTGCTGGCGTCGCCGCTGAAGCGGATGCCGCCGGCCTGGTTGTAGGCCAGGATGTTGTTCGTCACGGTCACACCCGGCGCAAGGCGCGCGGTGTTCACTTCCGCCAGGTTCCGCGCCGGTCCGGGACTCGGCGCGCCGCCGGTGCCGCGCGGTCCGGCCTGCACCACGATGCCGTAGCCCGACGAATCGGAGACCGAGGTATCGCGAATCACCAATTGGCCCTGATCGCGGAACAGGTTGGCGTCGCCGCGGCCGGTGTAGCTCAAAACGTTCAAGCCATTCGAGTTCAGGGGCCGTTGGATCTCGATTTCATAGAAGCCCGTCACTCCATCCCGCCGCTGTGCGAGGTCCAAATCCGCTACCGGCGAGACGACGCCCGCCGTAGTCAACTGCCACAACTCCCGGCCGGTCGCGGTGGTGAACGCGCTGAAATACAACTCGCCGTTGGCGACGCTTAGCTCGGTGGGAGCCGACGAGCCGCCCGCCTCCAAGTCCGCCGCCAAGCTCGCCGCGCCCGCGGCGCTCAGTCTCCACAACTCGCGGCCGCCCGTCGGCCCTTCGGCACTGAAATAGAGCGAGTTGTTGAAGACCGTCAGATCCGCCGGAGCGGAGGAACCGGCGGGGTGGATATCGGCCGCCAGCCCGACGTTGCCGACAGTGTCGACTTTCCACAGCTCGCGGCCGCTCAATGGCGCCGTCGCCGCGAAATACAATTCGTTATTAAAGATCTCGAAACCGGAGGGATCTGACGATCCGGTGGGATCGATTTCGGCGACCTGGTTCGGCAGCCCGAAGGCATTGATTCTCCACAGCTCGCGCCCCGTCGTCGGCAGCGTCGCACTGAAATACAGCGCACCGCCAAACTCGGTCAAGCCCGCTGGATCGGAAGAGCCAATGGGATCGAGATCCAGGACGTTCGTGGCAACGCCGGCCGCATTGACCTTCCACAATTCGCGGCCCGTCGTCGGGGCGAAGGCGCTGAAATACAACTCGTTGTTAAACACCGTCAAGTCGGCCGGAGCAGACGAGCCGAAGGGGTCGATATCGGCCACTTCGGTCGCCACGCCGCCGGGCGTCGTCTTCCACAACTCGCGGCCGCTGGCCGTCGTGAACGCGGCAAAGTACAGGGCGTTGTTAAAGACGGTCAAACCGCTCGGGTCCGACGAGCCGTCGTTAAAGACGTCGACCACCAGGGACGCCGCTCCGGCGGCATCGACCTTCCAGATTTCGCGGCCGTTGGCCGGCGTGAAGGCGGTGAAATACAGCTCGTTGTTGAAGATCGTCAACTCGGCGGGCGACGAGGAACCGGTCGGATCGATGTCGGCCACCAGCACGGGCAATCCCGCACTGTCCAATTTCCACAATTCGCGTCCCGTCGCCGCCGTGAAAGCCGTAAAGTACACCTCGCCGTTGTAGGCCGTGATCTCGGCCGGGTTCGACGAGCCGACGCCCAGGGTGCGCGGATCGTACTGGTTGTTGTCGAAGCCGCTGACGCCGAGGTAGTAGACGCCGTCCGCCGGCGCGGTGAAGACCAGGAACGAATCCCGATTAGCAATCCCGGAAGGCAGGATCGTCGCGCTCTCGCCGGGGCCCACGTTGTCGTCACTGACGACCATTTGCGGACGGCTCAACGCGTCCAGTTCTAAAACCGGCGCACCGTTCGCGTCAAAGACCCGCAGCACCGCATCGAGCGGGGAGCCCAAGTCCGTCGCATCGATGTCGATCGTAATCAACTCGCCCGCAGACAGTTCCACCCGGAACAAGTCGATATCGGCGCCAAAGGGCCGGATGGCCGGATTGTCGCCGATCACCCCCGCGCCGCGATACCCCTCGCGGCCGCCCGCCACCATCCCGGTGTCAATGGCCGCCTCCAGCGTATCGTTGGCCTCGGCCACCGGCCGGCCGCCGGCCGAACTGCCGGTTGCCGCCCCCATCGTCACCGTCGCCTCGCCGGACAAGTGAATCTTGTTGCTGGTGCTGGTTGAGCCTGCGGAAACGCCGTCGCCGGTGGAAGCGCGAAGTTCCAGCCGGCCCGCGTCCGCAGCGGCGTTGATTGCATCCCGGATCCGCCGGGCCATGACGACATCGCTGTCGCTGGGATCAAACAGGATCGCCGTGTTCCCCGCCGCCACGCCGTTCTCGACGGTGACATCCTCGAACTCGAACGTCACCGCGCCGGTGCCGTCACTGATCGTAAAGCTCTGGCCGTCGCGATAGAAATCGCCTGCGGCAGGCGTCAACGTCACGCCATCCACCAAGCGGTCATTGACGTCAAATCCTTCAAACAGGATCAAATTCGGCAACCCCGCCACCGTTTGCCCGTACTCGGTCGCCTGCCGAACCTCCAACTGGTACGCGCCCGAATCGATCTCGCCGCCCGGCTGTGCCGTATTGACGACAAACTGCGGGCTGGCGGACTGCGAACTGCCCGTCACCATCTCGCCGCGGCTGGCAAAGCCAATCAGGATATTGTCGATGTAGACGCCCTCGTGCTGATTGTCCCGCATCCTTAAAGCGCCGGGCGTGGCGGCCGTGACTTGGCCGTTGAATCCGGCGGAGGCGTTAAAGGCTCCGAACAGGTCGCCGAACAGCCCGGTTCCCGCCAAGGCGGTCGTCGGATCAGAAGGCCCGGACAAGCCCAGTGGTCCGGAATCGCCGATTCCGTAACCGATGATTTGAATCGACTCGTTCCGCGATTTGATCGCATCCGCGTTGCCGTTGCCGAGATAATCGGCCAGGGCCACACGGATCGCATCCGCCACATCCAGACTGCTCATCGTCAGGCTGACGCGCACGGGCACGACGGGCAAGTCGGGCAGCGTCGGCACGTCGTCGGCCAGCGGATTCGGCAGTCCGCTGGCAACCCCCGACGCGCCGTCGACAAACGTCGCCGGCAGCCCGGTCGTCACGATCGTGGCCGCGTTGGGCAGATTGAGCCGATTGCCCACCCGTTGCGGGCCGGTCGGATCGGTGACGGATATCGAGAATTCGTAGTAACCTTGGCTGACGACCTTCCCCGCAACCGCCACACCGCTGCCCATCGACAGCGGGCTGTAATCGGGATTATGGGCGGCGCTGATGCCGACGTAGTAGGCGCCCCGCTTGGTCGCGGTGTATTCGATCTTGGCGTCGCGAATGAAGGGGCTGGTGGGATCCAAGTTGTCGTTGAAGGCCAACTCGACTCCGTTGGCGTCGAACAGCCGCAGGTACGCATCCAATTGGGTCGCCAGACGCTGGGTGTCGGTCTGCACCACGATTTGGTCGCCGGCGTCCAGGTAGACCCGGACGAGATCCACGTCCAGATCCACAGGGATGTTCGCGCCCAAATTGAAGTTGTCGCCTATGTAGCCGGTTCCGCGCAACAACTGCGTCGTCCCGTTCAGGCCGCTGGGATAGGCCGTAGCCAGCGTGTCGTTCGTATCGACTTCGTCCACGATCAAGTCGGCTTGCAAGGCGATCGGTACCGGCGGGTTGGCCGTAACCACTTCCTGGATCAGCAGGGCCAGCTCGCCGCCGGTTTCCAGGCCGGTGAACGGTACCCGGACATGGGGAATGCTGTTGGTTGCGCCGACCGTGTTGTCATTGTCGAACTCGTAGACCGTCCCGTCGATGTCGAACAGGTCGCCATCGTCGACCGCGGCGCCGGTCGGCGCAACGATGGCCGGACCGAAGTCAAACTCAAAGCCGACGACGTCGACTTGTTCATAAAAAGTGGTCACGGGATTGAGCACGAGGTCGGTCAGCGTGAACATCTGACCGTCGCGCAGGTCGGTGCCCGGCAGGGCCCGCAATTCGTTTCCGGCCGTATTCAGATCCAGCGTAAAGTTGCGGCCTCCGGAACTCATCCCGCCAGCCGTGCTGAATTCGAACCGCAGCCGCAGATCCTTCTGTCCGGCGTAGGGCGAAAGGTCCACGCGGGCCTGACGCCAGGGGTCGTTGGCGTCTTGGGAATTCTGGCTGTCGAACAAGTCGGCACGGCGGAACGGCTGCTCGGGAACGAGTTGGCCGGTCTGCGCGTCCACGGTGTAGAAAGGATCGAACTCGTCGAGGTAGTCGTCGTCCGGCGGTGCGTCGCGGTCCGAGTTGTTCGTGCTCAGCAGTTTCCACCGGCCGTCGTCGCCCGAAATGTAAACCCGGAACGCGTCCCGCATCCGGTCGTCGGGCCCCAACAGAGTCGTCTCGCCATTGGCGTCCGCCTGTTCCGTGTCCAGCCAGTAATCGAAGTACAAGGTCGGCTTGTCGGCCGCCGAGTAGCCCTCGAGACTGATCGGATTGCTGAGCAGCGTGCCTTGCGCGCCGCCGGGAAAATCATACGTATTGGCCGTTGTGTTAGGGGCAAAGTTGCCGGTGCCAAACTGGGTTTGCACCTGAGGCCCCTCGTAGCCAAAGTACAGGCTGGCATTCCCGGCCGGCACGTCAGTCAAACGGCTGCCGTCAAACGCCTGGTTCACGGTGTGGCCGGGGGCGGTGTCGCGGTCGGTCGTCACGTGCCAGAGATTGTCGTCGAGATTGGAAAACGCAAGTCCTTGCGCGCCGGTGACGCCGGTATCCACATAGTACTGGGCATTGGCGAAGACGGCTTGAGGCTGGCCCCAGGTGTCCATGGCGAAGATCCGGCCCGTGTCGGTAATGCCGAACAGCAGATTCTCGTAACGGCCGTCCTCGGCGTTTTCCGGCCCCGCCACCAGCCCGGAAAACCGCACCGGCGCGGTGGTCACCATCTGCAGCCGGGCTCCGCTGGGCACCGTTTCCGTAACCAGCGTGTCGGCCGCCGCCAGCGTCATCGTTCCCGGCGTGACTTGCGTAATCGTATACTCGCCGTCGTTGCTTTGTGTCCCCGAGACGATCAGGTGGCCGCCGATCACGAAACCGGCGTCGACAAAGCCATTGTCGGGATCCGTGATGGTGTCCGGATTCAGATTGTCGAAAACCACGGGCGTCGTGTACAGCCGGTCGACGGCCGTCACATCATTGACGGCTTGCAGCTGGCTCTGCGAACCATCGATATAGTCCGCAATGTTGGACGTCGAGTTGGCGACGAACGCGCCCCCGCCTCGGTTGGCGATCCGGAACAAGCCCCCCGTGTCTGTGACGGCGTACATTTGGGGCCCCACGAAGGCGATCCCCGTGATGCTGCCACCCGGCGCGGCCCCGCCGCTCTGCAGCGGGCAGTCCCAAATACCGGGGGCACCGATCTGCGGTGGCGTGCCGAAGCTGTTGCAGACGAAGACCGGTTGAGACGCCGGAGGCGGCGCGGGATCCAAGAGCACCGTGGTGCCCAATTGCGTTGCGTTGAGCGACGCTGCGGTAACCGCTTGGTACACGCGGTCGGCGATTTCCAGACTCGTGTCGTCAACCAGGAAGGGGACCGGCAGGCGGAACCGGCTGAAAGTGCCTGCGATCCCGGTTTGGGTGAACATCAGCGGATTGCGGATCCCCGTGAAATCCGCCGTGAGCGCGCCCGCAAAATTCAGCCGATTGCCGGCCGCACCGGCTTGAAATACCAACCCCGGTGTGGCGTTGACGGCCGTCGCAATCGCCGCCCCGACTTGGTCTACGGTAAAGTTCTCCTCGACCGGGACGGCCACCACCGCGCCGGCCACCCCCGGCTGTCCCAAAATCGTGATGCCGGTGGCGTTGGTCGTGGCCCCGGCGGTAGGGGACTCGCCCGTCAGGGTCAGCCGATTGGTACCCTGCAATTGCACCGCTTGTACGTTGAAGTTCGGCACCCCGGCAATGGAGGTGATGATGGCGTTGATAATCGCCTGTTGGTTGCTGGTCTGGTTGAACGTGATCGGGACGTTGCCGGCCGTGTTGTTGTTATTGTCAAACTCGAACGTGACCGTCGAGGGAGTCGCCGCATTGTCCGAGATGGTCAGCGTCGTGCCATCGGTCAATTGGCCGCCGTTTTGGGCGGTCACGACGAGGACCGAACCCGTGTCGAACTGAAACGCGAAACCGTCCACGAAGAAGGTATCGCCGTCCTGCGGCACCTGGGGATTCGCGGCATTAAACGAGTTGATGTTGATCAGGAACTCAGGCCCCGTGTCAAACTCGAAGCCTACGTCTCCCGTCCCGTTACCGTCCCGGTCGACTTGGAAAAAGTCGCCGTCTTCGATGTTCACGGTGGTAATCAGGTTGCCCTGCGAATCGGTCGACACGGTCGTTGCATTGACTCCCGTAACGGTGGTGTTGGTGCCCCCGGAGGGAAACGGATCGGCCGTAGTGTTCAGCGCGCCCCGCTCCCAGATTTGCGTCCCGCCGGCCAATAAAAGCGCCGTCTTCGTCTTGTCCGCGAAGGTCGGCGGATTGATCGCCGTGCCGGTGCCCGGCTCGAATTCGAACAGGAGGTTCACCGGGTCGGAAATGCCGTTGGCACCTGAGAAAATCACCTGCCCGGTCACCGGGTCCACGAACGTGTCTCCGCGGTTGCCGATGGCAAAGCCGCGCACGTTCTGGCCGATCCCTTGAGTTTGCCCGCTGAACGTGATGGCGTTGAACTCGATGCCCACGCCGGCCTTGGTGCCGGCATCGGAACGGATCGGAGTGGCTGGATTGGCAGGGTCCAGTTCCCAGGTCTCGATGCCGTCATCGCCGATGTTCTCGCCCAGATTAGCCGGGGTATTCAAGGCGGGATTGATCTGCCAGTAATTGCCCGTGGTGTCATCGTCCTGCGGGTACGTCTGGGGGATGGAAAAGGCGAACAGGCCGCCGCCGTTGCCGACCGCCGGCAGTGCGCCCTGGGGGTGCATCGCGATGTCGCTGACGTTCGCGCCAAAGTAGCCGATCCGAGTCTCCTGGGCGCCCGTAAATGCGTCCACCGACACTAACTCGGTGCGGTTGACGGCGAACCGGGAGGGCTCCGTGACGAACATGGTCACGTCGCCCAGCGTATAGTCGGCCGCCGCCGGCCGGGACACGTAGACGGCCGCCCCGGCTTCGCCGGGCGCGGCCGATTGCCGCACTTGAGGATCCTGCACGCGGCTGGTCGTCCGCGTCACGGGGATGACCTGCAACTGGTTGGTGAACGGATCGGTCGAAGTGATTTCGTTCAACAGCGTCTGCTGGGAGACGAATTCCCGCAGGATCACCTGCCCGTTGCCCCCACCGGAAACCGACAACGAGGAAATGATCACGGGCGCATCCTTCGTCGGATCGGGAAGGATATCGGCAAAGGTCAGAGATGGCGGCAGGTTCAGGCTGATCGCTTCGGCGGCGGCCGCACCGATCGCGGTAGCCGTGTCGCTGTACGCATACGGGATTGCCGTCCGTCCCGGCGTCACCACGCCGTCCGCGTCGAACTCGTATGCCATCGCACCGCCGGCCGCATTAGTGACGGTGAACGACTCGCCGTCCTTCAATTGGTCGCCCGCCGGAATGAACAAGGTGACCTGGTCGTCAAGGCCGAAAACGATCGGAACCGTCGGCGCTTCGGCCGTCGTGTAGTAGCCCGTGGAGGCAATCCGGTCCTCGGCCACGCGGTTGACAGAGTTCACCGGCTCCAATCGCACCAGCGGGTTGACCGGCGTGGCCACAAGGAACTGCTGCAATTCCTCCGGAATCCGCGCATTGGAAGAGACGGCCACATAATAACGTCCGGCAGCCAGACCCGTGGCCGCAGGCAACGCGACGGGGCCGATGAACGGATCCAAGGCGCCCACCGAACCGCGCGACAGATCGTCCGTCAACTGGGTCGAATTCACCGGGCGATCGTCCAGCGTATCCGAGTCCCCGCCGGTCAGCACCAGCTGGCCCGCCGCATTGAAGACCCACAGATTCGTGTTCGCGCGGGCAAATCCGTCCGCGTAATCGATGTCGAACGCCACCGACGCATGCCGCGGCGCGTTGGGGTCGTCGGTCTGGACCGCATCGAAACGGACGTCGAACTGGTACCAATCCACGTCGCCGGCATTCGCCAGGGCGCCGGCCACGCTCAGCGTCCCCCGGTCGGTGTTGAACAAGTTGCCCAGGTTGTCCGGCGTCGTCAAGTCGTTGTTCGTGTCAGTGCCCTGCGCGTCGAGGGCCTCGGCGGCGTCGCCGGTCAGCGGCGAGTGGCGGGGCCCGCCGGTCACCTCGATGCCGTTGACCGCGTAACGGACGTCGGCCATGCGGATGGCCGATCCCGGCACTTCGTCCAACTCGCGGAGCCGCACCTGCAACTGGTACACGCCCGTCGTCAGCCCGGCGTTCAGCGTGCCCAATTGGCTGCTGCTGCTCCGCACGCGCACCTGGTAGGTGTTGTTCAGCCCGACGGGCCCCGGCAGTACGACCCGCATCCCGGCATCCCGCGGGTTGGCCGTCCAACGGTCCTGCGCGTCGAAGACCGATTTGTTCAGCGGATTGAGCACGAGGGGGGCGCCCAGGGTGGGATCGCGGTACAGCAGGTTGGGATTCTCGGCTTCCGCCTCCGAATTGTCGGAGCGGGCCAGCACCAGCCCCTGCTCGTCGACAAGTTCCAGGACCGTGTCCAGCCCGTGCGAGGTGCGGTCGATGTCCAACCAGACCTCGGTGCCGGCGGTCGCCTGGAACGAGTACACATCCAAGTCCCCCGGCCGGTTTAACGAGCCGCGGACGTCAAACCCCAGACGGCGCGTATCATCGGCCGCTTTCTCGTCCGGCGCCAGCGTTCCCAGGAACTGGGCGTCGGCCGGCCGTTCGTTGGTGCCGGAAATCGTGGCGTTTCCCGTTTCCCATTCGATGGCCGTGTCCACGTTTCGATCGTGCGTGTTCTGCAACAGCTGCACCCCGCGCCAATCTCCCGGCCCCGGCTGTGTCCCGACCGGGATGTTGGCAAAGCTGCCTAATTGCAGGAAGACGGCTGAATCCAAGATGGTATCGGCCACGTCGGAAATCGCCAGCTTGATGGTGTGCGTCCCGGGCCCGACGCCCAGGGCTTGGGCGGTAAAGACCTCGGTAAACCCGTCGTAGCCGAGCAGGTTGAGGAACTGGCCGTTATCGACGAGACTGTTGTTGTTGTAAAACTGCGGATTTTGCGGAGTGAAGCCCAACGGGTTGCCGCCGTTGACGGTGTTGATCGAGATCGGCGTCGTCGTGCCCGGAAGGAAGGCGATGTTCCGGCCGTCGATGAAAAATGCGAAGACATCATTGAACGGCGAGTTCGCGAATTCGTTGTATTCTTCGGACGCGAACACGAAATTGAAGTACAAATCCTGGCTGGCCGACGGGTCCAGCTGGAAGTCGAACTGCAGGTACGTCGTGTCTTCGGTGGCGAGCAGACTGCCGGGGACGAAGCCGAATTCGGTGTCCAAATCCGCGTCGCCCTGCAGCGAGGCGAATCCGCTGTCGAAGTCGCTGAGATTCGGCCCCGCGGCCACCGTGGCGTCGCCCGTGGCCAGGATGATGCCGGAATCAATTCCAATGGACGCCAAACCGCTGCGGAAGATGCCGGCCGAGGCCGTCCCGCCGACGAAGGTCGCGGTGCCGACTGGAATGACCCCCGGTCCCAACAGCGTGTCGCGGAGCACGTCCGCGTCGGTGGTCACTTGCTCGATTTCCAACGGCCCCAAGGCACCCGCTCCGGGCTCATCGGGCACGCCACACGCGCCGAGCTTCGTCTCGACCTGCGGGCCGCCGGCGGGCGTAAAGCCGGCGCCCGCCGTGCAATCGTTCAGCGATGTCATCACCACCGGCCGGCCCGGTTGCCCCAACACGTACATCGCCCCGCCGATGCGGTCGGTGATGTCCAGCGGGCGGCCCGTGGCCGTGAATCCGGCGTTGCCGCCCTCCAGCTTGACGACCAGACTCTGCGTGGCGCTGCTCTCCAACCGCAAGCCGCCATAGGTGTGGAAGTCCGGCACGTAGATCGTCTCGTTCAGCACGACATGCACGATGTCGGTATCGTCCCAGACACCTTCGGTGGTCAGCGTTCCGCCACGCACGACCATGCCGTTCAGGTCGTTGCC
This sequence comes from uncultured Pirellulaceae bacterium, assembly GCA_964645045.1. GTDB lineage: Bacteria > Planctomycetota > Planctomycetia > Pirellulales > Pirellulaceae > Anammoximicrobium. The sequence goes on along the minus strand of CAZXYZ010000033.1, from coordinate 75,494 downwards.
ACTCAAGCGATTGTCGCGGATCATTGGGCCGGAGTTGGCGATGATTTGCGAGCGCCGGTCGATCGATCCGGTCGAGCGGCCCGGATCGGTAATCAACTCGTGGTTCAGCGAGTTGACGTCGATGTTGATGACCGGTCCCGTGTTGGTCGTCATCACATTGCCGACCAGCACCGGCTGCGCCCCGCGCACAAAGATCAAGGCTTCCGCATTCGAGCCGCGCCCGCCGCGGTTGGCCGTCGCCTGGCCGCCCGTGCCGTTGGCGTTGTGTTCGAACACGGAATGGGTCACCCGTGCGTCGGCCTGCTGGATCTCCAGGACGTTGAACGAGGCAAAATTCCCGGGCACCTTGGATACGCCGCCGCCATACGCGAGCACGGCGTGGTCAAGGCTGGCCTGGCTGGCCGGGCCGATGTACAAACCCGTCCAGCTGCCGGGCTGCAAATCATCGCGGAAACTCGTCTCGAACGTACCGCCGATACCGTACCGGTCGTCTTGCAGCGCCGTGAAGATGACTTCGCTGCCGGCGAGTCCTTCGGCGATCAGCTGCGCTCCGAAACCGGTCTCAATGCCCGCTCCGTTTAGCTTCACAATGGTTCCCGGATCGACCGCCAAACGGCCATTCAACCGGCTTTGCAGGCTCAGCGCGGAACCGGCCAGTCGTCCGCCCAGCACCGTGCCGTCGTCCAGGTACGTGCGGGTGGCAGCATCCAAGTTGGCGACCAAGACGTACTCCGACTTGTCCGAGCGGTACAGCCGGCGGCTGACGTAGCCGGCCGGCGCGGTCGGCAGGTTCTGCAGGAGGACGTTCTGAGTCACGCCGGTGTCCGCATTGGTAACCTGCACCAAAACGCTGGCGGTGGGATCCGAGGCCGGACTCTCGCGGCCTTGAGCGTCGACAAAGGTCAGCTTGTAGGTCTGGATACCCGCCGGCACCGCACCATTGTTCTGCTTCGTCAGCGTGACCAGCCTGACATCGGGCGCCGCGAGCGACTGGACGAGACCACCGGGATTCCCCTGGATCCGCAAGTTCTCCGCCAGCACGTGGACGACGTCCGCATCGTCCCAACGGCCCGAAACCGTCATCTCTTCCGCCTGGCTGCCGGCCGGGATCGTCAGCCGCACGAACAGGCCGTTGATCGAGTTGTCGACGATCCGGTTGCTGTAGATCACCGGCCCGACGCGGGTATAGTCCGAGGTAAAAGGCACGGTCTGGTAACGCGGCGCGTGGAAATTGGTCTCCTCAAAGCTGTCGGGATTGGCCGACAGGGCGGCATCCGCGCTGTACGTAATCGAGTTGAACGTGACCGTCGGCCGCGCATCGATCGCGTGGATCGGCGAGACCGTTTGCGGGACCTGGTTGACCACGACAATGCCGCCGCCGTAGCGGATGTCTGCTTGATTGATGTAGTTTAAGAAGATGCCGGACCCTTCCAAATCCAGCCGGCCGGCGACTTGATCCAGGTCGCGGCGGAACATCAATCCACCCCAGTCGCCCGCCGCCGGAATGGTCTTGACCGACGGATTGCTGTCGCCGCCCAAGACCTCATCACTGTACGAGGTGAACGTGACTTGGCCCGAGACGGGATTGCCGGCCGTGTCCTTGACGAGGAAGCCGGCGTTGTCGATCAACCGCGGTGTGCCCAGCACCTGCAACGATCCGCCGCTCAGATTGGTCGTCGCGTCGAAGCTGCCGACGCCGATCCGGGCCCGGCGCAGTTTCAACACCGCCCCCCGATCGATCATTACGGTGACGCCTTGCGGGACGTTGAGCGTGCTGCCGTCCGCCAGCGGCTGACTCAGTAGATTGAAGCCGATTTCGTAAGGCACGTTGTCATTCGGCGTGCCCACGTTCCCATCGGTGCCGCCGTTGCCGATGATCCGCACCACGTCGCCGGCGCGCGCCGTCAGCAGCGCCGCAGCAATCGTATTGAACGGCGAACTCAAGTTGCCGTTGCCCCCATTAGCCGCCGTCTTGTCGACGATGATCGGCGTCGCGTCCACGCGGAACCAGTAGTTGAACACCCCTCCCGGCTCGCCGTCGCCGTCCCCATCCAGGGCCGTCGCCCGGGAGACGGCACTGGCGCCCGTCGTCAATGCATTGTCCGCGTCCAGCAGACTGTTGCCGGCATTGGGCCGGAAGGTCAACCGCAGATCGTACGAGCCCTCGGAAACACCGCCGAACCCTGTGTCCTCCACAGCCGGGTTGTAATCGACATTGCCCGCCGCCGATACGCCGACGTAGTACACGCCGGGCTCCAACGCTAATTCCAGGAAGGAATCGTGGCTGAAGTAATCGTCGTTGCGGCCGATCAACTCGCGGCCGCCGCCCGTTTCCCGGTAGACGGCGATCACGGAATCCAGCAGACTGGCTTCCTTCAACCGCTGCGCCAAGACTTCCGCGGACAGCACGCCGGTCTGCGTGACTTCGAACCGGTACAAGTCGATGTCCTTGCCTTCGTTCCGGTACAGATGGCGGCCGTGGACGATGTCCTGATCCCCGGGGTAGATCGCTTCCGGCACATTCGTATTGCCGTAGGCCAACGCCGGATCGCTGCCCGTGATCGTGCCGGGCGGCAGATCGCTCGTATCTCCAATCCCCAAGGTCCGGCCGATCTCGCGCATCGCGATCTCGAACCAGCTGTCCGGCCGCAACGGGTCGTCCGATTTGCCAAAGGCGACGTACCAGTTCTCGGCGTTGTCCAGAATGATCGTGGGCTGGCCCGTCACCGGATTGAGCCCGGATAGCGCTAAGGGGACGCCGCGGCCGGTGATTGCGGCGGGGTTCAAGGCCCGCAAGTCGCCCGTCGCCACCACAATGCCTTGCGACGCCGTCTCGACGAATTGCACGCCGATCGCCCGCCCCCACAGCTCAAACGCCTCGCGGGCCCGCGTCTTCTGCTCGGCCGTAATCAGATTCGACAGCTTGTTGCCGGCAGGATCGGAGCCGTAGTCGCCGCGGAAATTGTAGAAGATGGTCGCAATCCCGTTTTCCGAATCGGCGGGCTGCAGCAGATGCGTCTGGATCTGCTCCGAGATCGCGCGATGGCCGGGCTCGTCGCTGGCCCCCGGCAAATCCAGTTCGTACACCTGCGGATCGATGGCGGACGAAATCAGTTGGCTGCCACCCAGGCTGCCCAAGGTGTGCGCCGTGTCGAAACTCGATCCTGCGTCCTGCGTCCGCAGATCCACGGTTGTGGGCGGAGCGGGTTGTGCCTCGTCCGTCCCGATCCGCAGCCGGAACACGCCCGATCCACTGCCCAATTGGTGCAGAGGCCGGCTGAACGTGAGTACAGCCCGGTCTGTATCCGAGTAATACTGGACCGCAATCGGCTTGTAGACGACATCGTCCGTCGTCTGCGCGGTGTCATTGGTGAAGATCAATTGGTAGAAGTTCGGATTGCTGGCGAGCGCCGGCACCAAATCGTCGTCATTAAAGTAAACTTCAATTTGCGTGGTCGCCTGGCCCAGCAGACCGTTGGAGGACCGCGAAATCGGCTGCGGTACGACGGCCAGAATCTGGGCCCCCAGGTCGAGTTCGAACCGCCGGGCAAAATCCTGCCCATTGTCCATGCCGTCGTCGGTCGTATCGCCCAACGCAAAACCGTTCGTGCTCCGTAAAGGAGCCGTACCCGTGCCGGAAATATCGATCCGGTAGACATCATCCGGCAACGACTCGGCAAACCGGAAAATCACCTCGCGCGGCATATCGCCGAGCCCAACGTAGCCCGGCTCAAGCACCACGTCATTGGCCCCGCCCAGGATCAGCGGCGAGTAATTGATCACCGTGGCCGCCAAGCCGATCTTCGTCGCCGGATTGCCTACGGGGTTCGAGGCAACCGCCAACGCGCGGGCGAACGGATTCGCGTTGAAAACACTCACCAACTCGGCTGCCGTCGTCTCGTTGCCGGGATTGGAATTCAGCCCGATCTGGATGGTCCGGCCGTTGACGGCAATCGTCGGACTAGCCGCCCCGCCCCGATTGGTCTTGGTCACCTCGATCCGCAGTCCGTTGCCCGCGGCCCCGGTCGCAACGGCGGTAAAGGTAATGTCCAGATTGCCGCCCGTGTTGAAATTCGAGGACACCGACGCTTGGTTCCCGCCGGTCAGTTGCAGCGGCGAGTAGGTGATGGCCGGCGTGGCGATGTCCGTCGCGGTCGGGCCCGACACCACAACCGCTTCGATCAATTGGTTGGCTTTGGAGTTGGCATTGAGCGCGTTAACCAACGCCAATGCGGTGGTCTGGTTCTTGGACGTCGAGTTCAATTCCACAAAGATCGTGCGGCCTTCGACCGTGATCACCGGCGGCGCCGCCTTGCCCACGTTGCGTTTGCTGAACATCAACGCCACGTCGTTGCCCGCATCGCCGGGCACTTTCGCCCGGAACTCGACAATGACCTGGCCCGCGGTGTTGAAGTCGGTTCTCGCGGTGGCGACGTCGAACTGCCCATCCCCGCCACTCCGGGTGATTTGGATTGCGCCCAGAGTGGCATCATCGATGTCCGCCACCTCGTCAAAGCGAAATGCCAATTCGCGCGGAGCCACATTGAGGACGTCGCCGTCCTTCAGCAAATCGCCCCGGTTGGGCTGAATGCCGACCAGTTGCGGCCCCGTCGCCATCAGGCGGCGATCCTCCAATGCTTCGATCCGCAGACCTCGCAGGGATCGCTGGCGACGTGACTGCTCGCGCCGCTTGATTGTCCCTCTCGCCCTCGCCGACGACTTGCGAAAACGACCAATGGTCATACCAACCTCGTGTCTGTCAATGGACGTAATCTGCTGCACCCAGCGGCAAAAAATCGGATCTCGGAAAGCTCTTCAACTCCAAGAACGAATACCCAACCCGATGCCGACAATGCACCTTCACTTTACGTCAAATCGGGGGAACTCTAATCGAACATGAGTAATCTAGGGAAGATGCGCCGATATAAACGGTCAGAGTCGGATTATACGTACTTGTATGGGTTATGCAAAACACACCGCGACCCCTGCTCGCCTCGCAGACGCCTGCCGGCGACCCTATTTCAACCGCCTTTGACGAGCACCGACTTAGCGAAGTTCCATTGCCTATGGCGGTTAAGGCGTGGGAATCACATGTCTGATTGTCGGGAAAATGTCGTCTGTGCGGTCCAACAATACGCCCGCAGTGGCCGTCTCAATCCGATCGCTGGGCCCCGTTCTGCAAACGGGTCATCGCAGATGGATTGTGGGGTCTCTCACTGGCCGTCATAGTTATCGGTCATTTTCAAGTCCGTGTCATCCTGCCAAGGCCGCGGCCTGCCGTGTTTAGGATGAGTTTATCTTGAACGTATCCGCTCTGCAACAAACCGCATGTCGATTTTTCGCCGGCCCGGTTAGAATGCGATTTATGAATGGTCAATTCAGCTCTGGCCACCCGCCTGAAGACATCCGAATGGCAGGCTTTTCGCAGCGAGTATCCGTTTCGGATGCTCAGGCGTGGGTGCAACAGCAGTCCCATATCGTGTCTGCCGAACCGGTTGACCTTGGCCAGTTATTCGGCCGAGTCTTGGCGGAAGATGTCGTCAGCGAAGTCGATGTCCCTGGTTTCGAACGTGCCATGATGGACGGATTCGCTGTCCAGGCAGCCGATACCTTGGGCGCTTCCCTCTATAACAAGTTGCCGCTGTGCATGATTGGGACCATCTTGCCTGGTAGTCAGTTCTCGGGGGTCATATCTTCGGGTCAGGCGATGAAGATCATGACGGGAGCGGCAATGCCCGCGGGAGCGGATGCCGTCTTACCCGTCGAACAAACCGATTGTGAAGCGGCGCAAGTCTCTGCCATCGCAGAGGTTTCGCCTGGAAAGCACGTCGGTCGCCGAGGCGAGGACATCGCTCGAGGCAGTGTTGTCCTGCGCGCAGGGCGAAGAATCCGTCCCCAAGATGTCGGTGTCCTTTCATCCATCGGCGTCGCACGCGCTTCTGTGGTGAGATCACCGCGTGTCCGCATCGTGATTACTGGCAATGAGTTACTGCCTGCAGGCAGCAAGCCGACTGGGAACCTAATCACGGACGCGAACGGACCGATGGTGGCCGCGTTGGTCAGCCGCGACGGTGGGCTGCCGATCCATCCGGGGATCGTGGCAGACGATCCTGATGCCATCCTTGCAGCGATGCAGGGCGACGCCGATGTGGTCCTGGTGTCCGGCGGGTCCAGCGTTGGTCAAGAAGACCATGCGCCCAATCTGCTAGCTCGACATGGTGAATTGGCCATTCACGGAGTGGCCATGCGTCCGAGCAGTCCGGCGGGTATGGGAACCATGGCGAATCATTTGGTTTTCCTGCTGCCCGGCAATCCAGTGTCGTGCCTGTGCGCGTATGATTTCTTCGCCGGTCGAGCGATCCGGCGGATGGCCGGACTGCCGGAGGATTTTCCTTATGTCACTGCGTGGCTTCCACTTAGGAGAAAACTCGTCTCCACGGTTGGCCGCGTCGACTATGCCCGGGTACGGATCGTCGACGGTGCGGTCGAGCCAATCGCGATCAGCGGTGCTTCGATTCTAAGCTCCACAACCCGCGCCGATGGCTTCGTGATTATCCCCGAGGACAGCGAGGGATATCCGGCGAAGGCGGAGGTGCTCGTCTGGTTGTATTGACGGCTGAGTACTCTGCGGATTACTATTCCGCGCCCGAGTTAGGAAAAAGGAGTCGCCAACGCGCGCCGCATACGTGAACCACCGGACTTGGATCGTTTTGGCGATGGTCATTTTGGCCGGCTGTTCGAGCTGGACCACGGCCCCGCTGAGCCGAACCTTGCTTCAGCCAGCCAGAATGTCGCCGGACAGCGTGGTGATTGAATTCGCCTTGGTGGATCTTGCCGATTCCCAAAGTAGGCAGGCCGCTGAATTGTGGCGAGGCGTGGACGAACAGCAGATCCCCGTTGAAACCCGACAGAAACTGGCCCGACATGGCTTTCGCTGCGGTGTGGTGGGCGGCCAGCTGCCTTCCTGGCTTTCGGACGAGTTGGCCAATCAGAGCCGGCGTTTGGAGTTGGACGAATCCGAACGGACCGCCGTGGTCAGCGATCTGTTGACCGAACGCCGGATCCAGTGCCGCGCCAATCAACGCCGGTCCGTGCCCGTCGGGGTCAACTGCAAGGAACTGGAGGTCGGCACCGGGGAAAACGATGCCGAGCCGCCACGCAAGTACAAGGACGCCCAGTGCCATTTGGCCTTGACCGTCAACCCGAAAGGCGATGGGCAAGTCGAGTTGGAACTCGTGCCGGAAATTCAGCACGGTCCGATGCATCAGCGCTGGATCGGCCGGGATGGATTATTCCGCTTGGATGCCAGTCGCGATTCGATCCGCTACGACGACTTGAAAGTCGCCGCCACGCTCCTGCCGGGCCAGACTTTGGTCCTGTCGGCGTCGCCCGCAGCTGGCGGTTTGAGCCAGGCGTTCGCAGGCCAGACCGGCGGCTGCTTGGGCCAAGTTTCCAGCGTGCCGGACGCGACGGAATTGCCCCACAGACTCGTGTTGCTGCGTTCCGCCCAGACCCAGTTCGATGATCTGTTTAATCCCCGGCAATCGCTCACCCCTATCGCGACTCAGCCTCCATAGCTTACGATATGGCGCATCAACAGCGTGACGCGGCTGTCCCCATCCCGAGGCCCTTCCTGCACCTTGCCCAGCTTGCCTCCGGGTGCCATCGTTTGAGTTTTGGCGGCCAGCGTCATGCCTAGGAAACCCCTTGCCGAGGAGTAACGAACATGCCTTTGATTCCCTTGCGGACGCTCTTGGATCATGCGGCCGAGCACAACTATGGCGTCGCCGCCCTGAACGTCAATAACATGGAACAGATCCAGGCCATCATGGAGGCGGCCAAAGAGACGGATTCCCCGGTGATCGTCCAGGCGTCCCGCGGCGCCCGCTCGTACTCGCAGGATGCTTACCTGCGGCACCTGATGCTGGCGGCTGCCGAGTTGTATCCGGAAATCCCCATCGTGATGCACCAGGATCACGGGAACAGCGTCAAGACCTGTATGAGTGCGATCGATAACGGTTTCACGTCCGTCATGATGGACGGTTCGCTGAAGGAAGACGGCAAAACGCCGTCCGATTACGCCTACAATGTTCAGGTCACGTCCGAGGTTGTGCGGATGGCGCATGCTCGTGGCGTCTCCGTCGAAGGCGAGTTGGGCTGCCTGGGGTCGCTGGAAACCGGGCAAGGGGAAAAGGAGGACGGTCATGGGTTCGAGGGTGCGCTCAGCCACGACCAGCTGCTGACTTCGCCCGAAGAAGCCGCTCAGTTTGTGGCGGACACGGGAGTGGACGCGTTGGCGGTGGCGATCGGCACCAGCCACGGCGCGTACAAATTCACGCGCAAGCCGGACGGCGATGTTTTGGCCATCAGCCGAATCGTCGAGATTCACAAACGCATCCCCAACACGCACTTGGTGATGCATGGCAGTTCCTCGGTGCCGCAAGAGCTGCAGGACATGATCAACAAGTACGGCGGCAAGATGAAGCAGACGTGGGGCGTGCCGGTGGAAGAGATTCAGCGCGGGATCCAGAACGGCGTCCGCAAGGTCAACGTGGACACGGACAACCGCATGGCGATCACCGCCGCAATCCGCAAGGTCTTCTGGGAAGCCCCGGACAAGTTCGATCCTCGCGATTACCTCAAACCGGCTCGCACCGCCATGCAGGAAATCTGCAAACAGCGCATGATCCAGTTCGGCCAAGCCGGCCACGCGCCCGGCGTCCGCAAGCTGGTTTCGTAACGCGCCCACGCCGAGGCCGATGACAATGTGCCGTGTTTCCGCTTCGATTCTGTTTTCCGGGCTCACCTCATCCATCGGGGAGAGGTCGGGTTGTAAGGCCTGGGAGAGGGTATTTCCTGCGGCTTACACAGCGGCCTCTCCCGCAAGCAGGAGACGTCGCGAATTTGTTGGAGTCCAGCCTTTAGGCTGCGGGCGGGTGGAAACCCGGCCCAAGACCGGCTAAAGCCTGGACTCCAGCGGGGCGCCCCACAACGGATGGCAGCCTTGGGATGTGCCTGCCACGAGAGATCATTCCGTCCAGACGGACTACGCATGCACCTGAAACTGTTCGCCTGCAACGTGTTCATGCGCGAAGCGTGCTTGTGCATCGCTCGTTCGCCGCACGTCATTGACGTGGAATTTCTGGAACTGGGGGAGCATGCCCAGCCGCAGTGCCTGAATGCCGCCCTGCAAGCCAAGATCGACCAGATCGAGCAGAGCCCCAAAACGTACGCGGCCATTCTGCTGTTGTACGGGCTGTGCGGAAATGCCGCCGTGGGTCTGCGGGCGCGCAAAACGAAACTCGTGCTGCCTCGTGCTCACGATTGTTGCACGATCTTGCTGGGCTCCAAGGAACGTTTCCGGGAGCATTTCCAAGACCATCCCAGCACGCCGTTCAGTTCGGTGGGTTACCTGGAACGCGGCACCTACTACCTGCGCACCGAAGGCGGGGAAACGCAAGTCCAGTATGGGGACCAGTTCGCCGTCCTGGTCGAGCAATATGGCGAGGATAACGCCAAATACATCTGGGACAGCATGCACCCGGAGAACCCTGACCCGGCCAGCAATCGCGTCGTGTTCATCGACCTGCCGGAGACGAGCGGTCTGGGCGCGGCGGATCGATTTCGTTCGCGGGCCGAGTCGAATGGCAAGAACTGCGTGCAACTCAACGGCAGTTTGACACTCATCAGCCGTCTGCTGAACGGCGATTGGGACCCGGCGGATTTCCTGGTCGTCGAACCGGACCACCAGACCGCAGGCGTCTACGACTGGACGGAAATCGTCCGCGCCGTGCCCGCCTCATAACCTTGCCCGTTGCCCTGCAAGTCGAAATGTGCGGGTTCTGCGCGCATTTCGTTGAACGGCAAGCCGAAGGCGTCGGCGCCGGTGGGACACACAGTCGCCTTCGGAGGTCCCTGAAGTGCTCGCGAAAACACGCTCATTTCACAAGAATAGTCTGTTGGCGGCAACAAGATTTTCATCTGGCGGGCGAACACGCGAACAAGACGGCATGAATTCTGTCTAAGGTGTGGGGTTGCCTTCGCCACTATGATTCTGCGTGGGGGGAATCAAGTTTTGGTGGTGCATGGGCATCAAGGAGGAGAGGCCATGTTGGTTCTGACGCGAAAAATGGGCGAAGAAATCGTCATCGGGGATAATATCAAGCTGGTCGTCAGCCGGATTGCCGGTAACCGCGTGACCATCGGGATAAACGCCCCAGGAAATATGACAGTCCTGCGCGGCGAACTGGAGCGCGACGCAGAAAGCCAGAACTGTCCAGCTTTCTCGTCACCGCTTTCTCGTCCGTATCGCGATGTACGAGAGTAAGGCTCCTACAGCCTGGCCGTACTGCGTGGCGATACGCATTTGGCAAGCTGGAAGCTTACCCCACGGACTCTCTCAGACGTCCCCTAAGGCCGCTCAGGTCCGGAAGCTGCGCCCCAAGTTACGCCGGCCAACTAATCCCACCCACTGTTTGCCGGAAATAACACCTCCCGCAGCCGTGGCCGGCGAAGGGCAGCGGCCTTCGTTCCTTTTCCCAAGCTTCCCGCCTTGGCCGCCGTCTTGGTCATGTTCGACCGATGCACTTCCTCGAAAACGACCGCAGCGGGCAGTCCGGCCGCTCCGGCATGCACAGCAGTTCCGGCATCCGCGGCCGCGTTTCGCACCTGCTGGGGGTCACCCTGGACTTTCTGGGGCGTCCGCCCTATGATTGGCGGTAGAACATGCGGCACGGTAGTGCGTGCGGCCTCGACGGCGGAACGGCCAATCCCTTCACGTACGCTTACTGCTTCTGGTAGAAAATCAATTGAAACGACCGGGGCGGGAGTGTGACCCTCCAGTCCATCAGTTCGGCACTCGATACCATCTTCTTCGAGCCGTCGTAGCCGTCTACGTGGTACGTCGCGTCGGGCTCGATTCCTCCAAACTTGAACGTGCGGGACTCACCCGCCGCCGCGCCCCGCCGGAAGACAATCGCGAAGCCCGCCGTCAAATCCGGCCGGTCGCATTGCCACGCACACCAGACGTCATCGCCGGCGCCGGTCTCGTCGGTCAGCGGATAGAAATCGCCCATGTAGAACGGCCGCATGCGGATCGCGACATCGAAGACTTTCTTGAACCAGGCCGTTTCCTGGTCGGTGATCTTGCGGCGGAGGATCCCGCCGTCGAAATCGGACGGCGTGATGACGGTCCCGGAAGAGTTGATGCTGAACGCTGCGTAATCGTCGCCCACCGGCACGCAGTTGAACTCGCAGCCCTGGAACGGCAAATAGGGCAGGAGGTTGAGCGTCGCGTTCTGCCCCAGAATAAACGCGGTGTCGTTCGGCTTGCGCCCGATGTAATAGTCGCTGCGGCAGTACGTGTGGGCACGCGAGATCATCTCGACATCAATTCGCCGCCCGCCTGACGCACAGTTCTCCTGTAAAATGTCCGGGAACTGCGCCCGCATGTCGTCCAGGAATTGGTACATCCCGGTGATGTGCTTGGCCTCGGCGATGCCGACGCGATCCGCCGCGTCCATGCCGCGCCAGACGGGGCCAGGGTCCATGTTGAAATCCTGGCGGTAGACATCGATCTTGTGCTTCGCGATGATCCCGTAGATCGTGTTCTGGATCCATTGGAGCGTCTCCGGATTGCCGTAGTCGACCAACTGCCCGTGCCGGTACTCCGGATGCGTCTGCAAGATGGGCGCGGAATCGGTCATGCGTTCGGGCTCGAACCAGAGCAGGAACTTCAATCCCGCTTTGTGGACCGCGTCGGCAATCGGCAGCAGGTCGCCGGTCGGGTGCGTAGTCGTGTTGACACGCCAGTCGCCGACGTACTTCCACCAGTTCGGACCGCAGTTGGAATACAATTCGTCCTCGTGCGGCGCGCCGTACCAGCCGGCATCGACCCAATACGTGTCGAACGGCAGCTTGTTGTCGAGGCAGTATTGCAGAACGTCGGCCATCATTTGCGGCGTCTTGTTCCCGCCTCCCGACGCGACCGCCAGAATCGGCGGGATGATTTGCCCTTTCGAATCGCGGGGGACCTTGTTGTCGAGCATGAACCGGTGGACCAGCGTCTTGAATTCCCGCCGCGTCTGGTTCTTGCGGGCCAGCACGAGGACGGAAGGCAGGCGGATTGTCTCTCCTGGCAGGAGCCGAAAGTTGGTCCGCTCCATGCCGATCTCGACCTCGACCGCCTGGCCCGTATCCGCAAACCGCGCCTTCCACGCCCCCGTCCAGCCGACGACAAACAGATAGCCGTTCTGGTCGTCGAGATTCAGTTCGAGGAACGGAATGAAGTCGTTCGATGAACGGCCGCACGTCGTCGTCAGAATTTTCTCTTTTCCGGCTTCAATCGGAAACGCTTCCGGGATGAAGTCGGTCGCCTTGCAGGTGGAACCGCGGAGGACATTGAGTACGACCGGCTTGTTCGATTCCGGCTTGTCCAGGGAAATCTTGAGCGACCGGAAGTTGGCGGCAATTTTCGTCGGTTGGGTCTTCGAGAGATTGGTCAACAAGACGGCGTACTCCTCCGCGGGGAAGCCCTTGTAGTTCTTGCCGTCGAGCCGAACTTGAAGTCTTCCATCCGCGGCGGTCATCGTTCGCGTTTCAGCGGCATAGCTCGCCGTCTCGATCTGCGAACCTGCCACGGTCGTTTTCAAACAGGAGCCGTCCGCCTGCGCCGGCTTCCCGTCGTAGTCAAAGGCTGGCCAGATGGCGTTCAACCGACAGGTTTGTCCCTGGGCAACAGCCGGAAAACCCTGCCCCACCAGAAGCACAAACAACAGCAGCCATCGTTTCACAGGACCTGATAAAGGTAGAACCACGAGACGCGGTCCAAGCTTGCCCATTTTGTTCTCCTTGTTAGATGTTCCGTCGTTCAGAATTCCGCTCGCCAAGACAGCTCGGCAGCAGCACGGCCAGCCCCTGGTGGTCGGCCCCACTGTTGCGGATATCGAACAGGATCGGGAATTCGAAATGCCGCACGCACCAGCCCGAGGCACGGTTTTCGACCTTCGCAAGAAACTCGAACGCATCACCCGGCTGGCGAACTCGAAGCATCAAGGCGACGTATGTCTCACACGTCGATCGGCAGGCCGCAGGCCTGCAGATGGCATTTATGCACAATGTAGTCATGCTCGTAGGTGTACGGATTGACCAGATCCCCGTTCAAAACGGCGGCAAACTCCCGCCACTGGTCTTCGTAGCGGTCTTTCAAGGGCGGCATATCAACGGTCTGGATCCCCTTCTTGAAGCCGCCGCGATCTTCCTCCAAGGCAAGCGTGAGGACTCCGCCGGACATGTTGCCCTGGGATTCGATCGGCTGAATGATGATGCTTCCCTTGTCGCCCATTACCTTGAAACGTCGGCGCTGAAAGCCCTTTGCCTCGGTGATGGAGGTCCGGATCGTGGCCAGCCGATCGCGGGAGAATTCGAAGACGGCCAGGCAGTTGTCGAGTACGCCGTCAGCGCGGGTCTGGCGCAGATAGGGCGTGATTTTTGCCGGTTCCCCCATGACCGAGACGACGATATCGATCAGATGGCAGGCCAGAATGTACGCGATTCCGCCCCGGTAGTCTTTGATGAGGTTTCGGTAGCTCTCCCCGTCGTACCGCCCCATGGCTGCGTCCAGATCAAACACGTTCCCGATCAAGCCGTCTTTCACGGCCTTGATGCAAAACTGCACGGCCGGGTTATTCCGGTACATGTACCCGACCTGGACCGTCAGGTTCCCGGCTTTCGCCTCGTCCAGCAATTGTTTGAACTTCGGCAGCGATTCGCCGCACGGCTTGTCCAGATGGATGTGCTTTCCGGCCCGGATACAACTCAGCGCGGGAGGAAGGCAAACCCGCTCCTCGGTTTCGACCGCCACGGCCTGCAGACCTGGAACGGCCAGCAGCTCTTCCGAAGACATCACTTTCAACCCCTTGAACGCATCGCTGTTCAGGGCTTTCTGGCGCAAGGTCGGGTCGTCCTCCACAAATCCGACAACCTCGAAGAGATCCGTTAGTTTGCGCAGCGACGCGATCTTATAGGCGTGCTGGTTCCCGGTGCCGATCTGTCCGATCTTGATCGGTTGTCGTAAGCCGCAAACCATCGCATCAAGCCTGTCATTCGGCGAGGCAGAAGTGTCAGCGGCAAGAGCCTCCGCTGCGTTTGATATGAAACGGGAACTGGAACCCGTGGCAAGAACCGAGGCGGCGATGGCCGAATCGCTGAGGAAACGTCGGCGAGTGAGATGCGGCATGGTTAAGAGTCTTTCTTGGGTCAGTCTTTCAATTCGCACAGCTTACGGTCGCACGCCGCGACGGTCCTCGTCAGACAGCACGGCTACAGAGAACGTCATCAGAGCCGAATAAACTCAGGTGCGCGGAGTGTAGCTTTGCCGATCCCGTTTCACGGGTGCGCCAGGCTGAGGGGCGGCGTCGTTCAGGCCCAGAGCTAAGCTGAACCGGCTCTGCCAACAGCGCACCGCACATCAGAGCAATCCGCAACGGGAAGAGGATCGTGGTTTTCATGGCAGATTCCTTGCAGTCCGACTGGATCCTCTCCTTCGTTCTGGCCCCCCACGCCATTTCAGTTCTGGGAATCCACTTGTCCGTTGCGGCCTCGATTTTCGACTTCCCGCAGGCACACAGTCAATACGAAGCTGCGCAAATCGTGTCAGGTTTTTCTCAGACGCCACACCTTGCGGCCCATGCTGATCGCCTTCCGGAGCCCGACCAATGACCCGGCGCCGATGTCCGCAGGTTGGCGTGTGGCCGGCCGGGCGATGGGCCGCTATCTGGCCGGAGTGCCGGGGTACGTCGTCGCTCACTAGGCACATGTCCCTTGACAAAGGCTCGCACAGGTCATGGGCAAAAGCTGTATATTGGAAAGGCAGCAAGTGGCAGGCAACCGCACGTCCCCCCACCAAGAAATAAGGAACGAACACGATGAAACGCACCCTTGCCATCATCCCCACCCTTGTGCTCTGCCTGCCGGCCATCGCTCAGGCACAGCAGGAGCCGAATCCCGCACCTGCAGCCACCACTCCCCATCCTCCGCTTCCGGACGGTCGCCGGGTCTCCGAGCCGTTGCATCCACGGCCCGGCACGTCCGATGCGGTCGCCTTATCGATTGACGCGCGAACCGAGCCGCCGGTCATCATCACCGCGCCGGGAGCGGAGTTTCAGGACGACGCGCGGCCGGGGGCCATGATACTCGGCATGGATCGCACGCCGCAGGGCCGCATCTGGGGCTGTTGGACAGGCACGGGTGACAAGCCGGATGGCTACTTCATCCTGGCGACGAGCGACGACGGCGGAGCCACGTGGTCGAAGCCGCGCTTGGTCGTCGGCGCGCTCGATCCATCCGGCAAGCGGCAGCGCGGGGCGCTCGTCGGCAATCTGTGGACCGATCCGCGGGGCCGCTTGTGGCTGTTCTTCGACCAGACCGCGATCGGCGTGCCCGGGCCGATCGGCGACTGGTTTATCCGCTGCGACAATCCCGACGCGGACGCGCCGGTGTGGTCGCAGCCGGTGTACTTTGCCGAAGGCTGTACGTTGAACAAGCCGACCGTGCTGAAGAACGGCGACTGGCTGCTGCCGGTTTCCCACTGGCAGCAAAAGACCGCATTGGTCTACGCCTCAACCGACGAGGGACAAACGTGGAAGCCGCGCGGCAATGTAAAATTTCCCGATTGGGAGTTCGACGAGCATATGACGGTCGAGCTGCGTGACGGACGCCTGTGGATGCTGGCGCGGACGCGCGGCAACCCGCACGAGTGCTTTTCCACAGACCAAGGCAAGACATGGAGCGAGCCCAAGCCCGCCGCAACGGTTCAGAACGTCAACGCGCGGTTCTTCCTCCGGCGGCTTGCTTCGGGACGAATTCTGCTCGTGAAGAACGGGCCCCCGAGCGAACGGCTCACAAAGCGTTCGCACATGTCCGCCTTCCTGTCCGAGGACGACGGCCAGACCTGGCGCGGCGGCTTGCTGCTCGACGAGCGGTCCAGCGTGTCGTATCCCGACGGCTTTCAAGCGCCGGACGGACTCATCCACATCCTCTACGATTGGAACCGCCACACCGACGCGGAGATCCTGCTGGCGAAGTTCCGCGAGGAAGATGTGCTGGCGGGAAAGATCGTCTCGGCGGACGCGAAACTCCTGATGCTCGCCAACAAAGCGACCGGTCCCAAGCCGATCCTGTACAACGGCATCGAACTTCCCTACGAATGGCCGCCGCGGCATCTCGATCCCGCGACGACCGAGCCGATGCCCGTGCCGTATCTGCAGCGGCCGCCGAAGACGATCCCGGTGGATGTCGGCCGGCAGCTTTTCGTGGATGATTTCCTGATCGAACAAACCGACCTGCAACGCACGTTCCACAAGGCGAGGAAGTTTGAGGGCAATCCGGTGTTCAGGGCGGAAACGCCGCGGGAACTCGCGGACTCGACGCTCGGCGAGCGTGGCCAGCAGGCGACGGTCTTCCTCGGTCAAGGCGGCGTGTTCTGGGACCCGGCGGAGAAGCACTTCAAGATGTTTTACGTAGCCGGCTGGCGCGGGCCGCTCTCGCTGGCCACGAGCACGGACCTGAAGCACTGGACCCGGCATGGCCCGCTGCTGCCCGAAGGCCTTCGCTGGACCGGCCCGAAACTCCAGAGCGGCGGCTCCGACAACTGCGTGTGGTTCGACCTGAACGCCGCGAATCCCGCCGAACGCATCAAGTTTCTCACTTGCTGGATGCACGTCCCGAAAGAGCAGCGTCCGCCGGTCTTCAACCATTCGCTGCACGTCAGCGACGGGCGCACGTGGTCCGAGGCCGTGCCGACCGACGCGGCGGCGGACGATTACTGTTCTTTCTTTTTCAATCCCTTCCGCCAGAAGTGGGTTTTCAGCATCAAACGCGGCACGTCGCGAGGCCGCAGCCGCTACTATCACGAAAGCGATGATTTCCTGAAAGGCGCGGACTGGTCCAAGGCGGTCTACTGGACCAACGCCGACCGTCTCGATGCGCCGGAGCCCGAGGGGCGCTACCCCGGCGCCGGCGATCCACCGCAGCTCTACAGTCTGAACGCCGTGGCCTACGAGAGCCTGATGGTGGGTATGCACTACATTCATCGCGGCCCGAAGAACGAAGTCTGCGACAAGGGCGGTTTTCCCAAGTTGATCGACCTCGAACTCGGCTTCAGCCGCGACGGGTTCCACTGGCACCGCCCGGATCGCAGCGGCTTCCTCGCGGGATCGCGCACGGAGGGCGCTTGGGACCGCGCCTATCTGCACAGCACGGCGGGAGTGTTCGTCGTGCTCGATGACCAACTGGTGTTCCCTTACACGGGCACCTCCGGCATCGCGCCGAGCGGCAAGCGGGGCATGTACACCGGCGGCGCCATCGGCCTGGCCACGCTGCGCCGCGATGGTTTTGCCTCGCTGGACGCGGGCGGGAAAGCCGGCACGCTGACCACGCGCCCGCTCCGGTTCAAGGGCGAGCACCTGTTCGTCAACCTCGACGCACCGCGCGGCGAGTTGCAGGTGGAAGTGCTGACGCTGGACGGCAAGCCCTACGGCCCGTTCACGGCGGAAAACTGCGTCCCGCTGTGCTGCGACAGCACCCGCCAGCGCGTGACGTGGCGCGGTGCGGAAAGCCTCGCCCGCGCCAGCGGCAAAAATGTGCGGCTGCGGTTCACCCTGACCAGCGGCTCGCTGTACTCGTTCTGGGTCACGCCCGACGCGAACGGCGCGAGCCACGGTTACGTCGCCGCCGGCGGGCCGGGATTCGGCGGAGCCGTGGACCACGCCGGGAGCAAGCAGCCGTGAACCGTCCGCGCCGCCCGGCCTCCGACCAGGCGAGAACCGGCTCGTGGGGTTCCGCCGACGGTGCGGAGATTGCTTCCCCCCGCTCCACCTCGACCAACAGCTGTTCGCGGTAGACCGTGCGTTGGGCCCCGTGTCTCCATTCCGACTCGGCGGCGCCGCCGTTGGCCCGGCGTGGCCAACCGGTCAGACCGACGGTCGCCGACTGGTTCCGAGTTGGCCACTTTTTCTTGCAGCCCCCTTGACTTTTTGGATCTACTGTATTAGTATACGTAGTACAGTTGGGACAGCACTATGGAATTTAGAATCGAACCGACCAGCCGGCTAGCCATCTATCGGCAGTTGAGCGAGCAGATTCGCGAGGCGATCGCCACGGGGCGGTTGACCGCGGACGAGAAGCTGCCGTCGGTGCGGGAGCTTTCCCGAACGCTGGTCGTCAACCCGAACACGATCGCGCGGGTCTACACCGAGCTGGAGCGGGAGGGCGTGCTGTGTACGCGGCCCGGGCTGGGCGCGTTCGTGGCCCGGCCGCGGCAGGAATTGACCAAGAAGGCACGCCAGGACCGGCTGATTCGCAGCGTCGACGGGATGCTGACCGAGGCGGTGCATCTGGGGTTTGCTGCGGATGAAGTCACGGCGCTGATCGCGGAGCGCATGACCCGGTTTCAGTGGGAGCGGGGCGAAAGGAAAGCGAACTGATCTTCGCGCGTGGATGAGGCTGGTTATGTCGGACGCCATTGTGACCCAACGCTTGACCAAGTACTACGGCCGGCAGCGTGTGGTCGATACGTTGGACTTGCGGATCCCGTGCGGCAGCGTCTATGGATTGCTCGGCCGCAACGGGGCGGGCAAGTCGACGACGATCAAGATGCTGCTGGGCCTGGTCCATCCCGATCGCGGCCAAATCCAGTTGCTGGGCGAGGACGCGGCTGCCTTGACGCCGGCCACGCGGACCCGCATCGCGTACCTGGCCGAAGGCCATCCGCTGTACCGCTGGATGACCATCGGCCAGGCGGTCCGGTTCGCCCGGGCGTTCTACCCGCGCTGGAATGGGCCGCTGGTCGAACAGATTCTCGATCACTTCGAGCTGCCGCAGAAGAAACGCATCCGTCACCTGTCGCGCGGCCAGCGGGCCCAAGTCGCGCTGGCCTTGGCGGTCGCGCCGGACCCGGAGTTGCTGATCCTGGACGACCCGACGATCGGGCTGGACACCGTGGTGCGGCGGGATTTTCTCGAATCGATGATCCAGATCATCCAGCGCCGCGGCCGCACGATCCTGTTCAGCTCGCACATCTTGTCGGACGTGGAACGCGTGGCCGACCGGATCGGCGTGCTGGTCGACGGCGTGTTGCGCGTGGACTGTCCGACGGACGAATTCAAGCAAGCGGTCAAGAAGATCGTGCTGGAGTTCGGCCGCACGCCGCCCGAGTTTCCCGCCTGTCCGGGACTGATCGGCGCCCGGCCGGTCGGCACGCGGTTGGAGTTGACCGTGGTCAAACCGAACGACGAGCATCAGCAGCAGATCGACCGGCTGCAGCCGCGGTCGCAAGAGGTGCTCGATTTGAACCTGGAAGACGCCTTCATCGAGTATACGCGGGGCCCGCGGCGGGCGCTGCCGGTGTTTGGAGGGGAAGCGGAACATGTGGAAAGCGTTGGCGTTTAAGGAAGCCCGCGAGAACCTGTGGATCGGAACCGCCGGGCTGGCGATCCTGCTGTTCGTCGTCGCCAATCAGATCGGCTGGGACGATTCGCTGCCGTCGAGTTACGGGTTTCGGTCGTTCGGTCCGGCGAGCGGCCAGATTCCGTTCGTGGCCGACGACTTTGGCATCGGCGTGGCCGCCGTGGCCGCCTTGTTGGCCGTGGCGTTGGGCTTTCATCAGACGCTGGGCGAGACGCTGCACGGCACCTACCTGTTGCTGTTTCACCTGCCCGTGTCGCGGCGACGGTTAGTGTGGGTCAAGCTGGCTGCCGGCCTGACCGTCTATGCGGCGTGCACCGTGCCGCCGGTGCTGCTGTTTGCGGTCTGGGCGGCGACGCCCGGCACGCACGCCAGCCCGTTCGCGTGGTCGATGACGTGGCCCGTGTGGCGAATCCTGTTGAGCATGACGATGCTGTACCTGGCGGCCTTTCTGTGCGGCCTGCGGCCGGCGCGGTGGATCGGTTCGCGGCTGCTGCCGCTGGTCGTCGCCGCCCTGCCGACGTTCATCCTGTTGGAAGCGCCGCTTCCCTGGTGGTGGCTGCCGGTGCTGATCACGGTCGTCGTGGACGGCATCTTTCTGATCTGCATCCAGCACGTGGTCCGCGTGCGCGATTTCAGTTGAAAGGGACGGATATGCGTCAGCGGCACGGCCTTGTGAATTCCCTCCTGCTCGCCCTGGTCCTGGCGGTCGGGACAGCGGTGGTGTGGGGCGTCGTATGCGGATTCTGCGGCGACGCGATTCGCCGATGGCAGCGTCGTCAGCAATCTTCGCCGGCGCGGACCTACGAACAACTGCTCGTGACATCCGAGGGCGTGCCGGTGATCGCCACGATCGGCAACAGGGACTACCAGTATCGCACCTACCGTACGCTGGACGGCGAGCCGGTTGAAGAGGCGACGCAGATATACTCAGCCGCGTTGCCGGACGCCGAGACGCTCGAGCGCTACGGTTGGCCGGTCGAATGGTCGGCCCGGATGAAGGGCGTGAACGACGGCCAAATCCCGCCGCAGTATTGGTACCTGATCCACGACGGATGCCGGCCGGGACACGCGTGGCTCGAAGGCTTTGACAGCGTCAGCAAACGCCGCGTCGGATACATCGGCCGGCAAGGATTCTCGCCGACGCCGTTGCCGGTCGCGGATCACTTTCCGCTGGACGGACGGCTGTTCGGAGCCGGAGGAGTCTTCGACTATCTCGGCGCGATGGAACCGCGCAACTTCGTCTCCACGAGCAACTTCGTGCCGACGAGTGTCAGCCAAGGTGGGCTCATTCCCTTGTGGCGAGGCTACCTGGTGACCGACGGCAAGCTCGTGGAAGTCGACATCCGCCAGCGCCGCGTGCGGACCGTGCTCGAAGAGCCCGGCCTGTTGTCGGCGGCGATCATCCAGCAGGCCGTTGTCAAAGACGCCGCGGGGCGATCTTCGCTCCGGCAGCGCGGCCTGGTCGCCGCGCGCTCGGCCGATCGCCTGTGGATCATCGACCCATCGGCGAACCAGATGCGGCAGTATGCGTTGCCGGGCGAATGGGCGAGTGGCGCCCCCGAAGTCTACGTCCTCGGCGACGAGGTCTTGCTCACGAACGGTGCTCGGTTCGGAAGGAGCAGCGACATGCACCTGGCGTGGCTCGACCGGGACGGCCGCGTGGTCCGCGAGCGGGATGTCGCGCTGCAGCGTCCTGACTCCGCGGGGACGGCCGGCGAGTGGGAGGCCGTCGGCATGCTCCCGATTCCGGCGCTGCTCGGGCTGGGGGCCTTTGTGGCGTATCCCCTGGATCAAGTCTGGAACGGTTCGGCGGCCTCGTATGCCGAGGGCCTCGTTGCGTCCTGCCGGCGTTTCCTCGGGCCGATTGTCTTCGTCACTTTGGCGGCCATCGCCTTGGCCGCGTGGTGTTTTCGCCGGCACCGGCGGTACGCTCAACCGGGAGCGTGGATGTGGTGTGTGTTCGTGCTGCTGCTGGGCGTGCCCGGCCTGATCGGCTATCTCCTGCATCGCCGCTGGCCGGTCTGCGAGACCTGCTCGGCTTGCGGCCGCCGCGTGGCCGGCGACCGCGACACTTGCCAGGCCTGCGGCGCCGCCTTCGCCGCGCCCCCGCCAATCGGCACCGAAGTGTTCGCGTAGCGGATCACCGTTCAGTCCCCGCCTTTCTCTGCCACCACGAGGATTTCGAAGTCATTGGGAGTCAGGGCGTGTTCGCGGCTGAATTGGCCCAGATGGCAGCCGAAGATGTCAACCTTGGCAAACCCCGCGGTCTGCAACAGCCAGCGGACTTCGGAGGGGGTGTAGTAGCGCTCGTTGGTCTTGATCGTGTGCGATTGGCCCGCATCGTCGGTGAACGTCAGTTCGGTCTGTTCGCGGAACGTCAGCAGATCGAAGGTCACTTTGTCGGGCACCGCACCGGACTGGTTGGCGTTGTAGAAGTCCTTGACGGAGTGCAACAGCGGAAATAAGGCATTGAGCGTTGTCAAGAGCAATTTCGCGCCGGGGCGCAAGGCCGCGCCGGCATGCAAGAGAACGGCGTGGTTCTTTTCATCGGTTTCCATCAACGAAAATGCGCCTTCGCAGAACATGATTCCCGCATCAAATTCCTGTTGGAAGTGCGGCTGAGTCGCATCCCGGCGTTGAAAATCCACGGCCACGCCGGCCGCCGCCGCCTTTTCGCGAGCCCGGCACAATTGGGCCTCGGAAAGATCGATGCCCGTCACCTGATAGCCGCGCCTGGCAAGCTCGATGGCATGCCGGCCCGTGCCGCAGCCAATATCCAGAATCCGTCGAGTACGATCGGATCCAAGTTCCCGTTCCACGAAGTCCACCTCGCCCACGGTTCCTTGCGTGAAGGTCTCCTTGTCGTAGGAATCGGCATAATTCGCGAACAGTGCTTCATACCATTTCGTCATGTTGGTCCCATCAGCGTACGTTCAGCCTACAGGAATTTGTAACAACGGCGACTTTGGGGCGGTTGGGATGAATCACACCTTGATCTTTCACCTAATCTTTCACTTAATCTCCATTCGGCTCGAAAGCAGTGGGAAAGAGATTAGGTGAAAGAGTAGGGTTTCGGATCCCGGCGCAGCCGGCTAAGTTCAGCACGGCCTTTCGTTCCTGAAGTGACACGGTTGACCAGGGCCAGGTTCGCGCGTTCGGGGCATTTTAAGAACTCGTCCACGAACAATGTCGTCTTTCGCTCCGCGAAAGAACGCCCTTTCGCGGAGCGAAAGGCGACAAAATCGCGGTGTTGTTCTTGGACGGGTGCTTACTGTTGACCAGGATGGCCACGCGGCGGTGAAGGTTCTTGCGCGTAAGCCGCCGGAGCTTGTCGGCGACCTAGTCATCGAATTGGAGCTGCAGCGACGGCATTTCACCTGGTTCCTGAGCCGGTTCCGGGCGGTTCGACGCACGTTTCCACACGCAAACCACTACGTCTTCCGATGACTCGAATGACTTGGGGCGTGCGGAGTCGGTCTCGTGTTCGAGGGCATTTACCTTCACCTTTGTGGGCCGGGCAATAGTCAATCGGTCGCCTTCAAATTTGAAGATGGCCGGGACTACGAGTTTGCGCATCCCAGTTTCAGGTACGCTCGGATCCCGGTGATGGTATTCCATGTCAATGGCCGCTGGAATCTTCGTGGCGTCAATGCTCTTGATCATGCCAGACATCGGGGGTACGTCGAGGTTAGAGAAGACGAATTGCCGGCCTTCGAACCGAAGCTCATGGTAGTCGCGGCGTTCGCGCGCCTGTATATCCGTGGAAACGGACTCGAATTGCCATCGCCCCTGGAATGGCTGGAGCGATCGATTGAGAATGGTTTCTGCCTCTGAATCCACTCCCGACGTTGTCGGGGACGGCGAGGTTTTTGAACGGGGTGGCTTCGCCGGCTTCGCTCTGTCGCCTTCGTGCTCCTGGGCTATCTTAGAGCCCTCCGCGTCAGGCAGCTCGATTGGCACGGAACTCGCTCCTGCGGGGCTGGATTTACTTTCGTCGGGGTCTGATTCCTTTGGATAGGCAAAGACATAAAACGTGCGTGGATCCTTGCAGAACTCCTCCAGTGTCTTGTCCGATTGAAATAGGAACATGCGTCCCCGAAACCACATGCCGTAGCGACGATCGCCCTCGACGAGACGAGACTCTCTTTGGGCAAGCACGACGTCGCGGCCATTCATCGCTGGCGTATAGCGTGTCGGGTCGGCCCGGAAACGCGCCAGAGACTCTTCGTCTGCCAATCGGTAAACCCTTCCGTTGTGCTCCGCCGAATACTCCGGACGCCCGCGAGTCCAACGGTCCGCGTCGGCGAACGTGACGGGACAGAAGCCGTCGAGAGCAGGAGGCGCGATCGCCGAGCCATACACCTGAACCGGATCTTGGCGATCCGAGAGCTTCACTTTCAGACCACCAGTGATCTGCTTTCGCTTGAACTCGCCAGGCCCGG
Source organism: uncultured Pirellulaceae bacterium (assembly GCA_964645045.1). Classification (GTDB taxonomy): domain Bacteria; phylum Planctomycetota; class Planctomycetia; order Pirellulales; family Pirellulaceae; genus Anammoximicrobium. Next base: position 51,588 of record CAZXYZ010000033.1, on the reverse strand, counting down.
TGAGTCGCAACGGCGCGTTATTCGATATCGCTGATTCTTGCGGTACGGGAGAATCCCCAGACTCCCAATGCAAGTCGGGGTCGAGCAGTTCTTCCACGCGGCGGTCGATGATCGTGTCTTTGATCCGTTCGCGGGCGGACAGGGATTGTTCGATCGCGGCCAGACGGGCTCGGAGCTGGATGAGTTCGGCGTTCTGCCACTGCTGGCGAGCCTCGAACGCCGCCGAAACTTGCTGCCGCAAGCGGTCCTTCGACGCCGTCGCCTGGGGATGTGAATCCGCATACTCCGCGCGGAGCTGTTGATGCTCGGCCGCCGTCTGGGCGGCCTGTTTCTCCAACTCGCGATACTTTGCCGCGTGCGACTCGACGTCGCCAGGACGTCCAGTCTCCGGGGGCGATTTCCCCGGTGCTGCGTCTGCGGGCGGTTCCTCGTCCAGACGCAGGAGCACCGCCTCGACCTCGGCCAGCTTGGCTTCGTCACCCCGTGCAATCAGCGTGTTGCCGCGTTCGTCGACAGCCACGGCTAGCGAGTCGCTCTCAAACAGTTGCGACACGATGCTCGCAGCGGCCTTCGCGTCGAGTTGTTTGAGAGAGAAGATCTTCAGTTGCTCGGCCGCCGGCTGTGCCGGGGTCTGGCGAGGCGGTGCTGACGGGCCGCGGGGCCGCCCTTCGGCTAGGGCTGAACGGAAGTTCGTCGGGTTGATCGGAGAGACGCGCTGGATCAACTCCGCAACGCGCACGGCGCCCGAGCCCTCCCCGCGGCCCTCCAAGGCGGGCACGGAAAGTGAGGCATCTCTCACCAACAACACCGCCTCGGCACCCAGTTCTCGGGCGGCCATGGGTGACGTATCGCCCCTCGCGCCCACAAGCGCGTGCACCACGGCCACTCGGTCTCTGGGAAACGATAGGCCAAAGGGAGTGTCGTCGAAGTAACTTCGCCGCTGCCTCTGTTTCTGCTCGCCCGCGAATTCCTCGAACTCGACGAGTCGCCGCAGCACGATGATCGTCGCCTCCGAATGCTCCGGCACCTCGGCATCTCGCGTCGCCGGAAATCCGGGCACGCGCAGCCCCGGAAAGAACGACCAACGCCATTGCACTCGTTGGCGAACGAACGGCAATGGAGGTGGAAGCCTGACTTTGACGGGCAGCAGTCCCAGATCAACGGCCAGCGCAGCGTCATCGTCGGATTCCGCGCCGGCTGCCCGGTCGGGTATCACATAGTCAATTCGCGTCTTGATGAGTTTGTGTTGGTCCAGCCAGACGAACAGGCTATTTGCGTCCTCGGGGCGATAGGCGTGGAACTGCTCGGGGGCGAAGAGAATCTGCGGCCCCGAGGCGGCCAAGTTCTGCCGCAGGCTGTCCGGGATCGGCACGTCCTTGAGGGCCGCTTGCAGATCCTGTTCAATCTGTTTTGCGGTCGGCGCCTTGGACCAGTCGGCTTCCAGAATCACCAGCGTGGCCTTGAATCGTGGGTCTTTCTGCGACGGTGCCGAGGAATCGACGACGGGCGCCGCTTTAGGCGTGGCAGGCGGCTCCTGCGCAGGGGCCGCAAGAGTGCTGCAAACCACCAGCAACAAGGCGACGGCGACAGATGGAGCGGATTTCATTTCGTTACCGGCTGATTTGAGGGTTGAATCGCATTCCTCGGATCGTTGGATCGAGCGGACGACGTCTGGTGGTCCCAAAGTTGCTGGGCAGAAGTCTCAAATTGGTCCGTGGCTTCATCGAGATCACGGATTTGTTCGACCACGCCATCCTGCCAAGCGGACAAGGTGGTTTGCCCTCTGGCTTCGTTCTCGGAGATGTTTGGTGCGGCTGGCACGGTCGACTCCGCTGACGACTTCGCGCGTTCATCGCTGGCATCTTGATGAATGCGAATCGCAATCCCTGCCACTGCCGCCAAAACGACGAGCCCGGCGAAGAACGAACCGATGAGCAGCGGCCGGCGGAAACGGGAGGAAAAGAGAGACGCCGTGGTAGCTGTCAGGCGTGCTTCCACCGAGGCGAGCTCGATGGCGGCAAGCGATTCAGGCAGCGGGATGGCGGTCGGTTGCTGGACGTGGGCCAGGCATTGTTCCAACAGCTTGGCCAGTTCATCGGCGGATGCAAAACGCCCGGCGGGGTCCTTGGCGTGCAGCTTGGCGACGATCGTGACGAGCCACTCGGGGATGCCGGGGTTGATTTCGCGGATCGGGCGAGGTTCCGTGTCGGTGATGCGGCGGAGAATGCCGTAGCTGGTCTCCGCGCGAAACGGCACGCGGCCGGTACACATCGCGTACATCACGCTGCCCAGACTGAACAGATCGCTGCGGTGATCGACGGCCTCCCCGCGCGCCTGTTCCGGCGACATGTACTGCGGGGTGCCGGCAATCACGCCGGTGCGGGTCAGGCTGGCGTCGTCCACCGCGCGAGCCAAGCCGAAATCGGTCAGCAGCACGCGGTCGACGCCTTTCTCCAACAGCATGTTGGCCGGCTTGATGTCGCGGTGGACCAGACCCTGGGCGTGGGCCGCGGCCAAGCCGCACGAGACTTGCCAGGCGATCCGCACGACGTCCAGCGTCTCCAGCCAGCCCTGGCGGTCCAACCGCTGCTGGAGCGACTCGCAGGGCACGTAGGGCATCACGAGAAACGGCAACTTGCCGGACGAATGCACCGTCAACACGGGCATCACGTTGGGATGGACGACCACCGCCGTGGCACGAGCCTCGCGGGCGAAGCGCTGGCGAGCGGCGCCGCTGGCCGCCAGATGCGGAGCCAGGACCTTCACGGCCACCGGCCGATGAAGTTCCTGCTGAAACCCCTTGAGGACAATCCCCATTCCTCCGTGGCCGATGACTTCCAGGATGTCGATCTCACCCAGCCGCCCGAGAGCCCCCGGCAGATTGGACGGCTCCAGAAAGGCGACCGCGAAATCGACGGGCGAATCGCAGGCAGACTCCCGCGTTCCGGCCGCGTTGGCCGAGGAGATCCGAGCGGCCGCCTCCCGCCGCAGCACTTCGGCCACACGGGACCACTCGGCCTGCTCGGCCGCCAGGGCTTCCAACTCCTGCTGGCACGCCGGGCATTCGGCCAGATGCCGCATCAGGATTTCCTCCTGCTGCTCGGACAGCCGGTCGTCCAGCGACTGACGCAGCCGTTCGCGGTCGCACGCCAGCTTGGGAATCGCCATGTTCACACCTCACTCGCCCATCGTTACCCAAAACGCGAGTTTTTAGTTGCGCTGTCTTTATAGTCCCGAAGGGACGGCAGTATATAGCCTGGGGCGTCAGCCCCAGGAATACGGAAAGCAAGTTCATTCAAGCCCCGAAGGGGCGACAGAAAACGGAGCGTTCGCGTCTCTGCCGCCCCTCCGGGGCTTTGATCTCGCATTTTCCCAAGAAACCTGGGGCTTGCGCCCCAGGCTAAATGCTGTCGCCGCTCCGCGGCTGAAAGGCGTAACTTCAAAACTAACGCTTCGGGTTACTTCATCTGTTCGGACGGCCCCAGCACTTCCTGCACCTTCGAGCGGATCCGGGCCATCAACCGGCTCCGCGACATGTAGACGCTCCCCGGCGAGACGCCCAGTTCCGCCGCCACTTCCGCCACCGAGCGGCCTTCGATCAGTGTCGCCCAGAACGCCTTCCAGGACGACTCCAGGAACTCGCCGCGTACCTGCTCGGCAGCCCACACGACCAGTTCGTATTCGTACTCCGTTTCCCGCTCTTCGCCCCCGGCGTCGGGAACGTGGGCCAGGCACTCCAGCCAATCCGTCCCGCCCTGTCCGCCGATCTGCCGCCGCTCGCGGGCCATGAATTTCAAGACCACGTTCCGTGCCACCCGATTCAACCACCGCCGAAACGACGCCGGATCGCCGTCATCCTGCCAGCCGTCCACCGACCGGGCGACGGCGACCAGCACCTGCTGCGTCGCGTCGGGGACGTGTCGCTCGGGCACCCCCTGCCGCTCGATCAGCCGGCGGAGAAACGGTTCGTAGGCCGACACGAACTCCGTCCAGGCGAGTTCGTTTCGCTCCCCCTTGAGACGCACAATCAGACTGGGGCGGGTTTCCGGCTGCTGCATGATTTCCTTTATCAGGTTTAGTCCCGCGGCTGGCAAGAATCTCACGCCTGCCACGAAAAAAAACGCAAATTGCTCCGCCGCGGACTCCCAGCTTGATGGGGCAGCGGCTCGGGCGTCATATCTGAACGGAAGCAACGAACGACGGCCAATTGACACCCGCGCTGCGGCCCCGTATTTTGCCTTTGCACTGCAAACGATCAAGACTTGTGCCTCCTGCTCGCATTTTCGTTTTGCCAGTTCGCGGTTTTCTGCTTTTCTGCGAGGATTTCGCACCGCACATTCATCCGTGCCCCGGCTCTGCCATCCGTGCTACCAGAAGAAACACGCAGATTGGCACGGATGGCAAGGCCGGGGCACGGATGATAAAAAAGTTGGGTTGCGCCCGAAAGCCGCGCCAAGGGCTTTGCGACGCTATGGGTTGGAGGCAACCGCTCTGTTCGAGTACCGTCATCGCGAGTCATACGGATCGCCCGATGGCCTCGCTCTTATGATTATGTTTCTCTTGGGACCTTATTGCCTTGAATGCCCCGCAAGAGAAATATGCAAATTTCTTGGTGATCGCGCGTTGTCGCCGATCACGAATGCACTAAATACTTTGAGCACGGTGCTTCTCGTCGCTTTCCTGGTGGCACCGCAATTCCGTCAGTGCATCGATGAAGAACCAAGACATTGCCGCGACTGAACTGTTGAGCCGCGCCAAGCGGGGTGATCGGGGTGCGCTCGACGAATTGCTGGTCCAGTACGGAGATCAACTGAAGAGAATGGTCCGGCTCCGACTGGACCGCCGCTTGCAGGGGCGGATCGACGAGTCGGACGTGTTGCAGGAAGCACTTCTCGAGGTGGCCGGGAAGCTTGACGACTATCTGGCGGATCCCAAGGCCCCCTTCTATCTCTGGCTGCGGACGCTGACGGGCCTGAAGTTGGCCGAGCTGCACCGGCGGCACTTGGGAACGCAATTGCGAGATGCGAGTCGCGAGGTTTCGATTTATCGCGGGGCCTTGCCCGAGGCGAATTCGCTGTCCCTGGCCGCTCAATTGCTGGGCAAGTTCAGCTCGCCGTCCCAGGCCGCTGTCAAGGCGGAACGGCGGATCAAGCTGCAGGAGGTGCTGAATTCGATGGACCCCATCGATCGCGAGGTCCTCGCCTTGCGGCATTTCGAACAGTTGAGCAATGCGGAAACCGCCCACGTGCTGGGCATGTCGGAATCCGGCGCGACGGCTCGTCATGTTCGCGCCCTGAAGCGGCTGCGGACGCTGCTGGAGCAATTACCGGGATTTTTTGAATAGACGAGTCAAGCCCCATGCCAGTCGCCAGGTCCGAATCCGAAGCCCGTTTTGAGTTCGTGGGCAAGCTGGGCGAGGAGTTCGTCGAACGCTTTCGCCGCGGCGAGCGGCCGCGGATCCGCGAGTACGCCGACAAGTATCCGGACTATGCCGCGGAAATCGAGGAGGTCTTTCCGGCGCTGGCGATGATGGAAGATTTGGCGCCTGAACGGACCGAAGACTTGGTCCCGGCTCCCGCTGCTTCTCCCTCGTCCCTCGGCGGCCTCACCGTCCAGCGATTGGGCGACTACCGCATCATCCGCGAAGTGGGCCGTGGCGGAATGGGGATCGTGTACGAGGCCGAGCAGGTGTCATTAGGGCGGCACGTAGCGTTGAAAGTCCTGCCCAAGGAACTGCTCGACAATCCCAAGCAGCGCTCGCGGTTCGAGCGGGAAGCCAAAGCCGCGGCCCGGCTGCACCACACCAACATCGTGCCGGTGTTCGGCGTGGGGGAGAGCAACGGACTGGTCTATTACGTGATGCAGTTCATCCAGGGTCTGGCCCTGGATGAAGTCCTGGAGGAACTGAAACGACTGCAGGCCAAGTCAGGCTCGCAGGCCGGCACGCCACACACGGGCGAATTGCGGGTGAGCCGCCGCGCGATGGCTGCGGCCGATGTCGCCCGCACGCTCATGAGCGGGACCCTGGAGTCCGCGGCCGGCGCCGCACCGCCGGGAATCGGCGGCGACGACGTTACGCTGGCGACGGACCAAGACGCTCTTCCGGCGTCTCGACCCGCCTCCGCCACCGGCCGCTTGTCGGATGCGTTTTCCCTGTCCGATTCGTCCATCGCCTTGCCGGGTGCGGCTCTCGGACAGGCGGAACCAGTGAAGAGGAAACCGACCTACTGGGAGAGCGTGGCCCGGATCGGGGCGCAAGTTGCATCCGCGCTGGATTATGCCCACACTCAGGGCGTCCTGCACCGCGACATCAAGCCGGCGAATCTGTTGCTGGACCTGCGCGGCACGGTGTGGGTGACCGATTTCGGCTTGGCCAAACTGGATGACGACCGCGACCTGACCAACGCGGGCGATATCCTGGGGACGCTCCGTTACATGGCTCCGGAGACGTTCAAGGGCGGCGCCGACGCCCGGAGCGAGGTCTACAGCTTGGGGCTGACACTGTATGAGCTGTTAGCCTTTCGCCCGGCCTTCGACCAGACGCAGCGCAATTCGTTGATCGACCAAGTCATGAACGCACAGATCACGCCGCTGGGCAGACTCAATCCCGAGATCCCAGCCGACTTGCAGACGATCATCCACAAGGCGATCGACCGCGACCCCGCGCACCGTTACCAGACGGCCAAAGAACTGGCCGACGACCTGCAGCGGTTCGTGGCGGACGAGCCGATCCAGGCCCGCCGGATCTCGTTGCCCGAGCGAATCCGCCGCTGGGCCCGGCGCAACAGAGGTCTGGCGGCCGCCCTGTCCGTCGCGGCATGCTCGCTGCTGGTGCTGAACATCGCGGGACCGATCTTCACGATCCGGCTGCGGCACGCCCTGAACGACGCAGCGGCGGCTCAGCAGGACTCGCAGCGCGAGGAGGCCAAGGCGCGGGAGGCATTGAAGCTGGCGGAAGGTCGAGCCATCGAGAACGCCCGGTTAGCGAAAGAGAACGAGAAGCTCGCTCAGGCCGAGCAGCGGATCGCCGCGGAGGCGATGGCGGGCCAACAGCGGGAAACGCACCTCCGCACCTTGGCCGAAGACCGCGAGCAAGTGTTGCAGGCCACCTTGTATGCGGCGGAAATGAACCTGGCCGGTCAAGCGGCGGAGGACGCCACGGGACTCCTGCGGATCGGGCAAATCACCGAAAAATGGAAGCCCGAGGGGGAGGCTCGCGACGTGCGCGGCTGGGAATGGTACTATCTCGATTCGCTTCGGCACGGCGACCAGCTGACCATCCCTTGTGCCGGAGCGGAATGCGTCGCCTGGAGCCCCGATGGCCGGCGCATCGCCGGTGGGGCTCGCGATCATGTCTTGAGGATCTGGGACGCCGCGACCGGAACCTTGCTCCAGGAGTTCGTCGGACACACCAGCTATGTCCAAGGAGTTGCTTGGAGTCCGGACGGAGCGAAGCTCGCTACGGCCGGTCGGGATAAGACGATCCGGATCTGGGATGCAGCCACGGGGCAGTCGCTGTCGGTCCTGCAAAGCGATCTCGAGTGTGTGAACTCCGTCTGCTGGAGTCCCGATGGGGTGCAGCTGGCATCGCATGCCTCCTCGTCCGGCACGAGCGGCGAACTGGTCATTTGGAATGTGGCGACAGGACACGCCGTCCTCCGACAAGAAACGGGTGGGCGGGAAGGCCGGGCTTGCTGGAATCCCCAAACGCCCCACGTGGCCGCCATCGAGGCCGTCTTTGACGCGACCACCGGTGCCAAGCTGTGGACGCATCCCGGCTGGGGGACGTGTTGGAGCCCGGATGGAAAGCGCCTGGCGGTGATTGCGGGCGCCGGCGCCCAGATCCTCTCGGCCACCGATGGTAAGCACCTGATCGAACTTGCCGGGCACCCGGCCCACCACCGGGAGATCGATTGGAGTCCCGGCGGCGAATTCGTGGCTGTCACGGGGGACGACAATATTGTCTCCGTCTGGGATGCCGCTTCCGGTAGGTTGTTGGCGACACTCCGCGGGCACACCGACTGGGTGCTGGATGTAGATTGGAGTCCCGACGGCAGGCGATTGGCCACGGTTGGTAGCGGCACGTTCAAGATCTGGGACTGGCCGACAAGACGCAATCCGGAAACCGTCTCATCCCAAGTCTCGGATCTGCGATCGGTCGCCTGGAACCAGGAGGGGTCAATCCTTGCCCTGCAAGGCGGCAGTGGGGTGGCCACCTGCGACGTCGATGCCTTGAAGACGGATGGGCGACTGACCGGACCACAGGCGGGAGGCTCATCCATTTTTTCGCCCAGCATCGCCTGGCATCCCTCGTCCCACAGCATCGCCGCTCGACGCGAAAAGGCGACGGTCCTGTTCGACGATCAGAGCTGGGAGGAACGCCTTGCGATTCAGGACCTGGACTCCGAGGTGCGGGCGTTCGATTTGAGCCCCGACGGGACCCGCCTGGCGACCTCGGCGTGGAGTCGTGGGGACGGAGAAAAGGCAGTCTTGAGCGCCTTCAGCACAGCGACAGGCGAGGAGTTGTGGGCGGCCAAACTCGAGGGGGACTTTGCCGGCAGCCTCTGCTGGAGCCCCGATGGAACGCGGTTGGCATGTGGCGGCTGGATGACCACGGCGATCGTGGATGCCAACACCGGCCAGCTGCTCGGCCGCTTGCCGGGCGACCACACCTTCCGCTGGATTTACGCCCTTGCCTGGGATCCCGCCGGCCGTCGCGTGGGGCTTGCTTGCATGGATCGCATGATTCACATCTTCGACGTGGCGGAGGGAAAAGAGCAGCGAACGCTGATTGGTCATACGGATGAAGTGATGACCGTCAGCTGGAGTTCCGACGGCAGTCGGATCGCTTCGGGAGGGAAGGACCACACCGTACGAGTCTGGGACGCGGAGTCGGGCGTCCAACTGATTGTCTTGAGAGGCCATCTGGTCGATGTGAACTCCGTCGCCTGGAGTCCCGACGGCCTGTGCCTGGCTTCCGCAAGTTCCGATGGCCGACTCCTTCTCTGGGACGCATTCCAGGGCTACGTGCGGGCGGGATCAGGCAAGGTGCTGGCCGGACTGAACCGGCGGCTGGAGGCGGATCCGGACAGCGTTCGCGACTTGCGTTTGCGGCTGCGGGTCTACGAACGCACGGGCGATCGCCAGGCCGCCCAAGGCGATCGGCAGCACCTGCAACGGATTTACGACGACCAATGGAAAGCCGACCCGACCAATGGCGTCGTCGCCGATCAGTTGGCGTCGGTGCTCCTGGCAACTCAGCCCCACGCTTCCGACGTGGGCGCGCAGCTCCCCGCCGCGGTCGAGGACAACGCCTTGGCGGGCCTGCCGCGACTGGCGGCCGCGTGGCTGATCGTGGGCCAGGCGGAGCGTGCAATCGCGACCCTCGAGGCCGTCCGCGAAGAGGCATCGGCCGCCGCGAGTTGCTGCCTCCTGCGGGCCATCGCCCTGCAGAAACTCGGCCAGATGCCGGCCGCAAGAGAATCGTGCGAGCGGTTTCTCGCACGTTTGGGCGAACAGCCCATCCATCCCGAATTGCAGCCGCTGGCGACCGAAGTCCTCAGCACGATCGGTGGACAGGACAAGCGCCGCGTCGCGTCCTTGATCGGCCGGGCGGACGCCGCGTCGGACCTGGCCCGGCTGGCCAAGGCCATCGAGGCCGATCCCCAGGCCGTCCCGCTGTTCCAGGAACGCGGACGTTTGCTGGCCCAACTGGGCCTCTGGCGCGAAAGTGCCGACGACCACCTGCAGGCCGTGAAGCTCAACCCCACCAGCCGATTCCCCTGGGCCATCGCCGCCTCCACCCTGCTGATGGCAGGGGACCAGGAGCGGTACCGACGACTGTGCCAAGACATGTGCGAGCAGTTCCGCGGCACAAACGAAGCCGACATCGCGGACTCGGTCTGCAAGACCAGTTTGTTGCTGCCCGGCGGCGTGGCGTTGGGCGAGTTGCCGCTGCAGGTCCTGCGAGATGGGGCGGCGAGTCCCCGCTGGGAACATTTCCGCCCCTGGTTCCTGGCCTGCGGTGCGCTGATCTCCTACCGTGAAGGGAAATACGGCGACGCGATCCAGTGGGTCCAGCAGATGCCGGGTTTCAACACCCAGCCGGGCACGCTGGCCCTGGTCGTCCGCGCGATGGCCGAGCAGCAGTTGGGGCAGCACGAGCAAGCCGTCCAGTCGCTGACGCAAGCCGAGGCCCTGATCCCCGCCGGACTCCGCACGCTCGGAACCGCCGACTACAACGGCCCGTTTCCAGCCTCGGCGGAAGTCATCCAGCACGATTGGTTGGTCCCCGAAATCCTCCGCCGCCAAGCCGCCACACTGATAGATGCGGCCCGATAAGAGTCACATGAGACCCGACCCAACTACCCTGCGCAACGGGAAGAGGAATGTTGGCGCCTGCGCGGAGGATGTCCATGCCCTTGAGTTCGACGAACGACCGATTGCCTAAATCGGCGGCGTGGTCCCGTTGTTTGACGGCCACGGTTTGAGTCGTCGGCGATTGGCTATCGAACCTCCAGAGGAACTCAGCGAGGCGGCATCGTGGAGCGATACTCGTCTTGGTACAAACCGATCTTTTCGAAGGGGATCGTCTCGAAAGACGGGATCTCCTTCTGAATCCACGCCTGCCAGCGCGCGGAGAAGCCCTGGGCCGCTACGCCGTCGAGTCCGAGATCGATCGGCTTGTCCGCGGTACTTGACAGATTGGCGAAGCCTTTGACGTCGACCGGCTTCGCGTTGTTATCAGCCGCTCCGGTCGTGTGTACCGCCAGGTTGTCGACGATCTCGAACTTGTCGAGCAGTTTCTTCACGTTGCCGTCAAAACTGCAGACTTGCTTGGTGCAGTCGACGAACACATTGCGCCGAATGTGTTGCCCAGGGGCTCGCGGGGGTTCTCGTTCATGATCGCCGCCAGACGCGGATACTTGGTGCTCCACGGCGGTTGGGTGTAGTTGAACTGTTGGGCCTTGGCCTCCAAACTCCAACTGCTGTCCGCAGGGTTGTTCCATTGCTTCCACGTCATGCCGCGCGAGTCGACGTGCAAGCCGATCGGGCAATCGACGACCCGGCCCGAGTCTACGAACTGCCCTCCGCAGCCCTGGACAAGCTGGCCAAAGCCCTACTGCGGTTCCAATCGCTCGACGACCGGCACGCTTGGCTCGACCGGCAAGTTCTAGTCGGGCACTGCCGCCGACGTCAAACGCACCAGCACAACCCCGTGAGGACGAACCTCGGCGCTGAAACCTTCGGCGTGGATGCCGAGGTCTTTCTGCCGCCACAGGTCGCGGACCTGCTGTTTGCCTTTCAGTCCCAGCGTGGACCAATCGATCGAGACCTTCGCAATTTCACTGCCGGGATTGAACAGCCCCACGGCTCTCGAACCGTCCTCCAACTCCTTGACCAGCGTCTCGCCGCCAGTCGCCTTGACCGGCCGAGCCTGCTTGCCCAGCGGATCCTGGTTAATCTCTAACACCTCGTCGTTCGATAGGAGCGACAGCGTAAACGGATCAAGCCGTTCGATCGGCGTGCCGATGATCATCGGGGAGCCCCACAAGCACCACAGGCTGACGTGCGCGTATTGTTCGTCAGGCGTCAACCGCGACGGCGTCAGCGGCCGGTCCCGCCAGCCGCCCAACAGGCCGATCCGCAGATTGCAGGCATGGTTCCAATGGCCGGGCCGCTGATGCGGAGCCCAGGCGTCGTGCGCCAGCCACACCTCGCGAATGCCGACGGCCCAGCGCCGCAGGCCCGGGTCCATCTGCGACCGGTCCCACAGATCCACCAGGTCCCCGGTGGTGCGGGACATTTGCGCTAGACGGGTGTGCTCCGCTGCCTGAGCCAGCGGCACGGAATTCGACAGCTCCAGGACGATATCGCGATCGCAGGCGGCCAAGGCGTCGGCCATGCGCCGCGTGACTTCGACGCGGTCCACGCCCCAGTCGTACTTGGCGTAGTCGAATCCCCACTCGGCCCATTGCCGAGCGTCGTTGGCCTCGAAGAAGTGTTTTCCGTAGTGCCAGCCGTCTTTGGGCGTCTTTGGCCGCTGCCACGCGCCCTGCGGATCGTCGCTCGAACCGCCGACGAACCCGGCGTAGCTGGTGATCCAGGGCGTCGAGTAGATGCCGGCCTTCAGTCCCAGGGAGTGGATGTAGTCACACAGCCCCCGCATGTCGCCGAACTTCTCGTTGGGCTGAATGGCTTGGTGCGGACCGCCACGCTGCCCCTGCCAGCCGTCGTCGATGTTCACGTACTGCCAGCCGTGCTGGATCAGGCCCGTGTCGACCATCGCCCGGGCGGCCGCCCGGAGATTGGCGTCCGTGACCCGCGGCCCCCAGCCGCCCCACGTATTGCAGCCCAGCAGCGGCGTGAGCAGGATCTCGTCGCCCACGACGATCCGCAGTTCGCGTTCGGCATGCCCCAGCGCGTTCTTCGCACGGAGCGTCGCGCGGTAGGTCCCTCGCTGGGCCAACGATCCGGTGATCCGACCGGTCGCTTGATCGACCCGCAGGCCGTCCGGCAGATTTGTGACGGAGAATTCCATCGGTCGCCGGCCGGTCGCAGCGATGGTGTACAACAGCGGATGGCCGGGCCGGACGCCAAAGACCTTGGCACCGTTAATTCGTGGTTGCGGTGCCGGCGGAGGCGTAAGGATCTCGGGTTGATCCCCAGCCCGCACGACAGCCGTCTGGGCAGAGAAACACGTCGCTACCAGCAATACGAGAGAGCATCGCCACGGCAAGTACATCAAGTGTCCCTTTTGTCCACTGCTGTTCAGAACCGCCGGTTGAATTGCACGGCGAATTCGGTGTCATAGTCGCGGTCGCCGTTGCTCCGCAAGGGGACGACTCCGGCCACCGTCAGTGTCGAGCGGGATCCCACCGCGAAGTGCAGACCGCCTGTCAGGTTCAGCACGTCCCGGCGGCCGAAGCCGACACCCCGGGCCGGATCCATGCCGAGCGTGAACCCGCTGATGTCGTCGACAATCGCATCCGGCGACTGCATCGTCGTCGAGTAGTGCAACTCGATGACGGGGGCGATCCCGGTCAGCAGCCGCTGGCAGGGATCTCTGTAAACCCAATAGCCGGCGCTAACGTCGGCGAACAGCAGGGCCTGATCCTGGAGCACGCCCGCCTCCCGCGGAGGCAAATCACCACTGGTATTCAAGTCGCTCACCAGCATGCGGTTCCCGCTCGTATCGAAGTCGGCTTGGGTGAAAAACTGGACGAACATCCGGTCGTTCGGTCGCATCAGCGCGCCTAAGAAAGGCTGGAGATGCACGGCCTCGTTCTCCAGGACCACGCGCAGTTGACCCTGCTCGTCAAACCCGCCCCAGTCCGATCCCGTCGGCAAGGTCACGCCGAGGCCGCCGGAGACCAGCAAGCACTCCCGGCGAAGCAGGATCCCCTTGACCGCCAACGCCATGTCGCTGAATTCGGTGGCCGACAACGAGGCCCCCTCCGCCAGCGACTGATCGGAGTTGTAGCCCGAGGCGAATGGAATCCGCAGTTCGACGGAGAATTGGTCGTCGAAAAACGCCTTCTCCAGCCCAAAGGTGTAGCGGTGCAGATCGACGGACTGGTCGCGAATGTCGACCAGCGGGTTGGCGAAGAAGTGATAGTTGAAGAAGACGCGGTCGGTGGGAACAGGGTTGTTGCTCTCCACGATCTTGTACCTGCGGTCGCCGCCGGCGGTGCCGGCGGAGACGTTGGTGGCACCCATGCCTGTAAACCGCGCTCCGCCGCTGCCGAAGAAATCGCCGATCATGTTCGGCGCCGCCGACTCGGGCCCTGCGGCGGCCCCAAACGTGCCGGCAAGGTCCATTGGCTCCGCTGCGGGTGCCGCCTCGGGAAGGGACTCGGCAGGCGCGGCTGCTTCCGGCTTGTCAACTTCGTTTTCGCTCTCCGGCTTCTGCAGCGCATCGCCACCGCCGGGATAAGCCACGGCAGTCGCGCTGGTCCCGGTCGGCGTGCGGGATGCCGCCGAATCGGTCGATTCGTTGCCGAATGCACGCCAAGTGCCCGCACCGGCGGCGATCGCTCCGGCGGCGGGCAGGTTCGCCTCGGCACGCGGCTCTCCTCCCGCCGGTGCAGCTTCGTCGGGAGCGTTTTTCGGGGCCGGCAACTCCGGCATCTCGGGCGGCGGCAACTCCCTCGGCTCTTCGGGCGGCGGCGCTTCCTCGGGCTGGGCGATCATTTCACAAGCTTGCAGCGCCGCTGCGGCTGCCGAGCGGACGTTCGCGGAGGGCTCTTTCCAACAGCCCTGCGCGTCGGTGCCCCCGGCCTTGTCCCGTAGCTTTTCGCGCACCTCCGCGTCGCAGCACGTGCTGGAATTACAGACCGTGCAAGGGCTGCCGGCCACGCGTAGGAACGCCAACGCCGCTTCGACCCGGACCTGCTCGGTGCAGTCGTCCAGCGCCGCCAGCAGGGCGGGCTTGACTTGCGGGTAACACCCGCAGCCAATGGTGGCCAAATAGCGGAGGGCCTTGATTTTCTGCGGAGCCAACTCTTCCTCCGCTTTGATCTCCGCCGCCGCCCTGATGGCCGGATTCTGCGACTCCAGGTTCGCGGCATCGGCCAGCGGTTTCAGCGGCGGCTTTTTCTTCAGGATCTCGCACTTGGGGCACCCGCACGGACACAGATGGCCGAACAGCTTCTTCAGGCAGGGATGGCCGCCCTGCAGGGCCTGCTTTTCAGCCTTCTTTTCTTTGTGAACCACCATGTGCTCTTTGGATTTCTCAACCAGCTGCTTAATCCCCAGGAAGCTCGACAGCGTCGCTGGGGCGGGCGGAGGGGGCGGCGGCTCAGCGGACCATGACAGCCCCGTGGCAAGCACCAGGGTCACGGTCGCCGCGAGACGAACTGTAATGCGGCGTGTCATACGTTAGCCTCCAGCGAATTGGCCACGTGCGGGGTTTGGTGAAGCCTTGCCGTCCATGTCAGGTCTTCTTGGGGCTCGTCGTCCGTTTCTTCGTGCTAGCGTGAGCGTTTATCGCGGAACGACTGCAAACATCGGGCCAACACTTAACGTTGTTTTCGGTGTACCGCACTGCCACCATGAGTAAACTCGTTCTCGGCAGAAGAGACACCTCTGCTCCCTTGATTGAAACAACCCCTACACTCTTTCACGGTGCCTGACGGCCGGCGTTTTTCGTTTCAACCGGGGATCGCTGGGACTTTTTTTGTTTCGCAGCAACTTTTCCGGGCCGGAGGCGACAATCAGGAAGGAAACGCAAACGGCACCGCACTCGGCTGCGTGGAGACAGCCCGAACTCGGCCCCGAAGAGCCGTCGTGGTTGGCGGAACCTGTGGGTGCTGTCGAAAGCTGGGGTAGTCAACGGTCACGTCTTTTTAGAGCGGAGGTTCCTATGGCGGGGTACATTAAATTCGATGGTGTCGACGGGGAAGCGAAGGACAAGGACCATAAGGGCTGGATCGATATCGAGTCGATGTCCCAGGGAATGCGGCAACCGGGGCGGGGTGCCACAGGCGCGTCACGGCGCAGGGGCGATGTGATTATCGATGACATTCAGGCCACCAAGCTGTACGACAAATCCAGCCCCAAGCTGGCGGAAGCCGTGTGCAACGGCAAGGTCTTCCCGAAAGTCGAGATCCATTTCACGGCTTCGACGACGGACAAAGGCCGCGAGACGTATCTGTCTTACGAGTTGAAGAACGTCATGGTGACGAGCTACAACATGTCGGGAGTGGGCCAGTCGGACACGCCGCCGATGGATTCGTTTTCGCTGAACTTCGAGGAGATCCGCTGCACCTACCACCAGGTTTCGGCCGCCGGAAAGAAAGAGGGCAAGGTGGAGTACAGCTGGAAGGTCGAAGAAGGCGAGAAGTAGGACGGCGGGGCCGCCTTCTGCCGCTAGTTTCACCACGGCCGTCGCTCCTGGATTGTCGGCTGTGGCGGCGGAACCGAGCACGGGCTTGGTGTCGCCGTTGCGTCGCGAGGCGGTGGATGTCCCACGAACGTCGTTTCGTGACTGGGGATTGCGGCTTTCTGGCCCAAAACACCGCGCATCGTAACTCGAAGCGTCAGCGAGACACGCAAATGAATTTTCTCGCTAACGCGTCGGGTTATGAGTAATCCAGGGGCCGCACGGGAGGCCGATCCGTGCGGCGGGGGTGGGTAGATCCTTTGAGTTGCTGCCCGCGGTCGAACCGCAGCTCACCACTCGCCCGCAAGGCAGGGCGGAGAACACCGCATGGCCCTCAAGCAATCGCACCGCCTGTTGATGCTGAAAACGCCGCTGGGCGACGATGCCCTCGTGCTCACGGCGTTTAGTGGTCAGGAGGAGATCTCGCGGCTGTTCCGTTATGAACTCCAGATGATCTCGGACAACAACGCGATCAAGGCCGCGGACATCGTGGGCAAGAACGTCACCTGGGGCGTCAAGTACAAAAACCAGTCGCCGCGGCATTTCAACGGTTTCGTCAGCCGCTTTTATGCTGGCGACGAAGACAAAAAGGGCCGCCGCAATTACCGCGCGGAAGTGGTCCCCTGGCTCTGGTTCCTGACCCGCACGGCCGACTGCCGCATCTTCCAGGACAAGAGCGTGCCGGAGATCATCGAGCAGATCTTCAGCGACCTGGGTTTCAGCGACTTCGAAAAGTCCCAGGTTCAAGGCACGCACCCCAAACGCACCTACTGCGTGCAGTACCGCGAAACCGACTTCAACTTCGTGTCCCGGTTGATGGAAGAAGAAGGGATCTTCTATTTCTTCAAGCACCAGGACGGCAAGCACGTCCTGGTGCTGGGTGATCAGAAGGGCGCCTACGTGGATTGCACCGAGAAGGAAGTGGACTACCCCACGGACTTCGGCTCCGGGACCATCGATGATTTCCTGACGAAGTGGGAACACCACTACCAGTTCCGCACGGGCAAGTGGGCGCAGACGGACTATAACTTCGATCAACATCCGGCGCGCAACGAACAGACGCCCGCCAAGCTGCTGATGACCCAGAAGCAGACGCAGCTCTCCTTGCCGGGAGTCCAGAAATACGAGGTCTATGACTATCCGGGCGAATACGACAAGAAGAGCGACGGAGATGCGCTGACCAAGCTGCGGATGGAAGAGGAGGAGGCCGGCTATGATCTTGTTTTCGCGGAGGGCCTGTGCCGGTCGTTCACGCCGGGCGGCAAATTCAAGGTGCGCCAGCACCGTTGCCGCTCCGAAGCCGGCAAATCTTACGTCATCACGTCGATCGAGCATCGTGCGATCGAGCCCATGGCCTACGAGACCGGCGGCCCGGAGCGGACGGAAGAGTGGCACTATTCGAACCGTTTCACGTGCCTGCCCGATGCGGTGGTCTTCCGCCCAGAACTCAGCACGCCTTGCCCGATGATCCACGGCCTGCAATCTGCGGTCGTCACCGGTCCCTCCGGAGAAGAGATCTACACCGACAAGTATGGCCGCGTGAAAGTCCAGTTTTTTTGGGACCGCGAGGGGAAACGCGACGACAAGACGACCTGCTGGGTCCGCGTGTGCCAGATCCACGCCGGCAAGGGCTGGGGGGCGATGGCCATCCCACGGATCGGCCAGGAGGTCGTCGTGGCGTTCGAAGAGGGCGATCCCGACCGTCCGCTGATTGTGGGCTCGCTGTACAATGCCGACCAAATGCCGCCCTACGCGCTCCCGGACGAAAAGACCAAAACTTACTTGAAAACGAACTCCTCGCCGGGCGGCGACGGCTACAATGAACTGCGGCTGGAGGACAAGGCCGGTAAGGAACAGGTTTTCCTCCACGCTCAGCGCAACATGGACGTCCGCGTCCGCGCCGACAGCATGGAGGCCGTGGTGGGCGATCGCCACCTGATCGTCGGCACCGACCAGGACGGCAAATCCGGCGACCAATGCGAAATGGTTTACCGCGACAAGCATCTGAAGGTCCACCGGCACCACGAAGAGCACGTGGGCGGCAACATGAAGCTGCTGGTGGGCGGCATCGACGGCCCGGGAAACCAACACATCGTCATCGAAGCAGACAAGAAGGAATCGATAGGCGGAAGCAGCCACCTGCAGGTCACGCAGGACCGCATGGAGAAGATCGGCCTGAATCAAGCACTGTCGGTCGGCATGAACCAGGAAGAAAAAGTCGGCCTGAAACATGCTTTGGACGCCGGGACGGAGATTCACTTGAAATCCGGCATGGTTGCGGTGATCGAGGCAGGCGTGCAGTTGACGCTGAAGGTCGGAGGCAATTTCATTGATATCAATCCGGCCGGCGTTTTTATTCAGGGAGTGATGGTCAATATCAACAGCGGTGGCGCCGCAGGCTCGGGCAGCGGCAGCGCGCCGGCCAGTCCGCAGGCGCCGGAAAAGGCAGCGCCGGTCGAACCCGAAAAGGCCGACGACTCGAAGTCGGGGAAGAAATCGGCGCCGGATTTTTGAGTGTTGGCGGCAACGATGACGTGCGGATCTAACCATGCGTGTGATTCTGGAAGTCATCTCGGGCTCGACTGCCGGACGGAAGGTCTGCCTGACCGCCGATCAGGAGTTGCGCGTGGGCCGCACCGAATGGGCCGACTTCGCCGTGCCGCAGGACAGCCTGATGTCCGGCGTCCACTTCGCCTTGCAGAGCGATATCTCCGGTTGCTATCTGACCGACTTGGGCAGTAGCAATGGGACGCTGGTCAACGGCCAGCCCGTGAGCGCCCGTACGCGGCTTGGTGCTGGAGACGAAATCCTGGCCGGCGAGACGCGTTTTACCGTACACGTCGAGCACGAGTTGGGGGGGCCGCCGGAGGGCGTCGGGGCGGCCGAAGTCCGGCGGCTGCCGGGTTCCGCCCGTCCGTCCTCGGTCGGCGGCAGTGCCCCAGTGCCGTTGCGGAACGTCCGATTCAGCGCAGAGACCTGTTCGTCGGGGCTGACGCTTTGCCGTGGCACCGTGGAACAACTGCCGCCACAGGACCTTGCGGGGTTGATCGCCCGGCAGATCTCCTTATACCTGATCGTCGACTTCCGGAAACTCGGCGTGCCGCCGCCCAGCGGCGCCGGCCAAGGCAGCTACTTGTTCTCGTGGCTGCCCACCGAGGCGGCTGCGGCCGTCTCGCCGCGGATCGTCGCGGCGGGGGAGATGAACGAATGGCCAGCCTTGCTCGCCGAGGGCTGGGGCAGCGACGCGGTGGTCTGTCTGTTCTCACGCCAGAACAAGGCGGAACTGGCCGCCCACCTGCAGGACGCCGCCCGCGTCAAGGGCAAGAAGGGCGATGCCAGCGGCGGCATGTTGGGGTTTTGTTGGCCAAGTGTGATGGCCATGTTGTTGGCCTACGCTCAGCCGGCCCTGGTCCGGCGGGTGCTCGCCGGCATCGAAGCGGTGCTGGTCGAATTGCCGGACCTGCCGGACACCTGGCAGGTGTATGGCGAGAGCCCCGTCGCCCAGTTGCTGGAGGAGATAGGCTTGCAGCCGGAGAGTAGTGAGGCAAGGACTTCAGGTCCCGGCGGAGCCGGTTAAATTCAGCCTATAGGAATTTGTAGTAGTGGCGGTTCGGGGATGGTTGGGATGAAGAGCACCTTGATCTTTCACTTAATCTTTCACCTAATCTCCCCTGGCTCCAGGGCAGTAGGAAGAGATTAGGTGAAAGATTAGGTGAAAGATTAGGACTTCAGGTTCCGGCGAAGCCGGGTTAGAGAGACGATCCGATGGCACCGGCAGCACGTATCGGCGACATGCACGTATGCCCCATCCCCGCGACCCCCGTCACGCCTCCGCACGTCGGCGGGCCGGTGATGATGGGCTGCCCCACGGTGATGATCGGCTTTATGCCGGCAGCGCGGGTCGGCGACCTGGCCACCTGCGTTGGTCCGCCGGATGTCATCGCGATGGGCTCGATGACGGTCATGATCGGCTTCATGCCGGCGGCGCGGATCGGCGATATGACAGTCCACGGCGGCACGATTGTGGCGGGGTTTCCTCAGGTGATGATCGGCTGATATAGTGATCGTAAGGAACGTAGCTGGTGGCATTTGTTAATCGAGGGGACATGACCATGAAACGAACGATGATTTTTCTGACGACCGCGGCGGTTGCGGCATTCTGCCTCGGACTTGCCCCGGGCTTCCGTCCAGCCAAAGCCGGCGAGCGGACGACGCGCGACCTGGTCCGCAAGTATATTCAAGAAGGGAACGGCAAGGAGTTGGGCAAGCTGATCGGTTTCACGAAAGAGGTGGCCCATGTGGTGGCGATGGACTACAGCATCGTCGTCCGGGAGGACGGCCAGGACAAGGACGTGGACCCGCAGACGCACCAATTTCAAATCGGCGACCAGATCCAGGTGAAGATCCAGCCGGTGACGGACGCCTACATCTACATCTTTCATCAGGGCGCCAGCGGCGAGAAGATCTGCTTGTTGCCGAAAGAGGACCGCGGCGAGCAAGCGCCGCTGGTCAAAGGCGGCACGACAATCAAGCTGCCGGACGACGGGTACTTCGAGTTCGCACCGCCGCCGGGCAGCGAAGAGATGATCGTAGTGGCGACGGAAAAACCCACGGCCGACTTGGCGGCCCTCTCGAACGTCGTGTTCAAGAAGCCGGACGAGCAGCTGACGCCGGCGGAGCAGGAGGTCAAGAAGACCATGATCAGCACGGTCAACAAGACCCTGAATTCGATCCGCGAACGGCAAGCCAAGAGCAACAAGTTCCGCGGTCTGCTGGACGCCGGCGCGATGGAGGAGTTTGCGACCGAGGTCCACCGCACCCGGGCCACGCGCGGGATCTTGGAGGAGCCACCCCACGACAAGAACGGCAGTACGTTTGTCGTCAGCGCTACCACCGAGGCCCATGAGTCGCCGAGCCTGTGGGTCAATATCAAGCTCAAGTCGATAGCGACTGCCGAACGTCAATGACGAAGTCTTCGTTGGAGTTCAGCCTTGGGGCTGCAAGGCTGCCAGAAACGCGGGGGAGGACAGGCTAAAGCCTGGACTCCAACGAGGGCATCCCCGAAGCATCACCGCCGCCGAGCGCGATGGTGACATACCTCATCCGACCTTTTTTCCGTAGCCGGTCCCAGGCTTCCGCGAGACACCGATGAACGGCCAAGCGTTGTCCAAACCGATTGGGTGCGTGCTCTTTCTGGGCGCGTTGGCCTTGTGTCTTCCGGCGGCCGCCGGCGAGGCCACGCACCGCGACTTGATCCGCGTGCAGCAGAAGACCACTGAAGAACCGTGGCTGCGAATCAATGCCGGCGGTCATATCGGGACGGTGCAGGCCCTGGCCTTCACACCCGACTCCAAGCGTCTTTGCTCGGCCGGTCTGGACAAAAACGTCCTGGTCTGGAACCTGACAGCGCTGCAGCGGGATTTGCGGCGCAGTTTCCTGCGCGAACGCACGATCCGTTGGCAAGTTGCCCGCAGCCTTCGCGGCAGCATCTATGCGGTGGCCGTCGCGCCCTCCGACGGACTGCTGGCGTTCGGCGGCTATGGCGCGATGGGCTCGTTGGGCGAGATTCTCTTGGTCGATCCGCTGACGGGCGCGCTGGTGCAAGTCCTCGATTCTCACCGGCAGACGGTTTGCGGTTTGGCATTCTCCGCCGACGGCAACAGCCTCGTTTCCAGCGACACGGCCGGGCAAGTGACAGTGTGGAAACGCGACGGCTGGAAGCCAGCCGTCCTCTGTCGTCCGGATGACGCCACCTACGGCCCCGCGGCCGCTCGTGCGATTGCCGTGCAGCCCAAACTTCGCCCGATCGCCGTCGCCGGCAACGATTATGTCGCCGTTCCGGCGTACCAAGGCCAGGCCGCAAGCGGGCGGCTGAAATGGAAGCTGAACCTGGTTCGTCTCGGCGATGATCCCCCGCAGACGCGTCTGCTCGAGACCGTGCATGAAGGCTTGGTGACTTCGCTGGCTGCCAGCGGTGACGGGATGAAGCTCGCGTCGGCCGATCTGCAAGGCAACTTGTTCGTGTGGGATCTGGCGGGCGGGGAGGCCAAGCCGCCCACGGTCCTTCGCACCAAGCCGTTTGCGCTGTCGCTGTGTTTCAGTCCCGACGGCGCCACGCTGGTGGTGGGCACGGCGGTGGCGCCCGGCACGCAGCAAAGTCAGTTGCAGATCTGGGACGTCGCCAAGCGGCAGCTCGTGCGCAGCCGCACGCTGCCCGACCACGTGAACGCCTGTGCCGTCAGTCCCGATGGCAAGCTACTGGCGTATTCCGGCGGACGCGACAACGAGATTTCGCTCGGCCCGCTGACGGCCGCCGAGCCGGTGGCGGAGTTGCGCGGGACCGGGCGGCGCGTGTGGCGGGTCGCCTTCGCGAAACAAGCACCGCTGTATCGGATCGCCTGGGGCACGGAGCCTCGGTCGCGCGGCTTCAACGACTACGCAGATCTGGACGCCGCGTTCGATTCCACCCGGCTGGAACTGGAGGCGGGGAAGCCCAATGCCGACCAGTGGCTGGCGCCCGATTGGCAGGCGGGCAAGTGGAGCGTCCGGCGGGAGTCCTCGGGAGCCCTGCAGTTGATGGAAAGCGGTGCGGCGCGGGGCCGCATCGAACTCGACCCGCTGCTGGAAGGGCGGCCTCGCTGCTACTGCTGGGTCCCCGATGCCCAAGGTCAGCCGCAGGCCCTGGCCGTCGGCACGGATCTGCAGAACAGCATCTACGTCTATCGTCTGGCCAAGCAAGGCCGTTGCCCGGTACTTCGCCAGTTTCGCGGCCACCACGATTTCGTCACCTCGCTGGGCGTGTCGCGGGACTTGCGTTTCCTGGTGTCCGGTTCGGCGGACGGCACGATCATCGTCTGGAGTCTGGACGGCTTAGCGGCAGGAGACGAAGGGCTGGGCCGTTGGGGCGGTGAATTTGCCGTGCAGGATGGTTCGCTCCGCGTGACGGCGCTGCGGTCGGCCGGGCCGCTGTTCCGCCGCGGCGTGCGTGCGGGCGACGTGATCACCGGAATCGACTGGCTCGCGGATGGCGAGAAGCAGACCGAAAAGCGTCCCGCCGAGATCTTGAAGCGATTACGGGACCTGCCCTGGATGTCCCAGGTGGTGTTTCATTGTAGCCGCAACGGCAATCCGCGGCCGGCCTTTCAGCTGGTGCCGGCTTGGCAGCCGCTGGCGACGTTGTTCGTGGACTCCAACCGCGAATGGGCTTTCTGGACGCCGGAAGGTTACTACGACGCTTCGGTCAACGGTCACACCATGTTCGGCTGGCAGGTGAATCGCGGGTTGCAGCAGTTGCCCGATTTTTACCGGGCGGACCAGTACGTCAAAACGCTGGAGCGGCCCGAGGTGATGCAGCGGTTGTTGCCCGCCGGAGACCTGCAAGAAGCACTGCGGCAGGCGGCGGTCCAGCCGGCGGTCGAGACCCAGGAGATTCTGCCCCGGCACATCGCCGCGACGCCGGTCGTCGAGATCGTCTCCCCGCGCGCCGGCGACTTGATCCGCGAGGGCTCGATCAAAGTCACGGCGCGGATCGGGATGCCGGCGCCGAGCGAGTTGGTCCGGGCCAAACTGTTTGCCAACGGCGTCGTGGCGACTCAGCAGCGTCTGGTCCGGGAGCTGGAGGTGCCCGGCGGCAGGGAGCTGATGTACGAATGGACCGTGCCGCTGACCAGCGACCCCCAAAACCTGATCCAACTGGTTGCGGGCAACGATGCGCCCACGGCGGGCTTGGACAGCGTTTTGATCGAACGCCCGGACCCCGCCGCGGCCGAGCGGCCGCCGCAGCTGTCCATCATGGCGGTGGGCGTGAATCGCTACGCCGATCCTGCGATCCAAACGCTCGATTACTCGCAGGCGGATGCCGAGGCGATCCTGCAGGCGTTTCGCGACCGCTCCGGCGGCCTGTACACGGTGAAGCAGTCCCTGCTGCTGGCCAACGAGGAAGTCACGCCTGACCGGTGGCGAAAGAAACTGCAGGACTTGAAGACCGCGCTCACGGGACGCGTCTCGCCGGACGACCTGATCATTCTCTTCCTGGCTGGCCACGGGGTGGTAGACCCGAAGACCGAACAGTACTATTTTGTAGGCCATGACCTGCAGGTCGCGGACTACCTGGAAGGCCGGTACGCGGATTGCATTTCGTGGGAGGATTTCCGCGCGCTGAGTGACATCCCATGCCGCAAACTGGTCGTGCTGGACACGTGCCACAGCGGCGCATTGCAGCCGTTGAGTACGCGGAGTCTGAAGTCGGCCATCCGCGCGTTGCAGGAGGATGTCTTCTTGTCGGTGACGGCATCCGCCGGGAATGAGAGGTCGGAGGAAGATCAGCAGTGGGGTCACGGAGCGTTCACCAAGTCGCTGCTGGAAGCTCTCGACGGCCGCGCGGACACGTCGGGAGACGGTTTGGTCACGCTCCGCGAGTTGGTCCGTTACGCCCAGCAAGCCGTGCCGAAGCTGACCGAAGGCCGGCAGAACCCGATGGCGGCCCCGGACGAACTGCTGCCGCTGATTTCGGTTCCTTTGGCGCGCGGGAAATAAGGATGCTGCAGGCTCGGCGCGCTTGGCGTTGGCTGGTGTAACCCGGAGCCAATGGCGACGGCGCCCGGTGATCCACGCCGTCGCCGTTGGCTCTGGGTTAAACGAAGATGTGTCATCCTCAACCGCGTGCAATATATGGCAGGTCAAGAACCACAATCGCCATCGGGGAAACCGGGAGGCTGGCGGGGCCGGAAATCGCCGGCGGCGTCCGGCGGATCCGCCGCTGCCAGGGGCGCCGGCTGGGCACAGCGGCCGGATCGGTCCGCGGAATCGGCGACGCGCTGGCATCGGGTGAAAGTCGGCGGGTGGTTGTTGCTGAC
This sequence comes from uncultured Pirellulaceae bacterium, assembly GCA_964645045.1. Lineage (GTDB taxonomy): Bacteria > Planctomycetota > Planctomycetia > Pirellulales > Pirellulaceae > Anammoximicrobium. Next base: position 26,850 of record CAZXYZ010000033.1, on the reverse strand, counting down.
CCTTACGCTGATCGCCGGGTTTCTCATTTATCTGATGTACCGGCCGATGCGGACGCCCCTGTTGATGGCGGCCGCGACCCAGTACGCGCTGCCGTGGCCGCCGAACGCGTGGGCCAAGGAAGACCTGCAGGGGCTGACGGTCCTCGATCGGCAGGAGGTCGCCACCTGCGTCCAACTCCCTTGGGAATCGAACGACGACGGTCTGCGGCGGCTCCGCGATCAACTGGATGCCGTCCGGCCCGGCGGTCCCGGCAAGGATGTCGTGATCGTCTATCTGAGCATCCATGGCGCGGTGGACGCCCAGGGCCAGCCGTGCCTGATCCCGCCCGGTGCGGCGATCGACAGCAGTCACTGGCTTCCGGTCCGAGAGCTGTTGCAGACGCTGTTCGTGGAAGACCGCCCCGGCCGCGTGCCGGATCACGTTCGCAAGTTGTTGGTCTTCGACGCCGGACGGATACGCAGCAACTGGGGTGTGGGAATCCTGTACAACGCGTTCGCCGAGCGTTTGCAGGAGGTTGTGGCGGATCTGAAAGTGCCCAACCTGGCCGTGCTGAATTCCACGAGTCCCGGTCAAGCCGCCTGGGCGTCGCCGGATCTGGGCGGTTCCGCCTTTGGTCATTTCTTTTCTCAAGCGTTGCAGGGCGCGGCCGACGTCGAACAGGGTAATAACGACGGCAAGGTCTCGCTGCAGGAGTTGTCTCGGTACGTGGCGGCGCATGTCCGTCAATGGACCATGGAAAACCGAGCCGATGCGCAGACCCCCATGTTGATGCCTGCCGATCCCGACATGGAACTCGTCTACGCGCGGCCCACGGCACGCACGGCATCCAGCCCCCCGGCGTCCGCGCCCGATCCGCGCTGGGACGACGTCGCCCGGCTGTGGCTGCGCCACCAGGAATTGGTACGCTCTCGCCCCTATCGCCTCAGCCCGCTGGCTTGGGCGACGTTTCAGCACCAATTGTTGCGGCTGGAACAACTGACTCTGGCCGGGGCGGCGTACGACGATGAGTTCCGTCAGACGAAGACCGACCTGGTCGTCCTGGCCGATCAATTGGCCGCCCAGGCCGCGCCGCGACGTTTGCCGGCGTTCAGTCTGCCGCTGGCGGCCCGCTTCGGTTGGTGGGGCGCGGAGGAAGTGGATCGCCTGCAGAAGCAATCGCCGTGGAATAAATCCGACGCGCCTGCGGCCGCCCCGCCGCCGGTCGAATCCAAACCCGACGCCCAGCCTGCGACCAACGGCGCCGAGGCCAACGCAGCCGCTCGAAAAGAGGAACCGGACGCCGCGGCGCCGCCTGCGAAAACCGCTGCCGAAAGACCCGGGACGAAAGAACCGGCCGCCGCGGCACCGGCAACTGCCCCCGTGGCCGCCCCGCGGTACGATTACTATCCGGCCGCCGCGGCAGCGTGGGCGTGGTGCCTCGAGGACGCGACCCGGGAACACCTCGATCGTGTGCTGACATTTTTGTCGGAAACCGACAGCAGGCCGGCTGCCGATGTCGCCGAGATCCAATTCCTGCGGATCCTCTTGGAACAATTGGATTGGCAGGCCGCAGCCGAGTGCGTTCCGGATGCGTTGGCCGTCCGTCGCTGGGCGGGCGTCGCGGGAGCACCGGCCGAGCCGCAGGTGCAGTACCTGATCTGGCCGCTGGTGGATCTGGCCGATGCGGCGCGACGGCGGGGGGATGACGCCCTCCTGGTGGGAACGCCGATGGCCCTGAACGAGGCTGATACGCATTGGACCGAAGCGGTCGGCAGCGAGGAAAAAATGGCCGGGTATCGCTGGGCCGTCCGAGCGGCGGAACGAGCCGCCGCCGCAGTGGCCTTGCGCGACCGCGCGTGGGCCGCGATCCCCGGCTTGGCTCAATGGGCACTCAGCGGTTCACGGCCGAGCAAGAACCCAGACGGTGGCGGTCTGCGCTCTTTGGTGCTCGGCGTACACGCGCTGAGTGACGAGATCGAGCGTGCGATTCGAAAGGGCGCCGCAGCCCCAGAACTTGAAGCGGCGCTAACGCAGGTCGAGGCCGAACTGGCCGTTTGGGAGAAGACGCTGGCCGACGAGAATTACCGCTTGCGGGCTATGGCGGGCGACGATCAAGGCACGTTGCGGGCGATCGAGGACCTGTTGTCCGTGCCGCTGGTCAGCGGCGACGACCGCAATCGGCTGCGGGAAAAATACCTGCGGATCGCGCGCGCGCTGCTTACGGCGACCGGGGGCGGTTCCAGCCAACTGACCGAGAACGCTGCGGCCGAGCGAACTGGCGCCGGCCCGCAGCCCCTGGATCCCCTGCTGCCCTCGCACGAGCACCTCGCCCTGACCATCCTTGACCGCTCGTCCCTGGAGTCCAGCGAGGAAGGAGCCGCAGCCCGCGGCACGTCCCGCGACGCCGCTGCCGGGCAAGGGGCCGCGCGCGTCACGTTGTCGCGCGACGAGCAGGTGAAGCTGCTGACAGCTCAAGGCGCAACGGTCCGCAGTTTGCTGGATACGATCCGGGCTACGGCATCCGCGCAGTTGGCCCAGACGCAGCATGCGGTGGAACAAGCTGCCCAGTCGCCGCAGCCGGCGGCAACCGTGCGCGCGGGCGATAGCCGGGCTGATCGGCTGGTCCGCGCCGCCGCGCCGCTGTTGGGACGGCCGCTGTGGACCGATCCTCGCGACGAGCCCAGCCGCCAGCTGGCGGAACTGGACCTGCGGTTCCTCTTGGGCTGGCAGGCACGGCGTGCGCTGGACGACTTTTGGGGTTCTGGTTCGGACGTTCCACCGCCCTATTTCCAGACCGTGGCCGAGGCGTACTTGACGGCCGCCCGCGACGTGGGCGAGCCCTTGGGCTCATCCTCGGCCGAGGAAAAGCGTTTGGCCGAGCAAACCGAGCGGCTCGCCCAGGCGGCGGCACAAGGCATCCAGACCACGTCGAAAGATCTGTTGGTCGACGACCTCGAGCCGTACCTTGTCCAAACGACCTCGGCGGCCCTCGCGGAGAACTTGCCCGCGGGAGTGTCCGCTTTGGCCGTCAGTTTCGCCGACGGCCAGCCCGTGCCCTTGTCCCAGCCGGATCAGCTCCAGACGCCGCTGGGCCGCCTGCCCGTGTCGGTCACCGCAAATGCCACGTCGGCGCAGCTCAGCTATGCGCTCCGCAACCAGGTGAACTTGCTGCAGAATCGGAGTTTGCGGACAACGGTGTTCTACCGCGGTCATGCGTGGCGGAGTGAGTTTTTCGTCCAGCCAGCCCACGGTCTGGAGATCGTCTACGAGCCGCCCCGGTATCCCGCTCCGACCGTCACCGTGTTCGGACAAGCTCGCCAGCAAGCGTCGGTTGTGTTTATCCTGGACTGCTCCGGCAGCATGATGCGCCGGTTGGGCGGAGTCGAGACGCAAGGCCGGCTGATCGACCTGGCCCGCGGAACCTTGGAAGCTATGTTGCTGCGGCTGATCGGTCCTGACGAGCCGTTCCGCGTCGGCGTCCTGGCCTATGGTCACCGTTGCGGCTGGAACCCTGCCCCGGGACGGCACACCGAGTTGGTCGTCCCAGATCCGGCACGCCCCGGCCAGTTCGTTTCGGCGCCGCCCGACTTCCCCCTGCATCCCAACTCCGATGTCCAGTCGCTGTTGCCGTTGGGTGCGTTTTCCGACCGGATTCGCCGGCAACTGAAAACCCGGCTCGACGCGCTGTCGGCCATGGGCCAGACCCCGCTTTATTTCGCAATCATCCAGGCGATCGACGCGGTTCGGCAAGAGCCTCAGGAAAACCGCCTGCACGTCGTGGCGATCACGGACGGCTTCAACGATCAGACCAGCGGCGGCCCACCCGACGCGCGCAAGTTCCGCAAGGACGTGGAAGACGTCTTGGCGGCCCTGGGCAACCGCCGCGTGCAGTTGGATATCGTGGGATTCGATCTCGTGGCCAAGACATCCAACGAGCAGACCAGCGAGCAGGACGTGAAGGCCTTGGCAGCGAGAACCGGCGGAGCTTTTCATTTGGCGGCAGATCCCACCTCGCTGCTGAAAGCCTTGGAAAAGTCGCTGGGGCTGGTGCAGTACACCGTGCAGCCCGTCGCCGCCAATCCCGCAGCGGCGCCAAACCCGGCGTCGGCCGCACTCGTCGAGTTGGGACGCTCCGTGACCGTCGAGCAGCCGCTGGGAGTCAAGCGGAACTACCGTGTCGCGCTGGCCGATTTGGAACGGCCGGCCGCGGCGGACATCGTCTTGGAGGGCGGAGAAGCCATCCAACTCTATCTGGCCGCCGATCCGCAGCAGCGGGAACGCCGCCTGGTGCATCGCCGGTACGACCGCGACCTGCGGGCCGCGGCCGACGCAGTGATCGATCCAATCGCCCCAAACCGACGTTTCTTCCTCGGGGCGCATCTGCCGGAACGCCTCGGCCGAGCCGTCCAATTTCCCGTGTCGATTCAAAATGCCGACGCCGAGCAGTTCAGTCCGCGGCCTGTCGAGGCTTGGGTGGAAGTCCGACCGCGGCAGCCCGACCGTTCGCTCGGTCCGGCGTATTCGTTCTACGACTTGACGTTCGATTCGGATCGTCCGGTGCCGGTGTCCAGCTGCGTGGCCCCCGCTTGGCCGGAGAACGCAGCGTCAGCCGCCATCCGGCTGTGGCTCAAGATGACCAAGACCGAGCCCGATCACTCGGTGCCGTTGGAGCGGTTTGCAGATGAGACCGTCGTGTTGAAGCCCGCGCCCGACGTGCGTTTCTCGCTCGAACTCGGGCGCCGAGAGAAACCGGAGGACCCGCACCAGGTGATCTTGACCGAACGTCATCCGCCCGGCTCAGGTCTGGACGCCGTCAAAGTCGAAATGTGGCCCCCGCCCGAGCGAACCGTCCACCGCTACAACTTCGAGACCGCGACCGTCCGCCACACGTTCGTATACAGCGCCGTGGCCGCCGGACAGATGCGGGACGCGCGAGTGCTGCTCACCTCCCGGCAACGCCTGGCCGACGGCGCCGTCGCACTGATCGAGCCGTTAGAGGTGACCATCCCTCGCGCCGCCGTCCCGCTGGGGCGCTGAGGTTGGCCATGCACAGGATCGCTCGGCTGAACAAAGTCACGGCGCTGACATAATCCTCATGGACGGTAACTCGCGGGTTTGGCGTTCGAATTCGTCCGGCAGGGAATGATCGACGGTGAAACCGCAACGGCACCGCTTCGGCGCATCCGACGGTATCGCCGCATATCCTGCAAGATCATTCGCCGCACGCACCATCGACGATCTGAGGAGTTGCGCGTGCGAGATGCATTCGCCGAAAGCACCCGGATCTGCCACCCTCTCCTCCGCAGTTTTCAGCAACTTAACCAGGGCTGCTGGCCCATTCGCCAGCAGGGGCCAGTGGTGCGAAATGAGCTCTTGTCGAATTCGCCGCAAAGCCATTTTCCGAGGCTCGTTTATATCATACGCCTCTCGCGTGTACTCAGCGTCTGCATCTCCAAGTCTGGGCTGCAACTGATGGCCAGCTAGTTCAAAATGGTCGGCCGGTGGCTGGGGCAGGCCTATGACGCCGGCTCGTCGGTTTAGTCGGAGGTGTTGTCCGCTCGGGGAGGATTCGCATACTTGTTTACCAGCTCGTTTGCCCTGTGGAAGAGGTTCGCTGATTCGCCGAGAGGCAGGGAAATACTTCGTGAAACGTGCCTTTCGATGGCGACCACTTCTTCCTCCTGAAGTCGACGCAGTGAAGCGAAGCACTCGTGAATTCGATTCTGAAGTGTACCATCCCACGGCCGCTCCAACCGCTCTGAGTTGAATCTGGCCAACTGCTCGTAAAGCAAATCAATCTGGTCGGCTAAGCCACCAGCCTGTGGCGCATCGAGCGTGGCGCAAGATCGTTCTTGGCCGCGCCGCTCCCCGACAAACTCGTCGACCAGCCGCTGCACCAGACGACGGCAAATCAGTAAAGATCGCAACGCAACACATCGTTTCTGCAGCTCATCAAGCAACGACTCTTCCGTCGCCCGATCCGTGAGTTTTAACACTGAACCGAAATAGACGACTAGCACGGCCAAGGATTCGCCGACGAGATCATCAAGGCGAATAGCCATCATTGAACCGCGAATGTCATGGGCAGACATCCATTCGAGGGCATGGGGTCGGAGTCGTGCGTCGCAAGCAGGGTTCCACGAGATCGCCGTTCGATCCGAAAGGGCGATTGCAGCAAGGCCAGCGTCATGGTCCAAACGAACGCTCGTCGCCGCAGTGGTTCTCGAGCGGTAGTGCAGACTCCCGTGTGCAGGCTCTGACACTGTCTGACCGCCGAGATAGAGGAGAGCACCGTCAGGAGCCCGACTTGCATTTTGGGTCTCGAAGAATCCGGTTGCCAACTGGTCCAATTCGGTGAGAATCGCGCCATCAACACGGGCGAAGAAATCTTCTTTGATCCCGGAAAGGTGTAGCGGCGAAATTGGGCTGATGAACGAGGGGAAGATGTCCGTGCTGCCAAGAACGTCGACGAGTTCATCGCGGGAGAGTCCCTCATCGAGCAGGGCGAGAAGTGCGGATGCAAGCATGCGTTTTCGGTAGTCTGATTCACTCGCACCAGCGAACAACTCCTGCTCGTATCTGGCGAAGTTGGCCTCGATCGACTTCGCGCAATCCACTCCCCATTTCTGTGCGGCCGGAGAGTTCCATATTGGTTCACCGGCATCAGGGGATTCTCGTCGAGTGCGTGGGTTATGCAGCTTTGGCATTGACACCGTCGTCCTGCTCCTCCGCCTTTGGCTTGGCGACGAACCGAAGTACTGCCTGCATGGCCGCTGGAAGCGCTTCGCGTACATGCTCGGCACGAACACCAAACGAGCCGGAAGACCGTGCAATTCTCGCGGCCTCCCACCGGAGCCTTCGAGCGAATTCGCACTTCAACTCGATGACAGCGAGAGCGGCATTCTGCTCAACCGGGATTTCCGTCTCGGAATCTAGCATTTGCACCTTCCTCGTTCCATCGATTTGGAGCGGCACTGAACTGCAACAAATCCTAACCCGCACACAGCCATCGTTAAAGTGGGCTGATAACACAGTCTGGGACAGTAGTCACCGCCGCATCGAGCAGACTCGCGGCATCCGATGGGCCCGCTTAATAACAATTCGCTCGGAGATGACTCGTCAGATATCTCCCAATCCGCGAATTAACGGAAAGAGGAAGGATTTCTAGCGACGAATGTGCTTCGATTCAAGCCCAATTCATGCAACTCACCACCGAAGACGCCGAAACACCACCCGCTTTGGTATTTGATCGGCGGCCACGAAATGTCTCGATCCGCCGTCTGATCTTGATCGGAGTCTGGGCAAAATGCTAGCAGCGTCAACAGTAACCCGAACCCAAGCGAGCGGACGGCGGCTCTCTCGCTTGCGTTTCGAGTGGCATTGCACGACACTCCGATCAAGGGCCGTCGCCGACACCGCGGGAAAACACCCTCGGAGACGGGGCGTCGAGACGGCGCAGGTTCGCAAGTGGGGCACTTGTTGACGGCAAACCCGCTGCCACCTACATTGGCGAGGGAAACGGCTGATGCGGTGCGCCAAGGTATGATCGGTGTCCGTCCCACTCCGGCTTCCGGTGGCCGATCGAACGGGCCCTCGAAAAACTCCGAATTCGTTGACGGGGCGGCGGCCGTCGATCGGGTGCGCAAGAGCATCTGCACTTTGACAGGGCTGGCTATGGCGACGCCCGTAAATCTGCCTGATCCCCTGCCCACGGATCCTGCCGTCCTCGAACGGCTGGCGGCCGAGTTCCACCAGCGGGGGCAACTGCTGCCGGCGTTGAGGGTCTACGACCGGTTGATCGACCTCGGCGCGGCGACCGCGGCGACGTGGTCCGCCACCGGAAAAGCCTTGACCGAACTGGGCGAATTCGCGCAAGCCGTCGGTGCCTACGAACAAAGTCTGCGCTGCCAGCCGAACAATCCGGAGGCCCACCATGACCTCGGCCGGGTGCTGTATAAGCTGGGGGACGTCGATCGCGCCGCGGACCATCTGGAGCAAGCCGCAGGGCAATGCGACCTGATTCAACCTTGGCAAAGCCTGGCGACGATCATCCCCGGTTGCCCCGGCGCCCGCCCGGAACGGATCCTGGACGTCCGCAAGATGTTTGCCCGCAGACTGGCGGCCGAGACCGGTACGCTGGAATCTGAGCGTCGTCCTGTCGTCACCAGGGGCAGCCGACTGCGCGTGGGCTACCTTTCCGCCCATTTCCACCTGCCGCACTACATGAAGCCGGTGTGGGGACTGATCAACGAACACGACAGGAATGCCCTCGAAGTTCAGCTCTTCTGCGACAACGCCGCCGCGGCCGGCCTGCCTGGATACACCCGGCATCCGGGCGACCGGGTCCACGACACGGCGGATCTGAGCAACGGCGAGTTGTCGGAGGTGATCCGCGCATCCGGTGTCCAAATCCTCGTCGATCTGAGCGCCTACAGCGTACCGCAGCGACTGCCTCTCTTCACGCAGCACGTGGCCCCCGTGACGATCGCCTGGTTCAACGCATTTGCGACTTCGGGATTGCCGGGCTTCGACTACTTGGTGGGCGACGAACAAGTGGTGCACCACGGCGAGGAACGTTTCTTCACCGAAAAGATCCTTCGCTTGCCGATGAGCTACTTGACCTTCGAGGTCGCGCACCCGGCCCCGCCGATGGTTGCGCCGCCGTGCCTGCAGAACGGGTACGTGACGTTCGGCAGCCTGGTCTCGCAATACAAGATCACGCCGCCGGTCCTCGACGTCTGGGCCGAAATTCTGCGGCGCTCCGATGGCGCGCGTCTGCTGTTGGCCAACACGGCGTTGCGATCGATCCACAATCGCAGCTACGTCCTGGAGCGGTTTGGTGAGCGGGGCGTCAACGCCGAACGCCTGATCTTGGAAGGCCCCGCCGAGCATTTTTCGTATCTCGAGAAGTACAATCGGATCGACGTGGCGCTGGACGCCTTTCCCTACAACGGCGGCACCACGACGATGGAAGCGATCTGGCAAGGCGTTCCGGTGCTGACTTTCGCCGGCGACCGCTGGGCTTCGCGCACCAGCTTGAGCCTGTTGCACGACACGCCGCTGGATGCCTTTGCTGCAGGCGACGTCCGCAGCTATGTCGATCGCGCCGTCGAACTGGCACGCGACCCCGCAACGTCCGCACGACTGGCAGGACTGCGAAATCAAATGCGGCCGTCCCTGCAAGGCTCGCGGGGTTGCAACGTCCGCGAGTTGGCCCGGAGCATGGAACATCTCTATCAGACGGTAGCAATGCGGGCCGAGTAATGTGGGATAGGCTTCCAGCCTGTCAGGATTACCCAGTAACAAGTGACTATTCTGCGCCGTTTTCCCATTCGACAGGCTGGAAGCCTATCCCACGATTAAATCAACAGCCAGCTGCCTCGGAGTTGTTCCAGCTGGCGACGACGGGCAGAGACAGCTGCCGGCTGGATGTTGGGCGTTGGCTGTACCTTGCCCGCAACGCTGCAGCCGTCTAGGCTGAAAGGGAGAGAAGCGATCGGTATTGCGAGAACGCACGTCTCGGAGATGACGCTCATGGCACGCACCTTTTCTGCAGGCGACGAGCCGGTACCCGGTTCCGGCTATCGACTCACCGAGTTTCTGGGACGTGGCGGGTTCGGCGAAGTCTGGAAGGCGGTCGGACCGGGCGGAACGGAAGTGGCCATCAAGATGATTCCGTTGGGCGGCATGGAGGGACGCAAGGAGTTCCGTGCACTGCAGCTGGTCAAACGGATTCGCCATCCCAACCTGGTCCCCACCATCGCCTTTTGGGTGCGCGATGCCAACGGGACCACGCTGGATGACGCGCTGGTCTCCCAACTCGACTTGCGGGCGCCAGCCATCGACGAGAACGGATGCCGCGCCACCCTGAACGTGCAGCCCGCAGCGGGTTCGCAAGCGGTGGAGTTGATCATCGCCATGGGACTCGGTGACGTAAGCCTGTACGACCGGCTGCAGCAATGCCGTGCGGCGGGCGAGAAGGGCCTGCCCGCCGAGGAATTGCTGCACTACATGGACGGGGCTGCCGCGGCGATCGACTACCTGAACCGTCCCGTCCACGATCTGGGCAGCGGACCGGTGGCGATCCAACACTGCGATATCAAACCGCACAACATTATGATCGTGGGCGAGGCGGCGCAACTCTGCGATTTTGGGCTGGCGCGTGCGATCGGCTCGGTGCGCATGACCACGGCCATGGCGGCCACCATCGCCTATGCGGCGCCGGAATGCCTGCAAACCGGCATGCCCAGCGCGGCGAGCGATCAATACTCCTTGGCGATCACTTACTACGAACTGCGGACGGGCCAACTGCCGTATCACGACGCCACCTACGCGGTCGTGATGGCCGCCGTGATGCAGGGGGAACTCGATCTCTCCGCCGTGTCTGGGGCCGAGCAGTCCGTCTTGCGTCGCGCCACCTCGCTGGATCCGGCGGCCCGTTTTCCTTCGGCGACGGAGATGGTTCGCTGCTTGCGGTCTGCCGGCGCGGGTGGATCCGGGGTTCCGGCCCCAGCCGCAGTGCAGCGGCGTTCTGCCGCCGGCCGGGGGCTGGCGACAGCTTTGGCCCTGGTGTTGACCGTTGCGGCGATCTACGGTGGATGGCGGTTTTGGCCGAGTCCGCCCCTGGAGCCCAGGCCGCCCCGGGAGCAGTCGGAGGTGGTTGAACGCGTGCAGCCGACGGTGGACAAGCTAGTCCACGACGTGCCACTGACGGAAACGGCCGCCAGCCAGCCGCCGGAGCCCAAACCCGCGGACCGGGCTGAGCCGCACCTGACGCTGGGAACGGCGCACCTGATGGAAGGCCGCTATGACGAGGCCGTCGCCGAACTTCAGCTGGCGGCCGCTGCCAATCCCAGCGATGTGAGAATCTTCAGCCGCCTGGGAAGCGCCTGGTTTCGGAAGGACCAGCCGGAACCGGCCGTGCAAGCTTTTTCCCAGGCGATCGCGATCGAGCCCGACGCCGTCGACTACGTCTCGCGCGGCCGGGCCTATTTGGAACTGAATCGCTACGACGATGCCTACTGCGATTTCAGCCAAGTGATTCAGTTGGACCCGCAACACGCCACCGCCTACTTTTTCCGGGCAGACGGACTGCTGCGCCAAGAACGTTTGGAAGAGGCGGTGGCGGACTTCAGCCGAGCGATCGAACTGGGAGCGCATCAGGAAGTGGATTTCTCAGTCGCCGACGCGTACCTGTTCCGCGGCTCCGCCGTGATGGCTCTGGGCCGCTTGGAGCAGGCCGAGACGGACTTCTCGCAAGCGATCTCGCATCGGGAAGCAACCGAGGCGGCGGATGACTACCGGATCCGGGCCGAATGCCACGAGGCCCAGAAGAAACAGGCCGCAGCCCAATATGACCGGCAAATCGCCGACTTGCTGGATGCCATCCACGCCCAGCCCGCAGACGTGGCGTCATTGCGGGCCGCGGCGATGTTACTGGCCACCTGCCCGCTGGCCGAAATCCGCAACGGATCCCATGCCGTGACGCTGGCCACCCGGGCCTGCGAGGTGTCCGATGGGAAAGACGCCGCGAGCCTGGATTCGCTGGCCGCGGCCCAGGCCGAATCGGGCGACTTTGACGAGGCCGTCCGCCGGGAAAAGGAGGCGGTGCGATTGGCGCCCGATGATTCCAGCCGCAGCCAATACCAGTCGCGTCTGGAACACTATCAAGCGGGTAAGACGTACTGGTCGAAACCGGCAACGCCATGATTCGATCGCCGATTCGGGCCGATCGTCGCCTGCCGAGTGGGTCGATCGTAACGTTGCGAAATTCAGTCCGTGTGGCTTCAGCGACTGCCTGGCTTGCGGGCTGGTGATGTAATCGTGGGATAGGCTTCTAGCCTGTCCATGGGAAAACGGCGCAGAATCATCATTTGGAACGGGGCAATCCTGACAGGCTGGAAGCCTATCCCACGAGGGCCGTCAAGCCGCCCACTCTGCCCATCTCCCGCTGCGGCGTGATGCTAGCTTGTTTTCTTGACGCCGCTTACTCAAGGTCTCCAGGCATCGCGCCGAATGAAACAGAAAGACCTTGACGATTCTGACGACTCGTCCGTCTGCAGAGCGAAATCGCACACCGGTCATCATGATACGGGCGGGAAGCGGGCGAACCTCGCGGAAGCCACGGCGGGTGATTCGGGGGGACCACCGACGCCAGGCTCGTCATGTGCAAGGAGGGGTGGAAGGTGATGAAATCCTGGCTGCCAGCCGGCTTGGCCGTGATGTTGACGATTCCGGTCGCCTGCGCCGACACGCTGGCAGCAGAGATTCCCGCGGCACCGACGGCTTCGACGATGCCGCCGACGCTCTGGAACTTTCTCGGGCTCAAGCAGTGTGCCGACAAGTGCAAGGAACATCTCGTCCTTCACAAGGAAAAGAAGGCCGAAAAGCAGGCACTGAAAGGAGGCCATCCCTGCCTCAAGCACCTGTTCGGGCCCCTGTGTCCGTGTGGGTGCCTCAAGTGCGAACTGCTGAAGAAAAAGCCACCCGTCAAGCCTCTGGCGGACCCCGCCAATCTGGAATCACAGAATCCGGCCATCAAGGCGGCGGCGGAAATCAAGGCGGAAGAGGACTTGGCTCCCCAGAAGATCAAAGCAATCCGCTATCTGGCGACGATCGGATGCCGCTGCTATCCGCAGATCAAGCCGGCCTTGCTGGCGGCACTGGACGATTGCACCGAGGAGGTCCGCTACGAGGCGGCTTTGGCTTTCTGCAGGTCGGCGGGAAATCCTTGTTCCGTGTGCAATTCCAGTACGTGCTGCGACCCGGATGTGCGCAAGAAGTTGTCCGAGCTGGCGAGCGGCACCGATGATCAAGACTGCTGGAAAGAGCCGTCCCCACGCGTACGATCGGCAGCGGCGGGCGCCTTGAACGCTTGTGAAATGATCGCTCCCCCGGAAACCATTTCGCCGCCCGAGGACGAGCCGAGGGAGTTGCCGCCGCCGGAGATGGCCCCCAATGAGAGCGCACCGGAGACCGCGGCTGCGGAATCCGAAACGCCCGCACCGCTAACCGTCGCCGGCAGTCCGGCTGACGGAAACATAAGCGTCATTGACGCGCCGGCAGATGCTTTGCGTCTCTCCGCATCGGACGACCAGGAAGGTGATCCGGAAGGCGAAGACGCTGCCCCCGCCGAGGGCCATGAACGCGTTTCCGACGGGATTCCCGCGATCACGGTTGGCCGGACGAGCGGACGCGTTCCCGCTTCCTGTTCGCCACGTCCGGCCCCCAGTTCCCGACAGAAGCCGGGGACGGAACCGCCGCTCGACGAAGCCGAACAAGATCGACGGACGTCCGACGAGGTCCCGCCGCAGGAAGCTGAGCTGGATGAGGAGTTCGCCGCGCCGTCGTCGGCGGATCTGGCGGGTACCTTTGGAGCGGCGTCGGGACCCCAATCGGCCGCGCCGTACATGATCGGCGACTTTTTCGGTGGCCCTGCCTGTCAAGCCACGATCGTACGTTCCTTCTCCTTTGACAACCTGATTGTCCAGCCTGGGCCGGGCAACACTTTCTATACGGTTATGCAGAACCAGGAAGAAACACGGGTGGCCGTTCACCATCAGTCACCCTATCCCGGTCCCACTGCGATCACCGGCGTCAACGACGCATCCGGCCAGCTCGGCGGGGCTCCCTTGGAACCCGTGCCCGCCGGCGGCACGTTGTTGGATGGTGCGACGGCCGGCCAGTCAATCGACGACATACGCCTGTACACGTCGCAGTTCGAGATGGAGTATGTGGTCTCGGTCCCCAGTCCTGGCACCGGCGGAGGTGCGGGACGTATGAAAATCGCCGAGAACACCAGTCCGATGCCCCGCGACCGATTGATTTTTGATTATGGCTACTTCGACAACGTCCCACTGGCACCCGGAGGAGCGAACGTCAATCGTTTCTTCTTGGGGTTCGAGAAGACGTTTCTGGACGGTTGGATGTCGTTCGAACTGAAGGCCCCGATGGCATCCACGGTGAACAGCACAATGGTCCAGGGCGCCACGGTCAACGATCGTAGCGGCGAATTCGGCAACCTCGCCCTGGCGGTGAAGACGCTCTTGATGCAAACGGAGACCTGGGCCATTTCCGGCGGACTGCAGATCGGCCTGCCGACGGCGGATGATACCAGCGCCGTGTTGCCGGACGGCACACCGCTGCTGACGATCCGCAACGATGCTGTCCACCTGGGACCGTTTTTTGGAGCGTTGTGGACACCCAACGAGCGTTTATTCTCCCAAGGTTTTCTGCAATGCGATGTCGCCTCCACCGGCAATGCGGTGCTGATCAATCACGATGGCTGTCGACTTTCCGAGGTGGGTCGGCTGAACGATGCCACCCTGTTGACCCTGGACTGGGGAATCGGTTACTGGGCCCTGCGGAACTCTTGCCCGCAGCACGCGCTGACCGGATTGGCGTTGACGGCGGAGTTGCATTGGAACCGTTCGCTGCAGAACGCCGACTCGGTCGCGGCGGGATCGTGGGCGATCAACTGCGGAGGCGATGCGGGCAGCGCCAACACTGGGGAGATCAATGTACTCGACTTGACGCTGGGCTGCCATTTGGCGTTGCGTCAGAACACGATCGTGACCTGCGGCTACGCGATACCTATGGACACGGGCGGCGAACAGCCGTTTGACGGCGAGTTCCGCATGATGGTCAATCACCACTTCGGCCCGGCGAGCCGGATCAGTCAGCCTTTCTGAGAGAGCCTGTCGGCGAGATCTGTGATGCCGCTCATCGAAGTGCCGTTGACTCCCGCCCTCGTCGTGCTTCCGCCACGCGGCACGAGCTTGATCCGTGAGGGCTTGAGCCGCAGCCGCACGGTCGCGTGTTTCGACTTCGTACCCTGCAACTACGAAGTCTTCTACGGTACCCTGGCCGCCTTGCCGCCAGGCGTGTTCTGCGAATGGGGCAGTGGGATGGGGATCGCCACCGGACTGGCGGAACTGCTGGGATTCCAATCCCACGGGATTGAGTTCAACGCGGACCTGGCGGTTGCCTCCCGCCAACTATTGGCCGATTTCGGTTTCCAGGCCACCGTCGAAACCGGCGACTATCTGGTCCTCGAATCCCGGGCCGATGTCTTTTTCACCTACTGCTGGCCCGGCCAGATGGAGCGGGTCAAGCAACGGTTCGAAGAGATCGCCCCTGACGAGGCACGGCTGCTCATCTGCCACGGAGCCGAGGACATCCGCTGCATGATCCGGAGTGCCGACGAAACGAGGTAGACGAGAACGCAAAGCGAAAGCCGTAACGATTCAGGATGACGGTGTGACCGGCGTTGCCGGCTTGATCGCGTACAACACCGCCCCGAAGAGCAACTCGGCCAGCAGCCCCACCAACCGCGACAAGACCGCACACACGGCGGCGGCGCCCACGCCGAACGGCCCCGACAGCAGGGCCATCACGACATACTCGCGGACCACGATGCCGCCCGGTACCATCGACAAGAAACCGGCGACTAATGCCAACGCGACGCAGCAGGTGACGCGCGGCAGATGGTGCAGTTCCATCGGCACCGCGGTGATCGTGGGCACCGCCCGCAGAGTCAACCAGAGGCTCAGGCCCATCAGGCCCCAACCGACAAGATTGACCAGCCAGCCGAAGATCATCAGCCGGTAGTCCAGGCCCGCCAGCGCTTGATCGATCTCGGGGTTGACTTTCTTGACCCCGACCAGTTTGACCAGCCGCCGAAAAACCGGCGGCACCGTCGGACCGCCGATGCCGATCATCATGCCGACGGCCAGCAACAGCAGCCAGCCCTGGTCGCGGTACAGGACCGCGATAATCGCCGCTGCCGTGAATGCACCGACCGCCATCATGGTGAGCGTCTCGACGAACACGGACGTAACCGCGATCGACGTATCGACGCGCGGGCTGCGGATCATCCCGCTGCGGATCACCACCACCAGGGCTTTGCCGGGAAAGTACTTGCCCAAGTGCCCGATGTAGTAGGCCCGTAGCGATTCCAGCCAGCCGGGCCGCTGTCCCATCGCCTGCAACGTCCGCTGCCAGAAGATCCAGCACGGCGCGGTGGCGGCCAAATAGACCACGCCGGAAGCCACCAGCCAACCCAGCTGCACTTGGCGCCATGAGAACTGCTGGGCTTGAAGATCCCCGATCGCTTTCCGCACTGTCTGCCAGATCCCGATGCCGACCAGCGTCAGCACGAGCAGCCGAAACGCCAGCTTGGCAATCTGGAACAGAGGGGGGTTCCGCGAAGGCACTTCGGAATTCAAACGACGGCTCCTGCAATCAATCCGTTTTCTCCGCGGGCCGCGACAACGCCGACGAAGGCAGGTTGAAGTGCTTGTAGATGGGCAGGTGGCGGTAATAGACCTCCAGCAGAAAGCAGCTCAGGCACGTGGAGTACAGCCGTCCGCCGTGGGCTCCCCAGCGGTCGTTGGTCGGGTCCCAGCTGCCCCGTTCCCTGCCTTCTTTGACCTGATGTTCCGGCACCGCCTGCCGCATGATCTTGTTCCACTTGTCCCAATCGTTGCCGCCCATGTGGTGCAAGACCTGCGTGGCATAGTACCAATAGTACAGATCCTGCTCGTCGTAGGTGATGAGGTTCTTCAGCAGTAGATCGACACCGGTGCGGAGCCGCGGATCGTCGTGCGCCCAGCCTAAGTACTGGCGGCACAGCAGTGCTTCGGCGGTCATGGTGAGCGTCGGTTCGCCGTGGGCCTGGTAACTGTACAAACTGCCGTCCGAGGTCGCGCTGTCCAAGTATTTGCTGATGCCGTCCAGCGTGGGGCTCTGTACCGTCAATCCCGCCATCAGACCGCTCTGCATCGCCATCACAAACCATCCGGTCACGGACGTATCGGTGTCTTCCTTGGGCACGTACCGCCAGCCGCCTTGAGGGGCCTGAATCCGCGAAGCGTAATCCAATGCCTTTTGCGCCGGCTGGCGGTAGCGGGAATCCTTGGTCATGCCGTACAACTCGCACAAGGCGATCGTGGCCTGGGCCTGCGAATACAGCCGATGATTGAAACCGCCCTCGCTGAACATATTGCCGTCTTGGTCCTGCATCTTGACGATCGCGTCCGCACCCTTTTCCACGTTCCGCGCAAACTTGCCGGACTTGTGCGTGTTTCCGTTTCCCTGCAAGGCCAGCAGTGCCATGGCCGTGGCGGCCAGGACGTTCTCGTAGCCCCCGCCATCCGCGTACGGGCCTTGCAGACTCCACAGCCCCGTCCGAGCGTTCTGCTGCTTGACCAGCCACTCCAACCCCAGTTGCACCGCGGCTTCGGTCGTGGCCGTGCCGCCATACGCGCCCAGCAAGGCTTCCTTGGCGCCCTTCTCGCGCCCCGATAACGCCAAGCCGATCGACGGGGCAAGGATGTCGCTGACCGACGCAAGGGCGTCCAGGCTCAAATCGAGTTGCGGCGGGGCCGCGAAAGGATCGTCGACTTGCGTCAGGTCCTTGGACAGTACCGGATCGGTGACGTCCGGGATCTCCATCTTGCCCAAGTCCTGCAGAATATCTTCTTCCAGTTGGACGCCTTCCGTTTCGGCGTAGATCGCCTCGATCTGCACCTTGTTTTCCCGGTTGCTCGCCAAGTACAAGACGCCCATCAGGATCAGGGCGATCATGTGAACGACGCCGCTGACCAACCACGGCGGCGCGGCACGCACCGCCTTGTCCGTCACATCTTTCGGCTCTTCGTCCTCGTCGGTCTCGGTGCGGATGAGTGGTCCGCCAAATCCCGTCCCAGCAGTCGTGGCCGGCACGGGGATCGGCTTGGCTGCCAGCGGAGCCAACGCCGCCGATCCGGCCCGTTGGGCTGCTGCCGGCCGCGCCGTTGCGACACGCCGCTGCGATCCAGCCGGAGCCGCTGCCGGGACGTGGTTTTCGGGATTACCGTAGGCGGCGGGGTAGGCGGGTGACGCCTGACGGCCAGCCGCTTGGAGCGGAGTCGGCTGCGCGAGCGGAACCGGCTGGGCGACCGGGGACAAGGGAGCCGCCACGGGAATGGGCCCGCCGCCCATCGCCTGCGGATGGCCGCCAGGAGATGGTACCGCAGGGACGCCAGGCGCTTGCGCCGGAAATCCCGCTTGGGAACCGGGGAACTGCGGATTTTGGTCGTAACCGGCCATGTAGAGAGTCTAGCAGCCTTGAATCCGTGCGCCAAGCAAAGATGGAGCGTGTCTGACCCGATCTCCGCGTGGACGTCACCCGGAACCAAGGGGTTAAATTACCCACCCCTGTAAAGGTGCCAAATAGGTTGGAGGCCACGCTTTAGCGTGTATCGGCGGCGGGCTTTGCCCGCCCTAGCAGCCTAAAGGCTGTACTCCAACTGAATCGTCTGCCAGCTTTTCTTGAGGAATCCGACCTTTACATGGGTGGTGGTTGCACCACCCAACCAAGGCCAGCGTATCGAGCGTTTAGGGATGCCTCGAAACTCGTTGAACAGCAGGAACTCGTGGCCGGACGGGGAAAGAAATCGGTGATTGTGAGTACAAACGATGTATGTCGGCGTTTTTATCTTGGACCATCCCGGTAAGGGTAGTCGAAGTCTGCAATCGATGGATCGAAACTAACAGGATGCCTTTCCCACTCCAACCAAGCCGCCCGGTCAAGAATCGTCGGGCAGTCCAGTCTTAAACCCGCCTGCCACAGCGTAATGCATGCCCTGTTTTCATAATCGGCCTGTTTCGTACAATGTAATTAGGGGGCTTATCCATGACGATCATCAGCACGACGCGAGTAGATGTTCCGGTCATCACGATCGATCAAAATCGGTTGGCCGACGATCTTGGCCTGCAAGAGTTGTTCGACGAGATTATCGCAAGAGTGGAACACGGCACGAAGAAGAACGTCGTGCTCGATTTCCAACTCGTCGAGGCGGTCACGTCGCCCGGCCTGAGTATGTTGATCCGAGCCAAGATCAAGCTCGACGAACAAGGGGCCAAGCTTCACTTGTGTGGTTTTGGAAGCAACGTCCGCCAGGTAATTCAGGCGACGGCGTTGAACCGGATCTTCCCCGTGCATCCGGACGTTACATCCGCCCTGCATTCGATCTAGCTGTCCATGGCTTTGTTGCATCTGGAACCGCTGGCTCGCCGGGCATCAAAGGCGGATATTCTTGCTTTTCTGGATCGCACCGGGGGGCTGGACCGCGGCCGCGTGGGACGGATTGAACTGCAAGGGAAACGAGCCACGGTCGAGGTGCCCGACGGCTGGGAGGCGCGGCTGGTCCGGGCGTTGGACGGCCAATCGCTGGGCGAACGGCGCGTGCGTGTCTGGGCGGGGGATCCGCCGGTCAGCAGTCGCGGCGATGAGGATCACTTTCAGCGTTTGGCCCGCCTGTTGGAGTTGGAAAGCGAAGAAGAGTCGCGGCAGGCCGCCGAGTTGGCCCGCCGATTTTCCGGCGCTGCGGCCGAGCGGACCGGAAACACCATCGTCGATCTGGTGCTGGCCGACGAGGATACCGGGCTGGGCGGGCGCTACCTGCTCCAACTCGTCAGACGCCGCCGGGCACCCTTGCCGTGGACGCGACTCGACGTCGGCCGTCCAATCGTGCTGTCGCCGGAGGTCGCACGCAATGCCCCGCCGGGATGGCGTGGCGTGATCTACCAACGCGACGAGCAATCGCTGCGAATTGCTTTGCCAGGCGTGCTGGACGATTTGGCAGATTACGAGACTTTTCGCGTGGACCTGTCCAGCGACGAGGTCGCCGTCCAGCGGCAGCAATTCGCTCTGCGGCGGGCGAGTTCGGCTGCCGGCGAGCGATTGGCAGCGCTGCGCGACGTGCTGATGGGCGATCGTGAACCGCGGTTCGGCCGCGAAGACGCCGACGAACCGCTGGACGGAACACTGAACGAGGTCCAGCAAGCCGCCGTCCGGTTCGCGCTGGCCGCCGGGGATGTCGCCTTGATCCACGGCCCGCCAGGAACCGGCAAAACGACGGCGGTTGTCGAATTGATCCGCCAAGCGATCCGCCGCGGTGACAAGGTGCTGGCTTGTGCGCCCAGCAATCTGGCCGTCGATAATCTGCTCGAACGATTGGTGGCCGGGGGCGAACGCGTGGTGCGGCTCGGCCACCCGGCCCGCGTGTTGCCGGAATTGCGTGCGCGCACATTGGACCTACTAGTGGACGAGCATCCCGACGTGCGTCTGGCGCGGAAACTGGTCAAGGAGGCGATGGGCCTGTTCCGCCGCGCCGACCGGTTCACGCGAGCCAAGCCCGAACCGGGCGCTCGGCGCGAGACGCGGCAGGAAGCCCGCGCGCTGCTGGACGACGCGCGGCGACTGGAGCGGCAGGCGGTCGAGCACATTTTGGACACGGCCGACGTGCTGTGTGCGACCCTGACCGGCTTGGACAGCGAACTGTTGGGCACGCGGCGGTTCGATCTGGCGGTGATCGACGAAGCGTGCCAGAGCGTCGAGCCCGGCTGCTGGATTCCTCTGCTGCGCTGTGATCGGGTGGTGCTGGCAGGCGATCACTGCCAGTTGCCGCCGACGGTCGTCAGCCAGCCGGCCGCCGCCGAAGGATTGGGGGTGAGCCTGTTCGAGCGGCTGATGCAGCGGTATGGCCCGGCCGCGGCGCGGCGGCTGACCGTCCAGTACCGCATGCACACGCAGATCATGGACTTTTCGTCGCTGGAGTTCTACGAAGCCGAGTTGACCGCGGACGACTCGGTCGCCGGTCACCTGCTGTGCGAGTTGCCCGGCGTCGCGGCGACGCCGTTGACACAGACGCCGCTGGAACTGTGGGACACCGCCGGAGCCGGGTACGACGAGGAGACCGAGCCGGATGGAGAAAGCCGGCTGAATCCGCAGGAAGCCGCCTTGATCGTCCGCAAGGTCCGGCTGCTGCTCGACAGCGGTGTGGCGCCGCAGGACATCGCAGTGATTGCGCCGTACGCCGCTCAGGTGCGGTTGTTGCGCAGTGAGTTGCCCATCACCGGCTTGGAGATCGACAGCGTCGACGGGTTCCAAGGGCGGGAAAAGGAAGCCGTCGTGATCTCGCTGGTCCGTTCGAATCCCAACGGCGAGATCGGCTTTCTGGCCGACATCCGCCGGATGAACGTGGCCTTGACCCGCGCGCGGCGCAAACTGCTGGTCGTCGGCGACACCGCCACGCTCGCCCACCATCCCTTCTACCGCCGGCTGATCGAGTATTTCGAATCGCTGGGGGCGTACCGGACGGTGTGGGAGGAAGAGTCAACACCTACGGCTCCACCGCCATAAACTTGACGCATACCGGCGAAGGAACGAGCGCGCACGGCGGAGGCGGGGGCAATCATTTCTTGCCGTAGACTTGGCTGCGGGACATTCAGGGCAGGCCGAGCCATCGTCGGGATGGCTTGGTCTTGCGAGAAGATCCGCGACTTTCTTCTGCCGCACCGGAAAGGCGGTAGCGGAAAGGCGCGGACGAAGCCCAACGGTGAGGCCAGCCGATGGATCGGGCGAGCGGTGCGTTGGATCCCGGCGAACGTCGCGGCATCGAGAATCTGCTCCAGCGTCTGGCTATCCTTATGCACGCCAAAGAAGAATCGCCGTGCCTTTTCCGAAAGGAATGGCCAGACGCTGTTGATGCTCCAACTCGTCTCGTCCGCATGCACCACGGCGGAATGTGCCAGCAGGGTGCATAATCGATCGAATTCCCTTTCCCAATGCCGCGCCAGTTGATGCAAGAGCGCATCGACCTGCGACCTCTTCAGGGGGAGATGCTGAAAGAAGTTCATCACCAGGCAGACTTTGTCGAACGACAGCCCCACCAGGAACACGAGATTAGCAATCGCGACAATAATTTCCAGCCCGAACTCGCTACGGCCCAGCGTGCCGGGGATCTTGCCATATTTGTTCCGCGGACCACGGTACACGTGATAGGCGACCAGCACCGCGCGGCCATCGATCAAACACCATACGGGCCGGCTGTGAGAAAACTGGCACTGCCGCCGATCGACGCCTTCTGGAAGCACGGATTGCTCGTGCTCAGCCAGGGCCAATTTTTCGGCCGTCGAAAGCCGCCCCCGGCGGCGCGGCTTGTGTTTCTTCTTCTTGGCCTTGCGTCCCCGTGCCTCCTGCCGCTTCTCCTCCGCCTTCAGGGAAATCGGCTCCGCGCACCTCACCGTCGCCGAAGCGGCCAGTTGCTTTTGCAGTTCGTCGACAGTTGCTTCCAGCGTCCGGATTCGCTCCTGGGCTTCGGCCAGATTCCGCTGTTGCGTGACCAGCAACTCGACCAAGTGGCCGGGCTTCACGCGTCCTTCTCGCACATCCTGTTCGAGTTGCTTGACATCCATGCGCGAAGTTCACTCCCTGGGAGACCATCCCGAGTTCTTCCTGGCGCGAACCAATCCGGACTCGCGGGAAATCGCCAGCCGCCGTTGCTCCCGCAACTCCGTAGACGCGGGGAAGCCGCTCCCTTTCGCCTTCTGTCATCATGCTAGAGGCTCCGCATTCCGCAGCCAGGTAGACCCCATACCTAACGACGCGTCCTCCGGGGCGTCGCAGGCGATCCGGTTGGAGAACGTCTCGGTCAACGGCGGGGCGATCGCCGCGGTCGGGGACGTGGCGGTCCACAAGGCCGCCTACTTGGGCGACTCGGACGGCAGCGGGATTCACAGCGCGGCGGATGCGTTCCTGGTCGTGCAAGCCGCACTCGGTTTGGCCAGCGGCTTTTCGGCCCACGCCTGGACGGATCCGCGAATTGTGGGCGACGCCGACGGATCGGGACTGCTCTCGGCGGCCGACGCGTTTTTGATCGTCCAGGAAGGGCTCGGGCTGAGCGAACCGTTTGTGCCGGACAATCCGCACATCGCGCTGCAGCACGTGGGTGGCGGAGTCGATCCGCAGTTCCGGATCGGCCAGAACATTCCAGCCGAGGCGGGCGGGGTGGTCTCCGTCCCGGTGAACCTGGCTGTCGAGCCGGCGGCGACCAACGTAGGCGGATTCGATTTCGATCTGTTCTTTGACGCGTCGCAACTGACGATCCAGGTGCCAGACGGTGTCTCGGCCGGCTCAGATACAGTCGGCAGTTGGGCCGTCTCCTCGACGCTCATCGCCGCCGGGCACTTGCGCGTGGGGATGGTGAACTCGCGCGGCCAACCGCTGGCTCCCGGCGTGCGGGAAATCGCGCGGCTGGTGTTTAGGGTGAAGGCAAGCATCGGTCAAGACACAACTGTCGGATGTCCGGTGAGCGGCAAGGCGCTAGCCGCCGGTATTGGGAACCGTCCAGAACCGGTGGCTCGCGCCGTTCCGCGCACTTGTACCGTTGACGTTGCGAAGTGGGACGGGTCAGAGACCCATCCTACTTTGTTGGACATCGAACCGGTGGATCCGCACTCCGGCGGCTACGTCTGGACCGCCTCCGACGGCAGCTTGTTGATCAGCCAGATCCTGAAAAATTCGGCGCCCCCCCCTTCGACGTGGACGGCGACGGCGTGGTGACGCCCGCCGACGCTCTGGCGGCGATCAATTACCTGAACTCGCAATCGGTGGACGCCGGCCTATTGGCCGCTCTCGCGAGGCCTGCCTACTACTACGACGCGAACCACGACGGGGCCTGCACGGCCCTGGCTGTCTGGCAGAAGGAATCTCTCACCCTCGGATCTCGGCTGCCGCTGGATGGCAGGATTGCCTTGCCATCGTCCGCCGCCGGCAAACCGTCGCCCGGCATCGCCCACGACCGGTTCTTCACGGAGCTGGAGACGGAACGGTCATTGCCAGAGGACGTGCTCAGACATCTTGAGCCCGTTGATTGCATACCCCCTTTTTGCTAGATTTTCTACGCCGTGAGCAGTTCGGCTGCCGCCCGCAAGTTTTTTTGGGGGGGGCGGATTTTCCCTTGCGCACGAGGAGATTCTGATGGCACATTGGGGGGAAGGGCGTCGAGAGGGAAATCCCAGGTATCCAGGCGGGACGCGGAAGCGGCGGCGATCAGGAAGCAGTCCGGTCCGCCTGCGGCGACTGTGTTTGGAGGCCCTCGAGGATCGGCGACTGCTGGCGATGGGAGACCTGGATCTATCCTTGGATGGCGACGGCAAGGCGATCACGGATTTCGGCGGTCGCAGCGATCTGGCCTACGCGGTCGCGGTGCAGAGCGACGGCAAGATCGTCGTTGCGGGGCGAAGTTACAATGGAGCCAACTACGACTTTGCGCTCGCACGCTACAACGGCGACGGCAGCTTGGACACGTCGTTCTCCGGGGATGGCAAAGTAATCACGGACTTTGGCGGAGACGCCGACTGGGGCTTTAGCGTGGCCCTGCAAAGCGACGGAAGAATCGTGACGGCAGGGTATGCCACGACCGGAGGCAAGATCGATTTCGCGCTGGCACGGTACAACTCCGACGGTAGCTTGGACACGTCGTTCGACGGCGACGGCAAGCTGACCACGGCCCTGGGCAGCGCGGCGGATATCGCCAGAAGCGTCGCCGTCCAGAGCGATGGCAAGATCGTTGTGGCGGGCTATAGCTCGAACGGCAGCAACCATGATTTCGCCCTGGTGCGGTACCACGCCGATGGCAGCTTGGATACCTCATTCGACGGAGACGGCAAGGTAATTACGGACCTCGGCGCGCTGGACAATCGTTTGTTCAGCATGGCCTTGCAGAGCGACGGGAAGATCGTCGTCGCGGGAGACAGCGGGATCGGCAACAACCAGGATTTTGCCCTGGCGCGGTACAATGCAGACGGCAGCCTGGACACGACATTCTCGGATGGTGGCGTGGTGACCACGGCATTTGGCGAGGCCCAGGACATCGGCGACTGTATCGCCCTGCAGAGCGACGGCAAGATCGTCGTCGCGGGGTTCAGCAGCAGCGGCAGCAACTATGATTTTGCGTTAGCGCGGTACAACGTGGACGGCAGCTTGGACACGTCGTTCTCCGGCGACGGGATGCTGACCACGGCCTTCGGGGCGTCCGACGACTTCGCCTTCGGCGTGGCCGTGCAAGGCGACGGCAAGCTCGTCGTGGCCGGATACAGCACGGCTGACGACGACTACGATTTCGCGCTGGTGCGTTACAACTCCGACGGCAGCTGGGACGGTTCCTTCTCGGGTGACGGCAGACTGACCACATCGTTTGGAGGATCGCGCGATACCGCCTACGCGGTGGCTCTGCAAAGCGACGGCAAAATCGTCGTAGCGGGGAGTAGCGGCGGCGAAGGCACCCACGATTTTGCCCTGGCCCGGTACATCGGCAGCAGTTCGCCCACCGCCATCGCACTGGCCCCGGCGGTCGTGGCTGAGAACCAGCCGGCCGGGTCCGTGGTGGGCACTTTGACGACCGTCGACCCGGAGCTGCCCGGCGATTCCCACACGTATACCCTGGTTTCCGGCACCGGCTCGATGGACAATGAAGCGTTCCGGATTGACGGGAGCCAATTGAAAACCGACCTGATGCTGGACTTCGAGACCAAGTCGAGCTACTCGATCCGCGTGCGGACGACGGATTCGGGCGGGTTTTGGTATGAGGAAGCGTTCACCGTTGCGGTGACCGACAACAATTCCGACGGCCTCCCTGTCATCACCAGCATTAGTCCGGAGGTCGCCAGAGTGGGCCAGTCCGTGGTCATCGCGGGGACTGGCTTCAGTGCCAATCCGGCGGCCAATGAAGTGTGGTTTGGCGGTGTTCGAACCCAGGTTCTCACGGCCAATGCCACCGCGCTGACCGTCGTCGATATGTTCGATAGCTTCTCGATGACAGGCTTTTTCGGACTGCAGATCCACGCCGGCCAATCCGGATCGGTCGCTTGGCGGAATATCCGCGTCAAGGATCTGGGCGTGAGCCAGTGGGAGCCGTTCTTCGTCAAAGGCGGCCCCAACAGCAAGTACCAACTGGCCGGCGCCAAGTTTGTGCTCCCGGAAGAATGGTCCTTTACGGAAGACGGCGTTCTGCACGGCAAGCACTCGAAAGACCAAAAAAACGACGGGCTGGTCATTTCCAGCAAGGATTACGATAACTTCGTCGCCCGCGTCACGTACCGCATGCACGGCGGCAACAGCGCGCTGTACTTCCGCGCCGCAGAAACGGAAGCCCCGTGGGTCCTGCGCGGATTCCAAAACGAAATCGCCAACAACGGCAAGGACTCCGCTCTCTGGCACACCGCCGGCATTGTCGACGGCAAGATGGTTCCCGGCCGCGGCTGGGTCGTCACGAACGACGAGTTCGTCGAGCAGGTCCGCAACAAGGACGACCAGTGGAACACGACCTGCACGGCCGCGTGCGGCGACCGTCTGGTCCAGACGCTGAACGGATTCTGCACGTCGGATCTAATCGACACAGCGTGCGAGAAGACCGGCAAGCTCGGACTGCAAATGCACGGCGGGACCGACTGCGAGATGTTCTTCAAGGACTTTGAAGTCCTGCCCATTACGGAAGACATGCTGAAGCTCATCGAGCGGAAGTGAGCAGCGTTCGAGAAGCAAGTGGCGTAAGCTTCCAGCTTGCGATGCCATGATCTCCCGCAAGCTGGAAGCTTACGCCACGGAGAAATTGGACAGTTATTTCTCGCACGGAGCTAACGGATTCCCTATCGCAGATCCAACTG
The DNA here is from genome assembly GCA_964645045.1 of uncultured Pirellulaceae bacterium. Lineage (GTDB taxonomy): Bacteria > Planctomycetota > Planctomycetia > Pirellulales > Pirellulaceae > Anammoximicrobium. Next base: position 377 of record CAZXYZ010000033.1, on the reverse strand, counting down.
ACCGGTTCCGGCGGCTATCTGCCCAGCGCAAGGGCTGTGCGTGGCGGCGGCTACGGCGCGGTCATCCAAAGCAGTCGCATCGGCCCCGACGGCGGCCAGGTGCTGGTCGATCGCACCGTCGAAGCGATCAAGGAACTGTGGGCGGATTCCAAGTGAGACGGTTCGCGGATGCTGAACTCGACCTTGATGGCCTCATCCTGGCCGCGCACCGCGGAACGATCACGCAACTCGGCGAGGTACTGCGCCGAGTTGTTGTGTCCCCGTTACGATCCATTGACCACGACTCCCCATCGACGGTCCACCGTGCCGCGCTTAGCCAAAGTCGGAGCGTCGTGCCTACGGGCCGCAACGGGTGAATGCCCCCGGCTTGCCCGGGG
>CAZXYZ010000032.1:0-95144 GCA_964645045.1 uncultured Pirellulaceae bacterium | reverse complement strand
ACAAACTTCGTCCTAAATCGCAGAGCCCCAACCCTACTCGCCCGGAGCCGCCGATCAGATCGGTCCTGAAGTCAACATTTTCCGGCGGCGGCCCGGTTACCGCCGTCGTTCGGCGAGGACGGTCGGCGCTTGGCCAGCGGCTTCGTTTCGGGGAATTGGGGCATGGCGGCTGACGATCAATCTACGGAAATGCCGAATCCCTACGAACCTCCGAAGTGCATGACACGCGCCAGGCGGAAAGTGCCGTCTGTGAGTCAAGGCGGTACACGCACATCGCTGAAATCGGTCCTTCTTCTGATATTGATCGGTGTTGCATGGATTGTTGGGACGGACGCCGGGAGACGTGGATGGTCAGCGGTCTATCCACCGAAAGACCCAGCGCCAGAGATGTTCTGGGCCCATTGCCTGGGGCTCGCACTTGGCATCGCACTCTATGCCGTGTTCGACAAACGCGTCCAGCGACCAGGGTTCTCGGCCTGGATCGCGGCCGTGCTTCTGGCGGTCGCGATCGGCCTTGGCTCCTCACTCGCCGGTGTCAACCTTGCGATTTGGCTGCGGGCGCGATAAATTGACGGGGTGCCCAGATATGATTTGGGAACCCGAATCGCCGAACCAGGGGGTGAACGCGAGCGGCGGTTGGGTTCTCGAAAATGGTGGGCGTGTCCGTCGCCGCCGCGTTACCCCTATCGTTCGGCCCGTTACTTAGGAGATCTTCGATGAACACAAGCTCGCTCCCAATGGTATTCGTTGCCTGTGCAGTTCTGATGGTGTACGGATGCTCGAATGGCGTCTCGGATAAAGCCAACGACGCACCGCGCACGGTGGCGACCGATAGCACCACGACCGATCAAGAGCATTCCGCTACAGAAGAAAGTGAAGAGCAACTTGCACCTTCAACACGACCGACGAAAAACGCCGAACCTGAAACAAGCGTGAGCGACAACGAGGAACCGGTTGCCGATATAGAGCTTCCACCTTTCCCGCAGCCTGAGCCAAACCGAATTGCCCTCGCGGCCCGACCGCGGATTTATGTCGGACTGGCGAATTTCGTTCCGGACATGGAGTTCGCGTACGTGGCACCCGATGACTGGGACGAACAAGTGGTGACACTCTGCTACGGCGGCATCACGGAGAACGTGGACCGGACTATCATCGATCCCGGAACAGGCTCCCTTGGGCACCAGACGGGTACGGTAACCAGCTACCTCATCAAAGATATCACCGTGAAGCCGGGAAAGAATCGGCTGAACATCGAACTCCCCTTCATTCCAGGTAAACCCTACTACGAATTCTGGCTCAAGCGAAAGGACTCTCGCGATGAAATAGTGAGCAACGTGGTGACAGTCAGATTCGACACTGACAAGGAGCCGAGTTCGGACAATAATTGATTCAAGGCGCTAAGCAACGCCGAACAAATCGGTGAACGGGAGGGCTCGGCGCAGTCGGTCCTTAAGTCAGGCTCCTCTCCTCGCCCCCCGTTACCTTAGCCGTTATCCGGACACGGAACACGGCACGGTGACCGTCGTCACACGTCCTCGACTCGATTGATTTCATGCGCATCGACGCGTCCGGCCAGCATTGCTTTTGCGGCCTCGATCGCTTCGGATTCTGTTGCGTCGTCAACGATCCCGAGCGGATCTGAGCAGTCAAACTCTCCATCTATCCATGTCGCGTGGCACCACACGGACCCGTCTCGATACACGTTTGTTTTTGCTGATTTCACGATGACCTCCAAAAATGAAAAAAACGGATAACCAACGGGTGAACCGGAGGCGAGTACGCCCCGGTTACCCGTGCGTTCGGACTCAAATCTGACGCGACTAACGACATGACTGACTCCCGTGACGAATTCCTGAAATTCAACCGTGAACACATGGAAACTGCATTTGTCGCTGCCGTTGGCGATGCAGTGGACCGCCCGTTAATTGTGGGCCTTGATCTTCGGAGTCCGACCGCGCGGCAGATTGCAATCGCCAGAGTCGGCACTGAAGACGTTGACCAACGCATCGCCGATTGCCAATCCAAAAATGCAAGTCCATGTTTGTTCTTCTACGTCTCACACGATGACGCCGTTGCTTGCTTTTCCGATCTCACCGCAAGCGCCAGGGAATTTCTCGGCACTGCGATTCCTTCCGATGCTTACAGATTCTTGATTGTCTCCGTTGATGGCGTCCGGTGGGGTGCCGCTCGGCTCCCAAAATAAACGCCCACGACAATCGGACAACGCCTGCACGTCAACGGTTCCTGTGACTTGTTCATCAATCCAAGACAACATGAATCAACCCTCGCGGCAAACGTCCGAACCAGCGGATGCACGCGAGGCGAGTACGCCCGCGTGATCCGGGTCGTTCGGACAGCCTATCGCAAGGACTCCATTATGACACTGAATCCCTTGACGCTCATCGAGAAGTTGATCAACGAGCACGGCTCTGCGGCGATTCTCCGCGACAACTTGGTCGGTCTTCGCGATCAGATCACTGATCTTTCCCGTCAACTCGCGATTGCGACGGCTCGCATCGCGCATCTTGAAGCCGAGAACAAAGAGCTTCAGTCGCAACTTCAGGACGTAACCATAAAACACCAAAATGCAACCCAGGAGTGCAAGGTGCTCCAGGATCGGATTGCGAATTGGGGTCGTGCCGATGGACCAAGCGTAGTTGACCCAGGACTGTCGATTCGAGACAGGATGCCGGGATACTTTCCGGAGCGGCGGTGATGTCATGGGAGATCGTCCGAACCATCGGATGCACGCGAGGCGGCGGTCGCGTCTGATTTTGAAGTAAGGTCACGCTCGCCGCCCGCGTGATCCGTTCCGTTAGGGGCCCTTCCCAAGCGCCCGTCGCGCGTAGGAGGACACATGAGCGACCAACGTCCGCCGCTTTCCACCCGAATCATAGACTCGGCTCTATGCGTTACGGCAGCAGCTGCGATTGCATACGCCGTGGGCTACGCTGTTGAGAACCGGGATGCCAACTCGATTGGGATTCCACGATCCTTCTTGGCGCACCCGAACGTCGAGCAGACTATTCTCCTTGGAGCCGGTGTGTTGCTTGTCGTTTTGCTGTGTGCCGCGGGCATCTACGCTGGCGCAACGGCAATCTGGGAGCGTCTTCCGCTGAGAATCTCGTCCCGGCTTCGCGATCAATTCAGCGCCGGTTTCAGAAAGCATCAGTTGTTCTACAGGGCAGTTCTGATCCTCGCTGCCCTTTCGGCTTTGCATGTCTCCGCACAGTATCTCCCGGTTGCCAAGTCGATGTGGCACGATTCCCGGCTGCCCGACGTCAAGGTACTTAAAACCAAATCGAACACATCGCTCGACGATCGCAACTTGCGTCTTGTTACACGCCGTGATGGGATTATCCTGCTCTGCGACATTACCTCGCGGGAATTGGTCGTGCTTCGCGAGGACGACATATCGTTACTCGTCCTCGGGCGCCAGCCGACCGGTCAGCGCGAAAAGATTAAAGGCCCCTAACAATGGGATGGACCGAAGCGGCGTTCGCGCTCAGCAGGATGGTCGGGTCATCCTGTCGCCGCTCGGTCATCCCCGTCGTTCGTCGCCAGACATCCGGGGCCGCTGAAAAGTCCGGAACTCCAGAACCCGGAACGGAAAAGACAAAACCCCGGGACGACAAAAAATGGGATGGCTCCCTCCGCTCTCTGAGCTGGTCCCCATTTTTCTGCCCTCCATCTTTTTGCCCACCGCTGCCGAACCGGTGCCTGACGACTGCGGCCGGAAAAGGGGACATTCTCCCTTTTTTCGAAGACGACCGCGGGGCCGAAGCGGGGACTCGAGGCCCAGCGCGGCGGCGGTGGAGGTGGCCCACCCGTCGGATCCAACAGGCGTTCCTCGATGAACGCTGTGGCGCAGACGCCGTAGCTCGCCTTCCGTATCCCCACGGTTCACGTGTTATCGCCACTGCCGGCCCTTGGCGACCGGGCCCGGATGGACCAGTCCTTCGGGAGACGACTCAGGCCACATGGACGAACTCGACCAAGGCCAGTTTTCGGCTCGGAGCACCAAGTCCGCCCGCAACGCATGACGTTCCACGTACCGTAACACAGGTAATGCTCGTCCTGCTCGATCGGATTTTCTCTTAAGGGGACGGCCCAAGAAAGAGGCTGCGCGGAATCCTTGAGCGTCGCCGCCGAATTGGGACCGGCGCCCGTTGACACGCGTGAGCCTCGACCGGTATCGTAGATGGTTGGAAGGCATGGAGCTGCAGCAGGGGGTGCTCGCGTGGGTAGAATCGAAAAGACGCTCGGCCGAGTGCTGCGAGGAACGGCGGACGCGAACGTTGGATTTGCCGATCTGTGTGCGTTGTTACGGCATCTCGGCTTCGACGAGCGTGTCCGAGGCAGCCACCACATCTTCACCCGCAACGATGTGGCGGAAATCCTGAACCTGCAACCTCGCGGAGGCCAAGCGAAACCCTACCAAGTCAAGCAAGTCCGCGGTGTGGTCCTTTCCTACCGTCTGGCTGGCGATTCGATGGAACCTGCTAGCGAGATCGCGGACGAAGACACGGCGGACGGGAGGAACAATGAGGGATCAGATGCCGGATAGCGTTCAATACGAAATCGTCTTGTACTGGAGCAAGGAAGACCAAGCCTTCATTGCCGAAGTGCCTGAACTGCCGGGCTGCGCGGCAGATGGCGCAACATACCAGGATGCATTGGCCAATGCGGAGGTTGTCATCCGAGAGTGGATCGAGACGGCGCGCGAGCTGGGGCGTTCCATCCCAGAACCCCGTGGAAGGCTGATGTACGCCTAATGGCAAGGCAAAAACCGCCTACCGCCGCCGACAACGGAGAAAGCCGCGATGACCACCCAGAAGTTTCCACCGGGCTGGGACGAAGAGCGCGTGCGGGAAGTACTTGCGCACTACGAGAGCCAAACCGAAGACGAGCAATTCGCGGAGATTGAGGCCGCCCGCGAGGCCGAGGGAACCACCTTGATGGCGGTGCCCACCGAACTGGCTCCCGAGGTCCGAGCGCTGATCGCTCGCAAGCGGATTGCTTGAGCTACACCAGCCGCCCGGGCCGGAAAGGACATTCTACTTTTTTCGGGGCCGACCGCGGGGCCGAAGCGAGGACTCGAGGCCCAGCGGGGCGGCGGTGGAGGCGTCCACCCGTCGGATCCAACAGGCGTTCCTCGATGAACGCTTTGGCGCAGACGCCGCAGCTCGCCTTCCGTTTCCGCACGATTGACGTGTTGTAGCCCCTGCCGGCCCTTGGCGACCGGGCCCGGATGGACCAGTCCTTCGTGAGACGACTCAGGCGACATGGGCCAACTCGACCAAGGCCAGTCTTCGGCTCGGGGCACCAAGTCCGCCCGCAACGCATGCCGGATAGCGTTCGATACGAAATCGTCTTGTACTGGAGCAAGGAAGACCAAGCCTTCGTCGCCGAAGTGCCTGAACTGCCGGGCTGCGCGGCAGATGGCGCAACCTACCAGGATGCATTGGCCAATGCGGAGGTCGTCATCCGAGAGTGGATCGAGACGGCGCGCGAGCTGGGTCGTCCTATCCCAGAACCCCGTGGAAGGCTGATGTACGCCTAATGGCAACCTTGCCTCGACCGGCGTTCGGTGATCGGCAATTCGGCGGGCATGGCCGAACCAGGGATCGGGAAAGGAATGAATGCCGTAGCCGCGAAGCGGCGCCAGCAGGTCGATACGGCAACGATGGCTGTCGGCGCTTCGCGGCTAACGGGTCCCCTTTCTTGCTATCCTTGGGCTGACGCCCAAGGCTACGTGCTACCGTCGCTTCGCGACTATCGAACAGCGCAACTTCAAAATTTGCGCGTCAGGTATCGCGCGAGTGTCTCGCCGCGTAGCCCGAAACGACAACTGAATCCGGCTCGATCAGCCCGGACGCCTGCTGTTGGGGAATCCTCGCTGCTTGCCAGCGATCCTGAAACTCTCGCCGGCGAGCGGCGAGGATCTCGACCGCCACTGCCCGCAGTGCAGTAGCGGTCGCCGAGCGGATTGGCTTGTCAAGACCGCCGGACTGTTGCTCCCGAGGATCGACGATTTTCAAGTCGTGTGTACGCTGACCTGCGATCGAATTTCCGGAGTCGAAAAGAACGATGACTCGCCCATCGCGCGACGAGACGGTGCGTTGGACGGGAGGGAACTCCGGAACAACTGGAACGCTAATTAGCACTAATTTACACTAATCTCGACCCATTAGTGTTAGTCAGCGGAGATTAGTGTTCCCCGATTCGTTCCGCGCGGGTGGGGCAGTCCCGCCTTGTGCGCGCTGACCACTCAGGGGACTCCGAACTGCGCGGGGCGGCGGTCAACGTTGGCTGAGGAGGGAGGTGATCTCGCGGATGCGAGACTGGAATTTGTCGAAATCTTCCTAAATCCAGTCCACGGAAGCGACTGGCAGACGGTATTAGGTTTGGAGACTGCGTTTCGCCTGCCAGACCCCCGCTTCCCGCCTGGAGTTGTGATGCCTCGCCGAAAAGCCGCCGCTGCCGCGTTTACGCTCGTTGAATTGCTCGTCGTCATTGCCATCATCGGGATTCTGGTGGCCCTCTTGTTGCCTGCCATCCAGGCGGCGCGCGAAGCCGCGCGGCGGTCGCAATGTTCGAACAACCTGCGTCAGCTTGGCTTGGCGATGCAAAACTATCACGACAGCTTGGGACGCTTTCCGCCGGGGTTCATGGCCATCAACAATGCTGGGACCGTCTCGGGCGGGTGAGCGTGGGGCGTCTTTCTGATGCCGTTCCTCGAGCAAAGTCCGTTGCAGGCGGAACTGAGTCCGACCAAGTACACGCTGGCCGAAGTGATTACGGATCCCGCGCTGCTGCCCATGCTGCAGATGAAGCTGAGCATCTTCACCTGCCCGTCGTCGCCGATGCAGCCGCTGCGCGAGTTTCAGGGCGGCGGACAGCTGGTGGCGACGGCCAACTATACGTGCTGCCGCGGCTTTTTCGACTACTCCGGCACCACGCACCTGACCAAGCAGAATAATGGCGTCCTGTTCGCTCAGAGCGGCCTGCGGATGCAGGATGTGGTGGACGGCACCAGCAACACGTTCGCCCTGGGTGAACGGACGGTGCTGCCTCCGCATAAGGCAGATATGAGCAAGTGGCCGTCCTGGTGCGGCCCCGGCGGGTTGGGGATCGGCAGCACGGTCAGTTCCTCGGTGGCCGAGCGGCTGAACCACCCGTCCAACATGCATGCGTTCAGCAGCCATCATTCGGGCGGATCCCAGTTCTGTTTCGTCGATGGTTCGGTACACTTCATCGACGACAGTATCGATTCCCGAAGCGGCGGACAGAGTCCGGGAAACGCGAGTAATCCGGGCGACTTCAGCAATCTGGCGGCTCAAGGAAACGTCGGTGTCTATCAGTTGCTGGGCGTGCGAGACGATCAGCAGCCGAGTACGCTCAAGTTCTGAGGGCGCTTGGGCTCGGTCCGTTCAACCGCGCGGGCAACGCCCCGCGTCGGTCGCTTGACGCCCAGATGAACTGGACTGGGGTCGCCGAGGTGAAGCAAGAGAGTCGAATTAGAAAGGTTACCCAATGAAGCTCGCGTTGTTGGCCTCAGCCGTCGCCATCGTTTTGTGGCTGGGACTCGCCGGCCCGTTCGCCGGGGCTGCGGACGTGGCCGCGCCGCCGGGGGGGCTGCAGGGCGAGCAATCGCTGCCGGAACGGCACGCGTACGTCGTCCAGGACATGCTCAAGCTGTGCCGGCCGCGGCCGGGCTTCTGGGTCGATCTCGGCGCCGGCGAGGGGCAGGTAGCGATCCCGTTGATCGAGGCCACCGGCAACGCCGTCGTGATGCTGGAACCGAAGATGGACGACATGATCAAGGGGCTTCAGGTCGCACGCGAAAAGAAGTTGGAGAACCGACTGGCGGCGGTGGTCGGTGTTGCCGAGTCGCTACCGTTCCCGGACAGTACCGTCGATCTGGTCGTCAGCCGGGGCTCGATCTTCTTCTGGAACGACCCGGTCCAGGGTCTGCGCGAGGTCCAGCGGGTCTTGCGGCCGGGCGGCAAGGCGTACATCGGCGGCGGCGCCGGCAGCGGCTATCCCAAATGGGCCGTGGACAAACTGATCCAGGAGCGCAAGGAAAAGATGCAGGGCGACGAAGCGGACAAGTGGAAACGGTTCGTCGAACTGCGCCGCCCGGAACAAATGAAGGACTGGGCCACGCAGGCCGGACTGCAAACGTTCCGGGTCCTCGGCCAGGGCGCCATCTGCGCCGACGACGAACACGTCGGCCAGGGCGTCTGGCTGCTGTTCGCGAAACACTAGCACCCAACCGCCGACGGACCTTGAGTTACACCGCTCAAGGCGTGAGCACACGTTCCAAGGCAGCCCGGATCCGCGGTTCGGCGCCGGGGCCGACCCATCGCCAGTCGTGATTGAAACGGTCGGCAAAGGCAGCGTCGGTCGGAATGTAACCGGTCCAGCATTCGCCATAGCCCAGGGTGGCCACAAACGAGTCGGGACGCAGCTGTTGCGCCATCAGTTGGTAGCCCACAAAGGATTCACCGGGCAGGACAATCAGCTGCGCGGGTCCAAAGTCGGCGCACGGCAAGTCGATCGCCTGGCCGCGCGCCTGGCGGTGACGGCTGCTGAGGCTCATGGCCGCTAGGATCCGGGCGGCAACGGCGGCATCGCGGTCGTGCAACGTCTTTTCCAGGGCCGCTACCGCGAAGGCCGGATCTTCGTGGAAATCCAAATCGAACGTCGTGCAGCGGAAGTCGACGCGTTGCAGGGGGACGCGGCGCGTGGCGTCCCACGCGGCTTTCATGCCCTGGTACAGCCGCTCGGCCAGGATCGGGCGGGCGGCCGGCGAGCCATCGTTGTATTTGCCCGCCGTGATGTCGCCGCTGCAGCCGCTGCCGTACATCTGGGTCACGCGAAAATCGTCGCGTTGCCGGTGATCGCGAGCCATGCCGACGAAATCCGCGCTCACGCCTCCCTGGCCGTAGTAGCTCATCGGATGCGTGGCGTAGATGTGCAACGCGACCGACGGCTCGTCGTTGTTCCAAAAGCTGAGCGTCTTCAGCCAGGGATCGATCAAACCATTGTCCGCGTTGCGATGAAACTCGTTGCCGCCGCTGGCACTGTAACGGTCGAAATCCACTCGCCCCCCGGGATGCACGACGCGGCGGTTGCTGGCGATCTGTTCCACTTGGGCTTGCCCGAAGCCCAAGTGGGTGACGCGGCGAGCATCCTTCAAGCTGTCGCGCAGCGCCGCCGCGGTCCTCCGCACGGCGTCCTCGTGGAATCGCACGTCGAACAACTCGCCGGCCAGACCGACGGATGCCAACAGCTCCTCGGCCTCGCCGTCCACGACCGGCGCATCGTGCTGATGAATGCTGCTGAGGAGCACCCGCTGGCGAACCGTGCCCGCCGCTTCGGCCAACGCGTCGCGCCACTGGTCGTAGGAACGGTTGCGGATCTCGCACCAGTCGACGCAAACCACGACGATCGGCCGCTCCGGCCCCAGCAGCGCAAAGCCGACGGCGTACAGCGGATCGACAATCCGTTCGGCTTTGCGCGGCAATACGCCCATGCAGCGGTGGCCGATCGGAATGGTGACGTCGGTCTTGAACGTGGCCAGCCGAAAGCCGTTTGCGGGCGGAACTGCCTCGGCGGCATGCGCCCCTACATCAACGCCCGAAACGGCGATCCACAAGCACGCGATGCGGCCAAAACGCTTCATGTCAACGCCCTCGCCGAAGTTTCCTCATTCGTCCTTCCCGCCCTGCTGAGCCCGGTACGTGTACATCGTTTCGCCCACCTCGCGGCACGCGGCAATCGTTTCCGGGTACGGGGTGTCGCAGATATCGAGGAAGCCGATCTGGTAATTCTCGCCGTCGCCGCGGCCGGTGGTCGCCTGGTCGCCGTACTGGAACCAATGCGTGCCGACAATCGCCGGATTGCGCAACGCGCCTTGCACGTAGCTCTTGTACATCGCGGCCCGTTCCTGTTGATGGGCCGTTTTCTGCAAGCCCGGATGTAACATGCCGCGATCCAAGGCCCCAAAATGGAATTCGCCGACCATTACCGGTTTATCGATGCCGGCCGGCAGCCGGAATTCGGCGATGTCGCGTTTGTACAAATTGTAGGCAATCACGTCGCAGGATTCCGCAGCCGCCTTGGCCGCGCGGTCGTTGACCCAGGCAAAGCGGCAGCCCAGGTACATCTGGTTCGGGGCCACGCGTTTGACTTCCTCGCGGCACGTTTGGAAATACTGCTCGGCGAGCCGTGTATAAAATGTCTGCAGATCGTCGCCCGCCTTCTGCTTGTCCGGCGGTTGAGTGCCCGCCAGCAGCGCGTTCCACGACGCGTGAGTGGTTCCCCAAGCTGCATTCAGCCGTTCGATTGTGACGTACTTGGATTTCAGATCGTCCACCATCGCCAGCTTGGCGGGCTGATCGGCCGGCGACCCTAGCGCCGCGACCGCCAGCGAAGTCTCGTCGCCCCAGCCTAATTCGTTGTGTACGAAAAAGCCGATGCACCACGGATCGCCGGCGGCCTTGCCGCGCTCCTGCTCTAACGCCCGCCGCAAAGTGGCGCGAAAGCCCGCGTCGAACGGATCGGGAAACTTGCCCCAGTAGCCGGTGCTGCCTTCGATCTGCCGCACGTCCCGGCCGGAGGTAGAACAAGTCGCTACGTACGGCGTTTTCCGCAGCAGATAGATGTCCGGATCGGACCAGTTGCCGATCGAGTTCAGCCCCCAACTGAGCAGCCGCGCGTGGGCCAGTTGCCCGAACGCCGTGGCCCATTCGGGACCGTACTTTCGCCACAGATTGACGCCGGTAAAGTTGAACGTGTCAAACGGCCGGCCCTGGAACCGCTCGTAGTAACCCTTCGGCGCCCAAGTCTGCTGGCCCAGGAACTTGGATTCGGGCGTGCCGGCCGCCGGCAGGGGCTCGAAGTAGTGGACCCGATCGGAGACGGGTGTATAGCCGCTGGACGAGCGGACGCAGTCGATGCCGTGCGACCAGAACAGCGAGCCGTCCGGATCGACCAGCCACCAGCGGCCCTCGTGCTTTTGGGCGCGGAAGAAGCCCGTGCTCTCCAGTTGCGGGCCGTCCAGCCAGCCGCCGTACGTGTCCCAGCCTTTCGGCCCCGGATGGTCTTGCAAATCTTGCTGTTCCGCATCGCGGTGCCGCCGCAGGTCTTCCAACGAGTTGGTCTTTCCCGGCCAATCGCGATGGCGGTACTGGCCGAAGCGGTCGATCAGGGGAAACAGGCCGCCGGGCGCTTTCAGGGCTGCGAGCACTTCGTCCTGGGGCGGACTGCCGCGCATGCCGATCAGCACCAGCGGCGCCGTGAGTTGGGCTTGCGGGTTGCCGTCGATGACTACGTCCAGCACGTCCGGCCGAATGCCCCAGGGCAGCGGATCGAACGCCAGCTTGGCCACAGCGATTTCCCCCTGACGCTCGAAACGGCTCTCGCAGACGTTGGCCTTTTCCTTTCGCAAAGCGATCGGTTTGCCAATCAGGTCCCGCGCCCCGCGGACCTCGACCACGACCGCCTGATCCGCCTTGGCGTGCAGTGGGGGGCAGCGGATTTCCAACGGCGGCTGGCCGCCCCGGGCGGCCAGCGTTATCGCGGCCGAAAACACAGCCAGACCAAAATGCCGGAAGCTCATCGTCTCCTCCTTCTGTCACGACAAACACAGTATAACGAATCGCCTGTCAATGTGTCTTGCCAACAAGAAGTCTATCCTAATTGGACAGCGCCCCTTTGTGACACAAGCACGCGTTTCAGGGGTTGCTTCGGTTTCGGGATTCTTCTTCGCCATGATGCGTGCAGCGACTCAAAATGCTCCAAGGCACGGCGATTGATCACCGGCCTCGCGCCTTCGTTCATACCCTGATGACCCGTGTGTCGATCATCCTGCCAGTATTTTTGCCGAGCCTATGCCAATCGTCGATGTTGGGGAACGCGATCAGAAAGACCTGGATAAACCTTGACCAATCGCCGGGCTGCAAGGTGAGGCAGCCGTCGGAACCGCGGTGAGCGTTGAATCCGCTGTGGATGTTGATGCCGTGGGAAACGGTCTTGGCGGGTACGCTGGTTCCGGGGCGGACAAGGGCCGGAAAGGGAATCAGTAGCCGCTACGCGGCAAAGACGACGAGTTCGGGAAGTTATTTCGGCCCGCGCCGCGACCCGTTTCCCGCTGCCCGCCTCACTTTTCCATTCCCGCGCCGGTGGTCGCCTCGGTGGACAACGTGCGGCGGCGAAGGCTCGGTTTTTCGATCGTCACGGTGGTGAACGGATCGACGCTCTCCGTCAGCCAGACGCTGGACCCGATGACGCTGTCGTGACCGATCACGGTCCGGCCGCCCAGGACAGTGGCGCTGGCGTAGATGACGACGCGGTCTTCCAGCGTCGGGTGACGCTTCATGTTGCGGATCAGCTTGCCGTCGGCGTCGGTGGGGAAACTGAGCGCCCCCAACGTCACGCCTTGGTACAACTTCACGTGATTACCGATGTCGCACGTTTCACCGATCACGACTCCTGTACCGTGATCGATGAAGAAATGGTTGCCGATCCGTGCGCCGGGGTGGATGTCGATTCCCGTTTGATGGTGCGCCCATTCCGTCATCATCCGCGGGATGACGGGAACGCCCAGGACGTGCAGTTCATGCGCCAAGCGGTAGACGGTGATGCCCTCCAGTCCGGGATAGCACAGGATCACTTCATCCAGGTTCTTGCAGGCCGGATCGCCGTCAAAGGCGGCTTGGACGTCCATCGCCAGCTGCCGCCGCAATTCGGGGATCCGCTGCAAAAAGGCGATCGCCAGACGCTGGCCTTGCGCCTGGTAGTCTGCTTTGTCCGCGCACGGGTCCAGCCCCCGTTCGACGCGGGCATCGTGCTGCAGGGCTCGGGCGATCTGCGTCGTCAGCGTATCGTGCAAGCCGTCGATCAGGTCGCCAACATGGTAGGTGACGTTCCCTATATGCAGTCCCTCGCGGCGGCGATAACCGGGGTAAAGAATGTCCTTCAAATCCTGGATCGCGGCCACGATTTCTTCGTATTTGGGCAGCGGGCAGTGGCCCAGATGATTGATCGTGGGGACGGTGGTGTAGGTCTCGACGATCTCGTCGGTCAACTCGGGCAGATGCTCTTTGAGTCGCAAGTCGGATGCCATGGCGAAGTCTCCCCGGAAAACGCCCCGGTCTCAGGGGCCAAGCGGTAGACAGAAGACACGATGGGTAAACGGTGTGATGGGTGTCCGGTCAAGCCGGACAACGACAGCCGCAACAGGTGCTAGCAGGACGCGGCAGGTACATCACATTCGAACTCCATCCGGACACGGGCCAATAAGCCCTCATCCGGTCCATCGCGGTCAAGTCGGCTGGTTGAAGTCGCCCAAGTCTCAATGAGGGTGAGCCGAGAGGCCGATTTCCCTCGGTATTCTCTTCGGCCCGGGTGTTATCGGGAGTTTAGGCAAAGACGCCACGATCGGTCTGTTACACCGAATCGCTCATCGCCTCCTCCAGAACTTCCTCATTGACGTAAATCGGCAGCGGCGGATTACAGGTCACCGCTACCGCAATCGCATCCGACGGCCGCGAATCGATCTCGACCAATTCGCCGTCGCGGCGGACGCGGAGTACGGCAAAGTAGGTGCCTTCCCGCAGGCCGCTGATCACCACACTGTCCAATTCCCCGTGCAGTTGTTCGACGACGTTGACGATCAGGTCGTGCGTCAAGGGCCGCGGCGTCTGGTATCCCTTGACCCGGCGATCGATGCTGGTGGCTTCGAAAATGCCGATCACGATGGGAAATTGCCGCTCCCCTTCGATCTCACGCAAATAAATAATCTGCTGATCGTGGATTTCGCTGATGATAATGCGCGACAGCTGCATTTCGACGGGCATACCGGACTCCTCGCGGTGCGAGCAAACTCAAACGCTCTCCGCAACAGACGAATCTGCAACGGCCGTACCATTATAGGGACGCCCTCCCGCCGCCGGCTAGCTGCCCATGCTGGAACAGCCGCCAAACGGTTCCACGACGGCCGGGATCAGTCGCACAAAAATACCGGGACCGCGCTGCCTCGCAAGATGGTCTTGGTCACGGATCCCAGCAAGGCTTCGCGCAGCCGCGAATGCCCGCAAGCGCCCATCACCAGCAAACGGGCCTGGCGGGCGGCCGTCTCGTCCACGATCGTCTGCGCAACCGACTCTGCCGGCTTCCGGCCGGCCGCCACGGCGCGGATTCCGTGGGGGCGGAGGAACTCGACGGCCCGTTCGGCTTCGCGGACCGCCTTGGCTTCATCCGCATCCACGCAAATCACGTGGACTTCCTCGCCGAAATCCAAGCCCGCGGCCTGGAAGGCCTGCAAGGCGCGGTCCGCCTGCGGGCTGGCGTTGTACGCCACCACCACCGAGTTGCCCGGGTGCAATTCGGCGGGCGCGATCACCACCGGCCGGGACTCGCTCCGCAAAACGTGCCACAACGTCTCGTCCGCCAGGTCGCTGGTCTCAAAATGAAAATGGGTCTCGTGGCCCAGCAAGACCAAATCATAGCGGTGCGATTCGCGCAGGATTTCTTCGTACGGCAGGCCGACGCCTTCGACCTCCTGGTACGCCACACCGGCTGCGGCACACTGCGATCCAAACCGTTGCAGGAATTCCTCGACCTTGCGGCGGCCGTCTGCCAACAGTTGTTCATCGCGCTCGTGCTTGTAGCTGGCGCCACCCAGCGGCACCGGCTCACGCTTGCAGATGGTGGGTTCGTCGACGATCCCCAGCCCCACCAACAAGGCGTTGAATTTCTGCGCCCATTGAATGCCCAGTTCCACCGCGACGTCGCTGTAAGCGGAACCGTCCAGCCCAATCAATATGCTCGTCAACATGGGGCGCCTCCCTGGTTCTCGACAAGATCGTATTTGACGCCGGCGTCTGTCAACGCCATGGCCGACAGCAGAGGCCAATTGCTTCCACTTCCCGTATTCTACCGCTGCTTTCAGCAAGCGGCAATCGAGGTCACGCTTCCTGCCCCGTCTTCGTTTAACCGCGTGGGCAACGCCCCACGCGCTGGGGCGCGTACAGGCGGACGCAGTCGAGGCCCGCACGCCGAACTTCGCTTGCTTCCGCGCGGGGCGTTGCCCACGCGGTTAAACGATCGTTACCGCGTACACAGCCCAGGGCCAAGAACTCCCTGTCAGCCGCCCGGGGCGTCACGCGGACGGGATCATGCCCAGCATGAACACCATCGTAAAGATGCCGACGGTCTCGACGATGCCCATGGCGATGATCACAAAGGCAAACCCCTTACCTTCGCCGTCGCTAAGCGCCCGAATGCCTGCGGCGCCGATCAGTCCCTGCATCCAGGCGGACAGCATTTCGCCCATCCCGGTCGACAACCCAATGCCCAACAGCAAGCCCGCTTCGGCGACCGTGACGTCCATGTTCGCGAACACGGATCGCATGTTGTTCATCACGATCATGGCGTACAGCGTCTGGCTGATGGGCATGCCCACGAGGATGATGTAGGTGAAACTCAGGTTCCGCCCGGCGCGGGCCTCCTTGGCCCAGGCTCCGGCCGCCGCCTGGCCCGCCAGCCCAATCCCGATGGAACTTCCCAGCGCCGCCATGCCCAAGGCCGTAACGTCTCCCATCTCGGCCAGAAAACGCCAGAAGCTGGGTTCAGAGGCCGCCAAAAGAATGGGCAAACCGAGCATCGAAAACCCAAAGAACGCCGCGACCGCTGTCATGGTTCATACTCCTGATTGGTTCGTTGCGCGAAGGGACTGTACCGATATCCCGTCCACTGCATCCCGAGGTTGTTACAGAATTCCAGCATATTGAGCCGCACACCATGCGCGAACATGGCGATCATCGCCAAACCCAGGTTCAGGCTGTGCCCGAACACCAGCACCAACACCGCCAAGGGCCAGAAGTCGAATTCGCGCGCCATGTTGTTAAAACTGGCCGCCAGCACGCCGCTGGCCAAACCGACGGCCATCAACCGCACGTAGCTGATCACGTCGGAAAACGCCGACAGCATGGACAGCGGGAAATTGGCCAACCCCAGCAACAGCATCTTGCCCACGTTCCAGCTGGGCTGCGAAAAAACGATCGCCAGGGTGCCTCCAACTAGCAGCAAGTAGGGCCATGGCGTCTCCCAGCCCATGGGCGTCCGCAGCACAAACATCTGCACGACGCCCAGCATTCCCCAGATGAACACCGCCCAGCCGACCCGGTTCAGGAACCGCAGGTCGGGGAACAGTCCGATGGCGGGCCACAGCTGGGCGATGCTCAGATGCACCGCCCCCATCCAGAAACACAGCCGCATCATGAACGTCCGCGAGGCCTCGCTCAGGTCGATCGCGATCAGGGGCGGATACAGCGTGACGCCGAAAAACGTGGCGCACACCCCGCCCCACAGCAGCGTGGCCATGCTGATAATGATCAGCAGTTGCGTGAAATGCTTTCCCAGGAACGATGCGGCCCGGCGATAGCCCAGCGTCAGGCCCAACAGCAGAACCGCCCCATAGCCGCCGTCGCTGATCAGAATTGCCGTAAAGATCGGCAGCGCGAGCAGGAACGGCACCGACACATCGAACTCGCGGTAGCCAGCCACCGTTCCCAAGATCCGGAACAGCCCTTCGACGGGCTGCGCCCAAGCCGGACTGCGGATCAGGGTCGGCGGCTGCTCGTCGTCGGCCGGCTCCATCCAATGCATGGCCGCGGGCAGATTCGACTGGGCCAAAGCCTCGGGCAAGGACGCCGCCTGCTCGGCCGGCAGCCACCCCTGGACGGCGAACAACTGGTCGCTGGCTATGCCTCCCCGTTGAGCCCGGATAAACTCGGCCTGCTGTTCCAGCCGCACCAGCTCGGTACGCATATCGGGGGCCAAATGGGCCAGTTCGGCCAGCCGCCTGTGCCCCGCTTTCAACGTGGCATCGATCTGGGCCGCTTCGGCCCGGATCGACGGCGCGTCGCGCGGAGGCAGCGGCAGTGGGGCGGCGTTTTCCGGCAACTCCAAACTGCCGTCGCGGATCGCGACGGCCACGACGATCCGCCCATTGGGCAGCTCCCCGACCTCCGCCACACAGTCCGCGCGGACGCTCGCAAGCGTGTGGGCCTCGACGGCGTAGAATCCGACCTCGATCCCGGCCTCGCGCAGCCCTTCGATTTGCTGCAGTTGGACGTTGCCCCACAAATCCAACTGTTCCAGTTCGTGGTGCAACAGGGCCAGGCGATTGCCCTGCTCCACGAGATGCCGCTCGACGTTCAGGACTGCCCGCGCGGCCTCGACCGCCGGCAACTCGGACCGGTCGCCTTGGCGATCGATCCCGTACAACACCTGCTGGGCCCGCTGCAGCGTCTGAATCGCATCGGCCGTCGGACCGTCGGTCAGCGCTTGCGCGGGATCGGCGGGCACCAGATGGATCACCCCCAGCCCGCGGATCGTCTCCAACAAGCGTTCTTTCTCGCGGCAGCGCGCGGCGACGTAGACTTTGACCATCGGCACGATCATGCGTTCGCCTCCCACGGCTCGGAGCCCACGTCGTCCTGTGGCGCGTCGTCCAGGACCTTCGCTAATTTGCCCTTGGCAATTTTGGCTCGCCCCACGGCCGCCGCCATCTCGTCGCCGAGCTTGATGCGGATCCGGCGGATCGCCTCGCGATCCTGCGGAATCATGATCTTCTCGAACAAATTGACCCGTTGAATGACGCGGGCCAACTCGCCCTGCAGCAAGGTCTCGACCTCGCGCAAGACGTCGTGCTCGGCCTGGCGGCGACTCTGCTGGCGGAGATCGACCAAGGTCTGGTCGACCCAGGCCGGGGTACCGAACAGGCTGTACCGGGCCGCGGGAAACTCGACGTCCTCGAACACCGGCACTTCCACGCCCGCGATGTTCCGGTGCGAGGTCCGGATCCGCTCCGGCCGGGACCATTGCCCCAATGGAATGCCCGCGCGGTCCGCCAGCACCGACCGGTAGCGGCTCAGCTTGGCAGCGACTTCGTCCAATGCCTCTTGCGCCCTGCGGACCTGGCCGGCTACTTCGCGCAACGTCATCTGCAGCTGCTGCTGTTTCAGCTTCAGCATCGGCAGATACCGCTCGAACCGCGCCAGCCGGTCGCGGCGGCGCTTCAGTTCGGGCCGCGTGAGCTTGATCTTCTGAGCCATCTCGTATCAGACCCCCGCCGGCCAATGTTTCTCCACAATCGCCCGCCGAATGCCCGTTTCCGCCGGCTCGAAGCACTCGGCCAGGATCTTCCAACACCGATCCAGGGCCTCGAACAGCGGGACGTTCAGCGACAGATCCATGATCCGTTCTTCAAACATTACGCCGTACCGCAACAATTTCCGGTCCCAGTCCGACATCTCGAATCCCATGTCCCGCTTCTCGCGGCTCTCGCGGCATAACGCGTACAGCTGAATGCATGAGTCCATGATCGAGCGGTGATCGTCCCGCGTCTTGCCGTTGACCTGCTGCTTGAGCCGCGACAGCGACCCGAAAGGCTCGATGCGGCCGTTGCGCAGGTAGAATTGTCCCTCGGTGATGTAACCGGTGTTGTCGGGCACGGGGTGCGTGACGTCGTCGCCCGGCATGGTGACGCAGGCCAGCACGGTCATCGAACCGGCTTCATCAAAGTCGACCGCCTTTTCGTACCGCTTGGCCAACTGCGTGTACAGATCGCCCGGATAGCCGCGGTTGGACGGGATCTGTTCCATGACGATCGCGATTTCCTTCAGCGAGTCGGAAAAGGCCGTCATGTCGGTCAGCAGGACCAGCACGCGTTTGCCCTGCAGGGCGAACTGTTCGCCGACAGCCAGGCACAGGTCGGGGACCAGCAGGCATTCCACGACCGGATCCGCGGCAGTGTGAATGAACATGATCGCCCGGCCCAGCACGCCGCCTTCCTCGAAGGTCTGGCGGAACTTCAAGTAATCGTCGTGCCGCAATCCCATTCCGCCCAGGATGATGATGTCGGCGTTGGCCTGCAATCCAATCCGCGCCAGCAACTCGTTGTATGGCTCGCCCGCCACGGAAAAAATCGGCAGCTTTTGGGACTCGACCAGCGAGTTGAACACGTCGATCATCGGAATGCCCGTCTCGACCATCTGGTCCGGCATCCGCCGCCGGACCGGATTGACCACCGGCGAACCGATGGGGATCATCTCGCCGGTGACCGGACCGCGGCCGTCGCGGGGCCGCGCCGAGCCGTCGAACACGCGGCCCAACAGCCCTTCCGAGAACGGCACCTGCATCGGCCGGTGCAGGAACCGCACGCGGTCGTTGTTCGAGACGCCTTGCGCCCCGGCGAACACCTGGAGGCTGACGGCCTGCCCGTCCAAGCGGATGACTTGCGCCAGGGACTCGCCGCGGGCCGAACTGATGACGGCCAATTCGTCGTAGCCCACGCCTGCGGCGTTGACCGTCACCACGTTGCCGGCAATCCGCTGGATCGCGTCAAAGTACTTTCTCATGTTTGTCGTCCGTCACTCACGCCGTAGCATGGCTCTCCAGAGCCGTGCCGAATCTACCTGAAGTCCGGAGGCATCACTGCACGGCTCTGGAGAGCCATGCTACTCGGCTCGTCCTCGGTTAGCGATGAACCGGTCGATTTCACCGAGCCAGCGGGCGTATTCCTCGCTGCCGCCGGCCGCGTAATTCCAGTTGCGGAACAAGTCCGTGGCGCGGACCATCGCCTGCCGCACCTGGCCCTTGTCCGTCAACTCCAACTCCAAATTCACAACTTCCAGGATCTTGTCAAACACGAACTGCTGGCGCTCGGCGGTCGTCGCCCCGTCGACGTCGTCGTAGGCGTTTTGCTGCAAGTAGCAATTGTCGAAGAAATCGGCCTTCAGCGCGACGGTGAAATCCTCCGCCGACGTCCCTTCTTCGCCGACCACCGTCATCATCTGGCGGACCTCGTTGCCGTGAGTCAACAACCGCCGGATCCGGGCGACCTTGGCCGGCGCGATGATGCCGGTGTACTTGCTCCAGGAATCCAGCGGGTCGATCGACGGGTAGCGGCGGGCGTCGCTGCGCGCCCGCGACAGGCCGAGGAACGCGCCCACGACCTTCAGTGTTCCCTGCGTCACCGGCTCCTCGAAATTACCGCCCGCCGGACTCACGGTGCCGCCGATCGTCAGCGTGCCGACGCGCCCGTCCGCCAACTCGATGGCCCCGGCCCGCTCGTAAAACGCCGCAATCCGGCTTTCCAAATAGGCGGGAAAAGCCTCTTCGCCGGGGATCTCCTCCAAGCGGCCGGAAATCTCCCGCATCGCTTGCGCCCAGCGCGAGGTCGAGTCGGCCAGCAGCAGGACGTTCAGCCCCATCTGCCGATAGTACTCGGCCAGCGTGGCGCCCGTGTACACCGACGCCTCGCGGGCGGCCACCGGCATGGCCGAGGTATTGCAGATGATGATCGTCCGCTCCATCAGGCTGCGGCCGGTGCGCGGGTCGTTCAACTCGGGAAAATCGCGGAGGGTCTCCACGACCTCGCCCGCCCGTTCGCCGCAGGCCGCAATCACCACGATGTCGATTTCGGCGTACCGCGAGGTGATCTGCTGCAGGACCGTCTTGCCGGCTCCAAATGGACCCGGGATGCAGTACGTCCCGCCGCGGACGATGGGGAACATCGAATCGATAATCCGCACGCGCGTGACCAGCGGTTCGGTGGGCATCAAGCGGCGGCGGGCCACGCTCAACGGCACCTTGACCGGCCACGTCTGCTGCATCGTCACGCCCTGCGGCGTTCCGGAATCCCCTGCCAGCACGGCGATCTCGTCCTCGATCGTATAGGACCCTGCGGCGGCGATCCGCTGGACCGTCCAACTGCCGCGCCAGCCAAAAGGCACCATGATGTGATGCTCGAAGATGCCCTCGGGAACCGTGCCCAGCTTGTCGCCGGCCGCCACGGTGTCGCCGGCCTTGACCGTAGGCGTGAACGCCCATTGGGCCTTGGCCGACAGCCCGTGGATGTACACGCCTGGGTTAAGGAAGTAGCCGACTTGCTGAGCCAATTCGGGCAGCGGATTCTGCAGACCGTCGTAGATCTGTCCCAGCAGACCCGGGCCCAGGACCACAGACAGCATGTCCTCCTGGAACTCGACGTCGTCGCCGATTTTCAAGCCGCGGGTTTCCTCGAAGACCTGCAAGTCCGCCCGTTGCCCGCGGACCCGGATCACCTCGCTCAACAACCGCGTGCCATCGCCCCGCACGCAGTGGCCCACGGAGTTTTGCACCACGCGGTCCTGCATCTCGGCGACCACCAGACTTCCGTCCACCGCGACAATTCGGCCTTTCACGGCAACCACCCTTCCCAAGATGCGCGCTTCGAGCGCAGTTCCTACGACGTGAGACGCTCCCACTGGCCCAGCAACATCAACCGCGCGGCGTACACAGCCAACTCGTCGTCCCGAAAACTGAACCAGGCATCGTTCTCCGCCAGCCAGGCCCAGCGTGCCCGCAGCAGAACTTGCTGCCCGGCCAGCGGTGTGGCCGACGAGGCCCACTCGGTCACCACTCCCGCCAGATCCACGTCTGCCGACGCCAAATCCCTGGCCACCAGATAGTCTGCCTCTTCCAGTCCCAGCCGCTTGGCCCGGGCCGCAGCCAACGCGTTGCGGAGCGTCACTTCGTAGCCGACCCAGGCGGCCAGGAAGCGGTTGGGGAGCCGCCGGGCCAGTCCGGCCGCGTAATGGAAATAGGCGTCCCATAACCGGTCGGCCGCAGGTCCCATCCGGCCTTTCTGCTCCGCCTCCGTGTCCCCGGCCAGGTACTCCGGCAGCGGGCTTTCGTTGCGGGCTTGCTGGACGGTGAGCACGGCGGGATCCACTTCCGGCAATTCGCCGGCCAAAAACGCTTCGCGCTGCAGCAAGTCGTCCAACAAAAACAGACTGCCAACCAACTCGTGCCGCCCGCGACTGTCGGCCAAATGCTCCATCAACTCGGCAAACCCCATGGCGGGTTCGGTCCCCAACGCGCCCAGGGCGGGCAGCGAAGCCAGATAGTAGTAGCGGTCGAGCATCGCGCAAGCCTCCCTCGCCGCGCGGTGAACACCGTTCGAGAAAAAACGTCGTCTTTCGCTCCGCGAAAGAACGTCCTTTCGCGGTGCGAAAGGCGACTTTGGGACGGTTACTTCTCGAACGTTGCTAAGCCGTATCGCCATCAGGCACCTGCGGCATGGATTTCCTGCCAGATTCTAACAACCACGGCCCGTCATGCCACCCCGGACAGCGAGATTTTTCGGGCGGACCAACTTCCGACGGAGCCAGACAGTGGGCAGCATTTCTGTTAGACCCAAGGTCGTCGTTTTCCCGCTTTTCCGTCTGCGAGATTTCGTATGCCAATGGATCTGAACTGGCCAATCCATCGCCAAACGGATTCTGAAAATGCGGATCATCGTTCGAGACACAGGCGAACTGCCTGGTTTTCTGCGCGGCGTGCTGCTGCGGGTCATGGTCCCGCCGCCATCAACCAAGCCTGCAATCTGTTTTCCTTGGTGGACGCCCTCTGGATCTTTGGTGACGAGCGGCGGTGTCTTCACTACCTGATTGCCGGCACGACTGTCATCGACGTGACATGAACTCGCAACGTTCCGATCGTGGCCACCGAGGCCCGCCCCGGCTCGACGCCCAGGTTCCGCAGCCTCCCCAGCTTTCGCGCCGCAGGGATTGGCCAACCGATGCCTGCCGTGGCTCGCCGTGTAACGTCGGATCGTGTATAATTCGGAAACACGGGTGTGGGGCGAGCGCAAATATGACAGCAGCATACTTATCCGAAGAAAACGGTCCGCAGGCCGGAAAGCGGGTCTACCTAACCAACGGCGCATTGACGCTCGGCCGCCGGGACGCCGACATCCGGATCGAAAACGAGTACGTTACCCGCCTGCATGCCCAAGTCACCTGTGAAGGAGACGCCTACTACATCACCGATTTGGGCAGCAGAAACAAGACCGTGGTCAATGACCGCGAACTGATCCCTCACCAGCCGCAGCGGCTGAAGGATGGCGACCGGATCAACGTCGCCCGGGTCCGGGATTTCGTCTTTCATTGCCGGGACAGCGGTGCTTCCGGGCCTACCGTGGAATGGTCGGACGACGACGAAGACTCCGATTCCACGGTGCATTCCAGGCTGAATGTGGATTCTAGCTCGGCCGCGACCTCCGCGACGGTGAGCGCCGAGGTCAAACTGGGCGTCCTGTTCGACATCACGCGCGAACTCGGGCGGAAACTGACCTTGGACGCCGTCCTGCCCAAAGTCCTCGACAGCCTGTTTCGGGTCTTCCCTCAAGCCGACCGCGGCTTCATCGTTTTGACGGATGACCAGGGACGCCTGATTCCGCGCTGGACGAAAACCCGCAAGCCCGGCGACGACAGCATCCGAATCAGCCAGACGGTCGTCCGCCAAGTGCTCGAAACCAAGCAAGCGCAGCTGCGGGAAGTCCTACCCGAAGATCTGCAGGCCGCCGACAGCCTCGTCGGGATCGGCTTTTTTGTCTGCGCCCCCTTGCTGGATTCGACCGAAAGGGCGATCGGAGTGATTCACCTGGACACGCTCCATCGGCGAAAGCCCTTCAAGCGCCAAGATATGGAATTGTTGGCCAGCGTGGCGATCCAGGCCGGCATGACCATCGAGAATGCGCAGGTTCACGAGACGGTGGTCCAGTTGCAAAAGATCGAATTGGACGTGCAACTGGCCAACGAAGTGCAGCGGGCCTTCCTGCCCAAACGCCCTCCCGCCTGTGCGGGCTATGCTTTTTTTGATTACTACAACGCCGCCCGATCGGTGGGCGGCGACTATTACGATTACGTCCAACTGCCCGACGGCCGCACCGCGATTATCGTCGCCGATGTTGCCGGCAAAGGCGTCGCGGCGGCCCTGGTGATGGCCCGGGTTTCGGCGGAGGCCAAGTTCTGCCTGGCCACGGAACCTCGGCCCAGCGAGGCCATGAACCGGCTGAACGATCGCTTGTGCCTGCTGGAGATCGACCGCTTCGTCACCATGGTGATCCTCGTCCTCGATCCCCGCACGCACGATGTGACGATCGTCAACGCCGGGCACATGCCGCCGATTTGGTGGCGCGCCGACGGGACCGTGGAGGAACCCAGCCGGAATACCTCCAGCATGGCCTTGGGGATCGTCCCGGGTATTGAGTACCAGGAAGCCGTCATTTCGCTCGGGCCCGGCGAATCGCTCACGCTGTACACCGACGGCGTCACGGATGCCACGGACGCCAGCGGCCAGGACTTTCAAACCCAGCGCATCCGGGACCACGTCAAGAAAGCCGGCGGCAGCGCCCAGAACCTGGGGCAAGCGATCGTCAGCGACTTGCAGCAGTTCATCGGCAGCCACCCGCAGACGGATGATATTTGTTTGGTCTGCGTGGCCAGGGTGGCGTGACGGAAACTGCCGCACGACATGGCTTGTCATGGTTCCCGAAAATTCTGGGGGGACGGGGGCTCGAGATACCTGGACGGTTCACGGCTTTTCGATCAAACTGTACCGCTTTCAACGGTGGTTGGGCCACGATTGGCCCTTCCACCCCACGGGACGAGGTTCTGGCGGATGAAATACGCAATGATTATCCCCGACGGCTGCGCGGACGAGCCGCAGGCGTCGCTGGGTGGAAAGACGCCGCTGCAAGCGGCCCGGACGCCCGCGATGGATGCCATCGCCGCGGCGGGCATCGTCGGCCGAGCGAGCCATGTGCCCGCGCATCTGCCGCCGGGGTCGGAAGTGGCCAATATGAGCCTGTTGGGTTACGATCCGACGGTGGTCTTTACCGGGCGGGCGCCGATCGAGGCGGCGGCTCAGGGAATCGAACTGGGGCCCCACGATTGGGCCGTCCGTTGTAATCTGGTCACGATCGAAGACCAGATCATGCGGGATTTCACTGCCGGGCATATTTCGACGCCGGAAGCGGCCGCGTTGATGGCGGCCGCACAAGCCGGGTTGGCGGGCGATCTGCCCGTCCAATTCCTGCCCGGCGTGAGCTACCGGAACCTGATGATCTATCGTGGCGAGCGGCAACCCGCGCCGTTCACCAGCGACACCCGGGCGACGCCGCCGCACGACCTGACCGACAAATCGGTGATCGACGACTACCCACGCGGCGGCGGCAGCGATGTGCTGAACGAATTGATGAGCCGCAGTTCGGCGTTGTTTGCAGAGCATCCTGTCAATGTGGCGCGCCGGCAGGCGGGACATTTGCCGGCCACCAACCTCTGGCTGTGGGGCTTGGGCAAACGTCCCAATCTGCAGCAGTTCCGCGACGTGTACGGCAAGTCGGGCAAGATGATCACCGCCGTCGACTTGCTGCGCGGCTTGGCCGCCCTGATCGGCTGGGATCGTATCGAGGCGCCCGGTGCGACCGGCTACCTGGACACCGACTACGCTTCCAAAGGGCGGTGCGCCGTCGCCGCCGTGCCGACGACCGACGTGGTCTGCGTCCACATCGAAGCGCCGGACGAGGCTTCGCACGAAGGCAACGCGGCGGCCAAGATCCAGGCCCTGGAGGAAATCGACCGGCACATCGTGGGGCCGTTGTGGCAGGCCTTGCAGACGCAAGGCGATTATCGCATCCTGGTCACGCCGGACCATCCCACGCCGGTGCGGACCAAGACACACAGTCACGGCTTCGTGCCGTTCGCCATCGCGGGCACGGGTTTCGCGGCCGACCGGGCGGCGACTTACGACGAGCCCGCCGCGGCGGCGGCGGAACTCGAGTTTCCGGCAGGCTGGAAACTGATGGGTTACTTCCTGAACTCGTAGCCAAAATTACCATTCCCTACCCTTTTTTGCACGGAATTGACAGCACTATGCCTCTGATCGTACAGAAATTTGGCGGCAGCAGCGTGGCGGACCCGGAAAAGATCTTGGCGGCCGCCCGGAAGGCGATTCGCACGCAGCAACAGGGCAATCAAGTGGTGATGGTCGTCAGCGCCATGGGCGACACGACGGACGACCTGCTCGCATTGGCCGGCAAGGTCTGCGAACGGCCGCCCGCGCGGGAAATGGACATGCTGTTGTCCACGGGCGAACAGATCAGCGTCGCGCTCATGGCCATGGCGATCCACTCGCTCGGCTACAAGGCCGTGAGCTTGACCGGTGCCCAGATCGGCATCAAGACGGACGCCACGCACACCAAGGCGCGGATCAAGTCGATTTCCACCGCCCGCGTCCAGCGGTTGCTGAACGAAGGCAATATCGTCATCGCCGCCGGATTCCAGGGGATCGACGACGATTTCGACATCACTACGCTGGGGCGGGGCGGCAGCGACACTACGGCGGTCGCGCTGGCGGCGGTGCTGAATGCCGATGCCTGCGAGATCTACACCGACGTGGACGGCGTCTACACCACGGACCCGCGGCTGTTACCCGAAGCGCGGCACGTGGAGCGGATTGCCTATGACGAGATGCTGGAGTTGGCCAGCTTGGGCGCCGGCGTGATGCATAACCGGTCGATCGAGTTCGCCAAGAAGTTCGGCACCGCGATTCACGTCCGCAGCAGTTTCAGCGATTCGCCCGGCTCGATGATCGTCGCCGAGCCGGAATTTGCCGACCGCGCCGTGTGCGGCGCCGCGGTCATCAAGAACGAAGCACGCGTTTCCGTGCTGGGGATCCCGGATCGCCCGGGCGTCAGCTTGCAGATCTTTTCCGCGATCGCGGCCAAGAATGTCAACGTCGACATGATCGTGCAGAATGTCGGCGAGAAAGGACTGGCGGATATCTCTTTCACCGTCCCGAAGAACGAACTGGCCGTGACCCTGGAATCCGTCCAGCAGGCCGTCAACCAACTGGGCTCCGGCACGGTCTCGCACGACGACAACGTTTCCAAGGTTTCCGTCGTGGGCCTGGGCATGGCCAAGCAGTCCGGGGTGGCTGAGACGATGTTCAGTGCGTTGGCCGCCGAGAACGTGAATATCCAGATGATCACCACCAGCGAGATCAAGATCTCGGTGTTGGTGGATCGCGATGCGGCCCAAAATGCCCTGCGGGGCATCCATCGCGCTTTCGAATTGGACAAGCCTTCGCCTGCGGGCGTGACTCCGCTGACGGCCGAGCACGCCAAGGCCGACGCTGCCGATGTGGCCTCGCGGCTGCATGGAGCGAATATGGAGGAGTTGTTCATCGACGACATCTCGCTGGACGAGACCCAAGGCCGCGTCACAATCAATGGCGTGCCGGACGTGCCCGGCATCGCGGCGCGCGTGTTTCGCGAAATCGCCGCGGGCGGGGTGTTTGTGGACATGATCGTGCAAAGCCACGGGAGCCATGCCGATCGGGCCAGCCTCAGCTTCACCGTGCCGCGCGGCCAAGTGGACAAAGCGACCGACGTCGCCAAGCGGCTGGTCAAGCAACTGTCCTGCAAGGACGTGAACAGCTGCCCCAATATTGCCAAGCTCTCGGTCAGCGGAGTGGGGCTCCGCAGCCACACGGGCGTCGCGATCCGCATGTTCCGGGCCCTGGCAGATGCGGGGGTTAACGTGGACATGGTCAGCACCAGCGAGGTGCGCGTGAATGTCGTCGTCGACGGCCGGGACGGCGACAAAGCGTTGGACAGTCTGCGGGCGGCGTTTGCCGACGCGCTGGGTTAAACATCTCCCAAAAGCGGGGAAAAACGCCTTTTTTCGCGTTTTTCCCCCGTTTTTCCCGTGTTTCCCAGTTGCAAATTAGCCAGCACTGTCTCTAATCATCGCCATCCGCATGGCGGAGAACCGTCCAATCCCACCCACTATTTTTTGTTTTCAAGGAGGGCAGTAACCAATGCCGAAGCAAGCCGGACCGAAGCCGCTCAGCAAGACCGAACTGTATGCCAAGATCGCCGAAGCCACCGGGCTGACCAAGAAGCAGGTCGAGCAAGTGTTTGACGCGTACAAGAACGAGATTCAAGCCGCCGTCTCGGCCGATGGACCCGGCGTGATCCAATTGCCGGGTTTGGTCAAGATCATGCGGGTCGTCCGCCCCGCGACCAAGAAGCGTCAAGTCCGCAACCCCGCCACGGGCGAGATGGTTTGGGCCGAGGCAAAGCCGGAGAAAGTGGTGCCCAAGGCCCGCGTCCTGAAAGCCTTGAAGGACATGGTCGTCGACTGAGGCGTCGGCTGAGGCCCAGTCGGCAACGACGTCATCGGCATGGGGTGGCACGTCCGCGGTGGAACTCCGAGGTGTGCCACCCAGCATCGCAAGCGTGCAGGCTTTTTCGTCGCCCTGCTGGGCGTCGTACAATGCTGAACGCATTCGTGTAACCCGCTGGAGTTCACGCTTCAGCGTGTCTTGTGAGGCGACCTTGGCACGCTAAAGCGTGAACTCCAGCCTTTAGCTGGCTCTTGCCCCCTGCGCTTGCAGGCTGGCTGTTGGCATCCTTTTCGCCCGCCCGATCAGCGGCGAGAATGTGGGCACATGATATCTTCCGGGAGCGTGGCACCATGAATCGTCGTCCTTTCCTGTACGCGGGAATCGTCACCATGGTCGGGCTGGTTGTGTTGGTCCACGCGGATCAAGTCTTGCTGTACGAAAAGGCCTCGTCGTTCGGCACGATCCTGGTCACCGAGGAAAACGGTTTGCGGACGCTGCGATTCGAGAAAGGCGGGGCGCGGCAGAGCGTGGTCAAACTGGGAGATCCGGATCACCTGGAACTGCCCTACGCGCGGGTTGCCATGGTGAGTTTGGCATTGTGCGACGAGCCGCGCCGGATTCTGGTGGTCGGACTGGGCGGCGGCAGCCTACCGATGTTCCTCCGCAAGCATTATCCCGCGGCCGAGATCGACGCCGTGGACATCGACCCCGAGGTGGTCAACGTCGCCAAGAGGTACTTCGATTTCCGTGAAGACACCCGGATGCATGCCCACGTGGGCGACGGCCGGGAGTTCATCGAACGGTATCGGCAGCCCTACGACGTGATCTTCCTGGACGCCTTTAGCAGCGACAGCGTGCCGGCCCATTTGACGACGCAAGAGTTTCTGCGGGCCGTGCGCCGGGCGCTCAAGCCGGGCGGCGTTGTGGTCGGCAACGTCTGGAGCCGCTTGTCCAACCCGCTGTACGATTCGATGGTCCGCACGTATCAGGAAGTGTTTGACGACCTGTATATCGTGGAAGTCCAAGGCGCCGGCAACAAGATCCTGCTCGCCCTGCCGCGCCGGCAACCCCTCAGCCGCGACGATCTGGCGGCGCGAGCCAGCAAGGTGTCGGCCGCCAAACAATTCCGCTTCGACCTGGGCGAACTGGTTGCACAAGGCTTTCTGCACGCCACGGAGAAGAGCCAAGACGGCCGTGTGCTGAAAGATGCGGACTTGGGTTCGGGCCGGTAAACACCGTTCGAGGAAGAAGTGGCATTGACCCAACCACCCCTGTAAAGGTGTCAAATCGGTTGGAGTCCAAGCTTTAGCGTGTATCGAAGGCGGGCTTCGCCCGCCCGGGCAGCCTAAAGGCTGTACTCCAACTGAATGACCCAACGCCCCTCAGCCGCAGGCGGGGCCGTTTTCTCCGGTGGTCAGCTTCGCCCGCAGGGTTTCAAAGATCACGTCCGGATCGGCCATCCGGCCCGCTCCCTGAGCCCGGCAGCTGAGCCAACCTTCTCCGGGGTCGATCACCAGGACACCGTCGGCCCGCAACTGCCGGACGTTGCGTTGGACGCTGGGCTTGTTCCACATCACCGTGTTCATCGCCGGAGCGACGTACACCGGCCCGGCGAAGGACAAGTACAGGGTGCTCAACAGGTCGTCCGCGATTCCCTGCGCGGCTTTGCCCAGGAAATTAGCCGTGGCCGGTGCGACACACATCAAATCGGCTTTTTGAGCCAATTCGATATGGGCGCCCAGGGGCAGCTCCGGCAGACTGAACACGCTGGTGCCCACCGGCCGTCCGGTCAACGCCTTGAACGTCGCCGGACCGACGAAACGAGTGGCCGCGGCGGTCATCACCACGCTCACGCCCGCGCCGGCTTGCACCAGACGGCTGACCAGGGCTGCGGTCTTGTAGGCCGCGATGCCCCCGGTGATGCCGATGATCAGTTCGCGGCCCTTCATAGGTCGGCCAGATTCAGCTCCGGTTCGTCGCGGATGTCAGGCATATCGCCCGTGATCCGGACCTGGTTCGAGGCGTCCAGGTAGATTTTGTCCTGGGCAATCTCTTGCAACACGACCTTCATCCGGTCCGCGGTCTTCATATTGACCAGCGGCCGGCTGCCCTGATTCAACTGTACCAGCCGTTTTTGGATCAGCGTGGACAGCTTGAATCGGCCACCGACTTTGTTGACAATCGCTTCTTCCTTCAGTTCGTCGAGCATGCGTGAGGGTCTCCGGCGTGTGACAGTAGTATCTGGCAGATTTCCCGGACCGCCCGGTCCTTGAAATCGTTAATGACTTCGAAACGATAGCGGTCCCTACATTCCATCTCGCGGCGAGCGACCGCCAGTCGCCGCTGAATCGATTCGGCCGATTCCGTTCCCCGGCCGCGGAGCCGATGCTCCAGTTCTTTCATCGACCCGGGGTGGACGAAGATGGTGACGGCATCCGGATGCTGGTCCAGAACCGCCAGTGCCCCTTCCACGTCGATCTCTAAAATTACCCATTTTCCGGCCGCAAGGCCAGCGGTGGTCTCGTCCCGCAGGGTCCCGTACAGGTCGCCCCGGCCAAAGACCTCTTTCCACTCCAGAAAATCCCCCGCCTCGCGGCGGCGGCAAAATTCGTCGTGCGAGACGAAATGATACTCCACCCCATCCCGCTCGCCGGCTCGCGGCGGCCGCGTGGTCGCCGAAACGCTCAACTGCAGCGGCAGCGGACACGTGTCCAACAGTTGCCGGACCACCGTCGATTTCCCGGCGCCGGAAGGCCCCGAGATGATCACAAGTCTGCCCTGGGTTGCACCGGTCATTCGACGTTCTGAATCATTTCCCGCATGCGTTCGATGGCCGTTTTGATTTCGACGACATGGCAGGCGATCTCCGAATCGTTCGCCTTGGAGCCGATCGTGTTCGTTTCGCGGAGCATTTCTTGGATCAGGAAATCCAGTTTCCGTCCATTGTTTTGTTCCGTGCGAGCGACGGTGTCGAACTGCTGCAGATGGCTCCGCAAGCGGACGATTTCTTCGGAGATATCGCTTCGATCCGTAAACACGCCGACTTCGCGAACGACATCCGCCGCCTGGATCTGCAGACCGAATTCCTCCAGCAGTTTGTTCAACCGTTCGAGCAACCGCTTCCGGTACGCCTCGACGACCAGCGGCGCTCGTTGTCCGATCTGCTCCAAGTCC
This sequence comes from uncultured Pirellulaceae bacterium, assembly GCA_964645045.1. Taxonomy (GTDB): domain Bacteria; phylum Planctomycetota; class Planctomycetia; order Pirellulales; family Pirellulaceae; genus Anammoximicrobium. The sequence goes on along the minus strand of CAZXYZ010000032.1, from coordinate 63,935 downwards.
GCGTCGATGGCTTGGCAATTGGCGTGCAAGTCGCGCTTCATGGCCGCACCTTCTTCGGCGCGCATCCGGGACAGGTTCTCCAGGGCCTCGTTCAAAGCCCCCTCCAGGACCGGCCACACGGCCTCTGCGTCGGAGCGGCGACTGGCACTCTCGGTGACCACGCCCGGCAAGGCCAACAGCGAGTCCATGCGAATGTCTTGCGGCCCGCTTTCACGCTTGGCCAACTCCTGCAATTGGCGATAGTAGCTGGCCAGCACGACTTCGTTCAGCCGGAAGTCGTCGGGCGAAGATTCGCACTCGACGCGGATCGAGACCGACACCGAACCGCGGCGGAGGTGATTCCGGACAACGGATTCGATCAGCGGTTCGAGGTTGCCATAGCCGTCGGAGATCCTCAACGACACTTTCAAGAACCGGTTATTGACCGTCCGCACCTCGACCGCCACCCGGACGCCATCCTGGTGGCGGTGGGCTTCGCCGTGACCGGTCATACTGAGCAAGGGGACAGACATAGCACCGCCAAACTGGGCATTCAAACCGAACCTCGCCGCCGGCATTCCGTCCGGCTCGATCTGTGACGAACGACTATTCCTTCGCCTTCGGAGCATCCGGCGACGGTGGTGCCTCCGGTGCCTCCACCGCGACAGGCGCCGCCACGGCGGGAGCCGCCTTGGTTTCAGCGGCGGGAGCAGCCGTAGTACCGGTGCTCGCGGGAGCCTTCGTTGAGGCGTCGGCTCCCGGCGCCGGGGAACCGGGGGCAACTGGGCTCACGGGGCCCGGTATTGCCGTTGTTCCCTGCGTCGCACCCCCGGAACGCGACGTGCCCGAACCGCCCCATTCGTCTTGCGTACCCAGCAGCCAAATGGAAGCCATGCAAAGCAGAATCCAGATGCCGGCCGTGACCATCGTCACCCGCGTGAACATGTCGCCGGCCTTGGTGCCGAACGCGCTCTGGCCGCCCATGCCGCCCAAGGCGCCGGTCAAGCCGCCGCCGCGCCCCCGCTGGACCAAGACCAGCAAAATCAGGAACAAGGCGACGACAAACATCAGAATCCCGAACAAGTAGTGCAAAAACGTGCCGGCCGCAAACAGTACTGAGGTCATGGAACAGGCAACTCCCTTGTAACTTTCCGCTCTCGCCGCGCTACACGGCTCGTATCTTCCCCGCTCCACCGCACGCGCAAGCCAGCCGCGTTTGCGAGGGGAGCCCTTCGAAATCGACGCGGAGCCGCTAGGCGCGGGCCGCCTCGATAATCGGCGCGAAATCGCTTGCTTTCAATGACGCGCCACCGACCAACGCTCCGTCGATGTTCTCTTTGGCCAGCAATTCCTTGGCATTGGCAGCCTTAACACTGCCGCCATACTGCAGCCGCAACTGAGCTGCCAGCGCGGCGCCGAACCGGCTTTCCAAGGCATTCCGCAGATCGGCGTGGACCTCTTCGGCCTGTTCCGGCGACGCATTCACGCCGGTGCCGATCGCCCAGACGGGTTCGTAGGCAATCACCAGAGTCTTGGCCTGCTCGGCTTTCAGCCCGGCCAGCGAGCCGTAGACCTGCTCACGAACGATGTCGAACGTCTTGCCGGCCTCCCGTTCGTGCAGCGTCTCGCCGACGCAGACAATCGGCGTCAATCCGGACGCGAAAGCCGCGTGAACCTTGCGGCAGACCGCCTCGTTCGTCTCACCCAGGATCCGCCGCCGCTCGCTGTGCCCCAAAATGACGTACTTGCAGCCCACGTCCACCAGCATCGCGGCGCTGATCTCGCCGGTGAACGCCCCATCCTTCTCGTGATACATGTTCTGGGCGCCGAGCGCGACGGGCGTATCCTTCACCAGGCCAGCAACCGCATGCAAATAGACACTGGGCGGACAAACGGCGACATCGACCGTGCTGATCCCGCTAATCTTCTCAATCAAGTCGCTCACCAGCGCCGTTGCACTAGCGCGGTTCAAGTTCATTTTCCAATTTCCGGCAATAAACGGGCGTCTCACGGTTCACTTCCTTAATAAACTGGACTTACTGATCTTGTTTGTGGTTTATTGGCGAAGGCACATCCTTAACGCAAAAATCGCGCGGTACCTCATATTCGCTGAACCTGGAAACCCAGTAAACTACCATACGACGCTAAGGCTCGTCGAGGGGAAATGGGGGTTGCGGCGTGCAAACATACCCAAAATCGCGATAAAGGCGAGCGGGGTTGCGTTAGCACCCCGGTGGCGTTCAAACACACATGAACTCGCGACAAAGAAGGCAGCATGACCATGATACCAACAAGACCTTCGTCCTTCGGGTGCATTTTTTCGATATGTGGACGGCACGCGATCTGGTTGACGTGCCTGCCGATCTTCCTGCTGTTCAGCTCGTCGGCCCGCGCGGAACGCGCGACGCTCAGCCTGGACGGCACCTGGGAAATCGAGGACGGCAAGTCGGCCACTGAAATCCCGGCGACTTTTGAGCACACCGTTCCCGTCCCCGGTCTGGCGAATCTGGCGACGCCTCCCCTGGAAGACGTAGATCGGTTTCTGAGTCGCGAGCAGCTGGCCAACCGCATCCGCTCGAAATTGTCGCCGCCGGAGTGGTTGAAAGAGCATTGGAAGGGCAAGGTCGAACAGGACCGCGACTACTTCTGGTATCGAAAGACGTTCCGCGCGCCGGCGGCGCGAGCGGTGGCGCTGCTCAAGATCAACAAGGCCCAATTCGGGACGGCGGTCTGGCTGAACGGCCGGAAACTGGGGGAGTACGCCGGTTGCTTCACCGCCAGCTACTTCCACCTGGAGGAAGCCATCCGCTGGAACGAGGAGAATTCGCTGGTCGTGCGCATCGGCGCTCATCCCGCCGTGCTGCCGGACACGTACCCCACGGGCTCGGACTTCGAGAAGATCAAGTGGACGCCCGGCATCTACGACAGCGTCTCGGTGATCTGCTGCGACAATCCGCTGATCGAGACGATTCAAGTCGCGCCACGGATTGCCAAGGGCGAAATCACGGTGCAGACCAAGGTCCGGAATTGCGGTTTCTCGGCCGCGACCGCATCTTTGGTCCACACGGTAAGAACGTGGAAAGGCGGCGAGCCAGTGACGGCGTCCGCGCCGCAATCGCTTTCGCTCGCTCCCGGCCAGGAGCAGGTCGTCACGCAGACGATCCCGATTCCCAACGCCCGGCTGTGGTCGCCCGAGGATCCGTTTCTGTACGTGGTCGAATCCAGCACGGGCGGCGACTCGGTCACGACTCGTTTCGGCATGCGTGAATTCCGTTTCGATGCCGCCACCAAACGGGCCTACTTGAACGGCAACGTTTACTATCTGCGAGGTTCGAATATCACGTTGCACCGGTTCTTCGAGGATCCGCTCTGCCGCGACTTGCCCTGGAACGACGCTTGGGTGCGGAAGCTGCTGGGCGAGTTGCCCAAGCAGATGCACTGGAACTATTTCCGGTTCTGCATCGGGCCGGTGCCGGATCGCTGGCTGGACATCTGCGATGAAGTCGGCTTGCTGATTCAGAACGAGTTCTTCGTTTGGACGGGCGGCCCCGGCTGGTACGAGGGCTATTCTCGCACGCACGACGCGGACGAAATGGTCCGCCAGTACACCGACTGGATGCGGGACAGCTGGAATCATCCGAGCGTGGCCGTGTGGGATGCCAACAACGAGACCAAGGACACCATGTTCGGCGACAAGATCATTCCGGCCGTCCGCGCTCTGGACCTTTCGGACCGTCCCTGGGAGAACAGCTACAACGCGCCGGCTGGACCGAACGACCCGGTCGAGCATCATCCGTACTTGATGATCGGGGGCCACTTTGGGGAACTGAAGTTCAAGATGAGCGACCTGGAAACGATGGATAGCAAACCGAAGCCCGGGGCCTTGCCATCCGATCAGAACCCGCCGCTGATCAACGAGTACGGGTGGCTGTGGCTGAATCGCGACGGCTCGCCCACGCGGCTGACGGAACGCGTCTACGAAACGCTGTTGGGCCGCGAGGCCACGGCCCGGCAGCGGCTGGATCTGTGGGCCTACTTGCTGGCTGGCAAAACCGAGTTCTGGCGGACCCATCGCCAGTACGCCGGAATCATCCACTTCGTCTATCTGACGTGCAGCTATCCGGGCGTCTACACCTCGGATCACTTCCGCGACGTCACGAAACTCGAACTGGATCCGGCCTTTGCCGACTACGTGGGCCAGGCTTTTCAACCGCTGGGCGTGTACATCAACTTCTTCCAGCCGAAGCTCCAAGCGGGCACTCGCCGCAGTTTCACGGTCATGATGGTCAACGACTATCCGCAGGCGGTGAGTGGCGGTCTCGTTCTGTCCCTGGAAAACGAATCCGGGCAGACGCTGGCGAAGGTCGAGCGGCGATTCGAGTTAACGGAAGGCGGCGATGCCAGTTACGAGCTGCCGCTGGATGTGCCCGCGGCCGCTGGCAAGTGCGTGCTCAAAGCGGCTGCCCAGCCGGACGGTGACGCCAAGGCCCAGGCGACGCTGAGCCGCCGTTGGGTTACGGTCGAGTAGACGCCTACATCGAATCGTAGCGGATGTTCAGGATCTCAAATCGCAGCTTGCCTTTGGGAACGTCGATTTCCACTTGGTCCCCGACCTTTTTGCCCAGCAGTCCCTGGCCGACGGGGCTGGTGATCAGGTACTTGCCGCTGTCGTAGTCCTCGTCACCCTTACCCACCAGCGTGAATTCTTCTTCGTCGTCGTAATCCAGATCGCGGACCGTCACGGTTGCGCCAAAGCCCACTTCATCCTTGGGCAGCTTGTCGGGATCGACGATCGAGGCCCGGGCCAAATCGCTCTTCATCTGGTTGATGCGAGCCTGGAGCAGACCCATCGCCTCGCGTTGGGCATGGTACTCCGCATTCTCACTCAAATCGCCCTCGGACCGGGCATGGGCGATTTTTTCGGCGATCTTGGGGATTTCTTCGTGCTCCAGACGATCGACTTCCGCCTTGCGGCGATTGTACGCATCCCGCGTCATTGGGACGTAGCCAGTCATTCTTCCCCTCCCCTCAAAAAAGAGCGACCTCCCGGTGAGGTGGGAGGCCGCTCGCGTCATACCCAGATGTAGCACTACATTGTGTGCAATTCGCCGGCCGGTGTAAAGGTCAGATGCCGATGGCGACGACCAAATCCCCCCTAACATGAGCCATCTGGTCTTTTGTGATGCGAAGCCCTAGAATCCAGTCGGACGTGGCGGCCGCCGAGGGGGCTGAAACGTTTCCGTGAAGGCATTTCTGCGATTGATCCATAGCAACAGAGAATTCCCGATGACCGAACCGGCGAAGCTGATTGCCGCCTCGGCCCACGAAACTCGACATCGCCTGTTCTGGGTGGGACTCGTTTTGGCTCTGTTGGCCGGGCAGATCGCGCTGATGCTGGCGATGGTGTACCTGGCGACGTCCGACGCGTCGTTTGCCATCGAGCCGGACTACTATCAAAAGGCGCTCAACTGGGACGCAGTGGCCGCGCAAGCTCGGCAAAACGAACGGCTGAGCTGGTCGGCCAAGATCGAATTGGGGCCGGTGGTTCGTGCCACGGGCGAACGGGCGTTGATCTGCACCCTGACGGATCGAACCGGCCAGCCACTGGACGGCGCGACGGTGGACGCCGTGGCGTTTTCCCACGCGCGGGGCGGCGACCGCACCGCCGTGACGCTGTTGTCCGCCGGCCGCGGGCGGTACGAGGCGCCGGTGCGGTTCAGTCGTGCGGGCGTTTGGGAGTTTCGCCTGGCGATCCAACGCGGAGCGGATACATTTACCTATGTCGAGCAGCGGGATGTATATCCGCCGGATCGTGGATCGTAGACTTTACGGTTTGGTCATTTGTCATTGGTCAATCGTCATTCGTTTCTGGGGGTGACCGATGTCGGCATTGATTGCGGTACTGTTGGCGAGTCTGTTCGGCAGCTTGCACTGCGCGGGCATGTGCGGACCGCTTGTGGCGTTTGCCGTCGGCACGCCCGAGACGCATTCGCACGCCGGGCGCACCGTGCTGCAATTTGCGTATCACGGCGGGCGGCTGGCCACGTACGCCTTGGTCGGCGCGATCTGTGGCGTACTGGGCGCGGCGCTGGACCTGGGCGGTCCGCTGCTGGGTCTGCAGCGCGTGGCAGCCGTGTTGGCGGGCGCGATGATGATCGCGGTGGGCGTACTGGCACTGCTGCGTTATCGAGGCATTACGCTGCCGCACATGGGCTTGCCGGCTTTCGTGCAGCGGTTGGTGGTTGTCGGCCAGCGGACAGCAGTCGGGCTGCGGCCGTTGCCGCGGGCGTTGGCCATTGGGTTGTTGACGGCGCTGTTGCCTTGCGGCTGGCTGTATGCCTTTGCGATTATCGCCGCCGGAGCCGGCAGCGCTGCCTGGGGCGCGGCGGTCATGGCCGCCTTTTGGGCGGGGACGGTGCCCGTGCTGGTGTCGCTGGGCGTGGGTGTCCAGGCCCTGACCGGTGCCCTGGGACGCCGTCTGCCGCTGGCCACGGCGCTGATCCTGGTCGTGTTGGGACTGTACACGGTGGGCGACCGGCTGCTGGTGCCGGCCGGGGCCTTCGAGCCGTTGGCCGAGAGACTGCAGGGCCACGACCGTGGCGAGCAACTGAAGGCCGTCGAGCAGACCAAACCGCCGTGCTGCCAGGGAAAAGATGAGTGACGATGAGCAACGGGGGATGCGAATCGTTGCGTCCGCAAGGCCGGCGGCAATCCGTCCGCCTCCGCGGGACGCGCCTCAGAATGACGGCTTGCAAGAAAAAGGAGCGGGCCGGAATTGGTTCCGGCCCGCGGCCTGGAGGATCTTCTGCGTGACTGACGGCGGACTGGCTCAGCACCCGCAACCACGGCGGCAAGCGAACAGCCCGCAGCCGCGGCAGCAACCGCCGCCGCACTGCACCGGCACTTGCACCGTCTTGGGCACCATGCGGCAGACGTTGACCTGGACTTCTTTCTGAACCTGGTGCGGAACGCAAACCGTGACGGTCCGCGTCACCTCTTCCGCCTGAGTCTGGTAGCACGTCACGGTTTCAGTCCACGTTTTCTGCTGCGGCACGCAAACGGTGTAGGTCACTTCCTTCTGCACGACGTCCGATTCATAGGTCGTCACGTTGCACATCATGGTCCGCACTTCTTGTTTGTAATCGCAGACCTTCACGGTGCAGGTACGGACTTCGGGCTTGCAGACGGTGACCGTGTACTCGCACGGCTCCTCGACAATCTGCGGCTTGCAGACGGTGACGGTGACTTGTTCCTGGACCACGTTTGGCACCCAGCACTTCCGGCAGACCGTCGTGGTGCAGCACGGATCGCAGCATCCGCCGCAGCCGCGGTGGCCGAACAGGCCGCAGCGCCGCGTAACGCACGGGACTTCGACCATCTGCGTTTCCCAGTGGCCGCGATCGACGCAAACCGTCTTCACGACATCTTCCGTCACGGTCTTGCAGACACGGCGTACGCCGTGGCGCGTTTCGACGGTGGGGACATAAGCCGTGTACTGACGGACCTCGTCCCGCCACTGGGGCACGCACACCGTGTACTGCCGCTCGACTTGCTGCACGACCGGCCGGCAGACCGTGTACTGGCACATCTTGGTCCGCTGCTCCGGAACCATGACCGTGCAAACTCGCTGGACCTGTTTCTGGACGGGCACGCACCTGTTCACGATCTGCTTGATTTCGCGTTGCTCCTGAGCGTACTCGCAGACGGTAACCGTGCGTGTTTCCGTGACCCATTCCGGGGCGTAGCAGGTCTTTTCGACATAGGTCACTTCACCACAGCCGCCGCAGGGCGCACCGGGACCGCCTGCCATTGCAGATCCGGCTGAAGCGAGCATGAAACCGACAGCGGACAAGACAAACAGATAGTGACGCATTTTGGACTCCTCCCTTTCAAAGACGCCGACACGCATGGTGCAGGGGTTGCCAGGGGTACGGCGACGCAGATCCCAAACTACGTCCGCGGATCCCCCCGAAACGTTACGACCAACCACTATTAAACTCAGTTGTAACGGATTGTCAATCAAGGGGGCGTGCGCATCGTGGAAAACTTGGGATTTATACAGGCTTTGGGTTGCCTTTTCTGAATCCAGCCTGTCGGGATTGGCTTTGATGCGGCGTTGGAGTCGGGCCGCCCGAAGGCGCTTCTGGTGGCCGAATGCACCCTCCCATTACAACGGCCTCTGAGGCTGCGCAAAAGGGGACTTGAATTTCAAAGGAATCCGAGCCAAATGTTGCAATCGGGTTTTGATTCTGTTAGACTAACTCACGTTCCAAGCCACCTTTGGGGCACAGCTTATCCTCGTCACGAAGGTGTCCGTTTCAAGGACTGATCCGTTTCATTAATTCGTCCTTTCTGTGAGGTGACCCATGCGTAGGCAGCATCCAGGTTTCACGTTGGTCGAGTTGTTAGTGGTGATCGCCATTATCGGAATTCTGGTGGCCCTGCTCCTGCCGGCCATTCAGCAAGCGCGAGAGGCGGCGCGGCGCACGGAGTGCTCGAACCATCTCAAACAGTTCGGCATTGCCTTCCAAAACCATCACGACACGTACAAGCACTTTCCGCACGGCGGCAATGGTTGGACCTACGCGCCGGATTACGGCCAGGGCCTGAACCCGGAAGTCGGTGTCACGCAGCGCGCCGGCTGGGGATTCCAGGTTCTGCCGTTCATCGAACAGGAACTGGTTTGGCGGGGAAACGGGGGGATCGACAAGGACGAATGTCAACGGCAAGCGATCGGTGCGGCGATTTCGACGTTCTTCTGTCCCTCGCGCCGCCCTCCGCAGTCGCCGAGTGCGGCCTCCTGGTACAATCCCCCCGGCACCTACGCGCACGGCATGACGGACTATGCGGGCAGCAACCACAACAATACGGGCGTGGTTATCCAGATCAACAATAACGGCACTTGGGCCAACGGTGGACCGATTACGACCGCAAACATCACCGACGGCACGTCCAATACGATGGTGTTAGGCGAAAAGCGCATGAATATCGCTGCCCTGAACAGTTTCCAGAGCGATGACAACGAGGGATACACCAGCGGCTTTGATCACGACGTCATGCGATATACGGATACGGGCCACGACCCGCGTCCCGACACAAAGACGGGCGACGGTCAGCAGCGTTTCGGGTCGTCGCATCCCGGCGGCTTCATGACGGTCTTCGCGGATGGCGCCGTGCATTTCATCTCGTATGATATCGACGGGCCGAATTTTGCCCGCATGGGACAACGAAACGACGGCGAACCGATCTACTTCCCGTAGTCTGGTGAGGCCCAGTTCAGGCGGTGGCCGGTTCGCGAAATCCCTGTCGAGGAATCCTGCGATGAAGTTGTTTGCCCGACGTCGTTTTCTTCTGGCCATGGCGATCCTCGGCTGCAGTGGGTGCGGCGGAGGTTATTCTCCCAAGGATGGAGTGATTGTCGTGGGCAAGGTCGTCAAGGGCGGCAGTCCCTTGGACGTACCGAACCGCGAGGTTGCCTTGGGGGTCGTCGAACTCGTGCTGGTGCCTTTGAGTGTCGGCGAGGATGGCTCGACGCTACCGATCGAGAGCACGCACGTCGAAGCGGATGGATCGTTCCGGCTGGAAGGCCCGGGCAACGGGATGAAACCGGGCAGGTACAAACTGGCCGTTTACCAGCGCGATCGAGGCTATGGCAGCGATCTGTTGGCCGGCGCCTTTTCCGAACAGAATTCGCCGATCGAGGTCGAGATCCCGGCAGACGAGATCGGCGACAAGCACGATCTAGGCGTCATCGAACTGAACGACTACGCCCAAAAATCGCCGTAGTTCTGGTGCATAGCTGCGGCTTCAGCCCGCCTTGGCCGGCATCGGCGTGTCCAGGTACGCGTTAGCCGCGTCGTTGCCGGTGAATTGCTCCTGCTGCGGATCCCATGTCAAGGTCTGCCCCAGCCGGATGGCGATGTGTCCCAGATGGCAAAGCGACGTCGTGCGGTGGCCGACTTCTTCGTCTTCCAGCGTGCGGCCGCGCGTCTTGACCGCGTCGATAAAGTCCTGCTTGTCGCTCTTCAGCGGGAAGCGGATCTCGCCGTCCTTGATCTTCGAGGCCAGGATCGACTTCGGTTCGGCGTCCAAGCCCTTGCCGTACTCGCCGTGGATCCAGCCCTCGGTCCCCTCGATCCGCACGTACGGTTTCGAAGTCTCGTATTCCTGCGTCGTGCCATCCGCAAACCGGTAGGTCACGCGGAACGTCTTCAGCACGTTCCACAGCTTTCCCGGCGGCGGCCAGACGCCTTCGCCCGCGATCTCGACAGGCCCCGTCCGTTCCGTCCCGTGGCACCATTGGGCAATGTCGCACAGGTGCGCTCCCCAGTTGGTGATCATGCCGTCGCAGTAGTGCAGGACGCGCATCCAGCCGGGCCGGCCGAACTCGTTGCGGGGATGAACCCGGTTGACGGTATAGGGCGCCCGCGGCGCCGCCCCTTGCCACCGTTGGTAATCCAATTCCTCGGGTACCGGCATGTCCGGCGTAGGCGGACAATCGACGTTGTCCCCAGGCGGGACGCCGACGCGAATCGCTTTGATCTGGCCGATCCGGCCATTGTGGACCAGTTCGGCCATCCGGTGAAAGTTCGCCTCCGAGCGGAATTCGCTGTCCACGCGAAACACCCGGCCCGCGGTGCGAATGGCACGCACCAGCCGCTGGCCCTCGGCGATCGTCCGCGTGATGGGCTTTTCCAACGAGACGTCTTTGCCGGCCTGTGCCGCCTCGATGGCCAGCGGCACGTGCCAATGGTCGGGCGTGCTGATCATCACCGCGTCGATGTCCTTGCGGCCCAGCACTTCGCGATAGTCGCGGTACGCCTGGCAGCCGCCGTGCGTACCGGCGGCCACTTGCGCGGCATAATGCTTCTCGATCGCGCCGTGGACTTGCTCCAGCCGCCACGCATCGACGTCGCAAACCGCAATCACCTGGACATCGCCCATCTTGGCGAACTGCGGCCAATTCTTATAGAACAACTGCCGGCCGGCGCCGATCAACCCCACCGTAATCCGCTCGCTGGGCGCTGTCAGCAGGCCGCGGCCCAACGCCGATGCCGGCACGATGGCCGGGGCGAATCCCAAGGCCGCGCCCGACGCGGCCGTGCGCAAGAAGCCCCTTCGGGTCCAGACATTGCGGGTCATTCGTGCTCTCCTCGTTAAACTCGGTTGACCAACATCATTTGCGGCCCTTGCGGACATCATTATTCCACCGCTGTAACGGTGCCATTTCTGGGAAACCCGCCGTGTCGGGCCTTGTTGGAGTTCACGCTTTAGCGTGCCGGGCGGGCCATGCCCGCCGAAAAACACGGTAAAGCGTGAACTCCAGCGAAGCGAGCACCTGTACATGGGTGGGACATCATTCTAACATCCCAGCTGCTGGTTCTGCACCTGCCTTGCCGGTGTTCGCCGTATTTCGAAAGGTGTGCGAGGCAAAGGCCAGCGTCAAGACCGTCAAGGAACTGAGGGGCATCAGGATCGCCGCGACCAGCGGGCCGATCACCCCGGTCACCGCCAGGCTGGCGGCCAAGGTATTGTAAATCAGCGAGGCGACAAGGCTCCGCTGGATCGCGCGGACCGTGCTGCTCGCCGCGCCCACCAAGTCGACGACCGGCGTCAGGCCGGGGCGACTCAGGTAGATATCGGCGGCCGACAAGCTGGCTTCCGCGCCGCCATGAACGGCGATGCCTACGGTGGCCGCCGACAAGGCCGCCGCATCGTTGACGCCATCGCCTACCATGACGACCGATCCGTGCTGACGCAGTCGCTCGACGTAGGCCACTTTCTCCTCCGGCGTCACGTTGCCCGCGGCCGCCTCGGGCGGGACCTGAAGCTGCTCCGCCACCGCCGCGACCACCTCCGGATGATCGCCGGACAGGATGCGAAGCGACCAGCCGAGCCGCCTCAATTCCGCCAGCGCCGACGCCGCATCCTCGCGGATCGGATCGCCCAATCCCGCCACCGCGACGCAACGGCCGTCGACCGCCACGAAGACTGGCGTCATGCCGGCCAGAACCGCCACCCGTTCCGCTGCGTCCATCTCGGCCGGCACCACAACGTCGTGTGCTCGCACGAAACGCGGCGAACCGACGACCAGGCGACGGCTGTCGATCAGGCCGGTCAAGCCTCCGCCGGGCGTCTGCACGGTCTCGCGAACGTCGAGAGGATGCGACTCGCGTGCCGAGTCCGTTCCGGCGACGGCGCGCAGGGCCACAGCGACCGGGTGCGCCGAATGCGACTCCAACGCGGCCACCCACGTCTTGGCGTCGTCGCTGCCAACCCACGAAATGACTCGGGTTTTGCCTGCCGTGATCGTGCCCGTCTTGTCGAGGATCAGCACGCCTGGCCGCGCGAGCAACTCCAGAACTTCGCCGCCCTTGATCAGAATCCCGCGGCGAGCCGCCCGCCCGATCGCGACCGTCAAGGCCAGCGGCGTCGCCAGCCCCAGCGCACAAGGGCACGCGACGATCAGCAGGGCTACTGCGTTGTCGATGGCCCGCTGGGGCGCCAGCCACAGCCAGACCGCAAAAGTCACGGCCGAGAGCGTCAGCAGCACGACCACAAACCAAACCGCGACCCGATCGGCGAACTGGACGATCGGCGCGCGCCGCCGGCTGCATTCCTCCACCAGATTCATCAGCCTGCCCACGCGCGTCTGGTCGCCCACGGCTTTGACGCGAATGACCAATCGCGAGGCGACATTCACCGTGCCGGCACTCACGGCCTGGTCCGGTTCGACGGCCACGGGCCGCGATTCGCCGCTGAGCAGCGATTGGTCGAGCGTCGAATGGCCCTCCAGCACCACGCCGTCCACCGGCACCGAGTCGCCGGCGCGGACTTCGATCAGGTCGCCGGGCGTGACCGCTTCGATCGGCACTTCTTCGATGCGGCCGTCCACGACACGGCGCGCAGACGTGGGAGTCAGTGAGAACAGCAGTTCCACCGCGTCGCCGGTCCACCGCTGTTGCCGCCGCTGGATCCAGCGTCCCACCAGCAGCAGGAACACGAGCATCGTTAGCGAATCGAAGTAAATTTCTCCGCGGTCCAGAACGGCATTCACCGAGCCAGCCAGTCCGCCAGCCAACAGCCCCAGGGCAATCGGCAAGTCCAAGTGGGCGGTGCGCGTCCGCAGTGCCGCCCAGGCGCCGCGAAAGAACAGGCTGCCCGGCCACAACAGGGCAATCAGGCCGAACAGCATGCTGGTCCAGCGGAACAGCCGCGCGTACTCGGCTTCGATACCCGAAAACATGCCTCCATACAGCGCAAAGGCCAGCGTCATGACGTTGCCGGCACAGGCCGCCGCAACGCCGATCCGGATCAGGAAGCGATGATCCTCCCGCCGCCGCATTTCGCGGGCCCGCACGTCGCGAGCCGGATGGGGCGGGTAGCCCAGCGAATCCAGCATCCGCGCGATGCGCGACAGTTTGACTCGTTCGTCTTGCCAGCGAATCCGCACCAGACAGCGGCGCATGTCCAGCCGCGATTCGATCACGCCCGGCAGCACCTGTGGCAGTTTTTCTACCAGCCAGACGCAAGCCGCGCAATGAACGCCCTCCAGGTACAATTCCGTCGCCTGGGCGCCGTCGGCCAACGTTTGGCAGTACAGACCGCGGAACACCCCGTCATCGTACTCGCCGTACTGCCGCTGGGTCGTCCGCGCCGGCGTTGCTGTCGCGTCGGCCGACTCACGGAGCCGATAGAACCGATCCAGCCCACAGCCGTGGATTACCTGGTACACGGTCCGGCAGCCCTGACAACAAAACTGCTCGCCAGCGGCCGGATCGACCAGCCCCAACGGCACGGGCAGGCCGCAGTGCGTGCAACGGACATCGGGTGAAAGAACGGCCATGGTACTTGTGGCGTTAACCTGTCAGTACATCGTTTGCCCATCCAGCTGCGGACGACCGGCGGATCACGGCCGGCGTCCGCTCCAGTCATTGCGGCGCCCACTGGGATGCGCAGCGGCCAAGATGACCGTCTCTTGCGGCCAAGGCTCAAAGATGAGAATGTAGGGGGAACCGCTGCAGGATGCAACGCAGGATGCAACGCGGGATGTCGCGGGATGCCACGGGCTTGCCCCGTGGAGGCTCCCGTTTCCAGCTACACGAAGCGATCCCTCGCGTGACCTTCCTACTCCGTTTCGCCCGCGGCGGCGAAGCCGCCGCGGGCGAAACGGAGTAGGAAGAAGTGAAGGGGTGCGTGCGTGGCGTGCGTAGCGAGAAACGTAAGCATCCCTCGGGCAAGCCGAGGGCATTCGCTGAACGTCAAAGTGAATCCCGACAACTGGATAATTCGCCTGGGAGCGCACAGATGAAATTTGGAGCGTTGCAGATGCGGACCACAACGGCAGCCAGCGTATTGGCGATGACCGTCATGTTGTCGTCACGGCTGGTGAACGCAGCGGACGAGCCGGACGCGAAGACCTTGGAACAGGCTTTTCAGCCTGAAATCCGGCCGCTGATCCAACGATATTGCCACGAGTGTCACGCTGCGGACCGGACGGAGGCGGAGGTCGATCTCGCCGCGTCTGCAGCTTGGTCCGACGTGTGCCGGCACTCCGCCACTTGGCAGAAGGTCGGCGAAATGCTGGACAGCGGCCAGATGCCGCCGAAAGATGCCCGTCAGCCGACCGATGCCGAGCGGGCTCGGCTGCGGCAATGGGTGCGTGAGTTTCTCACGATCGAGGCGAAAGCTCGGGCCGGCGATCCGGGGCGAGTGGTCCTGCGCCGGCTCAACAATTCCGGATACACCTACACGCTCCGCGATCTGACCGGCGTCGATTCGCTGGACCCGGCGCGGGAATTCCCCGTCGACGGAGCGGCGGGCGAAGGCTTCACCAACACCGGCAACGCTCTGGTCATGTCGCCGTCGCTCGTCACGAAGTATCTGGATGCCGCCAAGGAGGTCGCCGGTCACGCGGTATTGCTGCCGGACGGGTTTCGATTTTCCCCGCACACGACGCGGAGCGACTGGACCAACGACGTCCTGGCGCAAATCCGCGAGTTCTACCGCGCGTTCACCGATCCGCGCGGCGGCGACAAAGTGAATCTGCAGGGCATCGTGTTCGACACCAACGAAGGCGGACGGCTGCCGCTGGAGAAATACCTCGCGGCGACGCTCGCCGAGCGCGAGTCGCTGGCCACGGGCGGTCAGGCGATCGAAGCCGTGGCACGCCGGCACGGGTTGAATGCCAAGTATCTCGGCACGCTCTGGTCGAGTCTCTCCGGGTCCGAACCGTCACTCCTGCTGGACGGTCTCCGCGCTCGCTGGCGCACCGCCAAGCCGGAGGATGCCCCTGCGTTGGCTGCCGACGTCGCCGCGTGGCAAAAGGGATTGTGGCGATTCGCCACCGTCGGCCACATCGGCAAGGTGGGCGGCCCGAAGGCTTGGTTGGAGCCCGTCAATCCACTGCTTGCGAGCCAGGAAGTGCGTTTCAAGATTCCGGCACCATCCGACGGCCAGGAAGTCACGCTGTCGTTCGTGGCGTCGGATGTGGGGGACGGCAACGAGCAGGATTTCGTCGTCTGGCAACAGCCACGGCTCGTCGCGCCGGGGCGTCCCGATCTGCTGCTCCGCGACGTTCGTAGTGTCGCCCCGATATTTGGCAAGCATCCGAATGGGAAAGCTATCGATGCCGCCAGCCTCTGTGTCCGCGCCCCGTCGGTAATCGAGATCCGCCTTCCCGCCGACCTAGTGGCTGGCGCCGAACTGGTCACCACCGGCGTACTGGACAAGGTCACGGGCGCCGAGGGGACCGTGCAACTGGAAGTCGTCGCCGGCCGACCGGCCCGCGACTCCGAACTGCTTCCCAGCCAAGTGCAGGTGACGGTCGCCAACGGACCATGGACGGCGGACAATCGAAAGACGTCTTATGCCACACCGATTCTCGTCCAGGAGGGCAGCGCGGCGCGGAAGCGGATCGAATCGGCGTTTGAGGAGTTCCGCCAGTTGTTTCCCGCTGCGCTGTGCTACACCAAGATCGTCCCGGTGGATGAAGTCGTGACCTTAACGTTGTTCTATCGCGAGGACCATCATCTCGCCCGCCTGATGCTCGACGAATCGCAGCGGGCACACCTCGACCGGCTGTGGGACGAATTGCACTACGTCAGCCAAGATGCTCTGACCTTGGTCGATGCCTACGCCCAGTTGATGGAATATGCGACGCAAGACGCCGATCCGAAGGTGTTTGAGCCGCTGCGCAAACCGATCCACGACCGCGCCGCCGCCTTTCGGCAGCGGCTGATCGACACCGAGCCGCAGCATCTGGACGCCCTGCTCGATTTTGCCGCTCGGGCCTATCGGCGCGCGCTGACCGACGCGGAAGCTCGCCAGCTGAGAGACCTCTACGGCGCTCTGCGCAAGGAAGAGTTCCCGCACGAAGATGCGTTCCGGCTGACGTTGGCGCGCGTGCTGGTCGCGCCCGCGTTTCTGTACCGGATCGAGAAGCCCGCTCCGGGCGCTGGCCAAGGCCCGGTGTCCGATTTTGAACTGGCGAGCCGGCTCAGCCACTTCCTTTGGTCGTCCGCGCCCGACGAACCGTTGCGGCAAGTCGCGGCCGCCGGCCGGCTCCGCGACCCCGGCACGCTGGTGACGCAAACCCGGCGGATGCTCGGCGACCCCAAGACGCGGCGGCTGGCGACCGAGTTCGCCTGCCAGTGGCTGCAGATCTACGACTTCGATCAACTGGATGAAAAGAGCGAGCGGCATTTCCCCACCTTCGTCGGCCTCCGCGGCGCGATGTACGAGGAGTCGATTCAATTCTTCACCGACCTGTTCCAGAACGACGGCAGCGTGTTGGACATCCTCGATGCCGATCACACGTTTCTGAACGAAGAGTTCGCGAAGCACTACGGCATCCCCGGCGTCGTTGGAACCGAGTGGCGGCGAGTGGACGGCGTGAAGCGGTACTCGCGGGGCGGGATTCTCGGCCAAGCGACGACACTGGCGAAGCAGTCCGGAGCGTCGCGCACCAGTCCGATCCTGCGGGGCAATTGGATCAGTGAAGTGCTGCTTGGCGAACGCTTGCCGCGCCCGCCCAAGGGCGTGCCGCAACTGCCCGAGGACGAAACGGCCACCGCAGGCTTGACCGTCCGCCAGCTGGTTGAAAAGCACGCCAGTGACCCGAAGTGCGCCGTCTGTCATCGACGCATCGACCCGTTCGGATTCTCGCTGGAAGGCTTCGACGCGATCGGCCGCCGGCGCGAGAAGGACTTGGGCGACCGGTCGATCGACACACGCGTCACGGCCATGGATGGAGCACAATTTGAGGGCCTCGACGGTCTGCGGAACTACCTGCTCACGGTGCGACGCGAGACGTTCCTGCGCCAGTTCTGCCGCAAGCTGCTGGGCTACGCCCTGGGGCGCGCCGTGCAACTGTCCGACGAACCGCTGCTGGCCGAAATGCAGACCGAACTGAAGGCCCACGACTACCAGATCGCCTCGGCCGTCGAGGCGATCGTGCTCAGCCGCCAGTTCCGCGAGATTCGCGGACGGGAGGCGGCGAATGACGATTGAATCGACGGCGGCTGAGGCCGAAATCACGTTGGAGTTCACGCTTTAGCGTGACTTCGAAGACACGCTAAAGCGTGAACTCCAACGTGGCCGCTCGGTCCGCGCGGGCTACAATCCAATACCCTAACCCTGGAGCCAACCATGACCTCTTACAGATTCTCTCGCCGCACCATGCTGCGGGGGCTGGGCGTTACCATGGCGTTGCCCTGGCTCGAATCGCTGCGCGTCTGGGGTGACGAGCCGCGTGGCAATCCGCAGGCCAGTGCCGCTCCCGTCCGGCTGGCCGTGCTGTTCGCGGGCAACGGCTTTCACAGTAAGGAATGGTGGGCCAAAGGCGAAGGCCAGGGCCTGGAACTGGGCCAGGTCCTCGCGCCGCTGCACGACTTCCGCGACAAGCTGCTGTTCATCCGCGGACTGTTCAACGCCGAGGCGCTGAAGGGGAACATTCACAGCTCGCAGACGGGCAACCTGTTGTCCGGCGCGCCGCTGGCCTCCGGCGGCGAGATCCGCTCCGGCACGAGCATCGACCAGTGGCTCGCGCAGAGCTACGGCCGCAGCACGAAGGTGCCGAGCCTGGTGCTGGGCTGCGAGAAGTCGAATCCGTCGGTCCACAAGAACTATTCGATGCTCTACAGCTCGCACATTTCGTGGACTTCACCCACGACGCCAACGCCGCTGGAACTGTACCCGGCACTGGCCTTTGACCGGCTGTTCAAAGATGAAGTGCAACGCGGCGACCAGAGCGTGCTCGACGCCGTGCTGGCCGACGCCCAGGATCTGCGCCGGCAGATCAGTGCGACCGACCAGCGCAAGCTGGACGAATACCTTGACTCCGTACGCGACGTCGAACAGCGCATCGCGCAGGCGGGCCAGCAGGGCGAGTTGCAGGGCTGGCGGCCGACCCTGGACAAACCGGACATTCCGCGCCCGCCGGAAGGCATCCCGCAGAACATCGCCGATCACATGCGGCTGATGTGCGACATCCTCGTGCTCGGCTTCCAGACCGACACCACGCGGATCGCGACGCTCAAGCTGAACAACGACCATTCGTCGCTCCGCTTCCCGCACCTGGGCGTCGATTACATGATCCACCACCTGTTGTCGCACTCCGACACGGCCGACTGGCTGAAGGTCAACCAGTTCTTCGTCGAACAACTTGCCTACATCGCCCGCAAACTGGACGCCATCCAGGAAGGCGACCGCACCGCGCTGGACAACTCGATGCTGTTGTTCTGTTCGAGCATGATGACCGGCAGCCACGACGCCACGCAGTTGCCCGTGATGATGCTGGGCCGCGGCGGCGGCAAGATCCAAACCGGCCGCATCCTCGATTACCGCGAGAATCCCCACCGCCAGATGTGCCGCCTGTACCTGTCGATGATGGACAAGATGGGCGTCAACCTGGACAATTTCGGCGACGCGACCGAACCGCTGCCGGAGGTCTAAACCTGGTCAAACCTTGATTCGTTGGACGCCACTGGCTCCGCCATTAGCCGCGTCCCACGGGACGTTCCAATCGATTTGATGATTCCAGACTGCCTGTTTCCGTCTACCCTTTCTTGGTGGCCGTGGCAATCTCCAGGATCGCACCAATTCATAAGGGGAATAGCCAAAGCGGTGGCAGGGCGTTAAATTGTTACCTCTGCATATGGAAACCGCGACATCGCGACTAACGATTATGGCTAGCCTGGAAGGCCCCTCGTATGGAACACGTCCACGAAAACAAGCCCGCCGCACCGTCTTACACGCTGGTCCTCGCCGCCGTTGGCATCCTGATTGTCATCTACCTCGCGGCTCTCGTTCTGGGGTTGCCGCAGCAGGGCACCGCCGCCGTGGTCGCGGCCAGCGCCGGTCACGGCCATGCGGACGCTGAAGCGGAACACGGTGCCGAACTGAAACACGGCGCCGAGGCGGAACATAGCGCCGGCCACGAGCCGCTTCAGCCTCCACCGCTGGGCACGATCGTGCCGTTCGTGCTGCTGCTGGGGGCGATTGCCATCTGCCCGCTGATTCCCGGCGTCGCGCATTGGTGGGAACACAACCTGAACAAGTTCTACGTCGCCGGCGGTCTGGCGATCCTGACCTTGCTGTACTATCTGCTGTTCCACGAGCACAGCGTCACCGGCCATTTTCCGGCCCATCATGTCGTAGCGAGCGATTCCGGCGGCCCTAACATGGCCGCGACCTGGGCTGTCTTTGCCAACGCGATGCTGTCCGAGTTCATTCCGTTCATCGTGTTGCTGTTCAGCCTCTACAGCATCAGCGGCGGGATTCGCCTGGAAGGCGACTTGCGGGCTCATCCCGTGACCAATACCACGTTTATGGCCATCGGTGCGGTGTTGGCAAGTCTGGTCGGCACCACCGGAGCGGCCATGCTGCTGATCCGGCCTTTGTTGGAGACCAACCGCGAGCGCAAGCACGTCCGGCACACGGTGGTTTTCTTCATTTTCATCGTCTGCAACTGCGGCGGCTGCTTGTTGCCCACCGGCGACCCGCCGCTGTTCCTGGGCTACCTGCTCGGCGTGCCTTTCCTCTGGACTTTTGGCCTGTGGAACGAGTGGTTGTTCGTGAACATCAGCCTGCTGGTCATCTATTTCGTCTGGGACCACTTCGTGTGCTATCCGCGTGAATCCGCCCGCGACCTCGCGCGCGACGAGACCGAAGTCCGTCCGTTGCGGATGATCGGACTGTGGCCGAATGCTCTCCTGCTGCTGGGTGTGATCGCCACGGTCGGACTGCTGGATCCCAGCAAGCCGTTCCCAGGCACAACGTGGCATCCGTGGGTATACCTGCGGGAAATGGTGCAGCTGGGCCTGATCGCTGTCTCCCTGGCCGTGGGAAGCCGCGAGGTGCGGGTGGCCAACCATTTTACGTTCGGAGCGATCATCGAAGTTGCGGCGTTGTTCTTTGGAATCTTCATCTGCATGCAGCCGCCGCTGCAAATCCTGCAAACCAGCGGGCCGAGTCTCGGGTTGACGCAGTCTTGGCACTATTTCTGGGCCACGGGCATTTTGTCGTCGTTCCTCGATAATGCCCCCACGTACGTGGTGTTCTTCGAGACAGCCAAGTCGGTGACTTCCGGCGCCGGCCTGACACCCACCGTGGCCGCGACCGGCGTGTACTTGCCCTATCTGATCGCCGTGAGCTTGGGTGCCGTCTTCATGGGGGCGAACACCTACATCGGCAATGGGCCCAATTTCATGGTCAAAACTATCGCCGAAGGATCGGGCGTGAGAATGCCCAGCTTCTTCGGCTACATGGGCTACAGCATCGCCATCCTGATTCCGCTGTTCGTGCTGACGACATTCCTGTTCTTGTGACTCAGTAGCGGCCCAGCGAGCGGTCACCTGGCGGCGGGCTTTGAAGCCGGCTGCAAACCGTCCGTGCTGGAGGCCAAGTCCTTGCGCTGCCAGGCCCGCACGTAATCGACCAGGTAATCGGCCGGCAATTGCTTGTCGTCCACGGCGTTGTTGTCCCAGCCGCCTGTGGTGATCTCGATGATGAAATTAGCGGGCACGTTGGAAACTCGCGGACCCTCCCACCGCCAAAGTTCCCGGCCGTTGCAGTAAAAGACCGCGGAACCCGGCGTCCAGAGGAGGCCGGGGGTGATGAAGCCGTCCTTGTCGGTCTGCACATAATTGACCGATGATCCGACCGACTTGTGCTCCTGTCCATAGCCGTCGAAGTGCAGGGCAACGTTGTAGCGGAAGGGACCCCAGCGGGTCAGGTGTTCCATGATGTCCAGTTCCATCGCGCCGTTTCCCGTGTCGGCCCGCTTTCCCTGCGGACCGGCGGCCTCGCCGCGGTCGGGCATCATCCAGAACGTCGGCCAGAGTCCCGGCACGCGCGGCAGTTTCACGCGCGCTTCAAAGTAACCGTAACGCTGAACCCATTTGCCATAGGTGTCGAGGTAGCCGCAGGCGTAGTCGGACTCGCTCTGCCCGGTGAGGTTTTGCGGTTTGACCTTCGGGTCCGGATTGTCGTTGTGGAACCCGCGTTTCTTCTCGAAGTGGAACCTGGCCACACCCTGGTCGAGAATCAAGTTGTCCTTGGTCCAGTGACTGGCCCGGTCCCAGTAGTTGGGACCGTAAATGTTCCATTTGGCCTGGTCGATCATCGGATCGTCGAAGTCCTCGTCGAACGTCTGGATCCATTCGCCGTCCACGGGCGGCCGCCGGCCCAGCCAGTCGGGCAGCACTGCCGGCGGCGCAGCAGCCGTCACCGATTCGACCAGCAGTTTCGCCTCGCCCTCGTGTTTGGCCGTGATCTTGACGGCGACGACGGCATCGCTGACAAACGTGGTCCCGGTGCCCGGCTGATTCCCAAAGAACCCCGCACGGGTCACGGGAACACCCTTGCCCGGCACAGCGGGAATAAAGGACGCGACGATCTCCTGCTGTTCCCCTGCGACCAGTGGAGCGGCGGCGGTGGCGAGGTCCGTCGAGCCGGCGTTGCTGGTCACCTGGACGCCGGGCGTAACCGGCGCCGAGCCTACGTTCCTCACTTTGACGCGGACCTCGGTCGCATCCCGCAGGTCCCAGCGGCCCGCGGCGGACGTCAAGGCCACCGACTGCTCGCCCTTGGCCGCCGGAAACACGACCGCGAGCGTCTGCGCACCACTGGCCCCGGTAACCAGCGATACCTGAGCGCCCTTTGCCTCGATTTGGGCCTGAGCGTCGATCTTCACGCCCGCGCCGAGCAGGACGCCATCCTTGGGCTTGATGCGGACGGAGGCGGGATCCACCGGCGGCGTCTCTCCGGCCGGGCCGCCGGCCACCAGCGATTCCACGCGGAAGGACGTGGCGGCATCCACCTTGCCCGTGAACAGGAGGAGATTCACCACTTCCTTCGGATTCAGCGCATAGCCGGGCTTGTGGCCGTACTGATGCCCGAAGATCACCGTGATGGTGGCCCGCTCACCCGGCTTGAGGTAAGCCTGCTCGGTGTTCCAGGGATTGTTGTGCCAGTCGCCTGCGTTGTCTACTCGCAGCGCAAACAGGGCCGCCTTGGGACCCGTGTTCACGACGCGAGCCTCGACGTGGCCGAAGGCCGACAGGTCCCAGGCCTGGGCCCCCGCGGGTCGGAGATTTCTGCCGGGGTAGCCTGCCTCACCGGGTTGGATGGTGACGACCAGGCCCGGGGCGGCCGCGTCCCGGCTGGGCGCGGCGCTCACTTGGTCGCCTGAGCCGAATTGCGGCGTCAGCCGCTGTACGAGATCACGGTTCAGTTCCAAGAGATCTTTCGTGGGACCTTCGGCCCGCGCGGCCGGAACTGGCTGCAGGGCCAGTGCCAATACGACAGCGTTCAACAGAATTCGGAAGATGTTCATCGGAAGTCCTCAGAAACCCCACAGCCCGCCGCTCCATGCACAACGGCACCTCAGTATCCAATCACGAGGATGCCTTTCAGGGGCAACCTCAGCCGATTGCTGGCATACATGGTATCAAATAAACCCGCGACAGGCCACGCTCCACAGGCCGGCATCCCCGCTGATGCGGGCCCCGTATCGCGCATTTCTGTAGCTTGGCTCTCCAGAGCCGAGAAGTCTCGGAAGTGAGCTGGTCGTCGTCTGCGGAGAAGGGCTCGACCCCAAGACGACCAAGATTAAGTCGTTTTGTCTGGGGACTGTCGATGGCATCATTGCGGCCGGTTTGCCCGCTTCCGTGGTGCTGCCACCGGAGTCGGGTCTTCGATCTTCCGCAGCAGGGGTTCCACATCGGCCCGCCTGAACAGCCGGTACTTGTTGACCGGGTGCCGGTGCTCGGTCAGCTTGCCCATGGCCGCCTGGGCGCGGATCGTGTTCGGAGCCACCCGAAGCCGAGTTGCAGGTTCGGACGTAACGGCTTACTTGTTCGATTGCCGCCATGAACCCGTCGAGGTCAAAGTCCTCGACGGCGGCCTGGAACGGCTTGGCTGAACCGCGGCGGGGAACCGTCTAGGCCACGGCAGCCTCGTTGGTGTGGGGTGTTCCAGTGCTACGGCCAAGCTTACAATCTCGGGATGCCGCTGAAAACGAACGAAGGACGCCGTGAATCTCCGGTGGGAGGAACAGTACGTCATCGGTGGCTGGAGCCAACGGGAATACGAACAACTTAAGATGACCCAGCCTTCCTATATCGACAAGTATGAACGGTTGGACATCGAGCGGAGTCGGCGGTCGGAGTGGATGAGGTAAGTACCGAGAGAAGCAAAGGCGTTTTCTACCGTGAGCAGCCAACCTCGTTCCTCCATTCGGTTTTCCTGTCCGCAGTGCGGCGGCAATGTGAAAGTGCCGCCGCAACAGGCCGGGCAAAAATGCCGTTGTCCCCGCTGCGATGCCGACATCATCGCCCCCGGCAGTGAACCGACGGCGCCGTCGAAGAGTCGAGAGTCCAGGGTCGAGAGTCCAGAGCTGAAGGGTGAGAGTCCAGAGCCGAGAGTCCAGGGTCCAGAGCCGCCTGGCGTCGCTGCGCCGTCCGGTGGTTCTGCCGCGGCGTGGGTCACGCCTGCGCGAGGTTCCACTGCACCTGCGCCGGCGCCCGCAGCGGTGTCGGCGAGTTCTCCGGCGGACCTCGTTGGCGACGCGGTATATCCCCAACCGGGTTCGCGCGCGGAATCGCTCCGGCCGGCGCCCCGCGTTGGCATCCCGCTGGACAACGACGAGTTCGGTATCGACTGCCGGGTGTGCGGGACGCGGCTGCACGTGCGGCGCGCGCAAATCGGGGACACGGTCAAATGCCCCGACTGTCACTCGCCGCTGGTCGTCAAGGCCCCGCCGAAACCGAAACCAACCGCGCCTCCGGAGTATGAAGAGGCGGAACTATTCAAGTTGAGCGAGCCCATCGAACTGCCCTCGACGACTTACGTGCCGCCGGGAAATCCCGTCGGCGGAACCGCGTCCGGAGGTCCGCCCGCGACGGGAACGGCAACCGGCGCCCGGAGTGCGGCAGGCGGGGGCACGGTCATGCAGAACGCCGCCCGGGCGTTGCTGGAAAAGGCACGAGTTCAGCAGGAGGAGGCCGAGGCGGAAGAACGGGAAAGCTCCTCCGAACGGTTCACCGAGGGGCTGCTGGCGTTCTTCGCCGGTCCGCAAGCCCTGATCCGGCTGGCGATCCTGGCGGTATGGTTTGAGGTGGCCATGACTTTGTTCCGCTGGGCCCTCGGTATTCGGGTTTCTGAAGACGCACCGGCCGTGATTGCCGAGTCGACCAGCCTGGTGGCGATCATCGCCCTGATCCTTGTCGGACTCACCTTTCTGTATGCCGCGGCCGCTTGTGGCCTGGCCCTGGTGCAGGACTCGTCCAACGGTTTGCGGAGGATCGAGAACTGGCCGCGAGCCAACTTCCTGACGTGGGGGCGGGACGTGTTCTACATCATCAACGCTTGGTTCCTGGCGGCGCTGCCTGGCGCCATCGTGGGCATCCTGCTGGGTTTGGCCGGGATCAAGGGTGCGGTCCTATTCACCGCCGCCGCCTCGTTCGCGGGTCTCTTCCCGCCGATCCTGCTGTCCATGCTCGAATCCAACTCGGCCCTGGCTCCCGTCAACAACGACGTTT
Source organism: uncultured Pirellulaceae bacterium (assembly GCA_964645045.1). Lineage (GTDB taxonomy): Bacteria > Planctomycetota > Planctomycetia > Pirellulales > Pirellulaceae > Anammoximicrobium. The sequence continues at coordinate 38,913 of CAZXYZ010000032.1, read as the reverse complement.
GGGTCAGCATCCGGGAACGGCCAAATCCGTGGAAGCTGACGTATCTGATCACAGCCATCATCACCATGGGCGGCCTGACGGCACTGGTCGTCAGCTTGATCAGCGGGTTCTTCGTGGGACTGCTGGGCGCGGCGGCGATGGCCGCCTGCATGATGTTCTACTTCCGCACGATCGGCTGGCTGATCTGCTTTCTGGCCGGCCGCGACAAGACGCCGGGCACCAGGGCGTAGCGGAATTCGCCAGCAGGCAGTCGGATGCGGCGCGTGCCGAAGTCGTGCGATGCACCGGCTCCGTACCGGCTTGCGTTTGTGTGTCGCCGCTCAGACCGCTTGGAGCCGTTGCGGCAAGCCCCTGACCGGATGCACTTCGCGCTCGTGCTGATCCAGTTTCGCGATCAACTGCCGGACTCGCCGGCGTGCGAAGAACGCGCTGTTCAGCAGCACGGACAGACTCTGCACCCGGTGGATCGCATATCGCGGACGGCAATGGTACGTCCAGGCGTTATAGCGTTGCACGGCCGACAGTGATTGGCCGTAGCTGGTGGGATCGATGACAAGGCGGCGCTTATCCGCCTTTTCAAAGACGAACATCAGGCTCGTGTCATGGCACTTGGACAATGTTTGGACGAGCCGGAAACCACACGACTCGCCCAGCATCTTGAGGGTCCACGGCGTGAAATTGTACACGTGGGCGTAATGGAACAGCCGGCCCGGGGCCGCGTGCGGTCCGTACACATTCGGACATTCGACGTACAGCCGTCCCTCGGTCCTGAGCAGGCCCCAGATACGGCGGAGCGCGCGGCTGGGGTGGCTGAAATGCTCGATCACGTGAACCAACAAGACGAAGTCATACGTGGGAACCGGCACCACATCTTCCAAACAGGCATTTTCAACGTCGGCATGCAAGGTTTGCCGGGAGAAGCCTTGAAACTCGACGCCCGGCTCGATCCCCGAAGCCTCGAATCCGTCCAGATCGAAGGCTTTGACCGTACAGCCCAACCCGGCTCCGATCTCGAATACGCGGTCGCCGGGGCGCACAAACGGCCGCGCCCTGCGATAGATCGACCTGCCAACATTCCAGGCCCGCAGCACGCGTTTGGCCGACGGTTGATGCTCGCCGTGATAAGCCTTCCGGTACTCATGGGCGTAATAGTCGGCGAGCTCCTCGTCGCTGGGGATCCCTTCGTGCGAAATCAAGCCACAACGCGTGCAGACGACCGTCCGCAAAGGCTTCCCGCGGCGATCCCGGGTTGCTATCAGCTCCACTTCGTTGGTGCCACAGAGGTCGCAGTCGGCGTCGCGCACGAACGAACCCGCCGGTGATTCAACGTACACACTTACACCGCTCACGGTCCAATCTCCCGAGGGTCGTTAGGTCCTGTATACACAGTATCGTCGGCACAACCTCCCAATCTTTACATTTCATGCGCTCGTCCAGGCCCATGTGAATCGCACTCCGCGTGGTTCAGTCCTCGGCTTGGCTTCCATCGCTGCACATTTTGACGATCCGCGGATCGAATCGGCCCACGACGGCCACGAGGTCGGCCTGTTCCCGCATCACCTGCTCGATGTCCTTGTACGCACTGGGAACTTCGTCCGCTCCCGCGGACAGGACGGTCACGCCCATCGTCTCCAGATCCTTCTGCACGGCCTTCCAGTTGTATGTCTCCTTGGCCTGCTTGCGGGACATCCGGCGGCCGGCGCCGTGCGAGGCCGAATTCAGACTCGCGGCGTTCCCCTTGCCTCGAACCACAAACGCCGGGGATGCCATCGAGCCGGGAATGACACCCAACTGACCCGCCTCGGCCGGCGTGGCTCCTTTGCGATGGACGATCAGTTCCCGGCCGCCGTGGATTTCCTTCCAGGCAAAGTTGTGGTGGTTTTCGACGCCCGCGATGATCCTGGCCCCCAGCAGTTTGGACACCAGCTTGTGGATCACGTCATGGTTGGCAGCGGCGTAGTCGCCCATCAGGTTCATCGCCGACCAGTATTCCTGGCCCGCCTCGCTGGCCAGTGACAGCCAAGCCAGATAGGCCAGGTCTTCGTAGTGCTTGGCAAGCTGGGAGCGAGCCAGGGCGCTGTACGTGGAACAGACGGCCGCGCCGGTTCCACGGCTGCCGCTGTGGCTCAGCAGGGCCACGTACTGCCCCGCGTCGAGTGCCAGTTCGCTGTCTCGTTCCGGCAGACTGAGCAGGCCGAATTCGACGAAGTGATTGCCCGAGCCGGAGGTCCCAAGCTGCGACCAGGCCACGTCTTTTTTCTCGCGGGTGATCCGGGTGACGTTCCAATCCTGGTCCATCACCGGATGGTCTTTCGGGGTTTCGTGGACCGAGCCGATCCCGAAACGCGTGCCGCCCTCCAGCGCTTGTTGGTACCGATTGAATTTGCCGTCCAGGGTCGCTGGTGGAAGGTCCAGAATGGACAGCTTCATCCGGCACGCGATGTCCACGCCCACGGCATGCGGGATCACCGCTCCTTCCAACCCCAATACGCCGCCAATCGGCAGACCGTAGCCGACGTGGGCGTCGGGCATCAACGCCGCCGCGGCGGCCATCGGGACGGCACAGGCCTGCTTCATCTGGCCGTGGGCGGCTTGCTCGATCTCGCTGCCCCAGGTCCGATAACCGATCGGCTCCGAGCGGACAAAAGCCTGATCGGCGAGCATGTCCTTGGCAAACTGGCCAAAACTTTCGTCGCTGATGAACTCTTCCGGTCGTTCCACGACCGACCTAATCAATTGCTTGATCTGCTTCCCTTTTTGGTCCCCGGCCTTCATGGCATGCTGGATCGCCGCAATCGCGCTCTTGACGCAACCTTCGGGAACACCGAGTTTTTGAAGTTGTCGGGCATTCATGGAAATTCCTCCTCGGGTAGCCCTGGTGCCGCGCCGCCCGCGTATTCTAGCGCACTTCAACCATCGCTGGAATCGGCAGAATCCGGGCTGAATACTGGAGGAATCCCGCCTTTTGCACGGCTTATTCTTGATTCCCCACAGTGCCCTTTACGCCAGCGTTCGACCTAGTTACCATGATTGTGGGGTTATTCTTGAGGTAAGTCACTGACGCACAAGCGATTGGACGGAATCCAGGATCATTTCAAGGGTTGAAGCTCATGACCGTTTACCGACGAATCGAAGCCAACCAAGAGCGAGGAATCACCGTCGTAACCTTCATCGAACGGAAGATCCTGGAGGCGGCGCATATCTTGGAGTTGGGCGAAGAGCTGCTGCAACTGATCGAAAAGGACGGCAGCAAGGACCTCGTGCTGGATTTTAACAGCGTCGAATTCCTCTCCAGTGCGGCGTTGAACAAGCTGATCATTCTCGACAAAAAGGTTAAGTCAAAGTCGGGCCAACTGAAGCTGTGCAACATGATGCCGGAAATCCGCGAGGTGTTCGTCATCACCCGGCTGAATCAGCTGTTCGATATCGTCGACACCCGAGAACAAGCGATGGAAGGTTTTCAGCGGGCAAATTCGGGAGTTGCGTAGGGTTATGGATAAACGCATCAAGAAAAAGCTCGATACTATCCATCAGCATCTCCAGGTCCTCCGCCAGAATCTGGCCGGCGCCAAACGGCAACCCGACGAGGCGGACGAAGTCGAGCGGCTGACCAAGGAAATCGCCGCCTTGGAAGCTGAAGCCCAGAAACTGAAAGCGGCTGACGGCGGCAAGTGACCGCCGGGTGGGACGGATTGCCAATCCTTTCGTGTTTTTCCAGAAGGATTGCCAATCCGTCCCACGCGAGCTGTTGATGTACGGGAGCAATCATACGTGGGATAGGCTTCCAGCCTGTCAGCAATCCCCAGTTACAAGTGACTATTCTGCGTCGTTTTTTCCATTCGACAGGCTGGAAGCCTATCCCACGATTAAGCCACCAGCCCGCACGGCCGAGCGGGTATTCCTTGACAGCGGCCCTACTCTTCCGCGCCCAGCACGACGCCCACGTTGACTTGGCGGCCTTCGCGCAGGACCGTGACCACCGCCTCCTCGCCAGGTTGGTGTCGCTCGATGGCCGATAGCAGATCGTCGGCCGACTTGACCGGCTGGCCGTCGATGGCCAGGATCAGGTCGGCATAATCCCGGTCGATTTGAACCTCTTCGCTGACGAACGGGCCGAAGCGGCGCTGATTCTTGATGATCCGGAACCCGCGCAGACCAGACCGTTCGGCCGGACCTCCCGGAGTGATGGTTGCGACGACCAAACCTTGGTCCGTCTGCAACACGCGTGTGATGCCCATGTCGGGGCGAATGACCCGGCCGTTCTGGATCAGTTGAGGGACCACGCGGGAAATCGTGTTTACCGGAATCGCAAAGCCGACGCCCGTATTCTCACCGCTGCGGCTGGCGATCGCCGTATTCATGCCGATCAGGCGGCTGCCACTATCCAACAGCGGGCCGCCGGAATTCCCGCGGTTCAGCGCTGCGTCGATTTGAATGATGGACTTCATCGTCCGCCCGCTGCGCGACGGCAGCGAGCGGTTCAAGCTGGAGATGATCCCGGTGGTCATGGTGCGTTCGAGGCCAAACGGGTTGCCGATGGCGTACACATGCTGGCCGACGCGCAAGATCGAGGACTCGCCGAACGCGACGGGAAACAGCATTTCGCGCGGCGCGTCGATCCGCAGCACCGCGATGTCGTACACCGGATCCGCACCCACCAGTTTGGCATCGTACGTTTCGCCGTTGAACAATGTCACCTTGACTTGTTTGGCGCCTTCGATCACGTGGAAGTTCGTCAAGATGTGGCCTGCCTGGTCCAGCACCGATCCCGACCCGGCGCCTTCCGACGGCTCCAGCATCAGGAACATGTCCGGCCGCACGATCAGCGTCGTGATGTTGACCACGCTGCGGTTCACGTTGTCGTAAACCGCGATGTTGACCCGCTCGGCGGCCGTGAACTCGTCTTCGATCGCCGGACGAGGCGTCAACACCGGGGCGTCTTGGGCCAGCGCGCGAGGCTCGACCGAGTGCGTCTTGAACACGGTTGATAGCAGACCACCCAACAGTGCCGAAATGCCGCACAACAAAGCGTACTTTTTCATCCGATAGACTCCCAATCTCCTTGGCAGACTCTGCCCAAACATCAAAGTTTTCCAAAGATAAGCAAAAAGGCGTTTGGAGGCCAGCTTGATTGCCGGCACAAGCTTTCGTGTTTTGTGGGTTCGTTTGAGCCCCAGGCAACCGGCACGCCGATAACAAGAGATGACGAAAAGGCGGGATTGTGCGCCGACGCGGAACTTGAGGGACCGAGAGAAACCGGGAGGGAAGAGACTGATGTCAGCCCACCAAAGGAACGCCCGACCGCTGGCGGCACTTGCCGATGCGCGGCCGTCGACAGCCCGTCGGCGGTCCCTGGTACGCACGGTAGGTCCGCTGGCAGCAGGAATCCTGATCGCTTTGCTGCCCGGGTCTGCCCAGAGTTGGGCAGCCGACCAGCTAGGCGGCAATTGGCCCTGCTCCGCCGTTCAAATGCTTGCCAGCAGCGACCACGGAACGCCTCCGGTCGTGACGACGGTTTGCTTGCAGCCCGGCGGAGCACTGCTTGCGGCCGGCGGCGACGACCATCGCATCTACCTGTGGGACGTTGCTGCAGGCAAGACCGTCAAGTGTCTGGTCGGGCACGAGGATTGGGTACACGCCGTGAAGTTCTCGGCGGACGGACGGATGTTGGCGTCCGCCGGTCACGACGGCCGTGTGATGCTGTGGGATCCCGTCACCGCTGAACCGATCTGCGTTTTGGACCAGGGCTGCCATGCGGTGACGGAATTGGCCTGGAGTTTGGACGGCACCAAGTTGGCGATCAGCGGCTTTTCCGCCCAGGTGCGGCTGTACGATGTCGCGGCGAGGAAGCTGGTCGGGGAACTGCAAGGCCCCTGCAACGATCTGCGGGCGCTGTCGTTTTCGCCGGACGGACAGTCGCTGGCCGCCGGCGGCCGCAACGGCAAGATGAGAATCTGGCATTTGCGCGGCGGTCAAGGACACGAAGAGTACACGGCGCACCAGGGCCGCATCCGCGCGCTGGCCTTCTCGCCCGACGGCAAGCTCCTGGCGTCGTCGGGCGAAGACGGCAAAGTCCATGTCTGGTCCTTCGACAGCCGCAGCGGCCGGGACCTGCCGCGCCGCCCGGCCAAGATTTTCTCGCTAGTGTTCATCGGCCCCAACGAACTGGCGGCCGGCGGCAGCGATAATTTGATCCGTTTGTGGGACCTGACGACCAGCGAGGAAATCGGCCAACTGTCAGGACATCAAGGCAGCGTGATGTCGCTGGACTGTAACGGCCGGATTCTCGTTTCCGGCAGCTACGATACAGTCGTACGGATCTGGACGATGAAGGACTACGTCGCCCGGACTCCACGAACGACGACGGAGCTGAAATAGCAGTCCGGCCGGCCCAGTTGCCGCCGGCCACCAGGGAAGGGACCGCAAGGCACGGAGGTGAATCTTGCTACTGCTCACTCACGCCAAAAACTTGCTGCAGCGGATCGCCCGCCGAAAGCCCAGACTGTCACGCCGTGCGGCTGCGGAACCGCCGCGTCTGCGCGGGTTCGAAATCATGGAGCCCCGGCAGTTGCTGGCCGCGGACCCGCTGTACGTCGGCGCGGTGTACATCGAGGAAGATATCGGTTCCGACGCGCATGGCGATACGTTCGAACTGACGTTCGAAGGCGGCGCCGACGGCACGCAACTGACCCGCGTCGCGATCCGGACGGACCAGAACCTGCCAGGGTTGAGCGGTGGCGACCTGGTTTTCGACACCGTCGAGGGCGGACTCGGCGCCGACCACGCATTTCCGTTTACGCTGGTTGCGCTGCAGACCGCGGACCCGCAGGCCACGGTCCGGGCCACGGTCGAGGACGGCGGTCTGCTGCTGGTCCTGGATCTGACCGGATTCCGCGCCGGCGACAAACTGGTGTTCACGATCGACGTCGACGAAGTCCAAGGCTTCGATCCGGCGGAGGTCGATTACGCGGTGATCAACGAGAGCATCGATCCGCTGGCTTCCGGGGTCGAGTTTCAGGGTTCGCGCCTGACGGCGACCTTCGTGGCACCGCATTTCCACGACGCCGAAGCGGCCGGTGACTTCCGCAACCGTTACGATACGGCGTTGGCCGGTACCGGGCTGAATCTGCCCGCCGATGACGACGGCGGAAAACGCGACCGCAGCACGGGCGCCGTCGGCCAGACGCAGCAGCGGCCGTTGCCGATTTCGATTTCCGGCAAGGTGTTCCTCGATGCCGACCTGGACCTGCAGCAAGATGCCGGCGAACCCGGCCGGGCGGGTGTCGCGCTGGCGCTGTGGCAGTTGGATGACGGCACGTACCGCTCCACCGGACACACCACGGCTACGGATGCTCAAGGCCGTTATGCGTTTGGCCTGGGTCTGGACCTTCAGCCGGGTGTGTACCAGGTGCGGGAAACCCAGCCGGACGGCTTGTTCAGCGTGGGCGCCGTCGCGGGCTCCGTCGCGGGCTCCGCGACCGGCCGCACCGTCACGGGCGACCGCGACCTGCTGACGGACATCGCCGTGCCGCTGGGCGGGACGCACGCCGTGGATTTCGATTTCGCCGAAGCGGCTCCGGCGGAGCTCAGCGGCTATGTCTACCACGACCGCGACAACGACGGCCGGCGCGATGCCGGCGAAGAAGGCTTGAGCGGCGTGCAGATCGTGATATCAGCCCTCGATACGATCAGCCCCCAAAGTCCGGTCACCGTCACGACTGACAATTACGGTCACTACGTCGTGCGCGGCTTGGCGCCCGGCGTCTATCGTGTCGTGGAACCGGTGCAGCCGGCGGGCTACCTGGACGGCTTGGACGCGGCGGGCACGGTGGCTGGCCAGGTTCGCGGCCGGGCGCAGAACCCGGGCGACGCCCTGGAAGAAATTTCCCTGGGCGGCGGGCACGCCGGGGTGGAATACAACTTTGGCGAACTGGTCCCCGCGTCGATCCAAGGCCGCGTGTGCGTGGCCGACCGATTCGGGGACTGCGACGCTTCGGCGGCGGCGCGCGTGCCGCTGGCCGATGCCACGGTCCGGCTGCTGGATCGGGCGGGGCAGGTGCTGGCCGAGACGAAAACGGACGCGGACGGCATGTACCGCTTCACCGGCTTGTTCCCCGGCACGTACGCGGTGGCCGAGATCACCCTCGCCGGATTGATCGACGGCGAAGAGCATCTGGGCACGGTCGCGGGCCAGGCCGTGGGCCGAGTGATCGCCGATGGGACGATGGGCGAGATCACGTTGTCGTCCGGCCAGCAGGCGATCGACTACGATTTTTGCGAGTACCTGCCGGCCCGGCTGTCCGGCTACGTGTACCACGACCGCGATAACGACGGGGTCCGGGAAACGGGCGAAGAGGGCTTGGCCAACGTCCCGCTCCGCCTGCTGGACGAAGCCGGCCAACAAGTCGCCGCGACGACGACCGATGCTCAGGGCTTCTACCAATTTGTCTTTCTGCACGCAGGGGTGTATGCGGTGGTCGAGACGCACCCCGACGGATGGGTCGACGGCCGGGACCGCGCCGGCACCGTCGGCGGACAGACCGTGGGCCAGGCGGACCAGCCCGGCGACCGCATCGGCCAAGTCCGGTTGTGGTGGGGCGATGAAGGCCTCGATTACAACTTTGGCGAGTTTCGCCTGGCATCGATCCGCGGCAGCGTTCACTTGACCGGCCCGGACGGGGACTGCTACACGCCCGGCGGCCCGCAGCCGCCGCTGGCGGACGTGGTGGTGCGGTTGCTCGATGCGGCGGGCGCCACGCTCGCCGAAACCCGCACCGACGCCCAAGGCAACTATCGATTCGAGGGACTGCTGCCGGGGACGTATACCGTCGTCGAGCAGACGCCTGGCGGCTTGATCGACGGTGCCGATCGCGTCGGCACGGTCGACGGCCAGCCGATGGGAGCACTGGCCGGCAACGATACGATCGGCGGCATCCGCTTGACGTCCGGGCAAGCGGCGGTGGACTACGATTTCTGCGAACATGCGCCGGCGTCCCTGTCCGGCACCGTGTACCACGACCGCAACAACAGCGGCGGCTGGGATTCGGGCGAAGAGCCCTTGGCGGGCATCACGGTGCGGTTGCTGGATCAGACCGGTCAAGTCGCGGCGACAACCCAGACCGGCCAGGACGGCAGCTATGAATTCCGCGATCTCCGCGCGGGCCAATACACGGTCGCCGAATCCCAACCGACCGGGTACCTGGACGGCTTGGATGCGGCGGGTACTGTGGCCGGCGCGACCGTCGGGACCGCCGTCAATCCGGGCGACGAGATCCGCGGGATCGGATTGCGGTGGGGCGACGTCGGTCAGCGTTACGACTTCGGCGAACTGCTGTCCGGCAGCATCCAGGGCCTCGTCTTTTCCGATTTGGACCGCGACTGCCGGCTGGATCCAGAGGAGCAGCCGTTGGCCGGCGTGACCGTCGAACTGCGGGACAGCTCGGGCCACGTCGTCGCTACGACACAAACGGACAGCCAGGGCAGGTACCGCTTTGCCAACCTGGCTCCCGGCTCGTACACCGTGTGGGAACAGCAGCCCGCCGGTTACTTCCAGGGCGGCCAACGGGCTGGTTCCGGCGGCGGGGACGCGAGCCTGGAGGACACGATCAGCGCCATCGCCGTGCATTCGGGCCAGGACTTGACCGATTACGATTTCTGCGAAGTGCCGCCGAGCAGCCTCACGGGCCGGGTGCATCTGGATCCGAATCAGAATTGCCTGTTTGACGCGGGCGAGCAGCCGTTGGCCGGAGTTGCGATACGGTTGCTCGATTCCAGCGGGCAGGTCTTGGCCGAGACCACCACGGACGCGGACGGCCGGTACCGCCTCGACCAGTTACGTCCCGGAACTTATGCCGTCCAAGAGATTCAGCCCCGCGGGTACTTCCACGGCGGCCAGCGAGTCGGCTCGCACGGCGGCAAGGTGTCTGTCGACGATGTGATCTCCGAGGTTCAGGTGCCCGCCGGTCAGACGCTGACCGACTACGACTTCTGTGAGTTGCCGTCCAGCAGTCTCGAGGGCGTGGTGCATCTGGACCCGAATCAGAACTGCCGGTTGGACGCGGGCGAGCAGCCCCTGGCAGGCGTCGCCATCCGTTTGCTGGATTCCAGCGGGCACGTCGTGGCCGAGACAACCACGGACGCAAACGGCCGATACCGCTTCGACCACTTGCGTCCCGGGGAATACGCTGTCCAAGAGGTTCAACCCCGCGAGTATTTCCAGGGAGGCCAGCGCGTCGGTTCGCATGGCGGCAATGTGTCTGGCGACGACGTGATCGGGGGCATTCCGATTCCGGCCGGGCAAGTATTGACCGATTACGATTTCTGCGAGTTGCCCGCAGCCCGCCTGTCCGGCTACGTGTTCCAGGACGGCGAGATGGTCCGCACGCTCGACGGGCTTCCGCCGGCCGATCTTTGGCAGAAACACGACGGCCGCAGGACGCCGGATGACCGGCCGTTGGCGGGCGTCGTCCTGGAGTTGTGGGACGCGGCAACGGGCCTGCCCGTCAGCAGCGACCGGGCCTTGCCGGGGACCTATCAATCCGGCGTGATTACCGCCCTGACGGACGCGCGCGGCTATTACGAGTTTCTCGGCCTGCCGCCGGGCACGTACGACGTGATCGAAGTCCACCCGTCCGGTTTGCTGGACGGCTTGGACACGCCCGGCAGCACCGGAGGCCAGGCTTTCAATCCCAATTCGACCGTCGATCCCCAGTTCCGCGCCGGACGCAGTGACTATCCCCTGTGGGACGCGATCGTGTCCATTCCGCTGGGCGCCGGTGTCCATTCGCACGAAAATAACTTCAGCGAAGTTGCGTTGGGACGCATGATCATCATCCCGCCGCCGACTGCGCCGAGTCCCGTACCGGTACAGCTGAAGCCGTCTCCGAACGATTTCTTACCGCCCGTCCCGCGGCCTTGGATCGTGCCCGCGCCATTCGTCGAGCCGCTGCACTTCGGCACCAGCGGTACCGGCGGCATGCAAGACTTCAGCTGGCACTTGAGCGTCATCGATGCCGGAGCGCCGCGCGGCCAAGGCGATCCGGTGCCGCTGGCCGGCTTGCGCTGGCGGTCGGTGACGTTCCACGACGTCAAGGACTGGTACGGCCGCTCGCTGGATCAGGGCCGCTGGACGTTGGGTACACGCCTTGGCGCCGACGGCGGAGCCCGGGCGGCCCGTGAATTCGTGTTCGGCGACGCCGACAGCATTCCGATCGCGGGCGATTTCAACGGCGACGGGATCGACGAGATCGGCGTCTATTGCCGCGGACACTTCTTCTTGGATTTGAACGGCAACGGCCGCTGGGACGACGAGGACTTGTGGGCCCGGCTGGGCAACGAGTTCGATTTCCCCGTTACCGGCGACTGGAACGGCGACGGCAAAGACGATATCGGCATCTTTGGCCCGGCGTGGCCCGGCGACCCGCAGGCGCTGGAGATCGAATCGGGTTTGCCGGATCTGCGGAACCAGGTGTCAGGACTGCCCAAGCCGAAGAACGTGCCGCCTAAACTGGACGAGGCCACCAGTGGCTTGCGTCTGCTGCGGCACACGGCCGCGGGCGCCACCCGGGCGGATGTGATCGATCATGTCTTCCGCTACGGCGCCGGCGCCCAAATCCCCGTCACCGGCGACTGGTCGGGCGACGGCATCAAGAACATCGGCGTGTTCCGGGACGGCCAGTGGCGTCTAGACGCCGACGGCGATGGCCGCTGGTCGGAGAACGATCGCGTGTTCCAATACGGCCAAGCCGGCGATCTGCCCGTCGTGGGCGATTTCAACGGCGACGGCATCGACGAAATCGGCGTGTACCGCGGCGGCCAGTGGATTGTCGACCTCGACGGCAACCACGAGCTGAACGCTCACGACGCCGTGTTCAACCTGGGCGGCCCCGGCGACTTGCCCGTCGCCGGCGACTGGAACGGCGACGGCGGCGACGAACCGGGCGTCTACCACCCCGACAATTCGGCCGCCTCCGCAGCGGACGCGCCATAGATTGGCCAGCGCCACTTTATTTTATGCGTTTGGCGCAACTGCCAATGGAGTTGTGCATTGCCCTCCGACGGATCTTTTGTCCCGAAGGGGCGCGTGAGCCGCAGTGGCTTGGACTGAGTTTACGAAAGAACAAACGGAGAGCGTGATTACGACGGTTCCCTGAGCCAACAACCCGATGAGCCGGCCAGACACAAACGCCGGTGACACATTGTCGCTCTCACCGCAGCAGATTGCCGGGCCGGTAGGCCGCGGCGACCGACGCGCGGGGGACTTGGACCGGCACCGGTTGGATGTCGAAGGGGATGCCGTTCAGCGCCCGCGGTGTCAGGCCCACCTCCGCTTGACCCGGCAGGGCTTGCTTTTGCGGCCCGTATTCCTGCATCAGGCGATGGACGGCGGGATTGAGTTCGGTCGTGCCGTCGGGCTGTTTCGAGCCGATGGATTCAAAGCTGCCGATCGTGACAATGCTCTCGTAGCGGTCGTGGAACTCGTAAGCCTCCACGCCCTTCTTGCGCAGCTGGAGGGTCAGTTCGTGGGCCTTGATGGCGGCGTCTTCCAGCTTTTCCGGCATCTTGTCCACATCGCTCGGCTTCATGGTCGACGAGCCCCGGAACGCGGCGACCCGGACGCTGTACTGCCCGCGGTTCTTCAACAGGCTGTACTCGATATCCCGGTTCATGTTCTCGACGAACGGATCCAAGCCCTGCGGCACGAAGTACTCTTGCGGCAGCAACGGGTTGCGGGTCACGAAGGCGTTGCCCATCGGACCTTGCTGTTTCTTGTCCTGGTCAGGCGTCAAGCGGCGCTGCAACTCGCGGAGACCGATGAAGCGTTGCGTCGTGCTCTTGTTCTTGGTGACGTCCAGACAGTCGGGATGCGCGTACTTGATGTCGTTCAACATCTTGTCCAGTTTCGGATCGTTGACGTCCTCGAAATTCCCCGTCAGCACGGCAATCTCGTCGAATTTGGCGGCGTTTGCGTGCCGCATCATTTTGGGACCGCCGTAACGATTGACTCCCAATCCAACCACCGGCTCGGTGAAATCGTAGCTCTGACGATGGATATACGCCTCGACATTAAATGCCTTCCGCAACTCCAACACCAGCGTCTGCGCCTGCTGCTCCGCCCCGGGCCCGGCAAACGACGTCGCCAGGATCATCCACGGGCCTTGGTTTTCGGTCAGGCGGTACTCCTTGCCGGCATCGGCATCCACGCGTTTGAAGGGAATCAGCAATTCCCAAGGCTTGGCCGCCAACACCGGGCCGGCAATACCGGCCAACGACAAAGCCGCTAGCAGACCGATTGTGAAAACGCGCTGGAGCATCGATCGATCCCTCGACGTGCAACTGGTAAGATCCCTGCCCTGAAGGAGACAAGCGGCGGGGAAATTACCAGAAGCGCGCCGGCGATGCCAGAGCGAAACCGGCGCGTCAGAATCCGGAGATCATCTCGGCACCGGCCTTGGTCATCAACGCCTGGAAGGTTTGCGGCGAAATGCTGTCGCTGATAAACCGGACGGAACCGTCGCACAGGGCCGCGTTCAGTCCGCCCGGATGATTGCTGCCGGGCGAGTTGCCGGCGCCGGAGCCCAGCGGGTACGTCACCGTGCTAGCGTCCAGATCTTGCGGTTGGGCCCAATTCACTCCCGTGCCGCTGACTTCGACGACCATCAGCGTGTTGGATGTGCCGTCGATGATCTCCGACATCTTGCACGCTTTGCCCGCGTCGAACACGGTCCCCGGACCGGTGATGACCATGTAGTTGGTCTCGAGCGACATACCCGAGGCGGTTGACGACGAGGGGCACGCATACACCGGGATGTGCTGGCTCGTAACCGCCATGTTGTTCGGGCTGTTCCAGGGTTCATCAAAGTTGTATTGTTCATAGATCTGGGACTGCTCCAGGAACGGCAGTATCAGCACGCGCCAGCTGTGTTTCGGCTGACCGTTGTCGTCGGGGATGTACGCCGGTGGAAACGATCCATACGTGTCATGATAATTGTGAAAGGCTAGGGCGATCTGCTTCAAATTGTTGCTGCACTGGGCGCGGCGGGCCGCCTCGCGAGCCGCTTGAACGGCGGGCAGCAGCAGCGCAACCAACACGCCCCCGCAGACGATCATGCCGAAAAAACACGCGGCGACGACGACCAGAATGGTGATTCCACTACCGGAACTCTTGGCCGGCGGGGCGAACGTGGGCGCGAGCGCCTCGGCCGGGACCGGTCCGGGAATCGTAATCGTCTGCCCGCAGCCGGCACAAGGCCCGGACTGCCCGGCATATTGGTCCGCGACACTCGTCTGCTTGCCACAATTTGGACAAGTAAAGGAAATGGGCATGGCGGTCGTCCTGCTAAGAAAAGTGCTCAACCGTAAGCCGTGGCGAAGAAAAATAGGCACACTTGGCTACTCGTGACTGTACACGACCTGCGGGGTGCTGCCAAGATGACGAAGCGTTTAGGCACCAAGCGTCCGATGTGTCGGTGGCGTAAGCTTCCAGCTTGCGGCAAAAAGAGCATCGCAAGCTGGAAGCTTACACCACTTGTTTCTCGAACGGTGCCACGTAACCAAAGGATCGACTTGGATGATGAACCGCGAAAAGAACCTCCCGCGCTCCGGATGCCGCAGCCAGATCGTTATTCCCGCGCGGCTGGCTTCGACGCGACTGCCGCGGAAACTGCTGCTGCGCGAAACCGGCAAGTCAGTATTGCAGCACACCTACGAATCGGCCTCCCGCGCGGCCAGGCCGCAGGGGGTCTCTGTCGCGGCGGACCACGACGAGATCGCCGCGGAAGTCCGCCGGTTCGGCGGCCAAGTGGTGATGACCGATCCGGCGGCCGCCAGCGGCACGGATCGAGTCGCCGAAGTCGCCCGCCAAATGCCGGACGTCGACATCGTAGTCAACGTGCAAGGCGACGAGCCGGAAATTGCCGGCGCTGCGATCGATTTGGCGATCCAAATGCTGGAGGATCACCCGACCGCGGTCATGTCCACGCTGGCGACTCCGATCCGCACTCGCGACCAGCTGGACGAGCCGTCCTGCGTCAAAGTCGTCTTCGACCACCAACGGCGGGCGCTCTATTTCAGCCGCAGCCCGATTCCCCACGCTCGGCAGTGGGACGATGCGCTGCTGGCCGACGATCCGCCGCATTTCTACCAGCACGTCGGTTTGTACGCCTACCGCCGCGAATTCCTGTTGCGTCTGGCCGAAATCCCCAGGTCGGACCTGGAAAAACTGGAAAGCTTGGAACAGCTTCGAGTTCTGTCGGCGGGGTTTACCATCCTGGTCGGAGTTGTCGACGAGCCCACGATTGGAATCGACACCGAGAAAGATTACCGGGCATTTGTCAGACGGACGTTGAGTTGCTAAGATGCTCGACCAGGGCTGCCGGAGGGCCGTCTTGCCTTACCCGTTTTCCCGCTCGATGCACCGTAACGTCTTGCCTTGAAAATGTTTGCGCTAGATAGCTGAAGCGTTTTTCGGCATTTCCGCGGTGCTAGCACGGTTTTCTGCCAGGAGGGTTGCCGCACGCATGACGAAGCACATTTTTGTAACGGGAGGTGTTGTCAGTTCGTTGGGCAAGGGCTTGACGAGCGCCTCGGTTGGCATGTTGCTGGAACGGCGCGGGCTTCGCGTCAAGATGCAGAAACTGGATCCGTACATCAACGTGGATCCCGGCACGATGAGCCCGTACCAGCACGGCGAGGTGTACGTGCTGGACGATGGCAGCGAAACGGACCTGGACCTGGGCCACTACGAACGATTCACCCACAGCCCGCTGACGCGTCATTCCAACTACACCACGGGCCAGATCTACCTGTCGGTGATCGAAAAGGAACGCCGTGGCGAGTTCCTGGGCAAAACCGTCCAGGTCATCCCGCACATCACCAACGAAATCAAGGGAGTGATCCAGAAACTGGCCGACGCCGAGACGGATGTGGTGATCACCGAGATCGGCGGCACGGTGGGCGACATCGAGAGCCAGCCGTTTCTCGAAGCGATCCGCCAATTCTCGCTGGACATCGGCAAAGACAACTGCCTGTACATCCACCTGACGCTGATTCCGTACCTGAAAGCCGCGGGCGAGCTGAAGACAAAGCCCACGCAGCACTCCGTCGGCCAGCTGCGCCAGAT
Source organism: uncultured Pirellulaceae bacterium (assembly GCA_964645045.1). Taxonomy (GTDB): domain Bacteria; phylum Planctomycetota; class Planctomycetia; order Pirellulales; family Pirellulaceae; genus Anammoximicrobium. The sequence continues at coordinate 22,793 of CAZXYZ010000032.1, read as the reverse complement.
CGGTATTCAGCCCGACCTGCTGATCTGCCGCACCGAGCGGCCCGTTTCGCTGGACGACCGCAAGAAGATCGCCCTGTTCTGCAACGTTCCGTTGGAAGCCGTCGTCGAGGAACGGGACAAAGATTTTTCCGTCTACGAAGTCCCCCTGGATCTGGTGGAGCACGGCTTGGACGAGTTCATCGTCAAGCGGCTGCACCTGCGCGCCGACACCTTGGACCTGGACGACTGGCGGGACATGCTGCACCGGATGCGCAATCCGCAGCACGAGGCGAGCATTGCGGTCGTGGGCAAGTATGCCGAGCATTTCGACGCCTACAAGTCGATCTACGAATCGCTGGACCATGCGGGGATTCATCACGATACGCAATTGCGGATCGGCAAGATCCGCAGCGAGGAGATCGAGCGGGAGGGCCCCGAACGGCTGCTAAGCGGCTATGATGGGATTCTGGTCCCCGGCGGGTTCGGCGAGCGGGGCATCGAAGGCAAGATCGACGCCATTCGTTATGCCCGGGAACGCAAGATCCCGTTTTTCGGGATCTGTCTGGGCATGCAGTGCGCCGTGATCGAGTTCGCCCGCAACGTGATCGGCTTGGCCGGCGCGCACTCCTCGGAATTCGACAAGAACTCGCCGCATCCCGTCATCTGCCTGCTGGACGCCCAGCGCAACGTCACCGACAAAGGTGGTACGATGCGGCTGGGAGCCCAGATCGCGGATCTGACGCCGGGCAGTCGCGCAGCTCAGTGCTACGAACGGCAGGCGATCTCGGAACGGCACCGGCATCGCTACGAGTTCAACGCCATGTACCGCCAGCAGTTTGTGGCCAACGGGATGCGGATTGCCGGGACCAGCGACCAGGACAAGTTGGTGGAGATCGTCGAATTGCCAAGTCATCCCTGGTTCGTGGCGGTTCAATTTCACCCCGAGTTCAAATCGAAACCCACGGCTGCACATCCGCTGTTCGCCGGATTCGTCGGGGCGGCTATCGAACGGCACAGCAGCCGAGCAGAGCGCACGCAGGAGGTTACGGCATGAGCGCTGAACAAGAGGAACCCAAAATCGTCGTCGACGAGGACTGGAAGAGCCGCGTGCAGGCGGAGAAAGAGGCGGCGGGCAAGCCGGCTGCGAAATCCGCCGCCACGGGCGCAGACGAAAAAGAACCGGAGCAGGCGACGGCCGGCGAACGGCTTCCCGCGGCTTCGTTCGAGTTGTTGCTCAGCACGCTGGCAGCCCAAGCCCTGACCGCCATGGGCAAACTGCCCGACCTGGTTCAAGGCCACGCGGTCGTGCGGCCGGATCTGGCCAAACACTATATCGACATGCTCGGCATGCTCGAACAGAAAACCAAAGGCAACCTCACCCCTGACGAAGCGGGCATGCTGGACGGTGTGCTGCACCAGCTTCGCATGACCTTTGTGACCATCCGCCGCGAGCCCGAAAAGAAGACGGAGACGGCCGACTAGAGAACAACGGGGCGTGAGCGTCAGTTGGCGGGACCTTGTGCGAACTACCCCCTGGTTGCTGCTTCCCTTTCAATGGGTCCAGGCATTCGATGCACGCGGTCTCGCCAACCGACACTCACGCCCCGTTGGGCTCAACTTGATAGATTGTCAAACAGCCGCCGGAAGCCCGGCATCTGCTCCTCGACGTACGCAAACCAACGGTCGGGACGCCACAGTTCGATACACAAGGCCGCCCCGACCACCAGGACCTCCCCTCCCGGCTCAACCCCCAGAAACTCGCGGAATCCTTCCGGCACGATCAATCGGCTGCGCCCCGCCAACTTGACGCTCGTCTGCCTTGTTGACAGCAGCCGTCCCAGCACTTGAACATCTTCGACGCGGCCATCCAGTCGCCCCGCCAGCATCTTCTCCTGAACAAGATGCACTCCGCTATCGAACTTGCTCTTCCATTCCGCGGCGTTCCAGAGACTGAGGGCTCCCGCACGTTCCTTGGCCAACACGCAATCGTCGCCGCCGGTCGTGAGTAGTTCCGCCATCTCATTAGGGATGGAAATCCGGTAGCGTTCGTCCAACGCCCGTCGGTGTTCGCCCAAAATGAAGTTACGAGACATTGCCGTGTGACGCCCCCCGGCCGACGGCCCGCCGCGAAACTACCTGCCAGCCTCGATCTGCAGGTTATTGGGTCAAATCCCCTCGGCTACTACCGGTGGGCTGACGCCACACCGCTCGCCAAGGATGTAACTGCAAGCTATTGGGTTAATTCCCCTCAAGCACTACATTTTTTTGCAAGTACTTGGGTCGTTTTCCCACGATTTGCATCACTGTACCCGCTTTCCTTGGGATTGCAATACGTGGGCCGGGGAACTTTTGGGAGAATCCGTGGCCAAAAATGCCCTACAAGATGCCCCGAAAAACGGAAAACTTGCCCAGTCTACATGGAAAGTTTTGCCGAGTTTGCGTATTACAGTCTCGCGAATTCGCTACGAAGTGATAATCTGGAATAAATAGGGAAAATGCAACGTTATATCCGCACGGTCCCTCGAATTGACAACAGAAATGGAAGGTAGACCGATCGTGCCCACACCATTTTGCACAGAAGACCGGATCGTCATCACGGGGATCGGGATCATCGCCTCCGTCGGGCGAGATCGCGAGTCGGTTTGGCGCGCGGTGCGTCAGGGGAAAAGCGGTGTGCGCCGACTGGGATCCTTCCGTGGTGTTCCCGCGGACTTAGTCCTGGGCGCGGAAGTGGACTTGGATTTCCTGCCCCGCGGCCGGATGAAGGTATTTCCACTGAGTCAAATGGCAGGCGGCGAGGCGCTGGAGGACGCGCAAATCAATGTCCAGACGGCCGACGGCACCCGTTTTGGCTGCTTTATGAATGCGCACATGGGCGACACCCGCTGGGTGGACGAACACGTCGGCGCCATTCCGGTCGACGATCCGACGACCGTGCCTTGGCGCGACCAATTCCTGCCGAACACGGCCTGCGTGGAATTAGCCGATCGTTTCGGTCTGTACGGACCGCGGCTTTGTTACTCGACTGCGTGCGCCAGCAGTCTCGTCAGCGTGTTGTCGGCCGTCCGGATGATCCGCGACGGTCAGTGCGACTTGGCGCTGACGGGCGGCGCCGACGCAATTGATCCGTTGTTCGCGGCCGGTTTCCGGCAGATGCGCGTGCTGGCCGATCACGACGATCCGAAGCGGGCTTGTCAGCCCTTCGATCAAAACCGCCACGGCTTCGTGATGGGGGAGGGGGCCGCCATGCTGGTCATCGAGCGGCTCAGTCATGCCCAGCAGCGCGGCGCCAAGATCTATGCCGAAATCAAGGCTTGCGCGGCATTGGCCGAAGCCCACCATGTGACCGCGCTGGAAGCGGACAGCGATGCGTTGACGTTCCTGATCCGCGAGACGCTGCGCAAAGCGGGCCTGCAACCCGAGGACATCGGCTACATCAACGCCCACGGCACGGGCACCGAACAAAACGACCTGGTCGAGATGCGGGGCATCCGCCGGGCGTTGGGCCGAGCGGCCGACCGCGTCTGCGTCAGTTCGCTCAAGTCCATGCTGGGGCACATGATCAACGCCGCTGGCGGCGTCGAATTGGCGCTGACCGTGATGGCGATGCGCGACGGCTTCGCCCCGCCGACACTCAACCTGACGAATCCCGATCCGGAGCTGACCTTTGACGGCCTGCCCTTGATCGGCCGCCGCACCCGCTTTCAGCACGCGCTCAAGCTGTCCGTGGCCTTCGGCGGCCACCTGGTCGCGATCGCACTCAGCCGCTGGAACGACCCCGTCAGCGGCTTCGCATATCCGCCCGAATTCGGCCAACGCGTGGCCTAGGATCGCGTCACTCGCCCAACGTCGATCGCTTGCGCAGCATGTGGTGGTAGTGTTGGGCAAAGCGGTGCGCCTCGTCGCGGACGTACTGCAACAGCCGCAGGGCGAAGGCGTGGCGGCTAAGCCGCAACGGCTCGTCGGCGCCGGGGACATAGATCTCTTCTTCGCGTTTGGCCAGCGACAGCAGCGTCGGCGGCTCGATCTGCTGCTCGCGGAACGCGGCCAGCGCGGCCGTCAACTGGCCCGGTCCGCCGTCGATCAACAGGATGTCGGGAAAGACCTCGTCCTGGTCCTGGAGCCGCCGGAACCGGCGGGAAACGACTTCGTGGATGCTGCGAAAATCGTCGATGCCTTCGACCTGGCGGATGCGGTACCGCCGATACCCGGGCTTGAACGGCAGGCCGTCGATGAACTGGACCAGGCTGGCCACCGTCTGGCCGCCGCCCAAGTGGGCGATATCGACGCCTTCGATCGTCCGCGGCTCGTCGGCCAGGTTCAGCACCTTGCGCAGCCCGGCTAAACCTTTCTTGGGGTCCACATAAAAGACCTCGGGCTGCTCGTGCGTATCCAGTTCGCCACGGTCGTCAAGCGTCTGCAGCATGTGGATCTCGTCGCGCAGCGCAGCGGCTTTTTCGAACTGGAGCAATTTCGCCGCGTCCTGCATCTCGGCGCGCAGCTGCGCCAGCAGCCGCTCCTTGTGGCCGTCCAGGAACATCTGCAGCCGCTTGATATCCCGCCGGTAATCCTCCTTGCTGATCCGCAGATTGCAGGGCGCCGTACACTGCGCAATGCTGGCCAGCAGACACGGGCGAAACCACCGCCAGCGTTCGTCGTTCTCGTCGATGTCCAAGCTGCACGTGCGAAACTTGAAGATCTTCTGCAGCACTTGCACCGCGCCCCGCAACGCGCCGGCCGAAGCGAAAGGTCCGTACAGCTTGACGCCCCGGTCCTTGGGCTCGCGCGTCACCTCGACCCGCGGGAAATCCTCGCGGGTGGTGATCATCAGGTACGGGAACGTCTTGTCGTCTTTCAATTCCTTGTTGTACTTAGGTTGGACGTCCTTGATCAGCCGCGATTCCATCAACAGCGCGTCGACTTCGCTTTCGCATTCCACGTAATCGATGTCGCAGATCTCGGCAATCCAGTACGAAGTCCGCAGTTCTTCGGCAGCCGTTTTCGAGAAGTAGCTGCCGGCCCGCGCGCGGAGGTTCTTGGCCTTGCCAACGTAGATCACGCGGCCCGCCGCATCTTTCATCAGGTAGATGCCCGGCGTCTGGGGAAACTCGCGCACTTTGGCCGCCGCCCGCTGAAAACCCAGATCGTGCTCCGGCACGTCGTCGGCAGGCAGCGGCGGTGGATCGGCTCGATCGTCATTCATGGTTCGTCGTTGTGACTGCTTCGTTCACGTCCTCACGCAGGCGGCGGAGCGGCCCGTCCCACGGATCCTGAATCGCCATGTCCCGGCAGATTCTCCGCAGACCCGCCAGATCGTCAACATCATACCAGGGCGGCAACACGCCATAGGGGCAATCCGCGTCGCGCAACAAGTGTACCGTCTGCGTCCAGACCTGCGGAGAACCCCATTGGATTCCCTGGAAAATGGGCGGCACGCTTCCGGTTGCGCCCACAAGATAGTACCCGCCATCGTCCGCGGGGCCCAGCACGACCGGATACCTGTCCAGCTGTTGAAACGCATTGTGTACATACTCCACCGGCAAGTTGGGGCTGTCCGAGCCAATCAGAACGACGCGATCGGCGCCGCTGCGGAAAGCCTCGACAAAGTAATCCTGCATCCGCTGGCCGAGATCACCGTCGCCCTGAGCGGCCAGCATCCAGTCATCGGCCGCCAAGGCGGCGAACTCCGTCCGCCGCTCGGCCGGGGTGTAGGCCAACACGCGTCGTTGGCCGACACCGGCAAAACGCCGCAATAGCGTGAGCACGAACCGCCGATACAGGCTGCTGGCAGCTTGATCCCCGATGGCGGCTGCCAGCCGCGTCTTGACGCGACCCGGCTCCCAGTACTTGGCAAACATCCCCAGTTGGTCCATAGCGTGATTATACCGAGGACGGTCGAGGATGACGCATAAGCACCCTTCGAGAAACAAGTGAGCGGCACGGCGCTAGCCGCCGGTTCTCAATCGCCCGGATTGGCAGCAATACCGGCGGCTAGCGCCTTGCCGCTCACTTGGCACCTGACCCTTGTTTCTCGAACGATCCTAACCCGAAGCGCCAGCAAGACGCCGCATTTTTCCCTTCGACCGGACACATTCGCTTGACTCTGGGTGCCCCAACGGCTATCAAGGGCCTATTCGTTGCCAGAAATCCTCGGATCTTGAATGCCAAACTTGGAACATTCGCTGGGAGAACCGAAATGAGTCAACGGTTGGTCACACGGCGTATCTTCGTGCGGGACACGGCGGTCATGGCGGCCGGCGTGGCGGCAGGAGTCTCGTTGGGCGTTGCGCCCCGCAGGATTGTCGCGGCCGGAGCGACGGATGTTCCTGCGGAGGTCAAGGGCACCCGTAACTACAATCCCAACATGGAATACCGCCGCCTGGGCAAGACCGGGCTGTGGGTCTCCGCCGTGTGCTTGGGCGGTCACTGGAAGCGGGTCGACAAGGTGATCAAGCTGCAGGGGAGCATGGATCCGTACCGCGGTTCCGACAATTCGGTGGACATGGACGCCTTGAGCAGGAATCGCGATGAAGTGGTGAGCCGGTGTATCGATGTCGGCATCAACTGCATCGATTTCGCGGGCGACGCGGAGCCGGAGACGTACTGCAAAGTCCTGGCGGGCCGCCGCGACAAGTTCTACTTGGCGTATTCCCACCCGGCCAGCGAACTGCGCGTGCCGGAGAACTGCACCGCCAAACGGTTGGTCGAATTGTTCGAGGCGGGACTGAAACGCTGCAACCTCGAGTACGCCGACATTTGGCGGCTGATGGCCATGGAACGCGGCGGCAAGCACAGCCAGGCCGAGGTCGACGCGATGGTCGAGGCTCTGGACACGGCGAAAAAGAAGGGCTTGTGCCGCTTCACCGGCTTCTCCACCCACGACCGCAAGTGGGCCAAGATGCTGATCGAGACCTATCCGGACGTGATGCAGATGCTGTGTACACCCTACACGGCCAACTCCAAGGTGCTGCCGGAAGACAGCTTGTTCGAGTCCCTGGCCAAGCAGGACGTCGGCCTGTTGGGCATCAAACCGTTCGCCAGCAACTCGATTTTCCAGGGCGACGGCTCGCCGGTCGGCCCGCACGTCGAGGAAGACGACAAGCGCGCTCGGATGGCCATCCGTTACATCCTGGGCAACCCGGCAATTACGGCGCCGATTCCCGGCATGATCACCGCGCACCAGGTGGACAACGTCGTCAAGGCGGTCCAGGAGCATCGCGAGTTCGACGTCGAAGAGCAGGCAGAATTGGAGCGGATGGGCAAGGAAATGTGGGCTCGCCTGCCGCCGGACTACCAGTGGCTGAAGCAGTGGGAATACGTCTGATGTCGCAGCTTCGATTCGCGAAGAAGATGTCACCGCGGCGCGTGGGCGCTGCGACGGCAGCGGAACCTGCGATGCGCGCGACCTGGTGGGCGTCGGCTGCCGGGGGAGTGCTGGCAAGTCTGCTCGTGCTCGTCTGGTTCACCAACGCCTCGGCCACCCCGGCCGGCCCGCCCGCCGCGAACGGTGCGGCGGCTGGCGCGGCACCGGCGGCCGACAAGCCGGACACACCGCCACCCGAGCCGGCGGACAACTCGTACTGCTACGTCTGCCACGCGCCGTACGAGCAGGAGGAGATGACCAAGGAGCATGTGCCGTTCGGTGTCGGCTGTGAAACGTGCCACGGCGAGTCGGAGAAGCACAGCGGCGACGAAGACGGGTTGACTCCCCCGGAAATCATGTTCCCGCGCGACAAGGTCAACGCCGCATGCATGACGAAGTGCCACAGCCAGGACGACTTGCTGGCCAGCGGCAATCACGACGACGTGTTCGGGGCGGCCAAGAAGACCGACAAGACCTGCACGGAGTGCCATGCGGAAAAGCACCGCCTGAAGGTCCGCACGCGGATCTGGGACAAAGCCACCGGAAAACTCCTGTCCGACGACGGCGTGCGGATGATGTACAAGGATTCGCCCGCCACGACCGGCGTGGCGGCGCCACCCAAGCCCGACGCGAACGGCGACAAGAAGTAGCAGGCTCCGCTAAGGCACACCGCGGAAAATGGACTACCCACGCGAATCTAGCACGGATGGCAAAGCCGGGGCACGGATAACGAAAAAAGCCTGCTTTTCATCCGTGCCCCGGCGTTGCCATCCGTGCTACCTGACGCTGTCGAAAGTCCGCTGGGCAGACTATTTCCTGCTGGCTGCCGAAACCGGTTGATGCGGGGGCAGGGAATCCTCGCTGCTCGCCGACGAGTGGCGAGGATCGTGGTGGCATGCCGGCCGTTGACGGCCGAACTCCTTCAGTCCAGAATTGTGAAAACCGGCCGAGCGTTTGGTGCGGTTCGAGTCGCCTCGATTCCCACCCGTGTTCGCTGATGCTCAACCTGCTCGATCCCCCTGCATTCCAAGGAGTTCCCCGATGATGGCTGCCATGCGAATTCGCCTCCGTTTCGTGCTCCTGGCCGTTTTGCTGTGCCCGGGCTGGCTGGTTGCCTGCCCGGCCCTGGCCGCCGAGGGATTCGAACTGCAAGACGTGCCCGGAGTGTCCTTGGAAGTGAAACTGGACGCCAAACTCGTGGCCCGGTACGAGTACGCCTATGCCGCGGACCGGTTTCAGGACACCTACAAGCCGTTCCTGCACGTGTTGGACGCGGACGGCAAGGAACCGATCACCAAGGGCCCCGGCGGTTTCTACACGCACCATCGCGGCATCTTCATCGGCTGGACCAAACTGACGGTGGCCGGCAAGGCGTATGATCTATGGGGCATGGGCGGCGGCGTGCAAATCCATCAGAAGTTCCTGGACCAAAAGGCCGGCGCCGATCAGGCTTCCTTCACGGCCCAAATCCACTGGAACGCCAAGAACGGTGAGCCGTTGCTCGAAGAGCAGCGGACGTTTGTCTTTCATCGACGCCCGGCACCGACGCTGGTGCTGGTCGACGTCGAGTCGACACTCAAGGCGGTCGCCGGCGACACGCTGCTGAACGGCGACCCGGAGCATGCGGGCGTCCACTATCGGCCGGCGAACGAACTGGACAAGTCCCAGACCAAGTACGTGTTCCCGCAGGAAGGGAACGACCCGCGCAAGGACAAGGATTTGCCGTGGGTGGCCGAGACCTATGTGCTGGGGGAGAAGACGTACACCGTCCAGCAAATGAATGCTCCCGGCAACCCCCAGGACACCATCTGGTCCGCGTACCGCGACTACGGGCGATTCGGCGCGTTTGTCAAGCCGGAGTTGAAGAACGGCGAGCCGCTCACGCTCCGCTACCGCTTCTGGGCATTGGCCGGCGAAGCCCCGCCGCGGGAAGAATTCCAGCGGCAGTGGGACGAGTACTCGAAGTCGCCGTGACTTGGCCTCGCTAGTCATCAACGCGTGGGATAGGCTTCCAGCCTGTCAGTCAGGAAAGACAGGCAAGATGCCTATCCCACTTGGCTTGTTCGTGACGAATCCGGGTTACAGCAACTCCAGCGGGTAGCCGCGGTTTTGCAGCGGGAATTTGGCGGGACCGCCCAGGCGGTGCGACTCGAAGACGGCCGAGATCATCTCGACCGTCATCCGGGCCTCGTACACGTTGCACTCGGGCAAGCGGTCTTCCTCGATCGCCGACATCAGGTCCAGGCAGGCCAGGACGTTGCCGCCGTGCAAGCCGCCGTCCCGCAGCGGTTCTTCCTGGCCGATGCCCGCCGAGCTGACCGGGACCCATGACTTGCCGCTGCGGCCGGGCGACCACATGGGGTCCTGCAGGATATGCACGGCCGGCAGGTGGCCGGTCAGGATCTCGATCACGCCCCCGGAACCAAAGATCTGCAAACCGAAACGGTTTCCGGCGGCATTCCGGCGGCTGCCGAAATAGGCCGACACGCCGTTGTCCAATTCGTACATGGCGTGTACCGCGTCGCCCGCCAGCGGCCCGATGCCTTCGTTGCCGGGCTTGACATGTTCCTTGGTCACCGGTTTGCCGTCCTGCAGCACCGTGCCGCAACACCACAGCGGTTCGCCTCCCAGGTGGTGGATCAGATTCATCACATGGCTGCCCAGCACCCACAGGTCCTCGCCGCCGCCGCGCGAATCCTCCTTGCCGCGTCCGCGCAGTTCCAGCACGGTGCCGATCGCCCCGTCTTCGATCAGCTGCCGCACCATCTGCAGGCGGGGACTGTAGCGCGTCTGGTGAGCGATCGCCAGTTTGACTTTGTGCCGGTCGCACGCCTCGGCCATTTCGTCGGCCTCCTTCGGCGTGCGGCAGAACGGCTTTTCCATGTACACGTGGATCCCGCGTTCGGCTGCCGCCACCACCATGTCGCGATGTTGATCCAGCCAGCGCGGGCCGATCGCCGCAATGTCGGGCTTCGTCTCGTCCAGCATCTGGCGATAGTCCGCATAGCCCTTCGGCGCTTTTAGCCGCTCGACCGCGGCCGCGCGCCCCGTTCCGTCGGCATCGGCCACACCGACGATTTCACAGCCGGGAATATCGAACCAAACCGTGTCGATACCGTGGCCGTAGTTGCCCCGGCCCGTATGTCCAATCACCGCAATACGGTATTTGCGAAGCATCATTCGTTTCTCCCTCCAGGATCGACAAAAAAGAGGTCATGTGCAAACAACGAGGAAGTTTATGATACCATCCGCGAACAAATGGCTCCACGCGGTCAAGTGCTCGGCGAAAACAGTTGACGAAAGGTGAAAAGCCCGCAGAGACCAGACACCGGTGGGCTTACGCCTCACCGCTCGCCAGGATCTTTGCAGCGTTTGGCGGTAGAGAGGGCCGGGACTTGTCCAACGGCGACGGGATGGTAGGCTAACTACTGTCGTTTGTGGTGTTTCGGAGGAAAACAGCCTATGCCCCGATACGTGTACGAAGTCATCACCGAAGATGGACAACCCGGAGAGCGTTTCGAGCTGGTCCAGCAGATGAGCGACGCCCCCCTGACCGTGCATCCCGAGACGGGTCAACCCGTCCGGCGCGTGTTCCTGCCGACCTGGATCGCCGGCAAAATGGCCCCGATGAACACGGATCGCGCCCTAGCGGACGACAAAAAACTGGAACGAATGGGCTTTACCAAGTACGTTAAGACGGACCACGGGTACGAAAAGACGGTTGGCACCGGCCCGGATCTGAAACGCAAGAAGGACTAGCGATCAAGGATTGTCGCGGCCTGTTCGCTGTTCTCCCGCGCGCATTTTTCCCCAACGAATGAAGGAATCAACGAATGTCCCTCGGAGATTCGTTGATTCTTTCATTCGTTGGGGCTACCTCTGAGTCTGCGTCTGGGCCGCGGCCGGACGGTCGCGTTGCAGCCGTCCCAGTTCCCAGAAGAGGCCGGATATGGCGCTCTCCACCTGCCCGCGACACGGATTATAGTGCCGATCCGCCTGCTTCGCCGGTTCGAATCCGGACGGCATTGTCCAGGTTGTAGACAAAGATTTTGCCGTCGCCGATGCTGCCGGTTTTGGCCGCCTTGACGATCGTTTCGATCACTTTGTCACAGTCTTCCGAAGCGACCGCCACTTCGATCTTCAGCTTGGGGATGAAGTCGATCGTGTATTCGGCACCACGATACGTTTCGCGCTGTCCCTTTTGTCTGCCGAATCCGCGGACCTCCGTGACAGTCATTCCATGAAAGCCCTGCTCGACGAGGGCCGCCTTGATGTCGTCCAGCTTGTGATGCCGGACAATCGCCTCGATTTTTTTCATCGTCTCCCGTCCTGTCTGATGCTCTTGAGATCGAATCAACGTCGACATTGGAACATGTTGCAAGCTCCGTGCCAATGCCCGCTGCAGTTGTACCCTGGCTGCTAGCAAACCGCTTTTGCAGACAAACGCGTTAGGGATTTTCGGATTCGACACCCGCGATTCCGAGGAACGGCTGCTGAATGTGCGTATTTCTTGGGCTGGACTGCCTGCCGGAACGGCACTGGCCAAACCTTGCCGTCCGGCGCTTTACACGCGCCGGACGATACGACATACTACCGCAACTTCGGCCAGTCTTTCTACCAGTCTGGTGGGCGATTGCCGCATTTCTTGAGCGGGACAAACGAGAGCGAAGGGGCGCTGGCATGGTTCGGCTGTCGATGAACGAGTTGACGACCCTCCGCTGGTCGTTCGACGAAGACGTGCGGCACTACGCCGCGGCGGGGTTTGAATCGATCGCCGTCTGGCGGCAAAAACTGTCGGACTTTGGCGAACAGAAGGCGATCGAACTGCTGGAGGACAGCGCGCTGGCCGTGTCTGCGGTCCTGTGGGCTGGTGGTTTTACAGGCAGTGACGGCCGCTCTCACAAGGAGAGTGTCGAGGACGCCTTGGAGGCGGTCCAGTTGACCGCCGACTTGAAGGCCGGAGCGCTGGTCGTTTACACCGGATCGCGAGCCGGGCACACGCATAACCATGCCAAGCGGCTGTTTCGAAATGCGATCGACGAGTTGCTGCCGTATGCCCGGGAGCACGGCGTAACGCTGGCCCTGGAACCGATGCATGTGGGCTGTGCTTCCAGTTGGACCTTCCTGACCAACTTGGACGAAACGCTGGACTTGATTCGCTCGTTTGACAGCCCGCACGTGAAATTGGTCTTCGACGCCTATCATTTCGGCCATTTGCCGGGAATCGCGAATCGCTTGCCGGAATTGTCGCCCTGGATCGCACTGGTCCAGTTGGGCGATGCCAAGCAGCCGCCGTGCGGCGAACAGAATCGCTGCCGGCTGGGCGCCGGCTCGCTGCCCTTGCAGACCATCTTGGCCGCGTTGATCCGCAGCGGTTACACCGGCGACGTGGACATTGAACTGATGGGTGAAGACCTCGAAAACCCCGACTACGCGGAACTGGTCGGTCATTCCAAACGCGCCGCCTGCGAACTGCTGGCCGCGTGCCGGTGATGATACGGGCGAGTCGAAGGTGCAGGCACTTGTCCCCGGGCGGCTATTCCAGTCCCGGCGCACGCAATTCCCGGAGCACGCGGCCGCTGAGCGGGGCGTCCGGATGCAGTCCCATGACGCGTTTCGCATCGCCGCCGGGCACCGGTGTGCGGAAGACGGGCTGCCAGTTGATGGCGAACTCGGGATACTCTTTCTTCATCGTTTCGACGCGCTGCCAGTTAGCCAGCACTTTGGCTTTCGCGTCAGCGTCCTTGCCTTTGCTGGCCTCGAACTTCTGCATCCACGTGCGGGTCTCGACGACAAGCTTGGAGTAATCGAGGCCGCATTGGGTGAAACGGAGCCGGCGATGGTATTTCTCGTCGGCCCCGGCGACCGCCCTCGCGGCGGCGTCGAGATGAGATTGCGCCTGTGCCAGCATCCTGGGCGTGTATTTCTTCGGCAGGTCGTAGGCCCGCTGTCGGCTGGGTTCCTCGGCCACGAACTCCATCCGCGTCCGTTCCAGCAATTCCCAGTACGCTTTCACGTCGGGGGCGGCGGGGCCGTAGGCGCGTTGGTAGTAATCGTCCATCACGGCCCCGACATCAGCGCGGGGATTCCAGGCGAGATGAGCCAGCGCGTAGTAGTGCGGTCCCTGGGTGGCCCAGTGGAGCCAGAACAGGTCAAAGTACAGGCCCAGACAGTGCGTGTCCGCCGCGAATCGGAAATCCTCGCCGGCCTGCGTCATCGCCACATCGGGCATGCCCCAGCTCAGGCCCACCTGGCTGCCGAGATTGGGCCGCCACATGAGATGCTTGGCCGTTTTCGCCCATGCTGCATGCTGTTGCATCGGCAGCTTGCGCGCCTCGGGCGAGCGCAGGTGGAAGTTCGCCACGCTGGAGATGATGACATTGTCGTCCGGCACGATGCCAAGGGGGGCGTTGCGGGCGAGTCCGTAGGCGTGGAGTTGCACGTACAGTTCCTTGCCGGGGAAACGCTCCTTCAGCATCCGCGCCAGCGTGTTGGCGAACCGCACGTCGCGGTCGGTTTGCGAGACGCCCTCGTATTTCACGCCGCCGCCGAAGGTCCAGGTGACCTTTTCGCCATTGGGATGGTCCCACGCGAGACAGTTTGCGCACACGCAATGGCCGGAGGTATAACCGTCGTTCGGCGAGACGCTGAACACGCGCTGCACCGGGTTTTCCCGCAGTTGCTCCTCGACTTCCGCAAGCCACTGACGCCAGACCGCGGGGTTCGACGCACAAAGTTTCGTGTTCCGCGGGTTGGACGCAACGGGGCGGCGGCTGCCGTCGGGCGCGGCGGCGAAGTATTCGGGATGTTCCCTGCCATACTTTTCCCACCAGTGACCGAAGCCATGGCCGCCCAGCAGTTCCAGCGAATCGAGTTGCACGCGCTGAAACCGGGCCCACCGCTCGCCCGCGTCCTCTTTCGAGTCCCCGAGGGACAGCTTCTGCAACATCCCGCCGCGGGCGCGAATTTGCGGATGATAGCGCACCGCGCCGAGCGCGATGGCGATCCGCTCGCACGGGACGACATCCTCCTCGCCCGGCCACAACCAGCGCACGCCAAGCTGGTCTTGCAGGAAGGTGTAGACCGCGTTCGCTGTGCCGTATTCCTGTTGCACGCCGGTCTTCATCGCCAGCCGTCCCTTCGCCTCCATGTGCGCCGGATCCCAGCGGTCGCGTCCGGCGATGAGGAGCTGGTTTTCGTCGGCGACAATGAGTGTCTCCTCGGGGTGTTCGAAATCGAGGTCGACTTTCGGGAACAATGTCTTCACCACCGGCTGCAGGCCGATCCAAATCGCCCGCTCCGGCAGCGGCGACGGCTGGCCCTCGAACACTTCGGGCCGCGTTCCGCAGAGTTTCTCGATGTACTCAGCCAACGTCACCGCCGCATCGTGCGTCCGCGGCGGCGCGTCGTGAAAAACGACGACCGGCGGGGGCACGATGCCCCGGGCTTGGTCGGCGAGGATGAAGTCGGCGGCATGGACCGAACCCGGCAGCGCCGACAGGACGGCAATCAGAAGTGTGAGGGTGCGATTCATGGTCCTGCCTGTGTTACTTGGTGGTTAGGGAATTGGGAAAAAGACCCTGCGCTGACCGGATCGGTCGGTCCCTAACTGGCCAGGTCATCCAAGGTGTCAACGGTTCGATGCACTCTTCCCGAATTTGGCTCAGGACTTTCACCCGTTCGCCGCGGCTGCTACCTGCCAGTCGATTCTACCGTGCCACGCTCGGGGAAGCCACCACACACGCAGGATCGGCAGGTTCCCGGCGTGGGCATGCCGCGGGCAGTGTGCCATCAAGTCCCTGCAACCAGCGGATCTCTGCGGCGATGCCTTCGGCAAGCGTAGGCTGCCGCAACGATTCGGGCAGAACGATCCAGGCGTACGTTTCGATTTCGAGGTGGCTCAGTTCCGGGCACGACCGCACTGCGTGCAGGCAGGCTTCGATGTCGGGGCGGGAGGTGGACAGCAAGCCGAAATGCTCGACGTAGATGGGCACATGGAAATGCACTCGCCACTGGCCGCTCAGTTCCTGAGCCTCGGCGGACTGCAGCGCCAGCGGCAGATCCTCAAAGAAATGTGCGGCGTCGTCCGCGGGCCGGACGCACGTTTGGTGCAGGTATCGCGGTTCATCAAACTCGCCCAGCTGTGCGATCGCTCGCGGCCGGTCTTCGGCGGCCAAGTCGTCCAGGCACAGGGCAAGGGCGGATGACACCTGGACCTTGCCGATCCCGATGCCCGCGGCACGGTAGCGGCCGATTGCCTCTGTCTGGTCCTCGAACATCACCGCCGCATGGCACACGTCGTGACAGACGCGAATGTGCTGCCGGATGGAGCGTTCGTTGCGGCCTGGCAACAGGAACTGCTCGAAGAACCGCACGACGTCCGAACTCCGTTGCAGCACGCAGCCGGGTTCCGGTTCGAGACACACGTAGATCAGTCGACCCGTCTGGTGCTCCAAGCGTTCGAGGTGCTCGGCGATGGCGGCCAGGTTCGCAGCGCTGCGAGCCAGTTCATCGGCCGTTGGTTCCGGATTTCCCCACTGGACAGGCAATGTCGAAATGCTGCCCTCCATGCCTGGCGGCAACAACTGATGCTGGATGGCGATCAGGTCCTGCGTGTAGTCGAGCCGGTCCTGCTCGCACCACGTCGGGTGGTATACGCAGTGCTTGACCACGGTCTGGTGAAAATCGCCATAGGGAAAGCCGTTGATCGTGAAGGGCAGCAGGCCGGATTCTTCGAGCCAAGCCTGGAACTCGCCCCGTCGGCCGTCCTGTCGCAGGCTCCTGGCCGCCGAAGCGCTCAGCCACAGCCCGATCCCCAGGGACGCGTGCGGACTGACGATTCGCTTGACGGCCAAAGCGTGTTGTTCGAGATTGGCACGAGTCTGGTCGAGGTCCGTGCCCGCATGGACGTTCGTGCAATAGCCCAGCTGATAGGTCATGGCGTTGGCAAGTCCGGAAAACGGCCTATAATGAAGCGTCGCAAGCACTTCCCGCAAACTGCGGGAAGCACAAACCGTCAGGAAAGGACATTCGTTGTGAAAACGGCAACCCTGGAAGAACTCGTCGACGATTTTGAGTTCCTGGATGCCTGGGAAGACCGTTACCGGTACATTATTGAGCTTGGTGACGAGTTAGAAAAGATGCCGGAGACCCTGAAGACGGAAGAGAACCGGGTCCAGGGCTGTGTCAGCAACGTTTGGCTGGTTCTGGACGTCGAGCCGGGCGACCCGCCGCTGATCCGGTTTATCGCCGACAGCGACTCGCAAATCGTTCGCGGCTTGGTGGCGATCTTGCTGATGCTCTGCTCTGGCCGGCCCGCGCGAGAAATCCAAGCGATGGACATCGAGAGCCTCTTCGAGCGGCTGGAACTGGGCAAGCACCTGAGCCGCTCGCGGAGCAACGGGTTGCATTCGATGATCAAGCGGATTCGCCGATTGGCGGAGGAGCAGGCGGGGTAGCTCATAGGAACAACCGCTGGCCCACGCGATATGTCCGCGCACAAAGAACGTGAACGAGTAGTGGTAGGACGGATTGGCGATCCAGCCGGAGAATGCCGGCCGGATCGCCAATCCGTCCTACATTGAAGTTGGCCAAGTGTAGGACGCCCCCATGTATTTCAACTTTGCCTGTTCCAATTGCGGCAAGACGCTGAAAGTGCGCGAGGAGCTTGCCGGGCGCAAAGCCAAGTGCCCCTACTGCCGGTCCGCCGTCAGTGTGCCGGACCGGACTGCCACGGAAGAAGGAACGGGGGAAGAGCCGCAAACACCCGGCGGCGCGGCTGGCCCCCGAAGCTCGGCGGGCCCCACCGCCAGCCCCGAACTGGCCGTGCGAACGCCAGCGGCGCCCACGGGTCCGGCTCTACCGCAAATCGCCATTGGGCCCAAGCCGGGTTCGGCGGCGGGGGCGGGTCCGCCCGCGATCCCGAGTCGCCCCCGCGTGCAAGGGCGTCCCGGCAGCGGGCGCAAAAAGCCGGCGGCGAACGAAAATGACGACGGCACGAATGTCAGCATGCTGTGGACCGCGCTGGCCGGACTGGGCGCAACGGCGGCGTATTACTTCCTGCTGCTGCCGCTGCCAGCCAGCTATTTCCGCGACTTGTTCTACGACCGCGGCTGGGTCACCTTGGCGGAGACGTTTCTGCTGTTTTGGTCGCTCACCATCCTGGTGTTCAAGTCGGTCAAGCTGCGCCGGCAGCGCGAGTCGATGCTGTTTGATTTGCTCCCGGACAGTCTGGGCCGAGACATCACCGTCGAGAGCGTTGGCCGCTTCGCCTCCGGCATCCGCGATCTGCCTGTGAATCCCGGCTCCAGCTTCTTGGTGCAGCGTGTGCTGCGCGGTTTGGAGCATTTCACGGTCCGCCGCAGCGCCTCCGAAGTCTCGACCGTGCTCGCGTCGCAGTCCGAACTGGACAGCAATGCGGTCAGCTCCAGCTACGCCCTGTTGAACGTGTTCATCTGGGCCATCCCGATCCTGGGGTTCATCGGCACCGTTCAGGGGTTGGGCTCGGCCGTCGGCAATCTGTCGGGCAGCCTCAAAGGAGCCACCGATATCGAAAGCGTCAAGACGGCGCTGAGCGGGATTACTGGCGGCCTGGGCGTCGCTTTCGATACCACGTTGGTGGCGCTGATCATGGCGCTGTTCCTGAAGTTTCCCGCCAGTTCGCTGCAAAAGGCCGAGGAGGACCTGCTGAACTGGGTAGACGAGTACTGCAACGAGAACTTACTGAAACGCCTGCAGGACGGCGGGGGCGGCGACCAATTGCCCGATGTGGGTGCGGTGGGCCAGGTGATTCAACGGGCGATCGACGTCAATCTGGCGGAAATCGTGGAGCGCGCCCGGCAGTCGGTCTCGCTGATCGCCGAGCAGAGCCAGGAGGCACAGCGGCAAATGGGCCAAAGCGTTCAGCAGTCGGCCGACACGGCGGCGCGGGCCGCCGTGGCGCTGGTGGAGCATCTCCAGTTGATGCAGCAGGCGGTCGCCAACATGAACGAAGTCTTGGGAAAGCTGGACGGCAAGCAAGTGCTGATTCAAACGCCCGAACGCCCGCGGCGCCGTTGGGGCCTGTTTCGCCGCTCCCGCGCGGAGGATTCATCGGAGTCATAGCCGGGCGTCCCGGCTGGGGAGGGTGGTGATCCGTCACCGCGTTCTGGATCATGGCCAAGAAACAAAGCGTCGAAGACTCGGTCAGCCTGTTTCCGTTCCTCAGCATTCTGGCATGCATCATCGGCATCCTGGTGTTGATGATCGCCTCGATTACGTTGAGCCAGATCGGCAAGGACGAACCGGCGCCGACGGACAACCCGGCCGCCGCGAAAAAAGCCGCCGAGGAAGCAAAGCAACGGGTGGAGCAATACAAGGCCGCCCGGGCCACCATCCAGGTCGACCGCAAACAGTTGAAGGAACTGCAGCAGGCGGCCGACCGCTCGAAGGCCGTTCGCTCCGTACTCCAAGAGGCGCGGGCCGAGTTCCAAGCGTTGCAGGCAAAGCACAAACCGTCCGCGGACGAGCGACGCCGCGCCGAGGAAGAATTGCTCAAGCACCAGGCCGAACTGGAGCGGCTGGCGGCCGAGATCGCGCGGCTGGAGCAACAACTGAAACCGCTGCAGGACCAGCAGGATAAACTCAAAGTCGAACTGGACAAGCGGAAAGCGCCGCCGGAGGAGGCACAGGTGCGCATCCTGCCCAGCGGCAGCGGGGTCGACCTGAATGCGACCTTTGTCGAGTGTGCGGCGGCCAGCGTCGTGCTGTACGATGGGCCCGAGCCGGTTCGTATTCCCACGGGTCAGCTCGCGGGCAGTGCGGAGTATCGACGACTGCTCGACAAAGTGAAGCAGACGGAGAAAGGCACGGTCATTTTCCTGGTCCGGCCCGACGGCGTGGGCAGCTACAACGCGGCCCGCAATCTGGCCCGCGGCAGTTATGTGACGAACGGCAAGCTGGCGATCGCCGGCCAGGGCAAATTGGACCTGAGCAAATTCCAGAAGAGATAAACGACATGGCCAAGCGACGTTCTTCCGGTGCCGACATGAACTTGGACTCGCTGCTGGACACGCTCACCAACGTCGTGGGCGTGCTGGTGCTGGTCCTGTTGCTGGTATCGCTGAACGTCCGCGAGGCGGTGGAACGGATTCTGGAATTCAATCCGGACCAGTTGGGGATCTCGGCCGCGGATCTGGCTGCGGTCCAGAAGCAGGCTGCCGACCTGGCCCGCCAGCGGGAAGCGTTGGCCCAGATTGCCAGTCCGCAGCAGGTGGCGACCGACGAGCAGGAGGTGATCGCCCTGCGGCAGCAAATCGAGAAGCTCAACAGCGGCGAGGCTCCCGAACCGATCCCGCCGGAGAAGCTGGAAGAACTGCGGAAGAAGGTCGCCGAGGACGCCAAAAAGTCGCAGGAGTTGGCCAAGCAAGTGGCTGCGACCGACGCGGATTTGCAGAAGCTCAAGGGGCAGTTGGACCAGACGCAGCCGGTGTCCGCGCCGCCCGCCAAGATCGTCAGCCTTCCCAATCCGCGCGAGGCGCCCAAGGATGCCAAGCCGCTGCTGGTGATCTGCCGCGACGGGCGTGTGGCGGCGTTTGATCCGGAAGACCTGCGCGAGTCGGCGCGGAAACGGGCCCAGTTCCTGCTGGCGCCGCTCCAGAAAAAGGCCGGGCCCAATGGAGCCATCGACTGCCAGAAGTTCGTCGACCAGTTCAACAAGGCGTCGGCGGTCAGCAGCGAGGGGTATCGGGCCCGCTTGGCGGTCGAGAACTTCAATCTGGTGCTGATCTACGAGCCGCGCGGCACGGCGGGTGAGACGGCCAAACAGGTCGTGAACGCCGGCTCCGAGTTGCGGCGAGTGCTGAAGCGGTTGGATCCGCAGAAGTTTTATGTCCGGTTCCTGGTTTGGAGCGACAGTTTCGACGCTTACGTGGCGGCCCGCGGCGTGTGCGACGAGTTGAATGTGTTGGCGGGTTGGGAGCCTTACAACACCGATTATCAATGGAAGATCGGATTGGGCATCGCCGTGAACTGCGAAGGTAAGCCCAAACCGGCGCCCGCCAAGCCGCCGGCGAAGACGGAGCCCGGCCAGCCGCCTCCGCCGCCCCCGCCGCCGCTGCCCAATGATGTGGTGGACTAGTTGCCGTACCGTGATTCCAAACAAAAGGAGGCAGACCCATGATCCGGAAATCGCTTGCGATCCTGTGCGTCGCGGCCCTGGTGGCCGCCTGGTTGGCCGTGTCTCCGGCCGCGGCCCAACGGTCTCGGCCGTCGGAGCGTACAATTCCGGAAGGCGTGGACGGACCACCGGCGCGCGAACGCCCCGCCGCGGGCGCGCAAGCCGCGCCCCGGGGTGCCCCAGGCCGCGAGTCCCAAGAGGAATCCGAGGACGGCTGGCCCGGCGGGATGCAGGAGCGTTCTTCCGCACCCGGCCAGCCGCGGATTGCCCCCGGATTTCCGCAGTTCCCGCCGTTCCCGCAAGCGGCCCGCTGGTGGCTCGGCGTGTACGCGTACAACACGTCGACCGGCGTCGTCATCACGCGGGTGGTCCCCGGCAGTCCGGCGGCTCGAGCCGGTTTGGAGCCGCGTGACCGCATCGTCACCGTGGAAGGTTTTCAGGTGGGCTACCTGCACCGCCGCTTGTACCCGTTGGGACCGGAGTTGCAATTGCGGGCGGATCCCAACGGTCAAGTGCGGTTGTTGGTCCAAAACTGGCGCAACGGCGAGTTGACGAACATGGACGCCCGCTTGGCGCCTTCACGCCAGCGAACGCCGGACCGCCCCCGCGGACGAATCGACGAGGATCTAATGCCGCAATAGACGGCCACCGGCGGCATCGATGTGGCCCCCTGGAATGGCCCGCTCAGAACAAGTCGATCATGTGTTCGCCGCCATGCTTGGAGTTTCTACCAGCTTGGAGAAGGCCGCCGCCTTTGAACTTTGTCGGTCTGAAAGCGAATGTCAACAGGGGGACGGCCGGATGAGGTCGAGCGGATGAGACGCTTGAGATGCGGAACCGCTCGCGGTAGATTGGCGGGATCGATCCTGCTCAAGACAAACAAGGAGAAACAGCCGATGACGCATCGAATCTGCGCGATGGCGGCAGCCTGCATGACGGCCCTGCTGTGTCTGCCCGCGCGGACGCAGGCTCAAAAGCACGAGTTGGTCCATGCCCAAGACGGGTCCGGCGTGTTTGGCTACAAAGACACGCCGCTGCAGCCTTGGTCGGGGTTTCACGTCCACGATCCGGACCGGCCGGCGCCGCCGGTGGTGACGCCCGGGCCGTTGACGGCAACGGAACAGGCGACCGCCCCGTCGGACGCGCTGGTGCTGTTCGATGGCCGCGGTCTGGAGCAGTGGGCGCCGAATCAATGGACGGTCGAGGACGGCTGTCTGGTGGCCACCGCAGGTCCGATGCAGACCCAGGAACAATTTGGCGATTGCCAGTTGCACCTGGAATGGATGGTCCCGACGGAGCCGGCCGCGAGCGTCTGGAACCGCGGCAACAACGGCGTGTTCCTGTTGGGGGTGATCGAAGTCCAGGTCTTCGACTCGTCCTCGGTCAAGATCTATCCCGACGGCCAGGCGGCAGCGGTCTACGCTCAGACACCACCGCTGGCGAACGCCTGCCGCAAGCCGGGCGAGTGGCAGTCGTACGACATCGTCTTCACGGCGCCCAAGTTCGATGATGCCGGCAAACTCGCCGCGCCCGCTCGGCTGACCATGTTCCACAATGGCGTCCTGGTCCACCTAAACCAGGAGATCTACGGCACCACGCCGCATTCCGGCTTGGCCACGTACGACGGCGTCCCCGCCAAGGGCCCCCTGGCACTCGGCGCTCATGGCTGCCCGGTCCGGTTCCGGAACATCTGGATCCGGGCTCTATAGACGGAGCAATCTCGTCAATCGCCTGAAGTTGAAGGAATAGCCCCCGCAAAGGCATGATTTCCCCGGAGTCCTGCGATGCCGAGCCCCCGTTGGAGTTCACGCTTCAGCGTGCCGGGCGGGCGATGCCCGCTACAAAACACACGCTAAAGCGTGAACTCCAACGGGATGCGAATCACGGCCCGACTCCCGCGTGGCGCCCATTCCGCGTCCAGGCGGATTCCACTTGCTCCAAGACCTCCTGAAACCGCCGGGCGGTGCGGTTGGCGGGCAACGGATCGCCGAGGTGCAGATCGAGCGTGGTTTGCGTCCCATCCCCCATGCATCGCGCGCCCAGGCGCGACAGCCACGCCAGGACGACGTGATTGTCCGGCAGCACGACGGCTCGCAAGGTCTCGATGCCGTGCGTTGGAGCCAGGGCAACCATCGCCGCCAGCAGGATGGTGCCCAGGCCGAACTGCTGATATTCGTCGACCACGGCGATGGCGACTTCGGCGCGAGCCGGGCAGTACGGTTCCCGAACCAGACGGGAAATGCCCAGCCCCGTCTCGTGCGGATCCGACGGATCCACGGCGCCCCAAGCAATGTG